>NZ_JAPUVI010000001.1 GCF_029255285.1 Accumulibacter sp.
CGCAGCGCGCGCAGGCCGGCGACGTGCTGGCGCAACTCGGCGATCCGCGTTTCGATGCGCAGCGATTCTTTCTGCCGGCCGACGAAATGCTCGGCTACGAGCGCATCGCCGCCGACCCAGGGATCATGATCGGCACGCGACCAGGCGACAGGGAACGGGTTTCACGCATCGCCGGTTACGGCCTACAGGACGACGAAATCAACGACACGCCGACGCCCACACCGGAGTTCTACATCGCGCGTTATCCGGTCACCGTCGCCCAGTTCCGCGCCTTCGTCGAGGCAACGGGATACCCGATCGGTGACAGCAACGCCTTGCGCGACCCGGACAGCCGGCCGGTGCGATGGGTGAGCTGGCACGAGGCGCTGGCCTGCTGCGACTGGCTCAACGAGGTGCTGGCCACTTCCGGCGTGTTCGCAGGCCATCCGATCGCCAGGCTGGTGCGCGAACAAGCCTGGCGGGTCGCTCTGCCGAGCGAACTCGAGTGGGAGAAAGCGGCGCGCGGCGGCCTCATCGGCGCGGTTTTCCCGTGGGGGGACGAGGCCGATCCCGAACGGGCCAACTACGACGCGGCGGAGATCAACGACAGCTCGGCGGTCGGCTGCTTCCCGGCGAATGGTTTCGGTCTGTACGATCTGGCCGGCAACGTCTGGGAATGGACGCGCAGCGTTTACGGTCCTTATCCCTACGATCCGAGCGACGTCAAGCGTGAAGACCTGAACTCCGGAAGCGACGTGAGTCGGGTCGTGCGGGGCGGCTCGTGGTTCAATCATCGAGGCCTCGCCCGCTGCGCCTTCCGCGGCAGGGGTCACCCTGGCGCTCGGAATGGCTTTCTCGGTTTTCGGGTCGTGTTGCGTTCCTCCCCTGTTCTTTGACTCTGTCCTCTGTTCCCTCTGATCTCTGTCACTCCGGATACTCCGACTCTGGAGGGGGTGCGGGGGAAACTTCCCCCGCCGCGCGCAGCGCGGACTTTAGGTGCGGCGTGCCGGGATCGGATGCGCCGCGAAGAGGTGCTTGCGCAAACCCCAGGTGTCGGCGTAGCGAACGTGATTGATCCAGCCGCGCACGCTGGCGTCGAGTTCGGCGAAGGAGATCGACCCCGCGCCATACGCGTCGAGATTGCCGCTCAGCCGGCGTGTGAAGTTGACCGCGTTGCGCCGCTTGAGTAGACGATGCGTCGGGTACACGACGAAGCCGAGCCAGGGGATTCCGCAGCGCGTCGGCAGTACCTGCGCCTGCGCCGCGTGGATCGTCAGTCGCTCGCGCGAATCGGCCGGCATTGCCGGAACACGCCCGACACCTGGATGCCGGACGCACCGTCCCACCCGGCGGGTGAAACCAGAAGAAGGGGCGGAAGAACGTGGGAGGAACGCAACACGACCCGAAAACCGAGATTGTCATTCCGATTGCCAGGGTGATTCCTGTTGCGGTAGGCGCAGCGGGCGTTGTCTCGATGATTGTTCCACGAGCCGCCCCGCACGACCTCTCCAGACAGCCTGACCGGGTGTCGCCACCCGGCCGGCGAAGGATAGCAAAAAAAATCGCGCGCCGCGCTGCGCGCGGCGGGGGAAGTTTCCCCCGCACCCCCTCCAGAGTCGGAGTATCCGGAGTGACAGAGCTCAGAGGGAACAGAGGACGGAGTCAAAGAACAGGGGAGGAACGCAACACGACCCGAAAACCGAGAAAGACATACCGAAAGCCAGGGCGAAACCCGTAGCGGTAGGCGCAGCGGGCGAAGCCTCGAAGAAAGTACCACGAGCCGCCCCGCACGACCCTATAGACATCGTCCGGAGCGTTCAAGTCTTCGCGTTTCGGGTCGCTGGCAGCGTAGGGATAGACGAAAGTAGGCTTTTGCGGGTCCTTGCCCCACAGGCTGCGCGTCCATTCCCAGACGTTGCCCGCCATGTCGAGGCAGCCGTACGGACTGGCGCCGTGCGCGAACACGCCGACCGGTGTCGTGCCGTCGAAACCCGACCCGCCGACGTTGCAGCGCGCCGCGTCGAAGACGTCGCCCCAGGGGTAGGCACGTGCGTCGGCGTCGCCGCGCGCGGCCTTCTCCCACTCGGCCTCGCTCGGCAGGCCGATCGGCCGACGCGTCGCCTCGCTCAGCCAGCGGCAGTAGGCGAGCGCGTCGTGCCAGCTCACCTCGACGACCGGGTGGGCTTCGCGGTTGCGCGGTGGTCGTTTGCCGTTCCAGTACTCCGGCGGATCGTATCCGGTCGCCTGGACGAACAGCGCGTACTGCGCGTTGCTCACCGGCACGCGCGCGATCGCATAGGCCGGCAGCCGGACGCGATGCGCCGCCTCCGCCTCGCCCATCGTGAATTCGCCGGCCGGGATGGCTACCCACTCCGGATCGCCGTGCGGCGGGCGCCAGTAGCGGCTGCCACCAATGACACCCAGCGCCTCGGCGGCGGCGATGCGGCGCTGCGTCGCCGCGCCCGGAGTCGTTCCGCGCAGCAGCGCCTTGATGCCGCCGAAGAAGCCCACCGCCGCCGGGCGGTCGAGTTCGCGCTGCAGGCGCCCGCGCAGTTCGCCGCCGAGGTCGCCGACGACGCGGTTGGCGCCGGTGTCGCGCAAGCATTCGGCGGCCAGGATCAGGTTGTGGTACGGCTGCGGTTCGGCGCGCGCGTCGGCGATGGCGCGGATCAGGCGCGTCGTCTTCTTCTTGTCCTGCGTGCCCAGATGACCGGCTTCGAGCAGGATCACTTCGCGCCACCAGGCGTCGCCGCTGCGGCGCAGCGTGTAGTCGACGTAGTCTTCGCGGCCGGCGATGGCCAGCGCCGCGAGATACTCCTGGAAGGTCAGGTGCGAGAAGGCATAGCTGCCTTCGCCGCGCGCGATCAGCAGGCCGGCGCGCTCCTGGATCACCTGCAGGAAGCGGCCGACGGCGGCATCGATCTGACGCGGATCGGCGACGTGGTTGGCCAGTTCCTCGGTCAGCAGCGCGCGCAACGGCGCGACGTCGATCTCCTTCAGCGCCTGTTCGTGCATGGCGAGTGCCAAAGACTGCAGGATCAGCCGGCGGTCGACGCTGTCCAGCGGGCGGTCGTCGAGCCGCAGCGCTTCCTCGACTCCCTTGGCCTCGTCCCACTTGCCGAGCAGCACGTCGACCGCCTCCTGATAGAGTTCGGCGCGGCGGTCGGGCAGTTTGACGCGGTCGCGGTGGATCAGCGCGATGACGGTGAGCAACAATGGGTTGATCGCGAGTTCGCGCACGCGCTCGCTGTTCTCGATGGCGGCCAGGAGCTGCCCGGTCTGGCGTCCGGCGAACGCTTCGGCGGTTTCGCCCGGCCCCATCTGGCCGATGGCGACGAGGCGGTGCCAGTGCGTGAGGAACTGCCGGATGTCGTCGAGCGTGAAGTCGCGCACGGTGGTCGTGGCGTAACCTTCGGCGAGCTGCGAGGCGTCGGTATAGCCGACGAGGCGGCTGGTGACGACGAAGCGGCCGCGCGGGTGGGCGCGCGTCAAGGCGTCGACGAGGCGGGCGACGCGACGGCGCAGCGCCGGGTCGGCAACTTCGTCGAGGCCGTCGAGCAGCAGCGCCGCGCGCCCTTCGGCGAGCCAGGGGTCGAAGAAATCGTCCGGTATGGCGATGCGCTCGTTGTGCAGCAGCTCGCGCAGGAAGTGCAGCAGGATGGCGTGCCCTTCGGTGCCGTCGTCGCGTGGCCGATGCTCGGCGAGGTAGCGCCCGATCTGGCGCAGCGGCAGGAAGATCGGCAGCACGCCGCTCTCGTCCAGTTCCAGTCGGTCGGCGACCTGTCGCGTGGCGTCGGCGAGATCGCGCGCGTAGAGCAGCGTCAGGTAGCGCAGCAGCGTGGTCTTGCCGCAGCCGGGGTCGCCGAGGACGACCAGGCGCCGATGCTCGGCGAGTGCCTGGTTGACGCTGATCTGCGTCGTTTCGCGCCGCGCTTCGTCAGCCGACCGGCCAGCCAGCGTCGGATCGTCGCCGCGACACCCTTCGCCGGGCGCCAGCGCCGTTTCGTCGGTCAGCCAGTCGACCGTCTGGCGCTGCGTCGGCTGGCGCGTCGTGCGCAGGGTGACGTAGATGCGGTCGAGTTCGATGTTGACCAGTTTGCCGCCGGAGCGGATTCCTTGCAGTTGCAAGGTGCGGTGTTGGCTGATCAGGTGTTGCAGATAGCGCCCGAGCGCGCTGCGCTGATCGACGGCGGGCATCGGCACCGGTGCGTCGCCGATGAAGACGGTGGCGCCTTTCTCCGCGTAGATGACCGTGCCCCCGGGAGCGGCGGAGATCCGCCGGTCGCCCGTGGTGACGTCGCCCCGGTTGTCGCCGTCGACCCACACGCCTTGGCCACCGACGGCGGCGCTGCCGTCGGTGGCGATGGCGCCACGGCCGTCGAGCTGGACGCCGGGTGCCGTGGCGTTTCCGGCCGGCGGGGTATGCGGTGGAGGGGCAGTTGGTGCCGTATTGTTTCCGGGGGGCTCGTTCATGCTTGGTTGACGCCTGGTTGGGGAACGCGGCGCGGCCTGGCGGCGGCCACGGTGTGGGTCGGAAGTGTGGTTTGGCGTAGGGCGATTGTAGCGGGCGCGGCGGGGCTTGCGGAGGGCCTTCGCAGGCCGCGCGGGGAGGGCGGCCGGGCGGGCCGGGCGTTCTTGCCCTTTGCCGGCGAATCGTTCATCATCGGGCGGGCTTTCGGGGGAGGGATCGTGAAGGAACGCCAATTCATCGCCCGCCGGCAGGCCGAATGGGAGGACTGGGACCGCTGGCTGGCGGCGGGCCGGACGCCCGAGGCGATCGCTCCGGCCGAGCTGCCGCGGCGCTTCCGCCGGCTGTGCCACGACCTGGCGCTGGCCCGCGACCGCAACTATTCGGCCACCGTCGGCGACGATCTGCAGCGCCGCGTGCTCGCCGTGCACCAGCGCATCTACGGCGCCGGCCGGCCGGCGGCGGGCGCATTCCGGCGCTTCCTGGCGGCCGGGCTGCCGCAGCTCGTGCGCCGCGAGTGGCGGGTCGTGGGGGCCGCTTTCCTGCTCTTCTTCGTGCCGCTGCTGGCCATGCTGGCGGCGGTCCAGGTCTGGCCGGACGCCGCCTTCCTGCTTCTGTCGGCGGACACGGTGGGGGAAATCGAAGCCATGTATTCGCCGGCGGCGCCGCATCTCGGCCGGCCGCGCGCGGCGTCGAGCGAGTGGGCGATGTGGGCCTTCTACATTGCCAACAACGTGCGCATCGACTTCCAGGTTTTCGCGGGCGGCGTGGCTTTCGGCCTGGGAACCGTTTTCTACCTGCTCTACAACGCGCTGTTCATCGGCGCGGTGGCCGGGCATCTGACGCAGATCGGCTTCCTGTCCACTTTCTGGGGCTTCGTCGCCGGCCACAGCGCCTTCGAGCTGAGCGGCGTCGTGCTCTCGGGAGCGGCCGGTTTCAAGCTCGGCATGGCGCTCCTGGCGCCGGGGCCGCGCCGCCGCCTGGCGGCATTGCAAGAGAATGGCCGGATCGCCGCGCAGCTTCTTTGTGGCGCCGCGCTGCTCACCTTCCTGGCTGCCTTCGTCGAAGCCTTCTGGTCGCCGCTGCGCGGCGTTCCGCTGGCCGTCAAGCTCGGCGTCGGCCTCGTCCTCTGGCTGCTCACCGTGGCCTACCTGCTGCTCGCCGGACGCTCGCGTGCAGCTTGAGCAGATCGCCATCCGCTTGCGCCGGCGCAGCCCCTGGGAGGCTCTGGACCTCGGGCACGCGATGCTGCACGCCTGGGCGCCGCGCGTGTACGCGGCCTGGTTCGCCACCTACTGGCCGGCCGGCATCGTCGTCGTCCTGCTCCTCTGGCCGTGGCCGGAATACGCGATGTTGCTCCTCTGGTGGCTGAAGCCGCTGTTCGACCGCGTTCTGCTGCTCGTCTTCAGCCGTTCCCTGTTCGGCGCCGAATGCGGCGTGCGCCACGTCTGGCGCGAACTGCCGCGCCTGTGGCGCGGCGCCGGCGTGCTCTCGGGGCTCAGCCTGCGGCGCGGCAGCCTGGCGCGCTCCTTCCTGCTGCCGGTCTGGCAGCTCGAGGAACAGCGCGGCGCCGGCGCGTGCGCCCGTTGCCGCCTGCTGGCCCGGCGCTACCGCGGTTACGCGGCGTGGCTGACTTTCTTCGGCGCCAACATGTCTCTCGTTCTGCTGCTCGCGCTGCTCGCCCTGCTGTTCCTTCTGGCGCCGGGCGACAGCCAGGCGGCGTCGCTCTGGGACTGGCTGAGCGACGACACGTCGAGCGCCGGCGGCGTCGCCGAGTGCCTGATGTTCATGCTGGCCGAGACGCTGGTCGAGCCGCTCTACGTCGCTTCGGGCTTTTCGCTCTACCTCAACCGGCGCAGCGAACTGGAAGCCTGGGACGTCGAACTCGGTCTGCGCCGCCTGGCCGAGCGGCGGTCGCGCGTTGCGCCGGCGGCCGGCTGGCTGCTCGCCGCCGCCGTCGTCGCCTGGCCGGGGCTGGCGCCGCCGCCGGTGCATGCGGCCGAGCCGCCGGCGCTCTGTTCGCCGGCGGACGCCGCGCCGGACGCCGAGGTGGCGGGCGACGATGGGGAGGAGGGCGAGGGCGGTGACGCGCCGGCCGACGGGGCGGCGGCCGGGCCGGCACCCGGCGCGGCGCGCGACGCGATAGACGCCGTGCTGGCCGATCCGGTGTTCGGCGGCCAGAGGGAGGACTGGGTCTGGCGCTGGCGCGAGCCGGCGGAAGAGCCGCCGGCCGACGACTCGCGGCGCGGCTGGCTGGCGGCGCTGGGGCGGGCGATCGAGTTTCTGGCCGAGGTGCTGCGCGTGCTGGTCTGGATCGTCGCCGGCGCCGGGCTGGCGCTGGCCGCTTTCTTCCTCATCCGCCGGCGCGAGCGGCAGGCGGCGACGACGCCGCGCGGCGGGGTGGATTTTCTCTCCGGGCTCGATCTGCGGCCCGGCTCGCTGCCGCCCGACGTCGCGGCGGCGGCCCGCGCGGCGCTCGCCGCCGGCCGCCTGACCGAGGCGCTGAGCCTGCTCTACCGGGGCGCGCTGGTGGCGCTGATCGAGGCGCATCAGGTCGAATTCGCGCCCGGCGACAGCGAAGGCGACTGCCTGTCGCGCATCGCCGGCCGCCTGCCGGAGGCGGCGGAGCGCTGTTTCGGCGAGGTCGTCGAGGCCTGGCGGCAGGTCGCCTACGGCCGGCGTTCGCTGGCCGCGCCGCGCGTCGCGCAACTGGTGGCCGACTGGGAGCGGCATTTCCGCCGCGCCGGGGTGGCGGCATGAGTCGCCGCGTCGTCGGAACGGCCTTGCTGGCCGCGGCGGTGCTGGCGGTGTTCGCGCTCTGGCTGTCGATCAAGCTGGAGCGCGTGCCGACACGCGTCGACGAGCCGCCGCAGAGCGAGGCGCGGCGCAACCCGTGGCTGGCGCTCGAGCGCCTGACGCAGCGCCTGGGCGGCCGGCTGACGTGGCTGTCGGACGCGCGCCTGCTCGACCGCCTGCCGGCCGGCGGCACGCTGCTGCTCGACCGCCAGCGCAGCCACCTGCTGCCGCCCGAGCGGCTGGAGCGCATCTTCGCCTGGGTCGAGGCGGGCGGCTATCTGATCGTCGTCGCCGAACAGGCGGGGGTCGACGACCCCTTGCTCGACCGCCTCGCCGTGCGCCGCGCCGGGCCGCAGGCGCAGCGCTCGCGGCGCCCGGCGGACGCCGTCGAGGTCCGCTTGCCGGG
Source organism: Accumulibacter sp. (assembly GCF_029255285.1). Lineage (GTDB taxonomy): Bacteria > Pseudomonadota > Gammaproteobacteria > Burkholderiales > Rhodocyclaceae > Accumulibacter. The sequence goes on from NZ_JAPUVI010000001.1 coordinate 7,650, forward strand.
CGCCGGGCGGCCGCTCAGGGTGGCCGCCGGCGGGTCCTCGCTGGCCGCCTGCGGAAGCCCGCCGGCCTGGCGCGCCGGTCGGCCGGGGGGCGGCGACGAACTGCTGCATTTTGCTCTCGGTCGCGGTCAGGTGACCGTCGGCAGCACGCTCGACCTGCGGTGGAGCAACCGGCGGATCGGCGAACTGGATCACGCCGAGTTGTACTGGTCGCTGCTTGGCCGCTACGACCGCTCGCCGGCGCCGCAGGTGCTGCTCCTCTCGCGCCTGCAGATGCCCGGTCTCTTCGCCTGGTTGTGGGAGAACGCCTGGGCGGCGTGTCTGGCGGCCGGCGGGCTGATCGTCCTCTGGCTGTGGCGCGTCGTGCCGCGTTTCGGCGCGCTGCGTCCGGCGCCGCCGCCAGTGCGCCGCGAGCTGCGCGAACACCTGGCCGCGATCGGCCGTCATCAGTGGCGTGCGGGGGCGCTGGCGACGCTCCTGCGGCCGGCGCGCGAGCACTTTCACGAAACTCTGCGGCGCCGCCAGCCGGCCATCGCGGCGCTGCCGGCGGCGGCCTGGCCGGCCGCGCTGGCGGCGGCGAGCCGGCGGCCGGCACGGCGCATCGCCGCCGCCCTCGACGGCGCGGCCGACACGCCGCAGGATTTCACCGACGCGCTGCGTCTGCTGCGCAATCTCGAACGCGACCTGTGAGACGACGACCATGAACCGACCCGCTCCCCTCCTGCCCGACGACAAGCTGCAGCAGGCGAGCCAACTCCTCGACGCGCTGCGCGGCGAACTGGCGAAGGCCGTGATCGGCCAGCGGGCGGTCATCGACGAGGTGCTGATCGGTCTGCTGGCCGATGCGCACGTCCTCGTCGAGGGCGTTCCCGGCCTCGGCAAGACGCTGCTCGTCAAGGCGCTGGCGCGCAGTTTCGGCGGCCAGACGGCGCGCATCCAGTTCACTCCCGACCTGATGCCTTCCGATGTCGTCGGCCACACGCTGTTCGACGCCGCGACGGCACGCTTCGTCACCCGCCAGGGGCCGGTGTTCACGCATCTGCTGCTGGCCGACGAGATCAACCGGGCGCCGGCCAAGACGCAGTCGGCGCTGCTCGAGGCGATGCAGGAGAAGCAGGTGACGCTGGAGGGGACGGCCACCGCGCTGCCGCGCCCGTTCATGGTGCTGGCGACGCAGAATCCGATCGAGCAGGAAGGGACGTATCCGCTGCCGGAAGCGCAGCTCGACCGCTTCCTGTTCAAGATCCGCATCGACTATCCGAGCGAGGCCGAGGAGGTGGCGCTGACGCGGCAGGTGACGCAGGCGAAGACCGGCGCCGACCTCGACATCGACGCCGTGGCGACGCTGATCCAGCCGTCCACGGTGGTCGGCCTGCAGCAGTGGGCGGCGCACGTCACGGTCGACGAGCGGGTCGTGGCCTACGCGGTGGCCATCGTGCGCGCGACGCGCGAGGCGCCGGGGCTGGCCGGAGGCGCCGGCTCGCGCGGCCCGATCGCGCTCGTGCGCGCGGCGCGCGCGCGGGCCCTGATGGCCGGCGGCGGCTTCGCGACGCCGGACGACATCAAGGCGGTCGCCCTGCCGGCCTTGCGGCACCGCGTGATTCCGGCCGCCGAGGCGGAGATCGAGGGCCTCACGGCGGACGACCTGCTGCGCTCGCTGCTCGAGCGCGTGCCGGCGCCGCGCCTCTAGATGCTGCTGCCGGATCGCCGACTGCTCGTCGCCGCCGCGCTGTGGCTGGCCCTCGGCCTGGCGGCGAGCGTCGAGCCGGGCTGGCTGGGCGCCTGGCAGGCGACGGCGGCGCTGCTCGGCGGCCTGGCGGCGGCCGACGCGCTTGCCGGCCGCCGCCGCCGCGGCTGTCTGACGGTGCGCCGCGAACTGCCGCACAGCTTGCCCGTCGGCACCTGGCAGACGGTCGGCCTGCGCCTGTCGGGCGACGGCCGGGCGGCGAGCGGCTGGCTGGTCGACGGCCACCCGCCGGCCTTCGTCAGCGAGGGCCTGCCGCTGCGCTTCGCCGTCGTGCCGGGACGCTGGCGGCGCGTCTCCTACCGGGTCTCGGTGACGGAGCGCGGGCGGCAGGTGTTCGCCGGCGTCACGCTGCGTCTTTCGTCGCCGCTGCGCCTCTGGCTGGTGCAGGAAACGCTGGCCCTGCGCGACGAGCTGCGGGTTTTTCCGAACTTCGCGCGCCTCGCCCACTACAGCCTGCTGGCGACCGACAATCGGCTGTCGCAGATCGGCATCCTGCAGCGCCGGCGGCGCGGCGAGGGGATGGAGTTCCAGCAACTGCGCGACTATCGTCAGGACGACTCGCCGCGCCAGATCGACTGGAAGGCGAGCACGCGCGTCAGCCGCCTGATCTCGCGCGACTACCAGGACGAACGCGACCAGCAGATCGTCTTCCTGCTCGATTGCAGCGCGCGCATGCGCGCCCGGGACGGCGATCTGTCGCACTTCGACCACACGCTGAACGCGCTGCTGCTGCTCGCCTACGTCGCCCTGCGCCAGGGCGACGCGGTCGGCCTGGCCACTTTCGGTCATGCCGAGCCGCGCGTGCTGTTGCCCGGCAAGTCGGTGGCCAGGCTGAACTCGCTGATGAAAGCGGTCTACGACCTCGAACCGTCGCGCCAGGTGCCCGACTACCTGGCCGCCGGCGAGACGCTGAGCCGGCATCTGCGCAAGCGGGCGCTGGTCATCCTGGTGACCAATCTGCGCGACGAGGACGACGATACGCTGCTACCGGCCGTGCGACACTTGCGCCGCCGGCACGCGCTGACCCTCGCCAGCCTGCGCGAGCCGGTGCTCGACGAACTGCTGGCCGCCGCGGTGAGCGATTTCGACGCCGCGCTGACGCGCGCCGCCGGCCTCGACTACCTGCAGGCCCGGCGGCGGCAGGTCATGCGCCTGCAGCACGACGGCGTGCAGGTTCTCGATGTCAGCCCGGGCCGCCTGCCGGTGGCGCTGGTGAATCACTACTGGGCGAGGAAGCGGGCCGGCGCGCTGTGCTGATCGTACTTGCCGGCGCGGCGGGCAAGGCCCGCTGGCGCGACGGTCTGTCGCGCACAGCGGCGCGTGAGCGATGAAGCGTCGACTTCGTGCCGCCGAGCCTCGTCGCTGCGTCTTGGAGCCTCGACGCCGCGTATTGGAGAGTCGTGCGCAAGCCTCGAAGGCTCGACGTCGTTGCCCGGACAGACGTGCGCGTGCACTTGAGACTCGACGTCGTTGCCCGGAGAAGCGTGTGCGAGTCGCGAAGGCTCGATGCCATGCCCCGGAGAGTGGCGCGCGACTCTCCGGGACTCGTCGTCGTCTCCCGGAGCCTCGTCGCTCGGCCGCCTTGGCCAGCGCCTAGCCTTCGAGCGCGGCGCTGAGAGCGTCGCTGCCGAGCGCCATCTCGGTGTCGTCGGCGCGCCTCGCCAACTGGCGGATACGCGCAAGAAAAGCCGCCGTCGCGTGTCCAGGTCCGCAAGGTCGCCCTCGGCTTCGGCGAGGTCGAAACCGGCGGCAGGATCTGGCGACTGTGGTCGAGGAAGTTCAAGGTCTGGCGGCACGCCGCCCCGATTCTTCGAGCAGCCAGGAGCGAACCGCCACCGTCAGCGCCGAACCCCGCCGGACGCGCAAGACCAAGGCCCGCACGGGCTGTTCAAAAACGTCAGCCGAATGGCCTTGTTTTCAGTGACTTGGTGTTGTCCTTCGAACGTGACTGAGTGCCACCTTTGTGTGCGCCGGGAACGTGGCCTCCCGCGGTTGCTTCGCTTTGGGTGGATTGAGGCGCTGCGGTTTGCGCCAATTCGTTCAAGATGCCGCAGTGCCCGGCATCGCTGGCTTCCTCGCAGAGCTCGCGCAGTCCTTTGAGTTGCCGTTCCAGTTGGCGCAGTTCGCGGATGCGGCTGGCGACATGGCCGATGTGTTCGTCGAGCAGTTCATTCACGGTGCCGCAGTTGGCCGTGGGCGAATCCTTGAACCCCAGCAGCGCTCGAATCTCGTCAAGGGTCATGTCCAGGCTGCGGCAGTTGCGGATGAAGCGCAGCCGCTCCGCATGCGCTACCCCATAGATGCGGTAGTTGCCGTCGGTGCGGGCGGCCTTAGGCAGCAGGCCCGCGCGCTCGTAGTAGCGGATGGTCTCTACCTGGGTGCCGGTATGGCAGGCAAGTTCCCCGATTTTCATGGTGATGGCGCGACTCACTTCCCTGTGCCCGGATAGCATGGTATTCAGGCCGTGATTGTAATCTCTTGACTCTATAGCCGCTACAGGGTTTTCAATGGCGGAAAACAAGGAGTCTCTTCTCATGACATCTTCAGAATCCGAACGCAGCATTGTTCCCGAATCCTCCTGCGGCGCTTGCTCGGGCACTTGCTCGACAAGGCTTGCTCCGTCCGAGCCGCCGGTCACGGCAAGCCAGGCTGGCGTGACGGTGCTGTCGATTCCGGCAATGGATTGCCCCAGCGAGGAAAATGACATCCGCCGCGCCCTGGCGGGGATCGATGGCATTCGCTCCTTGAGCTTCCAATTGTCGGCGCGGACGTTGGCGATCGACGCTCCCGATTCGGTACTGCCCGCCGCCATCGCGGCGATTCGGCAAGCGGGCTACGAAACCCAGGTGCCTGCTGCCGGCGACGAAGCAAAGAAAGGCCGTTCGGCAAAATCTGATTTGTGGCGGTCTCTGCTGGCGCTGGCTTTGGCCGCGGGAGCGGAACTGGTGCACTTCCTGGCACCCGATACGCGGCTGTTCAGTGGGCTAGGCATGGCCATGGCGGCGATCGCCATCGGCCTTGGGGGGCTATCGACCTACACCAAGGGACTGGCAGCTTTGCGCCGTGGCCAGTTGAACATGAACGCGCTGATGGGCGTGGCGGTGACTGGCGCGTTCCTGATCGGCCAATGGCCCGAGGCGGCGATGGTCATGGCCTTGTACGCTCTAGCCGAGCTCATCGAGTCCCGGGCCGTGGATCGGGCGCGCAACGCCATCAAGAGTCTGCTGGCGCTGGCGCCGGACACCGCCGAGGTGAGTCAGTCCGATGGGCGGTGGCGCGAAATGCCGGCTGCCCAAGTCAGCCTCGGAGCCGTGGTGCGGGTCAAACCCGGTGCGCGCATTCCGCTCGATGGTCGGGTAACGGCAGGCAACAGCGCAGTGAACCAGGCGCCGGTCACGGGAGAGAGCATTCCGGTTGACAAAGTGGTCGGGGATAGCGTCTTCGCCGGCACCATCAACGAGACCGGCACGCTGGAACTGGAAGTCACGGCGGCCGCCGACAACACCACGCTGGCCCGGATCATCGACGCCGTCGAACGGGCCCAGGGGACGCGGGCACCAACCCAGCGCTTCGTCGACCGTTTCGCTGCGATCTATACGCCCGCGGTTTTTGTCATCGCGCTGGCCGTGGCGATGTTCGGCCCCTGGCTGTTCGACTGGAGTTGGACACAGGCGATCTACAAGGCGCTGGTGCTACTGGTCATTGCCTGCCCGTGCGCGCTGGTGATCGCCACGCCGGTGACCGTGGTGAGCGGCCTGGCGTCGGCTGCCCGGCGCGGCATTCTGATCAAGGGCGGTGTGTATCTGGAGGAAGCGCGCAAGCTGCGTGCCGTCGCGCTGGACAAGACAGGAACCATCACCGAGGGCAAACCGCGTCTGGTTGCCACCGAAGTGCTGCCCTCGGATGTCGCTGAGGCACAGGTGCTCTCCTGGGCGGCAAGCTTGGCGGGCCATTCCGACCACCCGGTCGCCAAGGCGATTGCCAAGGGTCTCAATCTACCGGAAAACGGTCTCACGGATTTCGTCGCCCTCGCCGGACGCGGCGTGGAGGCACGCGCGGATGGTCAAAGGCTGACGCTGGGTAATCATCGATTGATTGAAGAGCGCGGTTTGTGCGGCGCCGAGATCGAGGCGCGCCTGGGCGTGCATGAAACCCAGGGCCGGAGTGTGACGTTGCTGGCCTCGGAACGGCATGTGCTGGTGATCTTCGCCGTGGCTGACACGATCAAGGAAAGTGCGCGCGCCGCCCTGGCGGAACTCCATCAACTGGGTGTTGCCTCCGTGATGCTGACCGGTGACAACAGTGCGACGGCGGCCACCATTGCAAAACAGGCGGGCATCGACGATGCGCGCGGCAACCTGCTGCCCGAGGATAAACTCGCGGCAATCGAGGAAATGCAGCGCCGCTACGGCACTACGGCGATGACCGGCGACGGCATCAACGACGCGCCCGCCTTGGCCCGCGCCGACATCGGCGTGGCGATGGGTGCGGCAGGTACGGACACGGCGGTGGAAGCGGCCGATGTGGTCATCATGAACGACGATCTACGGCGCATCCCGGAAACGATCCGCTTGTCGCGACGTACCCATGCCGTGCTTTGGCAGAACATCGCGCTCGCCTTAAGTATCAAGGCAGTATTCCTTGTGCTTGCGATTGCCGGCGCAGCCACGATGTGGATGGCGGTGTTTGCCGATATGGGGGCAAGCCTGCTGGTGGTTGCCAATGGATTGCGTTTGCTTCGCAGTCCAACGGCTGCTGTCAGAGCTTAACTGCTACAATTTCGCGCATGCGTCGCTGGCTCTCCATTCTGCTGCTTGTTTTACTGTCGCTCCAGTTCAGCTGGGCAGCGTGGGGGGTCTATTGCCAGCATGAGGCGGGCGACGCCGCCAAGCATTTCGGCCATCACAATCATCAGCACAAGTCCGATGCCAGCCAGGGCGATATGGACGATCCGAAAGCGTCCGGTGGCATCGACGGTGACTGCTGTGCCTGCCATGCCGGATGCGCTGCGGCGATCTTTGGTGATATCCAGATTTCAGCACCCCCATATATGTCGGCAGTCTTCGATGACTATCGGCACAGCCAGAACACTTCCCCGCATTACCCGCTCGAACGCCCGAATTGGGTGCCCCTCGCCTAATCGGCGAGGCGGGCACTTCCATTCCTCCCTGTGCGTCCCGCGTGTAACGTGACGGCTTGATCCGTCCGTTGCATGCACGACCCGATTGGGTCGTGCCTCGCCGATTCTTCCCCGTGGCCGCGTGCCCTTTCAACACTGGAGAATCGGATGTATCAGGAACATCGTTATCGCTGGCTGAGTCGGACTCTATGCCTTGCCATTGGCGGCATGTTGGCAGCCGGCAACCTATGGGCGCAGTCCGCGCCACTCACGCTCAAACAGGCATTCGAAGCGGCATGGTCGCGCCAACCCGAAGCGCAATCGCTGGCAGCCCGCCGCGAGGCCGCCGAAGCACGCAGGCAAAGCGCCGACAGTTGGACGGTCGAGCCTCCGACGCTTGAAGTTTCCGCCAAGACGGATCAGCTCAACAAGAATCAAGGCAGCCGTGAATACGTCGCTGGAATTGCCTTGCCCTTGTGGCTGCCCGGCGAACGTTCGCGAACTGGCGCACTGGCTGATGCCGAATCGAGGGCGACCACCAGCCGTGCCCTGGCCGCCCAACTGCGTACCGCCGCCACTGTGCGCGAAGGCTGGTGGTCCTGGCAGCGTGCGCGCATCGAAAAGGGGCTCGTACAGGAGCGGCTGAACAGTGCCCGGCAGTTGGCATCGGATGTCGCTCGGCGCGTCAAGGCCGGCGATCTGGCTCGTTCCGACCAGCACCAGGCGGATGGCGCGGCCGCCGCGGCCGAGGTGGCTGTGGCCGAAGCCAACACGGCTTTGGCTACCGCGACACAGCAGCTGCGTGCTTTGATCGGGATGGCCCCGGGTTCCCAAGATGCCGATGTCTCTGCCGCTGGTGAACCCGTGCCGGCCGTGCCAGCCGATGTCGCCGCGCTGGATACCTCGCATCCGGCAGTTATCGAGCTGCTCAACCGTGCCGAAGTGGCCCGACGAGGCGCCGAACTGGCGGAAGTCCAGACCCGCGCGAACCCGGAATTGATGCTCGCCACGACGCGCGACCGGGGCATGTTCGGCGATTCCTACCAGCAGACCGTCACCGTCGGCATCCGCTTTCCATTCGGCTCGGAGAGCCGCCATCGCGCCAAGGCCGGTCTGGCCCGTGCCGAGGCCATCGAGGCGGAAGGGCAGTCGCGACTGGAGCGCGAGCGCCTGATCGCCGACCTGGAGGCGGCGCGTGTGCGTGTCGAGTCCGCCCAGCAGCAACTCGCGGCTGCCGATAAGCGTGCCCAACTGGCGCGCGAATCCCGCGGGTTTTTCGAGAAATCCTTCCGCTTGGGCGAAAGTGATCTGCCCACGCGTCTGCGCATCGAACTCGAAGCCGCCGAAGGCGAACGCCAGGCCGCGCGTGCGCGCATCGATCTGGCGGCGGCCATTTCTCTCTTGCGGCAGACCCTCGGTCTGCTTCCCGAATGAACACTAGGAATCCAAGCATGAATCGTTTAAGGAATATGTTGATCGCCCTGATGGGGGTGATCGGTTTCGCTCTATCCGTGCCTGCGGCATGGGCAGGCGAAGGTCACGATCACGGTGAAGCCCCGGTCGCCACGGGGGGACCCGCGTTGCCGCGTTTCACGGCCGTATCCGATCTGTTTGAGCTGGTGGGCGTGGTCAATGGCAAGCAGATCACGCTCTATCTGGACCGTTTTGCCGATGGCAGCCCTGTCAAGGATGCGAAGTTGGAACTGGAACTCGGCGGCGTCAAGGTGCCCGTCGAGTCTCACGCCGAAGGTGAGTTCGAGGCCACCCTGACGCAGGAATTGGCGCCCGGCGTCGTTGCCGTTGCCGTGACGGTGATGGCGGGTGAGGAAAGCGATCTGTTGGCCGGGAAGCTTGATCTGCACGTTGAGGCCGCTGCCGCCGAAGTCCATCGCCACGACTGGAAGGAGTACCTTACCTGGATCATTGCCGGTCTCGCGGGACTGGCCCTGCTGATGGCTCTTGGCCGTCGTGTGCGCGCCTCTCGCAAGACTGTCATCGGAGGCGCCGCATGAGCCCGCGCAACCTAGTTTCTGCATTGAGCATCGTTCTTGCCATGGCTGCCGCGCCCGCTTGGGCAGGCGATGGCCACGACCATGGCGACGGGACTCCGGTTGTCAACAGTAATGGGCCGAAGCGCCTGCCGGACGGCAGCGTCTTTCTGCCCAAACCGGCCCAACACCAGTTCGGCGTGCGGACACTGCTTGTCGAGGCGGGCGCATTGCCTCGCACTATCGAACTGGCCGGCAAGGTGGTCATGGACCCCAACGCCGGCGGCAAGATTCAGGCAGTGCTTGCGGGGCGTCTCGAATCCGGTCCTCAGGGATTCCCAAGCATCGGACAAAGCGTGCGAAAAGGCGATGTGCTGGCGTATGTCGTGCCATCGAGTGGCCAAATCGAACGTGCGAACCAGTCCGCGCAACTGGCCGAGCTGCGGGCGGCACGTACCCTCGCTGAAAAGCGGGTGTTGCGTCTGAGAGAACTTGCCGACACGGTACCGAAGAAAGACATCGAGACCGCCGAAAGCGAACTAACCAGCTTGACTGAGCGTGTGGCCGCTGTCGGTGGCGGATTAAGCCAGCGCGATGCCCTGATTGCCCCGGTATCGGGTCTGATCGCATCGAGCAACGCGCTTGCCGGCCAGGTGGTGGATGCCCGTGAACTGGTGTTCGAGGTCGTCGATCCGAGGCGCTTGCGCGTTGAAGCTTTGGCCTATGATCCCGACGTTGCTGCCGATGTCGCCTCCGCCAGCATTGCCGTCGGCCAGGAGCGCGTCTCACTGGTATTCCTTGGCGGTGGGCGCAGCATGCGCGAACAGGCCTTACCCCTGATGTTCCGTGGCGAGGACGATCGCTTGGGCAGACTGGCGGTGGGGCAGCCCCTGAAGGTGTTTGTGCAGTCGCGCAGCATGCTCCAGGGCTACAGCGTGCCAGCCGCATCGCTCATGAAGAACCCGTCCAACCAGACCGTTGTCTGGGTCAAGACGGCGCCGGAGCGCTTCGAACCGCGCACCGTCACGGCCGAGCCGCTGGACGGTGCGAACGTGGCGGTTACGTCCGGGCTCAAGGCCGGGGAACGCGTCGTTACGCGCGCCGCGTCTCTGGTCAATCAGGTGCGCTAAGGGGCTGCCATGTTCAAGTGGTTACTCGACAACAGCCTCGCCAATCGCCTGCTGGTGATCATCGCCAGCCTACTGCTGATGGCCTATGGGGCATTCACGCTCACGCGCACGCCGGTGGATGTTTTTCCCGACCTCAACAAACCGACGGTAACGATCATGACCGAAGCCGGCGGCATGGCCGCCGAGGAGGTGGAGCAACTGATCGGTTTTCCGCTGGAAACCACCATGAACGGCTTGCCCGGTGTGGAAAGCGTGCGCTCGGTGTCCAGTGCGGGGCTGTCGTTCATCTATGTCACCTTCGACTGGAGCACGGAGATATTCCGGGCGCGGCAGATGGTTTCGGAGCGCCTGTCCTCGATGGAGGAAGGATTGCCGGAGGGCGTGGTGCCGCGCATGGGGTCGATCAGTTCGATCATGGGCGAGATCATGCAGATCGTCATTCCCATCGATACCGACAAGATCTCGCCGATGATGGTGCGCGAATACGCCGATTGGGTGTTGCGGCCGCGCCTGATGGCGATCCCCGGTGTCGCGCAGGTCATTCCCATCGGCGGGGAAGTTCGCCAATTCCAGGTGCAGCCGGAGACCGTGCGCATGGCTGAACTGGGTATTTCACACGATCAACTGGATGCCGCGCTCAAAGGATTTTCCTCGAACACCTCGGGAGGGTTCCTCGAAATCAACGGACGCGAGTACCTGATCCGCAATTTGGGACGCACCTCGCGACTGGAAGACCTCAGGAACCTGGCATTGTCTGCGCGCAATGGCCAGTCCATCCTGCTGCGCCAGATCGCCGACGTATCGTTTGCGCCGGCCTTGAAACGCGGTGACGCCGGATTCGAGGGCAAGCCGGCGGTGATTCTCGGCATCCAGAAGCAGCCGACCGCCGACACCATCAGCCTGACCCGATCCATCGAGGCGGCGCTGAACGATTTGGGCAAATCGCTGCCGGCCGGCTTGGAGGCGCCACGAGTGACTTTCCGCCAGGCCAGTTTCATCGAGGCTTCCATTGCCACGCTGGAAGGGAAGCTGATCGGCGCCTCCGTCTTTGTCGCCGCCATCCTGTTCTTCTTCCTCGGCACCTTGCGGCCCACGGTCATCGCGCTGACGGCGATTCCGGTGTCGATCTTCATGACGGCGCTGGTGTTCAAGTATTTCGGCCTGTCCATCAACACCATGACGCTGGGCGGGCTCGCCATCGCCATCGGCGGTCTGGTCGATGATGCCGTGGTCGGCGTAGAGAACGTACTGCGTCGCCTGCGAGAGGATCGGGTCAAACACCCCAACCATCGACTCCATCCGCTGACGCTGGTGGCACATGCCACCATGGAAGTTCGGTCGGCCATCCTTTACGCTACGATCATCATCGTGCTGGTCTTCTTGCCGCTGTTCGCCCTGCCGGGCATGGAAGGGCGGCTATTCGTGCCGCTCGGGATTGCCTTCATCGTCTCGACCCTGGCTTCCTTGGTGGTGTCGGTGACCATCACACCGGTGCTGGCCTTCTATCTGCTGCCGCGCATGAAGTCGTTGGATCATGGCGACACGAAGCTGCTGGCTTGGCTCAAGTCCCGTTATCGGCAAAGCCTGCAAGCGGTATTGAACCGCCCACAAGCCGCGCTGGCGGCGGGCGCCGTGGCGGTTCTGGTCGCTGCGGCTGCCGTACCGTTCTTCCCCAAGTCTTTCCTGCCGCCCTTCAATGAAGGCACCTTGCTCATCGGCCTGGCATTGCAGCCCGGTACAACCCTGGCTGAATCTGCCGCCTTGGCAAAACAGGCCGAGGTGCGCATTCGACAGGTGCCGGAAGTCACGCATGTGGGCCGTCGCACCGGGCGCGCTGAACTGGATGAGCATGCGGAAGGCGTGCATATCAGCGAGCTCGATGTCGGCTTGAAACCCGCGGGCGAGATCAAGCGCAGCATGGACGAAGTCAAGGCGGATATTCGTGCGCAAGTGGCCAACCTGCCGGCCGGCATTGCCATCGGCCAGCCGATCTCGCATCGGATCGATGCTATGTTGTCAGGCGTGCGCTCGCAGATTGCCATCAAGGTTTTCGGGGAAGATTTGGATACCTTGAGAGGTCAGGCCGAAGTGCTGCGCGAAAAGCTGGCGGGAATTCGTGGCATCGCCGATCTGGAAATCGAGCGCCAGGTGCTCTCGCCCCAGATCGCGGTACGCATCGACTACGCGGCGGCAGCGCAATACGGCATTCCGACCCCACAGATCATGGCCATGCTGCAAGGCTTGATCGAGGGCGAGAGAGTTGCCCAGATCGTCGAGGGCGGGCGCCGCTTTGCCTTGGTCATGCGGCTACCGGAGTCGTCGAGGACGGTCGAGGGCTTGAGGCGGATTCAGTTCACTACGCCGTATGGCAGCGTGCCCTTGTCCCGGATCGCCACGGTCGAGGATAGCGATGGCCCCAACCAGATCAGCCGCGACGGTGGCAAACGCCGCATCGTCCTGTCTGCCAATGCCCAGGGGCGCGCGCTCTCCGAGATCGTCGTGGACATCCGCAAGGTGGTCGCCGAGACGAAGATGCCAGAGGGCTATTTCGTGACCCTCGGCGGCCAGTTTCAGGCGCAGGAGGAGGCCTCGAAGCTGGTCGGCCTGCTGTCCATCGTGTCGCTGACGCTGATGTTCGTGACGCTCTACAGTCGCTACAAATCGGCCACGTTGGCAGCGCTCATCATGGCCAATATTCCGCTGGCGCTGGTCGGTGCGGTCATTGGCTTGTGGATTTCCGGGCAGCCGTTGTCGGTCGCCGCGTTGATCGGTTTCATTACGCTGGCCGGTATCTCAGTGCGCAATGGCATCCTCAAGGTCAGCCACTACATCAACCTGATGCGGATGGAAGGAGAGGCCTTCGATCACAAGATGATTCTGCGCGGCTCGCTGGAACGTTTATCGCCGGTCTTGATGACGGCGTTGGTTACGGCCTTCGCCCTGGCGCCACTGCTCTTCGAGGCTGAGCGGCCCGGCACCGAGATTCTTCATCCGGTGGCCGTGGTGATCTTCTCAGGTCTCATCAGCTCCACCCTGCTGGACACCTTCCTGACCCCCTCGTTGTTCTGGCTTTTTGGCCGCAAGGATACCGAACGCCTGATGTCCAGCAGTGAGCGCGACGCCCTCTGATTTTTTCAACTGATTCGACGAAAGGAAACTACATGAAAAAAATTTATCTGATCGCCGCCCTGTTTCTCGCTCCCACGAGTGCGGCATTTGCCGCCGATGGCCATAACCACGGGCATGAACACAGACCTCTGCATGGCGGCATCGTGGCTGAGGTCACAGACATGGACTATGAACTCGTTGCCAAACCCGACGTGCTGCAAATGTACCTACGCGACCACGGCAAGGCAGTGGATGTCTCCAAGGCCAGCGCCAAGGTGACTTTGCTGGAGGGAACCGCGAAACAGGAGACGGAACTCAAGCCTGCCGGCGACAAGTTGGAAGCCAAGGGCAATTTCAAGGTGGCGGCAGGCACCAAGGCGGTTGTGTTGGTAAGCCTGCCTGGCAAACCTGCTGCGACTGCGCGCTTTGTGCTGAAGTGAAGGTAGGAAGATGCCATGAATTCAAAACTGATCCTCTTTGCCGCTAGCACAAGCCACCTGGCTGCCTGCGCTTCCACAGGCTCGATGAAATCCGGAAATGTCACCCTGTCGGCGGTCGTGACCCGGAGTCCGTTCGGCGCTGGCAGAATCGAAGTGGCCCTCAATGACAAGGACTTATCGGGGCGATTGGCAAGTGGGACCACCCTCCAAGGAGCCAACCCGGGCGAGGCATTTCGGCATCGACGATATAGGCACTCAGCAAGGAGCGTTGTGAAAGCTGATGATGACTCAGAAATGTTTTGCCAGTGGAAGGCACCTCTTTATCCGGCGGATGGCAGTGCGTGGTCGACGCCGCGAATATCCGTTGAGCTTGAGACCGCAATAGAGGAGGCGCGAATGGCCGTACTCGTCAAGGCATCGTTGATTGGTTTTTCGGTTTTGGCTCTAGTCGGGTGCGCTGGTCATGCGCATCGACTTCTCTCCACCAAGAGCGAGGGGGTGGTAATTGGCTCCTTCGCGCATGAGGGTAATACTGAACCCAGCATGACGGTCGAATTCGAAGGTCAGCAATACTCATCGCGCGGATTCACTATTACCCGGAGCCAGAACTTCGCCGACCTCAACAAGCAATTTGGAGGAAGCAGTGGACAGCATTATCAACGAATGAAATCCGGGTCGGATAATGAGCGCTTCGTGTACTCGGCGAATCCGGTGCTTCAAAGCAGCGACGGCAAGACGATGCAGTGCTCTCTTGCCTGGCGGTCCGGACAAACGCCCGCAGGTAGCTGTAAAATAGACAACAAGGAAGGCCTGGAGATTAGATCTGAATAATCCCGGCCCTCTGGAAGCGCCGGATCAAAATTCGGAGCGCTCGGAAAAATATCGATCTCCTCGTTGATCGCGGCGTTTCACTGCAAGGGCTGGCGGCCGCCTGTGCGCTGTTCAACTCCGCTGAACAACAAATGCTGTGATGGTCCGGATTTCGGATCGCCGACATATTTTTGGTGAAGGTGTAACATGGCCGCTCTTCGCCCGACACCCGCTCCGCGCTGTCCGATTCAGCGTCCTGGCAAGCCGCGCGGCCCGGCACAGGCGAAGCCGCCGGCCGCGGCGTCCGACCCGGCGCCGGCTTGGCGCGCCAACGATCCACTCTCGACGGAGACCGACCATGGCCCAGTACGGCGCACAACTTCTCTGGCTGCGCGGCGAGCAGCCTTTCCTCGACCAGCGCTACAGCCGCCGGCATGTGCTGCGTTTCGACGGCGGGGTGGAAGTTCCCGCGTCGTCGTCGCCGCATGTGGTGCCTTTGCCGATGTCGGACCCGGCGGCGGTCGACCCGGAAGAGGCTTTCGTCGCCGCGCTGGCCAGTTGCCATCTGTTGTGGTTCCTGTCGATCGCCGCGCAGCGCGCGTTCTGCGTCGATCGTTACGTCGACCACCCGCTGGGTATCCTGGCCAAGAACGGCGACGGCCAGTTGGCCATGACGGTCGTCACGCTGCGCCCCGAAGTGAGCTTTGGCGGTGCGCGGCGGCCGACGCCGGAAGAGGTGGCGGAAATGCACCACCAGGCGCACGAGGCGTGCTTCATCGCCAATTCGGTGAAGAGCGAAGTCCGTTGCGAGCCGGTGTTCGGCTCCCCGCCAGGCTGAGACGAGGGGCTCCCGGCGTGCGCCGCGACGCGCCGCTTCGACCGCTCACGCTTGGCGGTCGAGCAGCACCACGGCCTCGGCCGCGATGCCTTCGCCGCGGCCGACGAAACCCAGCCGTTCGGCGGTTTTCGCCTTGACGTTGACGCAACTGTCGGCGATCTGCAGGTCGGCCGCGATGTGGGCCACCATCTGCGGCAGGAAGGGCGCCAGGCGGGGCTGCTGGGCGATGATCGTGGCGTCGACGTTGCCCACCCGCCAGCCGGCCTGGGCGAGCAGCGCGACGCTGGCGCGCAGCAGATCGCGGCTGTCGGCGCCGCGGTAGCGCGGGTCGCTGTCCGGGAAATGGCGGCCGATGTCGCCCAGCCCGGCGGCACCGAGCAGCGCATCGGTGATCGCGTGCAGCAGCGCGTCGGCATCGGAGTGGCCGAGCAGGCCGGCGCCATGCGGAATGTCGACGCCGCCGAGCACCAGCCGGCGGCCCGGCACCAGCGCGTGGATGTCGCAACCCTGGCCGATGCGCATCATTGGTCCCACCGCAGCCTGGTGTGCAGGATCATTTCCGCCAGACGAAGATCGGCCGGATAGGTCACTTTGAGATTGCTGGCCTCGGCGCGCACGAGTCGCGGCCGGAAACCCGCCGCCTCGACCGCCGACGCTTCGTCGGTGCCCCCCGGATGTTCGGCCAGGACGCGCGCCAACAGGCCGTAGCGGAACATCTGCGGCGTCTGCGCCTGCCAGAGGCCGTCGCGCGCTTCGCTGCGCGCGACGCGCCCCTGCTCGTCGGCGCGTTTCAAGGTGTCCGCCACGGGGATGGCGAGCAGGCCGCCGACCGGGTCGTCGGCCAGTTCGTCGCACAGCGCCGCCAACATCGCCGGCGACAGGCAGGGGCGCGCCGCGTCATGCACGAGCATCCAGTCGTCGTCGCCGGCCGCCGTGGCCGCGGCGCGCAGGCCGTTGGCGACGCTGGCCGAGCGGCTGGCGCCGCCGCAGAAGACGCTCTCCAGCTTGTAGCCGAGGGTCGTCCAGTCGTAGCGCCGCCACCAGGTATCGTCGGGTGCCAGGACGACCCAGACGCGCTCGATACGCGGGCAGCGGCAGAGGGTGGCGAGAGTGTGATAAATCAGCGGCTGCCCGGCGACCGGCTGGTACTGCTTCGGCGTCTCGGCGCCGAAGCGCGATCCGGTTCCGGCGGCGGGGACGATGGCGTAGTAACGTGGCATGGAAGGATCGAAATGGAGGTCGCCGGAGTGAGCTTCCCTCGGCGTCCGGCCTGCCCAAGGGCGACCGTCATGCTACCAGTTTTCCCCGCCGTTGCTTGCGCATCGGGTTCTCCGGGAACGGACCCGGCGACTTGCCGCCGAGGGTCGAAGGCCGCCGCTGCCGCTTGCCGCAGACCTCGACGCCGGCGACCGGCCGACGACTTCAGGCTTCCGGCTCGACAGGCGGGCCATTCCCGCCGATGGCGACAGGATATGTCCGTCCAGACTTTCGCCGCCGCCGCCGACGGTCTGCCTTGCGAAATGCTCAAATGGCGTGAAGGCGAGATCCTGCGGCTCCTGGCCGTGGGCTGGAGCAACAAGGAGATCGCCCGCGCCCTGGGCACTTCGGAGGGCACCATCGAGAACCGTGTCTCGAGCATCCTGGCGAAACTGGGGGTACGGTACCGTATCCGGGCGGTGCTGAAGGCGATGAGCGAGGGTCTGTTGTAGTTCGGGGTGGCCCACTGCCTGCCTCGCGATTTGGGTCGCGGTAGCGAGCCGGCCTGGCGCGCCAGCCGAGGGGGCGGGGATTCGCCAGCGGCGCAGGCGCGGCGGAAAGCGGGAGCGACGGCGGAGGGAGGGTTGCGCGCCGCCGCCTGCGGCCGATTGTTCGGCCTGCCAGGCGTCCGAAGCTCTTCCCTCGGCCTTTGGGCGACTAGCGGAGTGGCTGGAGGTAGTTTTGCACCGTGTATTGCGCAATCTTGCGGCCCATCGCGGCGCCGACATCCCCCGACGTGCGGTAGTGAACGCCATCATAGACGCGCGCATCGATCGACTCCCTGACGTAATCCGACAACTTGCTGAACTTGCGGGAGACGCCTGGCGCCGTGGGGCTCATCAAGCTGAAGGGCGGCACCGCGTCGCCGAAGAAGGCTTCGAGCACCGCGGCTCCCGCCGCACTGCTGATGCAATGCGCACACGGGTATTCGGGATGCATCGGCGTGGGAATGAAGGGTTCCCAGGCCGGGTCGCGCTGCGTGGCGTCATGGCCATCGATGTCCCCGTTACGAATCGCCGTGACCGGCCGCCAGAAGGCGTAGGCGTATTTGGCGTCGAAGACCGCGATGTTGGCATCCGCCATCGCTAGGGCATAGAGGGCAAAGAGGCGGGCGTGGTCGACGAGGTCCGGCGTCTTCGTGGCCGCCAGTTGCCGGACGACGGAATGGTGCGGCCCGAGTCCCGAGGTTTCCCATAAGCGGGCGATTCCGGTCTGTTCCGCCGTGCGCGCGGAAGCGGTCCTGGCACCCAGCGTCTTCACCTCGTCATAGTCCTTTGCCCATTGCTCGCTTTGCAGCGACACCGGCGCTGCCGGGCGGAACTGGGAGCCCTCCTCGAGCGCGGAGGGTATCACCTGGCGCCAACTGGAGCCGACCGGGAGGGCGGTGGGGACGTAGGTGCCGTGATGGACCATCCAATGAGCAAATACACGACGAAACTCGTGTGTTACGGATCCCATGATTCCCTCCCTTCACCCGTGAGCCGCCTGTCGGATGAACTGGGTCGACGACGATTTCCGTGACGCGCGGCCCTCCGACCCTTACGGTCTTGGCTCCCGGCTTGCCACCGCCCTTGCGCGCCAGGAAACCGCTAAGCTTGTAGGGGAGCATCCGCATTTTCGCGGATGGCGTTCATGATGGAGAAGCGTGAGTCGCGTGGACCATTGGACATACCGGGCTTCGGTTCGGATACCATAGCGCTTCAGCCGAACGCGGCGGCGGAGTTGGTCGGGCAGCTCGGGTGGCTCGGGTGGCTCGGGTGGCTCGGGTGGCTCGGGTGGCGGAGGTGTGTTTTGCGTCTCGTCAGGCGCGTTCGTCGTTAGCACCTTTCGAGAAATCAAGAGGCTACAGAGGATGAGACGTAGTATACACCTTGTGCTGTTTTTTTATACACCATTTTTGGTGTCTACTTCACGTTGGGCGTGCGAGGCCAAACCGTGACCCAAAGCTGTCGCGGCCGAAGCCCTTGCCCATGGGTGGCCGCGTTGCCAACCGCGGCGGTCACCGCTCGCGGCCTTACTGCGGCTGGCGCGGCGGTGTGGTGGGCGGCCGTCGTTACCCGGCGGCCTGGCTGGCCTACGCGCTTGCGGCGCCGCGTGGTCGGCTGGGATGCTCGCCCGTGGCCGCGTCGGCACACCGGTCAGCCGTGGCTGGGCATTTTGCCGTCCTTCGCCCAACCCGGCGCTCCAGCGGGACGCTGCGCGATAAAGCCGCGCAGCGCCCCTGAGCTTTCACGTTGGGCGCTTACGCTTTAGCGCTA
>NZ_JAPUVI010000002.1 GCF_029255285.1 Accumulibacter sp.
CTCGATCAGGAGGGGCAAGCAAGTTGTTTCGGGAATCCCAGGCGGCGCGCCCGGCGACCGGCATCGGCAGGGTGATTTCGGCTTTCGCAGGCCGCTGAGATGACTTCGCTCTCCCTGCTCCTCTGGATCGTCTCGGCGATCGTGCTGCAAGTGGCGATTTTTCTGGCGATCGGCTTCTGGCACCATTGGCGGAACTACCAGTCCTTGCGCGGTTCGCTCGCCGCCGACCTGGCGGGCCCAGCCGCGCCGCCGGAACCGAACGACGTCGGAGCCGCCGCCTGGACGGGCTACCGGACGTTCAGGGTGGACCGCAAGGTCGTCGAGGATGCCGCGCAGTCGGTCTGCTCGTTCTACCTCGTGCCCGAGGATGGGGAGGCGCTGCCGCCTTTTCTGCCCGGACAGTTTCTGACCTTTCGCCTCGAACTGCCGAAGGTGAGCGGCGACAGCGAACAGGTCGTGCGCTGCTACTCGCTTTCCGATGCGCCACGGCCGGAGGCCTACCGGGTGTCGATCAAGCGGCTGCCGCTCGGACGTTCGTCGAATTTCTTCCACGATCAGGTGCGGGTCGGCAGCCGGCTGCAGGTGCGCGCACCGGCCGGGCACTTTTATCTGGATCGCAGCGACTCGCCGGTGGTCCTGATCGGCGGCGGGATCGGCATCACGCCGCTGTTGAGCATGCTCAACTGGTGCCTGGCGGAACAGCCGGGGCGCGAGATCTGGCTCTTCTACGGCTTGCGCCACGGCTGCGAACTGGTGATGGGGGCCGCCTTGAAGGAACTCGCGGCCGCCCACCCGAACTTTCATCTGCACCTCTGCTACAGCGATCCGGAGCCGGCGGATCAGTTGCCGCACGAGTCTTCGCACCGAGGTCGCATCGACCTCAGCCTGCTGCGCCTGACCTTGCCGCTCAAACCCTATCACTTCTACATTTGTGGTCCGGCGTCGCTGATGGAGAGCCTGGTGCCGGCACTCGAGGAATGGGGTGTGCCCGATTCGCGCATCCATTTCGAGGCTTTCGGTCCGGCGTCGGTCAAGCCGCGGCCAGCCGCGGCAGGCCTTGGCGCCGTCCCGGCGCCACGCCGCGCGGTCGAAGCGGCCGACATCGTCGTCACTTTTGCCCGCTCGGGGCGGCAGTTTGCGTGGCGACCCGGCGCCGGCAGCCTGCTCGAGTTCGCCGAGACGAACGGCGTCGCGGTCGATTCCGGTTGCCGGGCCGGCGGCTGCGGCACCTGTCAGACGACGATCCGCGCGGGCGAGGTGGTCTACCGTCAGACGCCCGATTACGATCCCGACCCGGGCAGTTGCCTGCTCTGCGTGTGCGAGCCCAAGACCAGCGTTACCCTGGAGGTGTGAACGATGAGTTCGCTCTGGCGCCAGCATGTCCTGCCCTTCACCTTTCTGCTCGGCCTGCTGGCCGCGGCGACGCTGACCGGCGATTACCTGCTGCATCGCCTGAATCTGGTCTGGGTCGGCCGCTATCTGGGAATTCCGGGAACGATCCTGATCATCGGTTCGCTGGTCTACTCCTTGCGCAAGCGCAAGTACATTCGGGCGGGCAACCCGAAATCGCTGCTCAATCTGCATGAGGTCAGCGCCTGGCTCGGCTCGCTGATGGTGCTGCTGCACGCCGGCATCCATTTCGACGCCATCCTGCCCTGGCTGGCGACGGTGGCCATGGGCGTCAACGTCATCAGCGGCATGGTCGGCAAATTGTTGCTGGAGCGCGCGCGCCAACATGTGCAGGGGCGGCGCGAGCGCTTTCAGCTACGCGGTCTTTCGCGGCCGGAAGCCGAGCAGGCGGTTTTCTGGGACGCCGTGACGCTCGATGCGATGAGCCAGTGGCGCAAGGTGCATATTCCAATCTTCGTCGTTTTCGCGGTCCTTTCGATCGGCCACATCGTGAGCATCTTTCTCTTTTGGGGCTGGCTATGAGCCGCTTCGTGAAGATCGTGCTGGCCGGCAATCTGATCGTTCTCGCGATTCTGGCCTTCGTCTATCCGCACCTGATGCTGGCACCCGGCAAGCTGATCCCCGGCCACCGGCAACTGGACGCCGACTGCTTTGCCTGCCACGCCGCGCTCAGGGGTGCCGACTCCGAGCGCTGCATCGGATGCCACAAGCCGGCCGATATCGGTCGTCTGACGACCCTCGGGCGGCCGCTCGCCAAACCGCTGACCACCACTCCCTTCCACCAGCAACTCGTCAGCGAGGACTGCGTCGCCTGTCACAGCGACCATGCCGGAGTGAAGCGCTTCCGATCTTCCGGGCGCTTCGACCATGCTTTGCTCAAGAAAGAGACGCTCGGCCAGTGCCAGGCTTGCCACAAAGCGCCCGGCGATGCGCTACACCAGCAGATCAGCGGTAACTGCCAGCAATGCCACAGCCAGGACAAATGGGTGCCGGCAAGCTTCGATCACGGCAAGTACTTCGTCCTCGACCGCGACCACAACACGCGCTGCGTGACCTGCCATACGAACAACGATTACCGCCGTTATACCTGCTACGGTTGCCACGAACACACACCGGCGAAGATCCGTCGCGAGCACATCGAGGAAGGCATCCGTAACTTCGAGCAGTGTGTCGAGTGCCACCGTAGCGCCGACAAGCACCAGATCAAGGGAGGTGACGGCGAACGGGGAGACAAGCGGCGCGACCAGCGTAAGGGAAAGCACGGTCGCCAAGCGGACGACGATTGAAGCGCCGCGGCGAGGTGGCCTCGGGTGCCTGCCCGGGGGCTTCCGATGGCCATCCCGTCCGCATTCGACCCGTCCGCATTCGACCTTGCGTGGGAAGCGGTTTTTGTATATAAGAAGAAGGTGATTGTTTTTTCCTTTCGCCTGAAAGGGACCTTCGAATGCGCAAGCGTCTGCTGGCGGCCGCCCTTCTGGCGGCCTTGCTGTTTGGCTGCGGCGAATCCCAGCCGCCCGAACGAGTCCGGGTGAAGGAACCTGAAAAGGCCGTCCGGGCCGAAGCAGCGACATCGGAGGTGAAGGCCCCGGCTCGGCAGTCGGCCAGCATCATGCGGGCGTTTTACGATTGGCCGGCATGGATAGACCCGGCGGTCGGGAACTCTCTGTCCAGTTCGGTGGCCCTGGTGAACATCTACGATTCCCTGGTCTTTCCAAATGCTGCCGGCGGCGTCGATCCCTGGTTGGCCGAATCGTGGACGACCTCTCCCAACGGCTTGAGGTGGACCTTCAAGCTGCGCAAGGACGTTCGCTTCCATTCCGGCAATCCGCTGGGCGCCGGCGATGTGGTCTACAGCCTGAACCGCATCAAGGCGATCAAGAAGGGTTTTTCGCCGCTGTATGCCAATGTGGTCAGCGCCCGGGCGGTCGACGAATCGACCGTCGAGTTCCTGCTGGAGAAACCCTCCGCCCTGTTCCTGCCCAGCCTGATCCGGCTCTACATCCTCGACGAGAAGTTGGTGAAACAACACGCCGCGTCGGTCGGCGACTTCGGGGCGCAAGGGGACTACGGCCTGAACTGGCTGAAGACCCACTCGGCGGGCTCCGGTCCCTATCGGGTGCAGGAGATGGCGGCCGACGAATACATTCTGCTCGAGAAGAACGCCGGCTGGTGGGGGAAATTCGTTCCTGACGCTCCCAGCCTGTTCCGCATGATGGCGGTTCCGACGCCGCCCGAGATCGCCGGCCGGATGCTGGTCAACGGGCAGACCGAGTTTGGCCATCACCTCGAAAACCGGGAATACCTCGAGGCCCAATCCAAGACGAAGGGAATTCAGATCGGCCTGATGCCGACCCTGAAGTCCTTGTATTTTGCGGTTCACAACCGCCTTGCGCCGACCGACGACATTTTCCTCCGCAAGGCGATGGCTTACGCCATCGATTACGACGCGTTGCTGGCATTGACCTGGCCCGGCATCAAGCAGGCGCACGGTCCGGTCCCCAGCAATCTGGCCGGACACGACCCGGACGTGTTCACCTATCGACGGGACATGGCGAAGGCCCGGGAAGCCCTGGCCAAAAGCAAGTACGCCAAGGACCTGGACAGCCATCCGATCGATATCTATTGGGTCGCCGAAGCCGCTTTCGAGGAGAGGTTCGCCATGGTCTTCAAGGCCAACATGGCCGAACTCGGGATCACCGTGCGACCGGTCAAGGTCAGCTGGAAAGAGGCCATCAAGGCGACGGCCAACATGAACACCAGTCCGCACATTCTGATCGTCTATGTCGGCGCCGACATCCCGGAAGCCGGACAGATGCTCTACCAAAGGTACCATTCCAAGACGACCGGAAGCTGGATGCAGAACGAGTGGTTGCTCGACCCCAAACTCGACAAGGAAATCGAGGACGCGCTGACGACGACCGACACCGCAAAGCGCTTCAAGAAATACGTCGCCCTGCAGCGGGAGATCGCGGAGCGCACGCCGTCGTTCTTCATCTATGATCTCGTCCATCCGATGCCTTATCGCGCGGACTACGTCGACTGGCCGATCGTGCGCGGCGAAATGAGTCCCGTGACCGGATATTTTCATTACGCCGCACGGATCGGCATCAAGCAGAAGCCCGAGCCCGAGGGGAACAGTCAAGCGGCGAAGTGAGATTCGGTCAGGGAACGGCATTGGGAGCCATCGATAGACTCCGGCCTGCCATCCACAGCATGAAATCCGGCTTCGGTTTTCGTACGCGACAGTTGCGTTCGAAGCTCACGCTCTTGCTGCTGACCATGTCCCTGCTGCCTTTGATCGCCGCCGGATCGCTCTCCTTCTACCAGGCGCACAACTTCCTGCGCAAAGACGCTTTCAGTCGGCTGGAAGCGATCCGCAAGATGAAGGCCCAGCTTACCGAAAGTCGTTTTCGCAACATCGCGAGCGACATTCAGCTGCTGTCGGCCCAATCCCTGGTGGTCTACGCTACCCAGACCTTGCAGACCGCGGTCAAGAGCCAGGGCCTGAGTCGAATACGGGAACTGGGCTACCTGGGTCACCGCGAGCTGGTCATTTCGCAGAACTACACGCATTACGATTTCCTGCATCTGGAGCGCCATGCATTTTTTGCCGAGACCGCGCGCGCCAAGGGCTACGACGATATCCTGCTCGTCAATGAAGACGGCGACGTCATTTACAGCTACGCCAAGCAGGACGATTTTGCCAGCAACCTGCTGCGTGGCGCCTATGGCGACTCGGCGGCGGCGCAGCTCTTCCGCGAGTTGCAGGGCGCCGCCAACCCGGCCGAGATCAGAATGACCGACTACTCCAGGTATCCGCCGGCCGGCAACACGACGGTCAATTTCATCGGTGCCCGGATTTTCAGCAATGGCCAGCCGGTCGGTGCCCTGATCGTCCGTTTACCGCTGGCGACGGTCAACGAGCTGATGCAGGATGCCACCGGTCTGGGTACCACTGGCGAGACCTACCTCGTGGGTCCGGACAAGCGTATGCGCTCGGATTCGCTCTTCAGCAGCGAGCCGACCAGCTTGGTGAAGACGGTGGACACGCCCACCGTCAATCTGGCGTTGCGGGGTGAAGCCGGCGTCGAGCGCATCGCAGGCTACTGGGAGCACGAGGTTCTCAGCGCCTATCAGCCGCTGCACATCCTGGGGATCAACTGGGTTCTGATTTCCGAAATGGCCGAATCCGAGGCGTTGGAAAACGCCAGACGTCTGGGCAATCTGTTTCTCATGGTCATTCTGGCGGTGATTGCCATCACGACCGTGATCGGTTTCCGGGCGGCGAGAAGCGTCGCCCGGCCGGTGGCGGAATTGAGCCGGGTGGCGACCGGAATCGCCAAAGGCGAGGTCGATCAGCGGATCAGTGTCAGGTCCAAGGACGAGGTCGGCGTGTTGGCCGACGCTTTCCGGGAAATGATCGTCTACCTGCAAAACA
Organism: Accumulibacter sp.; assembly: GCF_029255285.1. Lineage (GTDB taxonomy): Bacteria > Pseudomonadota > Gammaproteobacteria > Burkholderiales > Rhodocyclaceae > Accumulibacter. Next base: position 5,849 of record NZ_JAPUVI010000002.1, read on the forward strand.
TGGCGGATGTGGCCAACAAGCTCGCCGCCGGCAATCTCTCGAGCGAAGTCACCATTCAAGCGCAATCTCCGCGCGATACGCTGGGCGTCGCGTTCGCGCAGATGATCGTGGACTTGCGGCGACTGGTCAACGAACTGGGAGCCGCCAAGGAGCAGGCGGAAGGAGCCAACCGCGCGAAGAGCGTTTTCCTGGCCAACATGAGCCATGAATTGCGCACTCCCCTGAACAGCATTCTCGGGTTTTCCGAACTGATGCAGCGCGAGGCGGCCTTGCATGAGCAGCCGCTGACCCTCGCGCAGCAGGAGAACCTGGCCATCATCCATCACAGCGGCAAGTCTCTCTTGACCCTGATCGACGACATCCTGGAATTGTCGAAGATCGAGGCGGGCAAGGTGACGCTCAACGAGACCGCTTTCGACCTCCGGCAGTTGCTCGCCGAAGTCGAAGATCTGTTCCGCTTGCGGGCGCTCGACAAAGCGTTGAGCCTCGAGTTCGCCTGGTCGGAGGGTGTGCCGCAGTGTATCCGCAGCGATCGCGTCAGGGTGCGCCAGGTCATCGTCAACCTGGTTGGCAACGCCATCAAGTTCACCACCAAGGGACGCGTCAAGCTGACGGTCGCCGCCACGCGGGATGATCGTTCGCCGCCGCTGGTTCTCACCGTTCGGGTCGAAGATACCGGTCCGGGCATCGCTCCCAATGAAATCGGCCTGCTGTTTCAGCCGTTTTCGCAAACCGTGACGGGCGTCGCCTCGCAGGAGGGAACCGGTCTCGGCCTGGCGATCAGCCAGCAGAATGCCAGGATGCTGGGCGGAGAAATCCGTGTGCACAGCGTCGTCGCGCAAGGCAGTGTGTTCAGCTTCGAGTTCAGGGCCGTCGAGGATGTCCCCGAGGCCGCCGCGGCGGACTTGCCGGAACGACGGGTCGTCGGCCTGGCTCCCGGCCAGGAACAGTTGCGCATGGTGGTGGCCGACGACAACCTCAACAACCGTCGCTTGTTGGTGCGTCAGCTCAGTTCGCTGGGGATGGAGACCAAGCAGGCCTGCCACGGTGGCGAGGTGATGGAACTGTGGGAACAATGGCAACCGCACTTGATCTGGATGGATGTCCGCATGCCGGTGTTGGATGGCCTCGAAGCGACGCGCCGGATCAAGGCGTCGGAGCAGGGGAAAAACACGATCGTCATCGCGCTGACGGCGGGGGCTTACGCGGAAGACAGGGAGGCGGCCCTGGCCGCGGGATGCGATGGTTTTCTGAGCAAACCGGTCCACAGCGAAGAGTTGTTCGCCACCATCGGGCGCTTCCTGAACGTCCACTATGTTTATGCCGACTCGGCGAGCGAAGGCGAAGGCGCCGCCGGGCAAGCCTGCGAACTATCGGCGGATGCCCTTGCCCGGCTCGACCCGTCGCTACTCGGGCGCCTCGAAAGAGCGGCTGCGCGAGCCGACATGAAAGGGGTCGATGAACTGATCGCCGAGATCAGACGGTACGAACCGGCCGTTGCCGAAGTTCTGGCCAGCCTGGCAAGAGATTTCGAATACCCGGCAATCATTTCCCTGATTCGCCAGCCCTCGGTCTCTTCGACCACGGACAGCAGCGGCTAGGAAAGGCGCGACGCTCGAACTTGTGGACCGTGTTGACGGCGCCTGATGACGGCACGTATCCTTCCGCCGGTAGCGTTGGCATCGCCGCCCGTGCGCCATCGGCGACGGGCAGGCCGCCGAGCCGGTATGAAAAGCGGCGGCGGCTCAAACTGATCCGGACGGAGACGGAATGCCATGACTGGAAGAAATGGACGTGATCTGGCGGTACTCGCCCACAGGTGCTAAGCAAACCTCGACTCCGGTACCCAGCGCAAGCGTGCGCGCGGCGCCGCGCGCCACCGGTGCTCGGCTTCCGGTGCCGGGTCGGACCAGGGTGATGAGATGAACTCAACACCGGTCGAGCTTCCGGCCAGCATCCTGGTCGTCGACGACAACCGCGGGAGCTTGCGTTTGCTGGCCGGTTTGTTGCTCGAGCAGGGTTTTCGCGTTCACCCGGTGATCAGCGGCGAAGCCGCCCTGGCCGTCGCCGACGCCGAGCCGCCGGATCTGGTTCTGCTTGACGTAAATATGCCCGGCATCGACGGCTATGAGGTCTGCCGGCGCCTGAAGGCCAACGAACGCACCGCCGCCGTGCCGGTGATCTTTCTCAGCGCGGCCGACGAAACGATCAACAAGGTCCAGGCCTTTACTGTCGGCGGCGTCGATTTCGTCACAAAGCCGTACAAGGCCGAGGAGGTGCTGGCGCGCATCGATGCGCAGCTCCGGCTGTATCGCCTGCAGGCTTGTATCGAAGCCCAGAACCGTGCCTTGCAGGCCGAGATCGTCGAACGGGAACGTGCCGAGGCGGCACTGGTGGAACTCAATCAACGGCTCGAAGGTCTGGTCGCCGAGCGCACCGCCGACCTGACGCGGGCCAACTCCGAACTCAAGGTCGAAGTTGCCGAGCGGCTGAGCGCCGAGGCGGCGCTCAGGGAAAGCGAGCAGAAGTATCGTTCCATCGTCTGGAATGCGCCGGTGGGCATCTTTCGCTCGACGCCGGAGGGTCGCTTTCTCGAGGTCAATTCGGCCATGGCGACCCTCTTCGGCTACCCGTCCACCGATGCCATGGCAGGCGAAATCGACGGTTTCGGCGCCGATCTGTTCGTCCGCCCGGAGGAGCATCGGCTTATCGTCGACGAACTGCGGCGCACTGGCCGCGTCAAGCAACGTACCAACAGCTACCGCCGCCGCGACGGCACGGAGTTCGTCGCCAACCTCTACCTGGCGACGCTCGACGACGAAACCGGATCTCCCCGCTTTCTGGAAGGCATCGTCGAGGATATTACCGAACGCAAGCGGGCGGAGGCGGAACTGGTCGCCTACCGGGATCATCTGGAGGAACTGGTCGAACAGCGGACGGGGGAACTGGCGCAGGCCAAGGAAGCCGCCGAGATGGCCAATCGGGCAAAAAGCCTGTTTCTCGCCAACATGAGCCATGAACTGCGCACGCCGCTCAACGTGATTCTCGGCTTTTCTTCGCTGATGCGGCGCGACGCGCGCATGGCCGGCCGCGACCGGGAGCATCTCGACATCATCAACCGCGGCGGCTCGCACCTGCTCGGGTTGATCAACGACATTCTCGACATGGCCAAAATCGAGGCTGGCCGTGTTCAGTTGGAGTCGGTGGCGTTCGATCTCGACACGCTGGTCAATGATGTGGTCGGCATGATGGATCAGCGCGCCGTCGAGAAAGGCGTCGATTTGCGGCTGGAGCGCTCCGCGCGGACGATACGCTATGTGCGGGGCGATGAGACCCGGCTGCGGCAGGTGCTGGTCAACCTGCTGGGCAATGCGATTAAGTTTACTCCGCAGGGTTCGGTCACCCTGCGGCTCGACACTCTGCCGGGCCCGAATGGACCTCGTCTGACGATCGAAGTGGAGGACAGCGGTCCCGGCATCGCGTCGGGCGATCAAGCGCGGATTTTCGATCCGTTCGTGCAGGTGGGACAACCGGCTGCCCAGCAGGGCACCGGTCTGGGTTTGGCGATCACTCGTCAGTTCGTCGAACTGATGGGCGGTCGGATCGGTGTCAGCAGCCAGCCCGGACGCGGGAGTTGTTTCCGGGTCGAACTCCCCGCCGAACCGGCCAGCGAGTCGGAGGTCGCGGCCGAGCAGGATGAAGGGGGGGATGTCATGTGCCTGGCGCCCGACCAGACGGCCTACCGGATTCTGATCGTCGAGGACCAGCCCGAAAGTGCCTTGCTGTTGAGCCGCTTGCTCGAGGAAGTGGGCTTCCAGGTGCAATGCGCGGAGAACGGCCTTCGGGGCGTCGAATCATTCCAGCACTGGCGGCCGCAGCTCATCTGGATGGACTTGCGGATGCCGAAAATGAACGGCCTCGAGGCAACCCGCCGTATCCGCGCCTTGCCAGGCGGTCGCGAGGTCAAGATCGTCGCGGTTACCGCATCCGTGTTTGCCGAAGAGCGGCGCGAGATTCTGGCCGCCGGCATGGACGACATCCTGCACAAACCCTATCGTCCGACAGAGATCTTCGAGTGTCTGAGCCGGCAGCTCGGCGTGCGTTACCTTTGTCACGCGAGCGACGCGGCGCGCCAAACGCCGCTAACGCTGGATCCCACGGCCCTCGCGGCGCTGCCGGAAGACCTGCGGCGGCAATTCACGGAGGCTCTGGTCGTCCTCGACATCGCGCGCATCGAGGCCTTGATTGGCCGCGTCGCGGAAGCGGACGCCGCGATGGCCAAAATCTTGCGCCACCATGCCGATCGTTACGACTACACGGCGATTGAGGCGGCGTTTCGGGAGGCGGCATGAAAGAGGCGTGGCAAGGCGGGCGTGCGAATCGCGCACCGGCAGGCCCAGGACGCGCCAGCGTTCGGCGGAATCCCGTCGCGTCGACAGCGCAGAGTGACCGCGTTTGATGGTGAAAACCGCCGCCGACGGCTGTCTCGGGATGGCCGTGCGGCGAGCGTAGGCCGATGAAACCCGGTCGCAACGACCCCTGTCCGTGTGGCAGTGGCAAGAAGTACAAGAACTGCTGCCTGCCAGGCGATTTGACCAGGAAGCTGCCGCGCCGTGACTTCGGCGTCTCGCCGGTACCGGCCGACGCCGGCCGCTTGGTCGCCATGTTCAAGGCGGGCCGTTTCGCCGAGCTGGAGTCCGCGCTCGTGCTTCTCCTCGAACAGTCGCCGCCTGCGGGCTTCCTCTGGGGACTGCTCGGCGCCGCCAGGCAGGCTCAGGGTAAGGACGGTCTTGCCGCGTGGCAGCAGGCGACACGGCTGTCGCCCGAGGATTTCGACGCCCACACCGGCCTCGGTCGAGCTTTCCTTGCGCACGGGGGGCTGACGGAAGCGACGGACAGTTTCCGCCGGGCGCTTGCCCTGCAGCCCGAAAATCCGGCGGCGCTGTTCAATCTCGGCGATACGCTACGCATGCTTGGCAAGTTCGACGAGGCCGAAGCGTATCTGCGCCGCACTCTGGCTGGTGCTCCCGATTTCCTCGACGGACTCGTTTCACTGGCCCTCACCTTGGGCGAGACCGGTCGGCTGGACGAAGCGGAGCGGCTGTGCCGTCGCGCCCTGGAGCACGCGCCGCAGGCGGTGGTGGCGCACTACTGTCTGGGCAACGTGCTGCTCAGGTCCGCTCGCCTCGCCGAGGCCAGGGGCTGCTTTGTCACGGCCTTGCAGTTCGATCCCGCCTGGCTGCCGGCGCTCGAGAGCCTGGGCAACGTGCTGCAGGAAATGGGCAGTTCCATTGAGGCGGAAGAATGCTATCGCCGCTGCCTCGAATTGCGCCCGGGGCTGGCGAGCGCGAGTGCCAATCTGGGACGACTGCTTGTCGAGCAAAGCCGCTTCGCCGAAGCCGAGGCCTGCTATCGCGCGACCCTGCAAACGGATCCCGGTAACGCCGCTGTCCTGGAGCGACTCGGTGGCGTTCTCCAGGAACTGGGGCGTGCGGAAGAGGCCAAGAACTGCTACCGGCAGGCGCTCAGGGTGCAGCCCGAACGGGTGAGTGCGCGGCTGGCTGTGGCAACCGCGGTTCTGCCGGTCATCGTGCAGACGGCGGAAGAAGCGCTGGCCGTGCCGCGACAATTCGCCAGCGCCCTCGACGATCTTGCCGCCTGGCTCGACGCGGGCGGCGATCGGGTGGCCTCGCTCGACGACCTGGCGGGGGCGCAGCAGCCGTTCTTCCTGGCGTATCGCGAAGGAAACCATGTCGCTCTGCTCGCGCGCTATGCCGATCTGCTGAGCCAATGGCTGCCTCCGCCCGTCCTGGCGCCGCGTCCGACGCGTCAGCGGATTCGCCTGTTGATCGTCTCGCATCACGTGCGTTGGCATTCGGTATGGAACATCGTGTTGCGCGGCCTCCTGCAGCATCTCGATCGGACGCGCTTCGAGGTCTTCGTCTATCACCTCGGCAACGTCGAGGACGAAGAAACCGCTTTTGCCCGCGCCCAGGTCGAGGGATGGCGCGACCGCCATACGATCGTCGATGCCGCCGGCTGGCTGGCGGCGGCGGCAGAGGACCGTCCCGACGTGATTTTCTACCCCGAGATCGGCATGTCGTCGATCTCGTACTTCCTCGCCGCCCATCGGCTGGCGCCTGTGCAGGCGGCCGGCTGGGGACACCCGATCAGCACCGGTCTGGCAACGATCGATCTGTTTCTGTCCGGGGAACTGCTGGAAGCTCCGGGGGCTGACGCCCACTATCGGGAGCGACTGGTTCGCTTGCCCGGTACCGGTTGCTGCACGTCGTCGCCGCCGATCCTTGGCGAGGCGATTCCCGACGTCGAGGCGATCCTGCGCGGCCGGCAGGGCTCCCGTTTCGTGATTGCGCAACGGGCCATCAAGTTCGATCCGTTGGACGACGACATCTACGCCCGGATAGCGGCCGCCGAAGAGAGCGTTTTCGTTCTGCTGAGGGACCCGGTGTGTCCTTGGGCGACCGATCTGATCGTCGCCCGGCTGGCATCGGCGTTCCGCAGGCATGGCGTCGACCCGGGCCAGCGTCTGTTGGCGATTCCCTGGCTGTCGCCGGGAAAGTTCATCACGCTGCTCGACGTGTGCGACGTCTATCTCGACTGTCCGGCGTTTTCCGGCTACACGACGGCTTGGCAGGCCATTCATCGCGGCTTGCCGATCGTCACCCTCGAAGGCGCTCAGATGCGACAGCGGCTGGCCGCCGGCCTGCTGCGCAAAGCGGGCTTGACCGACACCATCGCTTCCTCGGTTGACGAGTACGTCGCCATTGCCGCACGCCTTGCCGCGGAGTGTCGCCAGCCGGCTCGCCGGGCGGCCCGGCGCTCGCTCGTCCTGGCCGCTGCGCCATCGGTCGACGGCGATGTCGAGGTCGTGAGATCGTTCGAGCAATGCCTGGCGACAGCCTTCGAAACGACCGAGCGAGGTCCATAATTATGAATTTCGCCAAGAGCGCCGAGGGTTTTTGATGTAAAATTCCTTGCCAGCTGCGAAGCCTCGACAGGCCCGCAAACCCTCAGGATCCTCCATGCCGCTGCCCCCACCCACCGCCGAACGCACCCGCATGCATGTCCGCCGCGTGCAACTCTACGGGTACAAGCGCCAGGACGGCTATTGGGACATCGAGGCGCGACTTACCGACGTCAAGGATCACGACTATCCGCTCTCGTCGGGTTTGCGCCGGCCGGGCGAGGCGGTGCATGACATGTGGCTGCGGGTGACCATCGACCACCAGATGAACATCCTCGAGGCCGCTGCCTGTACCGATGCCATGCCCTACACCGGCTATTGCGATCGGATTACCCCGGATTACTTGCAGTTGGTCGGCCTCAACCTTTTTCATGGCTTCCGGACGGCGGTCAAGACCCTCTTCCGTAGCACGCGCGGCTGCTCGCACCTCAGCGAGCTGGCGACCTTCCTGCCGACCGCGGCGCTGCAGACTTTCGCCAGTGACGTGCGCGACAACGACGATAGCGGTCAGAAGCCCTATCAGCTCGACCGCTGTCACGCGCTGGAATCGCATTCGGACGCAGTCCAGCGCTATTACCCACGCTGGTACCGTGGCCAGAAGCCCGGGTAGGACGTTCTGCCTGTGGTTCGTTACGTTTTGCAACCTAACTCAAGCAAGGAAAGCGCATGAAAATTCACGAATATCAGGGCAAGGAACTCCTGAAGAAGTTCGGCGTCGTGGTTCCGCGCGGGATGTTCTGTCCGACCGTCGATGATGCGGTCAAAGCCGCCGAAACCCTGGGCGGCAAGGTCTGGGTGGTAAAGGCCCAGATCCATGCCGGTGGCCGTGGAAAAGGCGGTGGCGTCAAGGTGGCCAAGTCGCTTGACGAGGTTCGTCAATATGCGAGCCAGATTCTGGGCATGCAGCTCGTCACCCACCAGACCGGCCCGGCCGGCCAGAAAGTGCGTCGACTGCTGGTCGAAGAGGGCGCCGACATCCGCAAGGAGTACTACGTTGCCGCACTGACCGACCGCGCGTCGCAAAAAGTGGCGATGATGGCTTCGTCCGAGGGCGGCATGGATATCGAGGAAGTGGCCCACAAGACGCCGGAAAAGATCCTCAAGGTCTTCATCGACCCGGCAGACGGGCTGACCGACGCCCAGGCGACCGAATTGGCGACCGGCATCGGCGTTCCGGCCGAATCCGTCGCCAAGGCCGTGGCGACCTTCAAAGGTCTGTATCAGTGCTACATGGAAACCGACGCCTCGCTGGCCGAGATCAATCCGCTGATTCTCGAAGGCAACGGCGACATCAAGGCGCTCGACGCCAAGTTCAACTTCGATTCCAATTCGCTCTACCGACAACCCGAGATCGTCGCCTACCGCGACCTCGACGAAGAGGATCCCGACGAACTCGAAGCGTCCAAGTTCGATCTCTCGTACATCTCGCTCGACGGTAACATTGGTTGTCTGGTCAACGGTGCCGGTTTGGCGATGGCGACCATGGATACCATCAAGCTGTTCGGTGCCGAGCCGGCCAACTTCCTCGACGTCGGCGGCGGGGCAACGACCGAAAAGGTCACCGAGGCCTTCCAGATCATGCTCAGGAATCCCAAGGTGAAGGGGATTCTGGTCAACATCTTCGGCGGCATCATGCGCTGCGACACGATCGCCACCGGCGTCGTCGCGGCCGCCCGGGAGACGCATCTCTCGGTGCCGCTGGTGGTGCGCATGAAGGGAACCAACGAAGATATCGGCAAGAAGATCCTCAGCGAGTCCGGCTTGCCGATCATCACTGCGGATTCAATGGCCGAAGCCGCCACCAAGATCGTTGCTGCGGTTAGTTAAGGAGCCACCATGTCGATTCTGATCAACAAAGACACCAAGATCATCACGCAAGGGATCACCGGCAAGACCGGCCAGTTCCACACCGAGAAGTGCCAGGAGTACGCCAACGGCAAGAACTGCTTCGTCGCTGGCGTGAATCCCAAGAAAGCCGGCGAGAGCATTTTCGGTATTCCGATCTTCGGCTCGGTGAAGGATGCCGCCGCCGAAACCGGCGCCACGGTTTCCGTGATCTACGTACCGCCACCAGGCGCCGCCGCGGCGATCTGGGAAGCCGTCGAAGCCGACCTCGATCTGGTCGTTTGCATCACCGAAGGCATTCCCGTGCGCGACATGCTGATCGTGCGCAACAAGATGTTGCGCAAGGAAGCGGCAGGCGGCAAGAAGACCTTGCTGCTCGGCCCCAACTGTCCGGGCCTGATCACGCCGGACGAAGTCAAGATCGGCATCATGCCGGGTCACATCCACCGCAAGGGGCGCATCGGGGTCGTCTCGCGTTCCGGTACGCTGACCTATGAAGCCGTCGGCCAGCTCACCGAAATCGGTCTTGGCCAGTCGTCGGCGGTGGGTACCGGCGGCGACCCGATCAACGGCCTGAAGCATATCGATATCATGCGCCTGTTCAACGACGATCCGGACACCGATGCGGTGATCATGATCGGCGAGATCGGTGGTCCCGATGAAGCGGACGCCGCCGTATGGTGCAAGGCCAACATGAAGAAGCCGGTCGTCGGTTTCATTGCCGGCGTCACGGCTCCGGCCGGCAAGCGAATGGGGCACGCCGGCGCGCTGATTTCCGGTGGTGCGGATACCGCCGACGCCAAACTCGCCATCATGGAGGAATGCGGTTTCACGGTGACGCGCGATCCGTCGGAGATGGGCAAGCTGATCAAGGCGCTGATCTAGTCCAGCGTAGTTGCCTGCCGGTGCAGCAGAAAGGGCAGACCGCGGTCTGCCTTTTTTGCGTTTGTCTTCGGCTGGTCCGATTTGCCGGTAAAATCGTTGACCAGACGGTCTGCTGAGTTGTCCCCCGGCCCGCCTAGGCCGAGCCGTGGCGATCGTTTGCTCTCGAGTCGAGGAAATATGGCCCTGTTTCTGAACGAAAAAGATGTCGAGCACTTGCTGACGATGCCGCTGGTGATCGAAGCCGTCGAGTCGGCGCATCGCGATCTGTCGTCCGGGCAGGCTTGCGACGTGCCACGGCAGCGCACACGCTTGCCGCAGACGACCCTGCACATTCTACAGGGAGCGTTGCCGCGGCTCGATGCGATCGGCTACAAGGCTTACACCAGCAACCGCTCCGGCGTGCGTTTCCTGGTTCACCTCTACAGCGCCTCATCCGGCCGCCTGCGTGCGGTCATCGAAGCCGACCGGCTGGGGATGATGCGGACCGCGGCCGCATCGGCCGTCGCCACCCGCTGCTTGGCCCGCACCGACGCCGAGGTGGCGGGAGTGTTCGGCGCTGGTTGGCAGGCGGCGGGGCATATCGAGGCGATCGCGGCGGTGCGTCCGTTACGGCGGGTGAAGGTTCTTGCGCGTCGTCACGATCGATTGGCCGCATTTTGTTCGCGGCTCTCCGAGCGTCTCGGGATCGAGGTCGTTGCGGCAACGTCGGCCGAAGAGGTCGTGCGTGGCAGCGATATCGTCAGCACCGTGACCACGGCGGCGACACCGCTGTTCGACGCCGACTGGCTGTCTCCGGGCACACACGTCAATGCGGCCGGTTCGAATTCCCTGATTCGCCGCGAACTTGGCGAAGACGTTCTCAAACGCTGTTCGCCGATCGTTGTCGACAGCATCGAAACGGCGCTGCGTGAAGCGGGCGATCTGTTGCCCTGGCTCGAGAAAGGACGTTTGCAGGCGCGTCAGTTGCTCGAACTGGGAGACGTGGTCAGCGGTCGCCAGGCCGGGCGTTCGACGCGTGAGGAGATCACGCTGTTTGAGTCGCAGGGCATGGCCGTGCAGGATCTGGCGGTCGCCGTTCGCCTCGAGGAACTGGCGCGCGAGTGCGGAGTGGGTGTCGAATTGCCGTACGGTGGCTAGTGTGGGCACAATACCTTCCATCGGAAGTTTTTGACCGGTCGGCCTTTCTCGCTTGCGGGGGGCGCGCATCGGGCGGCAGGCGGGCGGTCATGTGGAGAAGACGTGGCAAACAGTCTTTTGGGCGCGCTGGATATCGTCGTTCGTTCCGACCCCGGACTGGTGCGGGTTCAGAACGAAGATTCCGCGATGGCCGACGCCAGCCACGGGCTGGCGATCCTGGCCGACGGGATGGGCGGCTACAACGCCGGCGAAGTGGCCAGCAGCATGGCGACGAAGCTTCTGTCCTCCGGTCTGACGGCGGCTTTCGAGGTGACTGCCGGTCACCAGAAGGATGGTCGAACGGGGCAGCCGTTCGCCCTGCGCTGTTTGGTCGAGCAAATCTCGGCGGTGAACTCGGCGATCTATCTCGCTTCGGCGAGTCAGTCGCAGTTCGGTGGCATGGGTACCACGCTGGTCGCCGCTGTTTTTTGCGACAACCAGATGATCGTCGCGCACGTTGGCGATTCGCGCCTGTATCGGCTGCGTGGCGAGGAGTTCGTGGCGATGACGCGCGATCACTCGCTGCTCCAGGAGCAGATCGACAGCGGCCTGATTTCGATCCAGGAGGCGCGCTACGCGGCCAACCGGAACCTGGTGACGCGTGCCGTCGGCGTGGACCCCGAAGTCGAAGCGGAGATCCATGTTCACCAGGTACGGCCGGGCGATGTGTATCTGCTCTGTTCCGACGGCCTGCACGACATGGTCGATGACGCCGATATCCAGCACGCATTGGAGATGTTCGGCGCCAATCTCGAGAGTGCCGCCGGGCAACTGATTCAGATGGCCAACGATCATGGCGGCGACGACAATATTTCGGTCATTGTAGTCAAAGTCTTGCGCCGCTTCCCTGCCGCCAGGGGGGGCTGGGCGAAGCTCTGGTCATGGTTCAGACAAGGATGAGGAAACACGATGGCAAAGCTGATACTTAGCATGGATGGTCTGGTGCTCAAGGAGATCCCGCTGCTCAAGGATCGCATGAGCATCGGCCGCAAAGCGACCAACGACATTCAGATCGACAACATGGCGATTAGTGGCGAGCACGCGGCGGTGGTGACGATCCTCAACGATTCCTTCCTCGAGGACTTGAACAGTACGAACGGTACGATGGTCAATGGACAGGCGGTAAGGAAGCATTTCCTGAAGGACGGCGATGTCATCGAGCTGGGCAAGTACAAGATGAAATACCTTGCCGCTCCCGTGACGCCGGGAGAGACGACGGACTACGCAAAAAACATGCTGTTCGAGTCGATGCCAGTGCCCGAAGCCGTCAAGGCGAGCGATCCGGTCGGTGCCGGTCGAGCGCTGGCAGGCAAGGGGGCGCCGGCTGTCGCGGCTATCCAGTTGCTCAGCGGCTCGAACGCCGGCCGTGAATTGCAGTTGACCAAGACGCTGACGACGCTTGGCAAACCCGGCGTGCAAGTCGCGGTGATTGCCCGGCGACCGCAGGGATACTTCCTGACGCACGTCGAGGGAGCCAGCTTCCCTGTCCTCAATGGCAAGTCGCTCGATGCGCAGGCGCATCGTCTGGAGGACCACGACGTGATCGAGTTGGCTGGCGTGAAGATGGAGTTTTTCCTGAAGACGTGATGAATTTGCCAGCTCATTGTCAGGAGGCCGTGCCGAGCATTCGGCCGTTTGGCCGCCAGCCGAGCGAAACATCGGCACTGGCCGTGCAGCCGTCATGAAAGTCAGGGTGCTCGGCTGCAGCGGAGGCATTGGCGGGAGCCATTTGCGGACCACCTCGATGCTGGTCGACGATGACCTGCTGATCGATGCCGGAACGGGGGTAGCCGACCTTTCGCTGGGCGAACTGGCGCTCATCGACCACGTCTTCCTGACTCACTCGCACTTGGATCACATTGCCTCGCTACCGCTGCTGGTTGATTCGGTCAGCGACCTGCGCGACCGGCCCCTGACCGTGCATGCGACGGCGGCGACGCTGGCGATCATCGGCGAACACATCTTCAACTGGGTTATCTGGCCCGATTTTCGCGTCATCCCGAGCCCGGAGAAGGCGCTGATTCACTATCAGGCGATGGCGCTTGGCGAATCGGTCCGTATCGGTTCGAGGACGGTCACGGCGCTGCCCGCTGAGCATACCGTTCCGGCGGTCGGTTACCAGCTCGATTCCGGGGTTGCCAGCCTGGTTTTCACTGGCGACACGACGGTCAATGACTCCTTCTGGCCGGTGGTCAACCGCATCGCCAACTTGCGCTACCTGCTGATCGAAACCGCCTTCCCCAACCATGAACGGCGCTTGGCGGATGTCTCCAAGCATCTCTGTCCGAGCATGCTGGCCGAGGAACTGGCGAAGCTCGAAAGGGAGGCCGAGGTCTATGTCAGTCATCTGAAACCCGGCCAGAGCGAACTGACGATGTTGGAAATCGAACGCTGCGCCGGCCGCTTCAAGCCGCGCATGCTGCAGCACAACCAGATTTTCGAGTTTTGAGCGCGAGACAAGGAATGGCAGCCAACTGGCCGATCGACAGCAGCCTGGGCGACATGAGTCGGCGCCTGGGTTTCTTCAAGAATCTTCAGCGTGTGACGAACAAGATCCACGCCACAAATAACGCCGACGAGATCCTGCTCGAGATGTCGGAGGACATTTGCGAACTCTTTCACAGCGATCGGCTGACCATTTATCTGCTCAGCGACGACCGGCAGAGCATCGTCTCGAAACTGAAGACCGGGCTCGCCTCGCATAAGGACATTCGGCTGCCGATTTCCGAAAAGAGTATTGCCGGCTATGTCGCCGCGACCGGCAAGATGCTCAATATCCGCGATGTGTACGATGATCGCGAACTCGCGAGCCACAGTCCGAGCTTGCGTTTTCTCAAGGAGATCGACCGGCGTACCGGTTATCGTTCCAAGCAGATGCTGGTGGCGCCGATCGTCAACGTCCAGAGCAACGAGTTGCTGGGCGTCGTACAACTGATCAACAGTCGTTCAGACGCACCGTTTCCGGCGGTCGCCGAGGAGGGTATCCAGGCCCTCGCGCAGACCTTGGCCGTCGCTTTCGCGCAGCGCCAGAAGACTCCCGAGCTTCGGCGGACGCGCTACGATGCCCTGGTCAGCGAGGCGATCATTTCGGCCGCCGAGTTCGATCTGGCCCAGCGCTCGGCACGCCGCAAGAACGCCGACATCGAACACGTGCTGTGTAGCGAGTTCCAGGTTCCGCTGCCGGCCATTGGTGCCGCGCTGTCGACCTATTTCGCGGTTCCCTATGAGCCTTTCCAGCCTGATCGTGTGAAACCGGTCGATCTGCTGAAGAATCTCAAGCGCGACTACGTCGAGGCCAATCAGTGGCTACCGATCGAAGAGGCGGCGGAAGGGGTCGTCGTGGTGGCCATCGATCCCGAGCGGGTCAGGAGTTCGCGGACTGTCAACAACGTTTTTCCGAAGAGCCGGATTGTTTATCGTGTGACCACCCGGCGCGAATTCTCGCTCGCTGTCGACCGCTTCTTCGCGGCGACGGCCGATCTCGATTCGGTGGGCGATCTGTTGTCCGGTCTCGACGACGACGAACTGGGCGATGGCGGCGGAAGCCATTCCGAGGTGCTCAGTGCGGCCGCCGACAATGAACTGGTTCGTCTGGTCAACAAGATCATCGTCGATGCTTGTCAGCAAGGGGCTTCCGATATCCACATCGAACCGCGGCCGGGCAAGGCCAAGACCCTGGTCCGCTTGCGTCGTGATGGTTCGCTGACGCCTTACATCGAGGTTCCCGCGGCCTACCGCAACGCCTTGATCGCCCGCCTCAAGATCATGTCCGATCTCGACATCTCGGAGAAGCGCCGGCCGCAGGATGGCAAGATTCAGTTCAAGAAGTGGGGGCCGCTGGACATCGAGTTGCGAGTTGCGACGTTGCCGACCGCTGGCGGCATGGAAGACGTGGTGCTGCGCATTCTCGCCGCCGGCGAGCCGATCCCGCTCGATCAGCTCGGCGTCACACCACACAACCTCGAACGCCTGAAGGCCGTGGTCGACAAACCCTACGGCTTGTTTTTCGTCTGCGGCCCAACCGGTTCGGGAAAGACGACTACGCTGCACTCGATCCTGAGTTACCTCAACCGTCCGGAAACCAAGATCTGGACCGCCGAGGATCCGGTCGAGATTAGTCAGAAGGGTCTGCGGCAGGTGCAGGTTAACAAGAAGGCCGGGCTCGACTTCGCCACGGTAATGCGCGCCTTTTTGCGCGCTGACCCGGATGTCATCATGGTTGGCGAAATGCGTGACCGGGAAACCGTTTCGATCGGCATCGAAGCGTCACTCACCGGCCACTTGGTCCTGGCGACGCTGCATACCAACAGCGCGCCCGAGTCGATCAACCGCCTGCTCGACATGGGCATGGACCCGTTCAACTTCGCCGATGCGCTACTCGGCGTTCTGGCCCAGCGTCTCGCTAAGCGCTTGTGCCTGTCGTGCCGGGAGGAGTACCAACCGGCAGAGGAAGAGATCGACCACCTGCTGGTCGAGTACAGTGCGGAAATGAAGCATACGACGACGTGGCAGGAGGATCCGCTGTCCGCCGCCGAGCGGGTGAAACAGGAATGGCTGAAGCGCTACGCCAGCGGCGGCAAGTTCACGCTCTACCGCGCCAAAGGCTGTCCAGCCTGTGCCGGAAGTGGTTACAAGGGACGGGTCGGCCTACACGAACTGCTGACCGGCAGCGATCTTCTCAAGAAGCAGATTCAGGAGCGTGCGCGTGCGGCTGACCTGCTAGCCACTGCGCTCAACGAAGGCATGCGTACGCTACGCATGGACGGTATCGAAAAAGTTCTGGCCGGCCTCACCGACCTCAAGCAGGTACGTATCGTCTGCGTCAAGTAGGGCGGAACAGGCCAGGCCCCCGCGCCGGGGGCCTGGCTCGAGACTTACATGCGTTCGATCATTGCATCGCCGAATGCCGAGCAGGACACCTCGGTGGCGCCCTCCATCAGGCGGGCGAAATCGTAGGTCACGACCTTGTCGCCGATCGCCGCTTCCATCGACTTGATGATCAGGTCGGCCGCTTCGACCCAGCCCAGGTGGCGCAGCATCATTTCGGCCGAGAGGATCAGCGAACCCGGATTGACCTTGTCCAGCCCGGCATACTTCGGCGCCGTACCGTGCGTCGCCTCAAAACAGGCGTACTGGTCGGAAATGTTGGCGCCAGGTGCGATGCCAATACCGCCCACCTGAGCGGCCAGCGCGTCGGAGATGTAATCGCCGTTCAGGTTGGTGGTGCAGATGACATCGTATTCGGCCGGGCGGAGCAGGATTTGCTGCAGGAAGGCGTCGGCGATTGAGTCCTTGATGACGATACCGTTCGGCAGCTTGAGCCATGGTCCGCCATCGATCTCGACACCGCCGAATTCGCTCTTCGCCAGCGCATAGGCCCAGTCGCGGAAGGAGCCTTCGGTGAACTTCATGATGTTGCCCTTGTGCACGATGGTCACCGAGCGCCGCTTGTTGGTGATCGCATACTTGATGGCCGCCCGCACCAGACGCTCGGTACCTTCCCGCGAAATCGGCTTGATGCCGATGCCGGAACTCGCCGGAAAACGGATCTTGGTGACACCCATCTCTTCCTGCAGGAACTTGATGACCTTGTTGCAGCCATCGGAGCCAGCCAGCCACTCGATGCCAGCGTAAATGTCTTCCGTGTTTTCACGGAAAATGACCATGTTGGTTTTCGCCGGATCCTTGAGCGGCGAAGGGACACCACGAAAATACTGAATCGGCCGGACGCACTGGTAGAGGTCGAGTTCCTGGCGCAGTGCGACGTTCAGCGACCGGATGCCGCCGCCGACCGGTGTCGTCATCGGGCCCTTGATCGAAACCGAATACTCCTTCAGCGTATCGAGCGTCTCGGTCGACAACCAGACATCGGAGCCGTACATCTGCGTCGATTTCTCGCCAGCGTAGACTTCCATCCAGTAGATCTTCTTGCTGCCGCCGTAGGCCTTGGCGACGGCGGCGTCGACGACCTTGATCATCACCGGCGTGATGTCTATGCCGATACCGTCGCCTTCGATGTAAGGGATGATCGGGTTGTCCGGGATCGCTTGCCCCGGGATGATTTTCGCGCCGCCTTGCGGAACCTTGATCAGACTTTCGCTCATGCCAACTCCTAATTGTGTGGTTGTCGCCGATACGGGTGCCGGCGCCGGTGCCCTGCAGCGCCACGCGCCGGCTCAGAAGCTGCAGATCGGACGATGCTGCTTACCTGGGCCCGAAGGAAGCTCGTGCGAAGCCAGATTTCCCTGCGGCACCACCCGCGATTATGTCGTAAATTCATGTGTTCTGCAGTAATTCTCGGGCTTTCGCCCTTGCCTGGTCCAGCCTCCGGGTGGAACGTCTGGCGCGACAACCAGAGCTTCGCGAGGCGGCTGCCGGAGTGGCAGTGACGAGCCGGATAGCCATCCCCGGAGGATGCTAAAATCCTTTCGCATCGCATTGCCTGAGCGCTCACCATGGACATTTCGACGATCGAAAACTTGCTCGCCCAACGTATTGTCGAGGCCATGATCGATGGCTTCAATCGGCATTACCGTCTGATTCGAAGCTATGGCCAGCGGGCTAAAGAGCTCTTCGAGGCCGGCGACTGGCGGGGCGTTCATGATGCCGTCCGGGAGCGCATCCGGTCCTACGATGACCGCGTTCGTGAAACCGCCGACCTGCTGTCGGCGGAGTTCGGCGCTGCCGCGATCGACGACGCTACCTGGCAGCAGGTCAAGTTGTTCTACATCGGGCAACTGATCAACCACAAGCAACCGGAACTTGCCGAAACCTTCTTCAATTCGGTCTGCTCGAAGATCCTGCATCGCACGTATTTCCACAACGACTACATCTTTGCCCGGCCGGCCGTGTCCACCGAATATATCCAGTCGGATCCGCCGTCGTATCGCAGTTACTATCCGGCGCAGCACGGCCTGCGTACGACGATCAAGCAGATCATCATCGACTTCGGCTGGCGGCGACCTTTCGAAAGTCTCGATCGCGACATCGACTATGTCCTGCGCAGCGTCAAGGCGCGCTTCGGCAGTTGGCCGGCCGCGGAGGCCAACGCCCAGATCCAGGTTCTGCACTCTGCCTTCTATCGCAACAAGGGCGCCTACATTTTCGGCAAGGCGATCAACGGCCACCACGAGTACGCCTTCGCCGTGCCGGTTCTACACTCGCCGGAGGGCAAACTGGTGCTCGATACGATACTGCTTGACAGTTGGCTGATCAGCGTCCTGTTTTCGCTGTCGCGTGCCTATTTCATGGTCGATATGGAGGTGCCGTCAGCCTATGTGCAGTTCCTGCGCAGCATCATGCCGAACAAACCGGCTTCCGAGCTGTACACCATGCTGGGTCTCGGCAAGCAAGGCAAGACCCTGTTCTTTCGAGATCTCAAGCAGCACCTGCGGCATTCCGAAGACCAGTTCGTCATCGCACCGGGAATCGCCGGTTTGGTCATGCTGGTTTTCACGCTGCCCTCGTATCCCTACGTCTTCAAACTCATCAAGGATGTCTTTGGTGCTTCGAAGGAGATGGACCGGGCGACCGTCAAGCGCAAGTACCTGCTCGTCAAGCAGGTTGACCGGGTTGGCCGCATGGCCGACACACTCGAGTTTTCGCAGGTCGCGCTGCCGCGCAAGCGTTTCTCGGTCGAACTGCTCGAGGCGCTGAAGACGCTGGCGCCGTCATTGATCGAGGAGGAGGCCGACGATCTGGTGATCAAGCACCTCTACATCGAACGTCGGCTGACGCCGCTCAATATCTACCTCGACACGGCGACGCCGGAGCAGATAGACCACGCCGTTCTCGAATACGGCAACGCCATCAAGGAACTCGCCTGTGCCAATATCTTTCCGGGCGACATGCTGTGGAAGAACTTCGGCGTCACGCGCTACAACAGAGTCGTTTTCTACGACTACGACGAAATCGAGCTGATGACCGATACCAACTTTCGAGTCATTCCCGAGGCGCCGTACCCGGAAATGGAAATGGCCAGTGAGCCCTGGTATTCCGTCGCCCGGCACGATGTCTTTCCGGAAGAGTTCGCCAGCTTCCTGCTCGGTTCGCCGAAAGTGCGCTCGGCTTTCCTCAAGTACCATCGAGCCTTGCTGAGCGTGAAGTTCTGGCAGAGCGCGCAGGAGAAAATCCGCGCCGGCCATGTCGAGGATTTTTTCCCCTACCCCGAAGAATTGCGGTTTTGCCGAAGGTTTGATGTCGCCCCGGCCGGCGTTGCCTGACGGTTCATCCCACTCGTCATGCGCCTGTCGCGCCGCAGTCGTTTCTGGCTGGCCAGCCTCCTGATTCTCGTCCTCGGCCTTGGTGCGCATCACCTGCGCCTGGATGCGCGCGCGCTGTTGTGGCTGGAAGAGTCGCGCCGTACCTCCGAAGAGCGCGCCGCCAGCCTTTGGTTGCCCGGCTACCGGACGGTGCTACAGGTCGGCGTGACGGGCTATGAGAAGGAGGAATTCTCCGACCTGGCCTATAACCCGGCGACCGGAACGCTGTTCACCGTCAGCAGCAAGCAGCCGCTGCTCATCGAGTTGTCACGTGAAGGCGGGGTGTTGCGCCGTATACCGGTACGTGGCGCGTCCGATCTCGAGGGCGTCGCGGTGTTGGAAGGCGGCTGCATGGCGATCACCGACGAACGCCAGCATCGGCTGTCGATCTTCCGCATCGACCCCGGAACTCAAGAGTTGCGCGCCGAGCATTTCATCCAGCAGGTCGATCTCGGCCACGCGGAGGAACCGAACAAGGGCTTCGAAGGTTTGGCCTGGGATCCTCGCCACCGGCGCCTGCTGTTGGGCAAGGAGAAGTACCCGGTGATGCTCTACGGCCTGCCTTCGGACGGCTGCCGCGTCACCGGCGAGTTGCAGGAACTGCAGGATCTCGGCGGCTACATGACCGATCTGGCGGCGCTCACCGTCGATCCACGCAGCGGCTACATCCTGGCGCTATCGCAGGAGTCGCATCTGCTGGTGGAATTGAACGAGACCTATCAGCCGCACAGTTTCATTACCCTGCTGCGCGGCCTGAACGGTCTCGAGCACTCTATCCCTCAGGCCGAGGGACTCGCTCTCGATGAGGCCGGTAATCTGTACGTGGTCAGCGAACACAATCTGTTCTACGTGTTTCGCAAGGCGCCAGTCGATCCATAGTCTAGGACCGACAAGCCAGCGTTGGCCGCGCAACATCTCGGCCCGTCGCCGGCTGGTGAAGCCACTCCTCTGCCCAGCCCAGGCCGCTCTCGGTGCCCGCACCTGCCAATAGCGGTTGGTATTCGCAACCCAACCAGCCTTCGTAGCCGAGCCGCTCGAGAAGACGGAAAAGGAAACGGTAGTTGATTTCACCGGTTCCCGGCTCGTGACGTCCCGGATTGTCCGCCAGCTGGAAGTGCGCAATGCGCCCGATGTGGGTCTCGATCGTCCTTGCCAGGTCGCCTTCCATGACCTGCGCGTGGTAAATGTCGTATTGCAACCAGAGGTTGTCGGATGCGATTTCGTCGATCAACGCCAGGGCTTTCGTCGGTGTGTCGAGCCAGAAACCTGGGATGTCGACACGGCTGTTGATCGGTTCGATGAGCAGGCGGATACCGTTCGCCGCCAGGCGTTGCGAGGCATGCCGGAGGTTGGCGGCGAACGTCGCTCGGATCTCCGCTTCCGGTACTTCGGCGGGTGCCACTCCGGCGAGACAGTTGAGTTGCGTACAGCCGAGACGGCGCGCGTAGTCGATCCCCAGTTCGACACCGTCGCGGAACTCGGCCTCGCGGCCAGGCAGACAGGCGATACCGCGCTCGCCGCCTGCCCAGTCGCCCGCCGGCAGGTTGTGCAGAACCTGCCGCAACCCGTTTTCGATGAGCAGTCGAACAAGCTCTTCTGCCTCGCAGGCGTAGGGAAACAGGTACTCGACGCCACGGAATCCGGCCCGCGCGGCACGCGCGAAGCGGTCCGCAAACGGCGAGTCGGTGAAGAGAAAGCTGAGGTTGGCGCTGAGCTGCAGAGATCGGCCGGGCACGGACCCTCCTTCGGCTATAATTCCTTATATTCTGACCAGGAAAACGAGCATGGGCAATCGCCTTTCGAAAATTGTCACGCGTACCGGTGACGCTGGCACGACCGGCTTGGGCGACGGTTCGCGAGTCGGCAAGGACAGCCTGCGGGTCGAGACCATGGGCCAGGTCGACGAACTCAACTCGACGATCGGTCTGCTGTTGACTGAGGAATTGCCGGACGACATCCGGCAGGCCTTGACCGGCATTCAGCATGACCTGTTCGATCTCGGCGGCGAGTTGTGCATTCCAGGAAGCAAGACGATCAACGAGGCGCAGGTCATGCGGCTCGAGACGCTGGTCGAACGGTTCAACGCGGATCTTGCGCCGCTCAAGGACTTCATCCTGCCTGGCGGCACGCGCGCCGCCGCCGTAGCGCATGTGGCGCGCACCGTGTGCCGTCGCGCCGAGCGTCAGATCGTCCATTTGGCGAGTACCGAAACGGTCTCCGAGTTTTCTCGCAAGTATCTGAATAGACTGTCGGATCTGTTGTTTGTCGTGGGCCGTTCGTTGAACCGGGCGACGGGGCGCGGCGACGTGTTATGGGTGCAGGGGAAGAACCGTGGGCCCGACTGACTGCGCTCGGTGAGACCCACTCACCGTTCTTGAGGAGCATCGCCATGGCGATCAGCATTACCGTCATTACCACTGCTAGCCGCGCCAGACGCTTTTTGCAGACCGACGCGGCGAGCGTCGAACAGATTCTCGAGAGCCTCAAGCGCAGCAGTCAGATCTTTGCGGGCAAGCCACTGATCGTCGGTTCGGCCGGCCAGACGGAGGTCTTCTCGCCAGGCTCGATCGCTTGCGTCGAGATCGAAGCCAGTCGTGACCTGAACGCTTACGTGCCGACGTCTCAGAATCTGACATTGACTGCGCTGACGCCCGAGCAGGTCGGGATGCCTTTCACGGGCGCCACCGATGGCGAGCACGTCAGGGCGCGCATTGATTTCTTCTTTACCGGCGGCCATGTGCTTCATACCCGCGCCGAGGGAGTGCGTAAGGCGGCATTGGCCGAGCGGCTGATGAACCTGACGAGTCTCTTCGAACGTCCGGTCATCAGTTATCACCTCGCACAGGGCGGCATCGGCCTCATGAATCCGCAGGCGATGACGCGCTTTCTGATCAGCCCAGGCGTTCCCGACCTGCCGCGCGACGCTTGGTTGGCGGATTCGGTCTAGGCGCTCTGCGGAGGTCACGCCAAGCTCTGCCACTGGCCTGAACGTAGGACTCCCCGTCCTTCGCCCAAACAGCCCCAACGGGCGCCAGATCGGTAGTAAACTCCGCGGCTCGCCGCCATGCCGCCAGGGCGTCGCCGCCCCGGTGTCGCTCGCGTAGCCGTCCTGGGTAGGCAAGGTGTGCTCTGTGGCCGCCGTTTTCAGGCGCTGGGCAGCCTGCTGGAGAGATCAAGACCGTGAGCTATACCGCCGAATCGATTGCCGTCCTCAAGGGACTCGAGCCGGTGCGCCATCGCCCTGGGATGTATACGCGTACCGATTGCCCTTTGCACATCATCCAGGAAGCGATCGACAACGCGGCCGACGAAGCGCTCGGCGGCCACTGCAAGCGGATCAGCGTGATCCTGCACCGCGATCAGTCAGTGACGGTGCAGGACGACGGCCGAGGCATTCCGGTCGAGATGCATCCGCTTGAAAAGGTGCCGACGGTCGAAGTGGTGTTCACCCGTCTGCACGCCGGCGGCAAGTTCAACAAAGAGGTCGTCGACTCGGCATACCGCTTCTCAGGCGGCTTGCACGGCGTTGGCGTTTCGGTGACCAACGCTTTGTCGACCAGGCTGGAAGTCGAGGTCGTTCGCGACGGTGCGCGGCATCGGATGGCTTTCGCCGCAGGTGCCGTCGTCGAACCGCTGCAGCGTGTCGGCGATGCTCCGAAAAAAACGACCGGCACGCGGCTGCGCGCCTGGCCAGACCCGACCTTCTTCGATACGTCGACGATCCCGCTGGCGCAGCTCGAACGTCTGCTGCGCAGCAAGGCGTTGCTGTTGCCCGGTCTGCAGGTCTCACTGAGCGTCGAGGACGGATCGACGAGCGACTGGTGCTTCGCCGACGGCATGCGGCAGTATCTGGCCGAGCAACTCGACGGCGAGGCCGTGGCGCCGATCTTCAGTGGCGAGAAGTACGCCGCCAAGGGCGACGACACTTTCCCGGCCGGCTCGGGCGCCGCCTGGGCGATCTGCTGGACGGCCGAAGGGAGCCTGGCACGCGAGTCTTATGTCAACCTTATTCCGACGACCGCTGGCGGCACGCACGAGGCCGGCCTGCGGCAAGCGACCCTGGACGCCATCCGGAGTTTTGCCGAGCACCATGCGCTGTTGCCCAAGGGGGTCAAACTGGCGGCCGAGGATGTTTTCTCGCGCGCCAGCTTCGTTCTCGCCGTACGCCTGCTCGATCCGTCGTTTCAGGGCCAGACCAAGGAGCGCCTCAATTCGCGCGATGCCGTGGCGCTCGTCGGACGCATGCTGCGCGATCCGCTCGAGTTGTGGCTCAACGAGCACCCGGACGCCGCCAAGCGAATTGCCGAACTGGCTATCCGCGCCGCACAGGCGCGCAGCCGGGCTGGTCAAAAGGTCGAGAAGCGCAAGCAGTCGGCTGTCGCGATCCTGCCCGGCAAGCTCTCCGATTGCCAGAGCGAAGACGTGAGCCGCAACGAAATCTTTCTCGTCGAGGGCGATTCCGCTGGCGGCTCGGCGAAAGCCGGGCGCGACAAGGAGTTGCAGGCGATCCTGCCGCTTCGCGGCAAGGTCTTGAATACCTGGGAAATCGAACCCGGAAGCCTGTTTGCCAACCGTGAAGTGCATGATATCGCCGTTGCGCTCGGCATCGATCCACATGCGGCGGGCGCGCCCGATTCGGTGTTGGCCAATCTGCGCTACGGCAAGGTGGTGATCATGACGGACGCCGATGTCGATGGTTCGCACATCCGTGTCCTGCTGTGCACGCTGTTCTACCGCCATTTCCCGCGGCTGATCGCGCGCGGCCATCTGTACTTCGCGCAACCTCCGCTCTATCGGCTGGACGTGCCCGGCCAGGGGAAGAACCGCCCGCCGCGCAAGATCTACGCGCTGGACAACGCCGAGCGCGAAGCGTCGATCGATCGCCTGCGCTTGGAAGGGGTCAAGCCGGAAGCGATATCGATTTCGCGCTTCAAGGGGCTGGGCGAAATGAATCCCGAGCAACTGTGGGAGACGACCATGTCGCCCGATACGCGCCGTCTGATGCGCATACGCCTGCCGGGTGCCGAAGCCGCGAAGCCGGTGATGAACATGTTGATGGGCAAGAGCGAGTCGGCTGGCCGGCGGGCGTGGATGGAAGAGAACGGCGCCATGATCGGCGCGGAGATTTGATCTTGAAGAACGACCCGACTCCCGACCTCTTCGCCGACTCGCCACCGCCGGCACCGCCTGCCGCGCCGACGGCGCCGCTGGCCGAAGACGACGACAGCATCCTGCTGCACGATTCGGCGGCACGCGACTACCTCGAGTACGCCGTCGCCGTGGTCAAAGGCCGTGCGCTGCCGGATGTCAAGGACGGGCTGAAGCCGGTGCAACGCCGTGTCCTGTTCGCGATGCGCGAGTTGGGCTTGTCGGCTACCGCCAAGCCGGTGAAATCGGCGCGCGTCGTGGGCGACGTGATCGGCAAGTATCACCCGCACGGTGACACCTCGGCCTACGACGCGATGGTGCGCGTTGCCCAGTCCTTCATGCTGCGTTATCCGCTGGTCGATGGCCAGGGCAACTTCGGCTCGCGCGACGGCGACAACGCGGCGGCGATGCGCTACACCGAGGCGCGTTTGACGGCGATCGCCGAATTGCTGCTCAACGAACTTGGCGAAGGGACCGTCGATTTTCAGCCGAACTACGACGGCTCTTTCGACGAACCGGCTTTCCTGCCGGCGCGACTGCCTTTCGCGCTGCTCAACGGGGCTTCCGGGATTGCCGTCGGCATGGCCACCGAAATCCCCTCGCACAACCTGCGCGAGGTGGCTGCCGCCGCGATCCACAAGATCGAGCACCCGGCGGCCGGCCTCACCGAGCTCATGGAGCACATTCCCGGTCCCGACTATCCTGGCGGCGGCCAGATCATTTCTTCGCCGGCTGACATCGCCGCCGCTTACGCCAGTGGACGCGGCAGCCTGCGTGTGCGCGCGCGCTACGAATTCGAGGAGATGGCACGCGGTGCCTGGCAGGTGGTGTTCCGGGAATTGCCGCCAGGGGTTTCGACGGCCAAAGTGCTGTTCGAGATCGGTGCCCTGCTCAACCCGCAACCCCGGCCGGGCAAGAAAGTCGTCGAACAGCACGCGGCGCAGCTCAAGGCATTGATGGCCTCGCAGCTCGACCGGGCGCGTGACGAGTCAGGCAAGGACGACGACATTCGGCTGGTCTTCGAACCGACCAGTTCGCGCATCGACCGCAACGACTTCGTCGCGCTGTTGCTGGCTCATACCAGTCTCGAGACGTCGGCACCGATCAACCTGGTGGCGGTCGGCATCGACGGCCGGCCGCGCCAGAAGTCGTTGACCGACCTGATCGGCGAGTGGTGCACCTTCCGCATCCGTACCGTGCACCGTCGTACCGAGTTCCGTCTGCAGAAGGCCGACGACCGCATTCATATCCTGGAAGGCCGCCACATCGTCTTCCTCAACATCGACGAGGTGATTCGCATCATTCGCCACTCCGACGATGCGAAGGCGGCACTGATTGCCCGCTTCACGTTGTCTGACCGTCAGGCCGAGGACATCCTCGAAATCCGTCTGCGTCAGTTGGCACGCCTCGAAGGGCTACGCATCGAGCAGGAGCTCGAGAAGCTGCGCGGCGAGCGCGAGGGTTTGCTGAAGCTTCTCGGCAGCGACGCCCTGTTGCGCCGACAGGTGATCCGCGAGATTCGCGCCGACGTCGAGAAGCACGGTGACGCGCGGCGCACGATCATTCTTGCCGCGGCGACCGCGGCGCGCTCGGAAGTCGCCAGCGTTGCCGACGAGCCGGTGACCGTCATCATTTCCGAGAAGGGGTGGGCACGTGTCAGACAGGGCCATGGCCTGGATCTCTCCAGCGTCGTCTTCAAGGACGGCGACCGTGCGGGTTCGGCGCAGGAGTGCCGTTCGGTCGACTCCCTGGTGATCCTGTCGACCGAAGGACGGGCGTTTACCGTGGCGATCGCCAGTCTTCCCGACGGCCGTGGTTTGGGAGCGCCGCTGTCGTCGTTCGTGGACCTGGGAAGCGGCAAGATCGCGCACGTCATCACTGGTCGTCCGGAGGATGAATTGCTGGTCGCCAAGACCTCGGGTTACGGCTTTATCTGTACCTACGGTGATTTGCTGTCGCGACAGAGAGCGGGCAAGGCGTTTCTGAGCATCGAAGACGGGGCGAGCATCCTGCCTCCCGTGCCGATTGCCGGTCGCGATCACCTTGCCGCTTTGTCAGAAGACGGAAGACTGCTCGTTTTTCCGCTTGAGCAGATGAAGCGTTTGGCGAGCGGCAAGGGTGTCCAGATCATCGGACTGCGCGATGGCGAGACGCTGCGCGCGGTCGTGGCGGTACGGGGGACACGAGTGATGATCCGCGGAACGGCTCGCAACCGGGTCAAGACCCTGCTTTCCGAGGACCGCCATCTGGCTCAGCGGGCGCGCCGCGGGTCACCCGTCGGTCAGATCAGCCAGGTGACGCTGGAAGCGTGCCCGGAGTGATCGGCGGCGAAACCACCTGTTCCTTGAGCGAACGCCGTGTCGGCTTCGCGCCTCGGGGTCGACTGTCTGGGAGAAACGCGTGATAAATGGCAGGAAACGGATTGTTTGGGCGAGTGCAAGTGCAAGTGCTTTCCTTGCGCTGGCTCTGTGGGGAGAGCCGGTGCCGGCCGAGCCGATCGGCTGCGTGACCACCGAGTGGAAACTGCTCGGGGCCAATCACCGGATTTGCGTCGAGAGTTTCGCCGACCCCAAGGTGTCGGGTGTGACCTGTCACGTCAGCCAGGCGAGAACCGGCGGCGTCAGCGGATCCTTCGGTCTGGCACAGGATCCGTCGCAGTTTTCGCTGGCCTGTCGGCAGACCGGGCCAATCATCTTGCCGGCCAAGCTGCCCAAGGAAGCCACGGTATTCTCCGACGACACGTCGATCATGTTCAAGGAAACCCGGGTCATCAGACTCTGGGACGAAACCAACAAGACGCTCGTCTATTTGGCGATCAGCCGCAAGCTGATCGACGGCGCGCCGACGAACAGCCTGTCGACGGTTCCGGTGATGCCCTGGGGGGGGCGCTGACGGTGCTCGGCTGGCCAACGGTCGAGCCGCCCATGCCGCAGGTAGCGGCCGAGTGCGATGTCGGCCGCTTCGGCCAGGTGTTCACCCCGCCGCAGATCGTCGATACCATGCTCTCGCTGGTTCGCCACTGCGGCCGGGTGCTCGAACCGGCCTGCGGCGACGGCGCCTTCTTGCGGCATTTTCCGTTCGCGGTCGGCATCGAGATCGATCCGCGGCATGCGCCGCCAGGCGCGCGGGTGATGGATTTCTTCGATCTGCCCGAGCACGAGTCCTTCGTGACGATCATCGGCAATCCGCCCTATGTGCGTTACCAGGACATCCAGCCGGGGACACGCCAGCGCGTCAGGCGCAGCGTTCTCGATGGACGCGCCAACCTCTACCTGTTCTTCATGGAGAAGTGCCTGCGTCACCTCGCGCCAAGCGCGGAACTCATCTTCATCACGCCGCGCGATTTCGTCAAGGCGACCTCGGCTGTGCCGCTCAACCGGCTCTTGCACGCCACGGGGACGATCACCGATTTCATCGAGCTTGGCGATTCACGCGTGTTCGACGGTGCAACGCCGAACTGCGCCATCTGGCGTTTCGAACACGGGAACTTCTCGCGCCTGACGCGCTTCGCGACGCTCGGCGTCGCCGACGGAATCGCCGGTTTGCGCCGCTTGCGCTGGGAAGAGCGGCACTTCGTCGAAAGCGGCGGTCATTTGCTATTTACTCGTGGCGATTATGCTCTGCACCTGGCCGATCTGGCTTTCGTGAGGGTTGGCGCGGTGTCCGGAGCCGACGATCTGTACGCCAACGACCATTACGGCAGTCGTGACTTCGTCTGCTCGGCGACCGTGGCCAGCGGAAGGACGCGACGAATGCTCTGGTGTGAACCTGGCGAACCGCCACCGGCCGCCTTGTTGGCGCACAAGGCGAGGCTGATCGCGCGTCGTATTCGGCCTTTCGACGAGTCCAACTGGTGGCATTGGGGACGTGGCTATCATCAATCGGCGCAGGCACGTGTGTACGTAAATAACAAGACGCGCCGGCCGCAGCCGTTCTTCGTCCACGCCTGCCCGCATTACGACGGATCGGTGCTGGCGATCTTCCCGCGCGATCCGGCGACCGACGTGCAGGCTCTGGCGGCAGCGCTGAATGCCGTCGACTGGGCCGACCTCGGCTTCGTCTGCGACGGCCGTTTTCTGTTCACCCAGCGCAGCCTGGAGCAGACGCCGCTACCCGAGTCGTGCCGCGTCTTCCTGCCGCGCAGCGGGGTACAATAGCCCGGTTCGCTGAACAGCCGCGCCTCGCCGTCCCGGCAGGCTTCATCACCGCACACTCCCGGCAACACTGCTGTCGGAGTGGAGGAGACAAGCTCATGGTTCCACGTCTTACCACGGCCTTCAGTGGTCCACTGCTCGAGATCGAGCGCTGTTTTCTGGATGCCATGTCCGAGATCGAGTGCTGGTTGCGCGCCCAGTGGCAAGAGCATACGCCACCCTTCTACGGGTCGGTCGATCTGCGTAATGCGGGCTTCAAGCTGGCGCCGGTCGACATGAATCTCTTTCCCGGCGGCTTCAACAATCTCGACCAGAGTTTCCGGCCACTTTGCGTCCAGGCGGCACTTACCCTGGTCGACCGCATTTGTCCGGATGCCAGGAGGCTGCTGCTGATTCCCGAGAACCACACGCGTAACCTGTTTTATCTGCAGAACGTGGCGCAGATCGCCGCCATCCTGCGCCTGACCGGCCTCGAAGTCCGCATCGGTTCGCTGCTGCCGGAGATCGATCAGCCGACACCGGTCGAGCTGCCGGATGGCACGACGCTGCTTCTCGAGCCGCTGTTGCGCAACCGCCAACGGCTCGGGCTCAAGGGCTTCGAGCCTTGTGCCATATTGCTCAACAACGATCTGTCGGCCGGCATTCCGGAGATCCTGCGCCATCTCGACGAGCAGGTGCTGCTGCCCCCATTGCACGCCGGCTGGGCGGTGCGTCGCAAATCCAATCACTTCGCTGCCTACGACGAAGTGGCGGGCGATTTCGCCAGATTGGTGGGCATCGATCCGTGGCGAATCAACCCCTATTTTTCGGTCTGCGACAGCGTCAACTTCCATGAGCGGCAGGGTGAGGACTGCCTAGCGGCCAACGTCGATGCGGTGCTCGAGCTGATCCGCGAGAAGTACCGGCAGTACGGCATCGACGAGACGCCCTACGTCGTCGTCAAGGCGGATGCCGGCACCTACGGCATGGGCGTCATGACGGTCAAGGACGCGTCCCAGGTGACTGGCCTCAATCGCCGGCAGCGCAACAAGATGTCGGTGATCAAGGAAGGCCTGTCGGTGTCGCAGGTGATCATCCAGGAAGGCGTACATAGCTACGAGGTGGTCGGCAGCGGCAAGGAGGAGGGTGTCGCCGAGCCGGTGGTTTACATGATCGACCGCTTCGTGGTCGGTGGTTTCTACCGCGTGCATAGCGGCCGCGGCCGCGACGAAAACCTGAACGCACCGGGAATGCATTTCGAGCGGCTGGCCTTCGAGACCAGTTGTTCGCTGCCCGACCAGTGCCAGACTCCCGACGCGGCGCCGAACCGCTTCTACGCTTACGGCGTGGTCGCACGTCTGGCGCATCTGGCCGCGTCGCTGGAACTCGAACGTACGGCACCTGTGAAGGAACAACTGGCATGCGCATAGCTTTTGTCGTAGACCCGCTCGAGTCGCTCAAGGCGTACAAGGATACGAGCATCGCACTGATGCGTGCCGCGCAGGCGCGTGGCCATGCGATCTGGGCCGTGCAGCAGGGAGCGATTCATCTGTCGGCCCTGCACGGCGTGTGTGCCGAAGCGGTGCATCTGGAGATGCTTGCCGACGACCACGACTGGTTCGTCGAGATCGATCGCCACGTCGTCGCCCTGCGCGATTTCGGCGCCGTCCTGATGCGCAAGGATCCGCCGTTCGACGTCGAATACGTCACCACGACCTGGTTGCTTGGACGGGCCGAGGCGGAGGGCGCGCGCGTCTTCAATCGACCGCAGGCGCTACGCGATCACTCTGAAAAACTGGCGATCGCCGAGTTTTCCCGCTTTGCGGCGCCGACCGTGGTGGCGCGCGACGCGGCACTGATCCATTCCTTCATCGACCGCGAACGCGACACGATTTTGAAGCCGCTCGACGGCATGGGTGGCAGCCAGATCTTTCGCGTCCGGGACGAGGATCCGAACCGCAACGTCATCGTCGAAACGCTCACCCGCCACGGCACGCGCACGATCATGGCGCAGCGTTATATTCCGGAGATCGTCGATGGCGACAAGCGCATCCTGCTGATCGGCGGCGAGGTCGTACCGTGGTGTCTGGCGCGCATCCCAAAAGCCGGCGAGACGCGCGGCAATCTGGCTGCCGGTGGCAGCGGTGTGGCGCGCCGGTTGACGGCGCGCGACCGGGAGATCGCTGATACGCTGGCCCCTGTGCTGGCCGCGCGCGGGCTGCTGCTGGTCGGTCTCGACGTGATCGGCGACTGGCTGACCGAGATCAACGTCACCAGCCCGACCTGCCTGGTCGAAATCGCCGAGCAGACGGGCTTCGATGCTGCCGAGGTGTTCGTTGCCGCGCTGGAGCGTGCGTGCACGCGAGCCGTCTAGGCCTTCTGATCCTTCTTGTCGGCCTGCTCGCCGCCTGTCGTCCGGCGCCGCTTTATCATCAGGAAGCCTTCGTTTTTGGTACCCGAGTCGAAGTCCTGATTGCCGGCTTGCCCGAAACAGCGGCACGCCCGGCAGCCGCCGCCGTGCTGCGGGAGTTCGACCGCCTGCATCGCAGCTACCACGCCTGGCAGCCTTCCGAGCTCAGTGAGCTCAACGCCGCGTTGGCGGCCGGCCGGCCGCAGGTCGTGACGGCGGAAATGGCCGCACTGCTCGCCGATGCCCAGCGCCTGGCGCTGGCCAGCGAGCAGCTCTTCGACCCGGGAATCGGCCGTCTGGTGAGCCTGTGGGGGTTTCACGCCGACGAGCTGCCAGCCCTCCTGCCCGATGCCGGCGCCATCGCTGCCTGGCGCGCGGCACGTCCGAGTATCGCCGACCTGCAGGTAGACGGATTTTCGGTTGCCAGCCGAAAACGTGACGTGGCGCTGGACTTCGGAGGTTACCTGAAAGGTGTCGCGCTTGACCGCGCGGCGGCGATTCTCAAAGCGCAAGGGGTGAACAATGCGTTGCTCAACATTGGCGGCAATGTCATGGCACTCGGCAGCAGGAATGGCCAGCCCTGGCGGGTCGGCATTCAGCATCCGCGGCAGCCGGGCCCGCTGGCCACGCTCGAGCTCGACGACGGTGAAGCCATCGGTACGTCCGGTGACTATCAGCGTTATTTCGAGGTCGATGGCCGGCGCTACTGCCACGTGCTCGACCCGCGCAGTGCTTGGCCGGTAGCACATACGCAGGCGCTCAGCGTGTTGATCACGCCACGCGCTGCCGCCGGGACGCTGTCCGACGTCGCCTCGAAGCCGTTGTTCATTGCTGGCGGCGACTGGCCGCGCCTGGCACGTCGCCTGCAGGTCGAGCATGTGCTGAGGGTCGACGAGCAGGGCCACCTGCAGGTCAGCAATGCCATGCAGCGCCGGTTGACCTACGTCGGAGCTCAGCCGGCGGCGCTCGAAATCGTTCCCTGAAGTGTGCGCCTATGCTGCCGCAGGACATGGAATCCCTTAGAATGGCGGCCTGTGACAAGGGGTGAAAGTAATGATCGGTATTTTGCTGGTGACGCACGGCACTTTCGGTGAAAGCCTGATTCAGAACGTGTGTCATGTTCTGAACAAACGCCCGCCGCTGGTCGCGCAACTCGGCGTCGCCGCGCAGGACGATCCGCTCGACATC
This sequence comes from Accumulibacter sp., assembly GCF_029255285.1. Lineage (GTDB taxonomy): Bacteria > Pseudomonadota > Gammaproteobacteria > Burkholderiales > Rhodocyclaceae > Accumulibacter. The sequence continues at coordinate 37,880 of NZ_JAPUVI010000002.1, forward strand.
CTGTCGCTGGCGCGCCTGCTGCTGAAGGAGGTCGATGGTGGCGAAGGAGTCCTGGTGATGACCGACATCTTTGGCGCGACGCCGGCCAACTTGGCACTCAAGCTGCTCGAGCCGGGGCGTGTCGAGGGTGTTGCCGGAGCCAGTCTGCCAATGCTGTTGCGCGCCCTGACCTACCGCGAACGAGGGATGGAAACGATGTTGCAGAAAGCGATCAGCGGCGCCCACGATGGCGTCATCAAGCTGCCGGCGGTGATCTAGAATCCGATGAAGGGAATGCGGCATGGTACGTGCTGAAGCACCGATCCTCAACAAACTCGGCTTGCATGCCCGCGCCTCGGCCAAGCTGACGCAGCTGGCCAGCCGTTTCTCGAGCGAAGTCTGGATGGAGAAGGGCGAGCGCCGGATCAACGCCAAGAGCATCATGGGTGTCATGATGCTGGCGGCGGGCAAGGGCTCGGTGGTGGTCGTCGAAACCGTCGGGGAAGACGAGCAGGCGGCCAGTGAGGCGATCGTCGCACTGATCGCCGACCGCTTCGGCGAGGCCGAGTGAGGACATCATGAGCTTTACGCTGCATGGGCTGCCTGTCTCCGGCGGCATCGCGATCGGCCAGGCGCATCTCATGTCGCACGCGACACTTGAGGTGTCGCATCTGGTCATCGCTCCTCGCTTGGTCGACAGGGAGGTGGCTCGTTTCGAAGCGGCGGTGGCGCGCGTACGCGAGGAATTTGCCAACCTCAAGGAGCGCATGCAGCACGCCTCGACGGAGTTCGGAGCGTTTATCGACCTGCATACGATGATCCTTTCCGATCCGGAACTGGCCGAGACCCCCAAGCAACTGATCCGCGAGCGTCGCTGCAACGCCGAATGGGCGCTGGTGCAGCAAATGGAGATCCTGGTCGGCCAGTTCGAACGTTTCGACGACCAGTATCTGCGCGAGCGCAGTTACGACGTACGCCAAGTCGTCGAGCGCGTGATCAAGGAACTCGTTGGCCAGCCCGGCCGGATGTCGCTCAGAACGGGCAAGGGGATCAAGGAAGAAAATCTGATCGTCGTGGCGCACGATCTCTCGCCGGCCGATGTGATTGCCTACAAAGAGCACCATTTCGCCGCCTTCGTCACCGATGTCGGCGGGTCTACCTCGCACACGGCGATTCTTGCCCGTAGCCTGCGCATTCCGGCAGTCCTCGGTCTGGTCAACGCGCGGCAGCTGATCCGCGACAAGGAAGTCCTGATCGTCGACGGGACACGCGGCGTGCTGATCGTCAACCCGGACGTGCGCGTGCTCGAGGAGTACCGCCTCCGCAAGAGCCAGATCGAGCTCGAGCGCAGCAAGCTCCGGCGTCTCAAGACCGCCAGGTCGGTGACGTTGGATGGCGTCGATATCGACCTGCATGCCAATATCGAGCTGCCGGGCGATGTGGCCAACGCGCTCGACGGCGGTGCCGAAGGTATCGGTCTGTTTCGCACCGAGTTTCTCTTTCTCGACCGCGGCGACATGCCGACCGAGGACGAGCAGTTCGAAGCCTACCGGGCGGTGGTCAAGGGGATGGGCGGGAGGCCTGTCACCATACGGACTTTCGATCTCGGTTACGACAAGGACCTGCATCCGGAGAAAGTTCAGGGGGACCGGCTGCAAAGCAATCCGGCGCTCGGCTTGCGGGCTATCCGCCTGTCGCTCGCCGAGCCCAAGATGTTCCAGACGCAGTTGCGGGCGATCCTGCGAGCATCCAAGTACGGCAAGATCAAGCTCTTGATTCCCATGCTTTCGCAAGCGCACGAGATCGACCAGACCTTGGCCGCGATCGAGCGTGCCAAGTCGAGCCTGCGCAGCGAGCGGGTCGGCTTCGACGAAGCGACGCCGGTCGGCGCGATGATCGAGATCCCGGCGGCGGCGCTGGCCGTCGGCCTGTTCCTACGGCGTGTCAATTTTCTGTCGATCGGCACCAACGACCTGATCCAGTACACACTGGCGATCGATCGGAGTGACGAGCAGGTGGCGCACCTCTATGATCCGCTGCACCCGGCGGTGCTGATGCTGCTGGCGCATACCATCGCAAGCGCCGAAAAGGTCAACATCCCGGTTTCGATCTGTGGCGAGTTGGCCGGCGACCCATCGCTGACGCGCCTGCTGCTCGGCATGGGTTTGCGCCAGTTCTCGATGCATCCGGCGCATGTTCTGCTGGTCAAGCAGCGAATCATGCAGAGCAACTGCGCCGAACTGGCGCCCATTGTTCGTCGCCTGCTCCGCCACGAGGAGCCAACCAAGATCCGTGAGCAACTCGAGAAGCTGAACGCCTGATGTCACCAAGTAATTCCGTCGGCGTTGTCGTGCCGCGCAGCGTGGACTTCGACGAGCCGTTGACTCTCAAGAGTGGCGCTTCTTTGCCGGGGTTCTCGCTGGCTTTCGAAACCTACGGCACGCTCAATGCCGAGCACTCGAATGCGGTTCTTGTCTGCCACGCCCTTTCCGGCAGCCATCACGTTGCCGGCGTGTATGCCGACGATCCCGAGAGCGTCGGCTGGTGGGACAACCTGGTCGGTCCGGGCAAGCCGCTCGATACGCGAAAGTTCTTCGTTGTCGGGGTGAACAATCTCGGTGGCTGCTACGGTTCGACCGGACCGCTGTCGATCAACCCGCAAACCGGAAAGCGCTACGGGGCCGACTTTCCACTGGTCACGGTCGAAGACTGGGTGGCGGCACAGGCCAGATTGGCCGACCACCTGGAAATCCGGACTTGGGCGGCGGTGATCGGCGGCAGCCTCGGCGGCATGCAGGCCATCGAGTGGTCTCTGCAGTATCCTGATCGTATCCGCCACGCCGTGGTGATCGCTTCGGCGCCCAAACTGTCGGCGCAGAACATCGCTTTCAACGAGGTCGCCCGGCAGGCGATCCTCTCAGATCCCGATTTCCATGGCGGTTACTACGCCGACTACGGTGTCGTTCCGACCCGAGGTTTACGTCTGGCGCGAATGGTTGGCCACATCACCTATCTTTCGGATAGTCAGATGGCCGAAAAATTTGGCCGACAACTACGTCACGGCGAGCACAAGTTCAGCTATGACGTCGATTTCGAGATCGAGTCCTACCTGCGCTACCAAGGGAACAAGTTTGCCGGCTTTTTCGATGCCAATACCTATCTGATGATGACCAAGGCGCTCGACTACTTCGACCCGGCCTATGGTTACGACGGCAATCTGGCTGCGGCTTTCGCGCGTGCGCGTGCCAGTTTCTTCGTCGCCAGTTTCTCGACCGACTGGCGCTTCGCGCCGTCGCGTTCGCGAGAGATCGTCTTTGCTCTGCTGCACAACCGACTGCACGTCGTTTACGCGGAGATCGACTGTGACGCGGGGCATGACTCCTTTCTGCTCGACGACCAGCACTATCATGCTCTCCTTCGCGCCTACCTGGAGAACATCAGCGTATGACCGAGCAAGAAAGGAGAATCCGGGCCGAGCAGCGAGAGCGCTTCGACTTCGCCGTCATCGCGAACTGGATTCCGCCGGGCGAACGCGTACTCGACCTCGGCTGCGGCGACGGACGGCTTCTGCGATACCTGAACGAGACGCGCGACGTTTCCGGCTACGGCGTCGAGATCGATCACGACAGCGTTCTCGGTTGTATCCGCAACGGTGTGGACGTGATCCAGATGGACATCGAATGCGGGCTTTCCGGTTTTGAGGACCAGTCTTTCAATCACGTGATCATTTCGCAAGCGTTGCAGACGATGCACGCCACCGAGCGCATTCTGGGCGAGATGTTGCGGGTGGCCGAGGAGGCGGTGGTCAGCTTCCCCAATTTTGCCTACCGCACCAATCGCGTTGCGATCGCTGAGGGGCATATGCCGGTTTCGGAAGACCTGCCTTACGACTGGTTCGATACGCCGAACGTGCGTTTCTTTACGATCGTCGATTTCGAGCAACTCTGCGCCCGACTCGGCATCGAGATCCGCGAACGCCTGGCCTTCGATGAGGCAGGACACGAAGTGTCCGATGATCCCAACCTGAACGGCAGTCTCGCATTCTATCGGCTGGGGCGAGAAGCCTGATGCCCGGCGCACTGCGTCTGCTGCTTACCCGGCGGATGCTGATCTGTGTGTTTACCGGCTTCAGCTCGGGTTTGCCGCTGTACCTGCTGCTCAATCTGCTGCCGGCCTGGTTGCGCAGCGACGGCGTCGATCTCAAGACCATCGGCTTCTTTGCCTTGATCCAGTTTCCCTATACGTGGAAGTTTCTCTGGTCGCCGCTGCTTGATCGCTACCACCTGCCGCTCGGTCGCCGGCGGGGCTGGACGCTGCTGTCACAAATCGGTCTGCTGGTTTCGATCGGCTTGCTCGGCGGTTTCTCGCCGGCCAGCCATCTGACGCCGGTAGTCTGGCTGTCCGTGCTCCTGGCTTTTCTGTCGGCAACGCAGGACGTGGCACTGGACGCCTTTCGGCGCGAAATACTTAGCGACGAGGAACTGGGTCTCGGCAATTCGGTGCACGTCAATGCGTACCGGATTGCTGGCCTGGTACCCGGGTCGCTGTCCTTGATCCTGGCCGATCTGCTTCCCTGGTCGCAGGTTTTCTGGATTACCGCCGCATTCATGCTGCCGGGCATGGTGATGGTGCTGGCGGTTGGCGAACCACCGCCGGTCGGCGCACCCAAGAACCTGCGCCAGGCGGTCGTCGAGCCTTTTCGCGAGTTCATCGGCCGCCAAGGCTGGCGCGGGGCGCTACTGGTGCTGGGTTTTATTTTCCTGTACAAGCTCGGCGATTCGTTGGCGACGGCGCTGTCGACGCCGTTCTATCTCGATCTTGGCTACAGCAAGACCGACATCGGCGTAATCGCCAAGCACGCCGGCCTCTGGCCAGCGGTTTTCGGTGGCCTGCTCGGCGGACTGTGGATGGTTCGCTTGGGAATCAACCGCGGGCTATGGCTGTTCGGCCTGGTCCAGTGGGTGACCATCCTCGGTTTCGCCTGGCTGGCGTGGCGTGGCGCCCAGCCGACCATCGACAGTTTGGACCGGGCAGCGCTGGCTGGGGTGATCTCGGCCGAGTATCTGGGGGTCGGACTCGGTACGGCGGCTTTCACCGCGTTTATCGCGCGCGCGACCAATCCGGCGTTCACGGCGACTCAGTTCGCCCTGTTTACCAGCCTGGCCGCGGTTCCACGAACGTTCATCAACGCCAGTGCCGGCGCGCTGGTCGAATCGGTCGGCTGGGTCAGTTTTTTCCTGCTCTGTTTCCTGCTTGCCGTCCCCGGCATGCTGCTGCTTCTGAAGGTTGCGCCATGGAACGAGACGCCTCCGTCGCCGCCGCACTGATCGACGCTGCCCAAGCGTTGTCTGCCCGACTTGCCACTCTCCGCTTCGCGCCGCCGGTGAGCCACGTCTACAACCCGCTGACCTATGCCTGGGCGGCGCACGAAACGTATTTGCGGCGCTATGCGGCAAGCGGTCGGCGAGTCCTGTTTCTCGGCATGAACCCCGGCCCTTTCGGAATGCTTCAGTCCGGTGTGCCTTTCGGCGAAATCGCGGCGGTTCGCGACTGGTTGGGAATCGCCTGCGCCGTCAGACGGCCCGTCTTGGAAAATCCTGCGCGGCCGATCGAAGGCTTTGCCTGTGCGCGCTCCGAAGTCAGTGGGCGACGCCTGTGGGGACTGTTTCGGGAGCGTTTTGGAACGGCCGACGCGTTTTTTGCCGAGCATTTCGTTGCCAACTATTGTCCGCTGGCTTTTTTCGATGGCGCGCGCAACCTGACGCCGGACAAGCTGCCGTCCGCCGAGGCGGCGCCGCTCCAAGCCGTCTGTGACGCGCATCTGCAAGCCGTGGTCGACGCGATGCAGCCGGAGTGGGTGATCGGCCTGGGCGGCTTCGCCGAAGCGCGTGCCCGGTCCGCGCTGGCCGGCAAAAAGCCAATAATCGGCCGCGTTTTGCATCCCAGTCCGGCAAGCCCGCTGGCCAACCGCGGCTGGGCTGAAGCGGCGACCAAACAACTCTGCGCGTTGGGGGTCTGGGAGTAGTAGAGTCGGGCGGCTCGCCAGCGTCCTGTGGAACGACGGTCGCGGTCGCTTTGGCCGGCTACGGTGGCGAGGCCAGGCCAAGCGCGTGGAGTTGTCGGCGCAGCAGGCGCCAAGTACGCCAAAAGAAGAAACCGCGTCTTGTCCATCGCCAGAGGCGCTTCGGCTGCAACACGACCAGCGCGGCGGCACCGGCGACGACAATTTCCGGGTGTTGCCCGAGGTAGTCGCGTCCTCTACGCACGCCAGCGAGGCCGCGATCGACCGTGCGCAGGGCGTCGCCCACGGGCTGTAGTTGCTGGCCAAGCGTCCCGCGCTGCATGCTGATCCGTTCGAGCAGCCGGCCACGCCGGACGGCCAGATCAATTTCCTCTTGTTTCATCGCGGGCAACCGCCTGCAGTTCGTCGAGGTCGTTGCCGATCTCCGCCAGGCTGGCCGAGAACATGTGGTCCCGGCTCACAATGGCGCGTCGCAGGAGTGAGTAGGCCACGCCGGCTATGGCAAAGAAGAAGGCGCAGAAACCGCCCAGTACGGCGACGCGATCGTCCCAGAACACGACGACGAGCAAGGCTACGCCGATAATCGTGCCGAGCGCCAAGCAAAAGGCGAGGAGTTGCGAGACGAGCAACAGGCGGATAGCCCGCAGCTTTTCCTCCTTGAGTTCGATACCGAGGAGTTCGAGCCGCGTTCGTCCGGCAGAGAGCAGCGTTGCGGCGCTGTTCTTGGCGGCGGCGAACAGGCCGCCGCCACTGCCGCGAGGTTCGCTCATCAAATCGTTGGCAATCTAGCGGCGACCGATGATTACACCGAGAAGCAGGCCGACCGCCGCGGCCACGCCAACGGCGCGCCACGGATTCTCGTGCACAAAATCATCGGTCGCGCGCGCCGCCGCCTTGGTTCGGTCGACCAGCGCCGCTTCGGCATCGGCCAGGCGCAGTTTGGCGTCGCGCAAGCGTTCGCCAATACGTTCGCGCAGGTCGCCCATCTTCTCGCCGGCAACTCCAGCGGTGGCGCGCAGGATTTCCTCGGCGTCGGCGACCACGACCTTCATGTCGGAGACGAGTTTTTGCTTGTTGGCGTTGGAGAGTTCGGAAACTTCGGACATGACGGACCTCACAATGGAAGATGATGACGGGAAGAGCGGCGATGCAACAGGAAAGACGACTTCCAGGAGACGCTCAGATTATAGAAATCCCGAGTCGAGATCAATGCAAACGATGAAAAGGCTCATGACGAAAGGCGCTCAGTCGCTATTGTCGGCCGGCAGCGCGTAATCGTAGTCGATGGTCAGCGGAGCATGGTCGCTGAAGCGTTGCGCCTTGTAGACGGCGGCACGTCTGGCCTTGTCGGCCATGCCTGCGCTTGCCAACTGGTAGTCGAGTCGCCAGCCGACGTTCTTGGCCCACGCCTGACCACGATTCGACCACCAGGTGTAGGATTCCTCGGTGCTGTCCGGATGCAGCTTGCGGTACACGTCGTGCCAGCCACCCGCTTCGAGCAGCCGGCTTACCCAGGCGCGTTCTTCAGGCAGAAATCCCGAATTCCGTCCGTTGCTTCGCCAGTTCTTGAGGTCGATTTCTCGATGGGCGATGTTCCAGTCAGCGCAGACGACCAACTCGCGTCCGCTGTTCGCCAGTCCGACGAGATGCGGGTACATAAACTCCATGAATCGAAACTTGGCTTCCTGCCGTTGTTCCGAGCTGGAGCCTGACGGCAGATAGAGCGAGATGACCGAGAGGGGGCCGAAATCGGCGCGCAGATAACGCCCTTCGCGGTCGAACTCAGCGCTTTCCAGAACGTCGATCACCCGGTCGGGTTTCCTTCGGCACCACAGTCCAACACCACTGTATCCTCGCCTGTCGGCACAGCGGTAGTAGGTGTGGAGGCCGTCGGGGGCGCTCATTTCATCGGTCAGGTCGGCTGCCTGAGCCTTCAGTTCCTGTAGGCAGACGACATCGGCCTTCTGCGCGAGGAGCCACGGCAGGAAGCCCTTTCGCCATGCCGATCGAATACCATTGAGGTTGCAGGTAATGATGCGTAACATAGAAGACTATCCTTGAGATAATCAGGGTCGAGAAACGGTTTTTATGGACTTTCGTCAGGAATTTATTGCGTTTGCGGTCGCGCAGGACGTACTTCGCTTTGGTGCTTTCCGAACCAAGGCGGGGCGTTTGTCACCTTATTTTTTTGATACCGGTGGCTTCGCCGATGGCCGGTCGCTGGACCGATTGGCCGAATTCTACGCCAAGGCGATCTGCGCCAGCGGGATTGCCTTCGACGCACTGTTCGGCCCGGCCTACAAAGGGATCCCGCTGGTCGCGGCAACCGCTGTCGCCTTGGCAAGGAGCGGGCGCAATCTGCCCTACTCGTTCAATCGCAAGGAGGCTAAGGACCATGGCGAAGGCGGCACGGTGGTGGGCGCACCGCTGTCGGGACGGGTTTTGATCGTCGACGACGTGATCTCGGCCGGAACATCGGTTCGCGAATCGGTCGAACTGATTCGCGCCGCCGGGGCGACGCCCTGCGGTGTGGTGATCGCTCTCGATCGCATGGAAAGGGGGAGCGGCGAGCTGTCCGCCGTGCAAGAGGTTAGGCGCGACTACGGTATGCCGGTTCTTGCCGTCGCCACGCTCGACGATCTGCTGGCTTTTCTGCACCAGGAAGGCGCGCCGAGCGACGAACTGCGCGCGAGGGCCGCTTCGGTGGCACGCTATCGGCGGGAGTACGGCGTTGCGCCGAACACCTGAAGCCCTTCTTCTCTTGCTGCTCAGCTTGGCCGCTGCCGGAGCGAGCAGCGCTGGCCCGCGGATTTTCTGCTGTCACGATGAGTCGGGCAAACAACTGTGCGGCGATATTTTGCCGTCTGCCTGTTATGGGCGTGCCTATCGGGAACTGGGTGATTCCGGCCGCACGGCGCGCCAGGTGGACGCGCCGCTGACCGCCGAGCAGCGTGCTCAGCGAGCAGCGGAGGAACAACGGCGCAAGGAGCAGGAGCGCGTGCTCAACGAGCAGAAGCGGAAGGATCTGGCGCTGCTCAACACCTACTCCAGTGAGAAGGACATCGAATTGATGCGCGGCCGCGCCGAGCGCGACCTGGCGGCGGCGATCAAGGCGGCCGAAGACCGCATCGTCGAAATTCGCCGACAGCGCAAGAAGTACGAGGACGAGGCGGAGTTCTACCGGAATCGGCAGTTGCCGGCGGAGGTGGCCAAGGGCTTGCGCGATGCCGATTTCGAGATCGGCGCGCAGGAGTCGGTGATCGAATCGAAGAAGCGCGACCAGGAAACAATGCGCGCGAAGTACGACGAGGATTTGCGCCGTTACCGCGAACTCTCCAGGCGGCCCACGGCGCGTCCCTGAGTCAGCCTGCGCCGCGGGCGGCGGATATCCTGGCGCACAGCGGCTAGGAAGTTGAGGTCAGTTTTCGCCGCAACAGTTCGCTGATCCGCTGTGGGTTGGCCTTGCCCCGGGTCGCTTTCATGGCTTGACCGATAAGCGCGTTGAACGCCTTTTCCTTGCCCGCCCGGTATTCGGTGACCATCGCCGGGTTGGCGGAGACGACCTCGTCGATCAGCGTTTCCAGGGCGTCCTGGTCCGTGATCTGCTGCAGACCCTGCCGGGCAATGATCTCGTCGGCTGACTCGCCTTCGCCGTTCCACAGGGCATCGAAAACCTTCTTCGCGAGGCTGTTCGAAATCGTCCCGTCGCCGATGCGCGCTATCAGGCCACCGAGTTGTTGCGCCGAGACCGGCGACTGGCCAATGTCGTAGTCCTCCCTGTTGAGGCGGGCGGCCAGGTCGACCATTACCCAGTTGGCGCAGAGCTTGGCATTCGCGCTGCCGGCAGCGGCGACGACAGCTTCGTAGTAGCGCGCGGAGTCGAGCGATGCCGTCAAAATCCTCGCGTCGTAGGCCGAGAGACCGTAATCGGAGACCAACTGATCGCGTTTGGCGGCCGGCAACACGGGCATTTGCAGGCGTACCCGGTCGATCCACGGCTGATCGATGACCAGCGGCAAGAGATCGGGATCGGGGAAATAGCGATAGTCGTGCGCGTCTTCCTTGCTGCGCATGGCTCGTGTTTCGCCGCTCAGCGGGTCGAACAGCACTGTCGCTTGCTCGATGTGGCCGCCCTCTTCGAGCGTCGCGATCTGCCACTGTACCTCGTAGTCGATCGCCTGCTGCATGAAGCGAAACGAGTTCAGATTCTTGATTTCGCGTCGGGTTCCGAAGGCGGTCCGGCCGCGCGGGCGTACCGAGACGTTGGCGTCGCAGCGGAACGAGCCCTCCTGCATATTGCCGTCGCAGATCCCGATCCAGCGCACCAGGGCATGCAAGGCTCGTGCGTAAGCGACGGCTTCGGCCGCCGAGCGCATGTCGGGTTCGCTGACGATTTCCAGCAAAGGGGTTCCGGCACGGTTGAGATCGATGCCCGACTTGCCGCGGAACTGAGGACCCAATTCCTCATGCAGCGACTTGCCGGCATCTTCCTCGAGGTGGGCTCGCGTCAGGTGAACGACCTTCTCCGTTTCTGCTACCTGAATCGCCAGCCGGCCGCCGATGACCACCGGCAGTTCGTATTGGCTGATCTGATAACCCTTCGGCAGATCGGGGTAAAAGTAGTTCTTGCGCGCAAAGACCGATCGTGGAGCGATTTCGGCATCGACGGCAAGGCCGAAGCGGATGGCGCACTCGACCGCCGCCCGGTTGAGAACCGGCAGGACGCCGGGCAGCGCAATGTCGACCGCGTTGGCCTGAACGTTCGGTACGGCGCCGAAGGCCGTCGGACTACCCGAGAATATCTTGGATTGGGTAGACAATTGCGCGTGCGTCTCGATGCCGATGACGACTTCCCATTGTTTCATCGCGGCTTTCTCGCTATTCAAGGACAGACTATGCCGGCCGGTGCACGCCGGTACGAGCGGGCACGGGAGCGGTGCTGACGAGACTCCGCCGGATCACGTGGCCGAGCACTCGCCGAAACCGGTCGGCGATTTCAGGTGCCAGTCGCTGGCTTGCTGATAACGGTGTGCCACGTCGAGCAGTCTGGCCTCGTCGAAATAGTTGCCGATCAGTTGCAGTCCGACCGGCAGCTCGCCGGCTAAGCCGCAGGGAATCGAAATTCCCGGCAGGCCGGCCAGGTTGACGGCAATAGTGTAAATGTCCGAGAGGTACATCTGCACCGGATCAGCCGCTTTTTCCCCGAGTCGGAAAGCGGTGCTGGGGCTCGTCGGCCCGGCAATCACGTCGCATTGCCGGAAGGCCTCGACGAAGTCGTTCGCAATCAGGCGGCGAATGCGCTGCGCCTGCAGGTAGTAGGCGTCGTAGTAGCCATGCGACAGGACATACGTGCCGATCAGGATGCGCCGCTTGACCTCGGCGCCAAACCCTTGAGCGCGAGTCTTGCAATACATGTCGTCGAGATCACGATAATCGCTGGCTCGATGGCCGTAGCGAACACCATCGAAGCGCGCCAGATTGGAACTGGCTTCGGCCGGTGCGATCACGTAGTACGCGGCGACCGAAAGCGACATGTTCGGCAGGCGGATGGCGACCGTATCGGCACCCAGTGAGCGGTACTCGGCGAGCGCGGCATCGACCTGCTTCATCACTTCCGGATGACAACCGTCGCCAAAGAACTCCGCTGGCAGACCGATCTTCAGTCCGGCCAGGGGCCGCGCGCCGGAGGCGGTGTTGATTGCCCGGCTGTAGTCCTCGGTCGGCCGGTCGAGGCTGGTCGAATCGCGTTCGTCGAAGCCGGCCATGGCGTTGAGCAGTATGGCGCAATCGGCTGCCGAACGACCCAGAGGGCCCGCCTGGTCGAGTGAAGAGGCAAAAGCAATCATTCCGTAGCGGGAAACGACGCCATAAGTGGGCTTCATCCCCGTCAGGCCGCATAGCGCGGCCGGTTGCCGGATCGAGCCGCCGGTATCGGTACCGGTCGCCGCTGGTGCGAGACGGGCGGCGACGGCGGCCGCTGAGCCGCCGGAGGAGCCGCCAGGAACACATTCCGGCTGCCAGGGGTTTCTGACCGCTCCATAGAACGACGTTTCGTTCGACGAACCCATGGCGAACTCATCCATGTTCGTCTTGCCGAGCAACACCGCGCCCGCCGCCTTGAAGCGGGCGATCACCGTCGCATCGTAGGGGCTGACGAAGTTGCTCAGCATTTTCGACCCGCAGGTGGTGAGCCAGTCCTTGGCGCAAAAGATGTCCTTGTGTGCCAGCGGGATTCCGGTCAGCGGGCCGCCATCGCCACGCGCCAGTCGCTCGTCGGCGGCACGTGCCTGAGCCAGGCTGGCGGCCGGGTCGACGGTGATGAAGGCATTGAGTTGCGGATTGTGGCGGCTGATGCGGTCGAGATACAGTCGAGTCAGCTCGACGCTGGAAATCCGCTTCGTGGCCAGCGCGCGTGCGAGATCAGTGAGGTTGCGTTCGATCATTCGATAACCTTCGGCACGAGATAGAGGCCCGCCTCGGTTTCCGGTGCCACGGCCTGAAAGGTGGTCCGCTGTTCAAGTTGATCAGTTTCGCTGACACGGTCGGGACGCAGGCGTTGCGCGACATCCTGCGCATGTGCCATCGGCTCGACACCCTGGGTATCGACCGCCTGCATCGTTTCGATCAGGGCGAAAATCTCGTTCAGGTGGCAGAGCGTGTCGTGTGCCTCGGCTTCGCTGAGTTCGATCCGCGCCAGGTGGGCGACGCGATGGACCTGTTCTGGGGTGAGCGACATGGTGGCCAAATCACTGAGGTGTTAAACGGAGAGCCATATAAGGTATCATAAAAGTTTTTCCCACCGCAGCCCCTCGGTTCGGGGCCAACACGGATTTGGCAAGCATGTTCAGTTTCCTGCGCAGTTATTTTTCGAACGATCTGGCGATCGATCTCGGTACCGCCAACACGCTGATCTACGTGCGATCGAAGGGTATCGTGCTCGACGAGCCTTCGGTGGTCGCCATTCGTACCGAAGGCGGGCCGAGTTCCAAGAAGACGATCCAGGCCGTCGGCAAGGCGGCCAAGGAGATGCTCGGCAAGGCGCCCGGGGCGATCACCGTCATTCGGCCGATGAAAGATGGCGTGATCGCCGACTTCACCGTGACCGAGCAGATGCTCAAGCAATTCATCAAGAAGGTCCATGACTCCAAGCTGCTGTCGCCTTCGCCGCGCATCATCATTTGCGTGCCTTCGGGTTCCACTCAGGTCGAGCGCCGCGCCATCCGCGAATCGGCCATCGGCGCCGGCGCGAGCCAGGTGTTCCTGATCGAGGAGCCGATGGCGGCAGCGATCGGTGCCGGCCTGCCGGTTGCCGAGCCGACCGGCTCGATGGTGGTCGACATCGGCGGCGGGACGACCGAAGTCGGCGTCATTTCTCTCGGCGGAATGGTCTACGCTGGTTCGGTGCGCGTCGGTGGCGACAAGCTCGACGAGGCGATCATGAACTACATCAGCCGCAATTACGGCATGCTGATCGGTGAAAACACGGCGGAAAACATCAAGAAGAAGATTGGTTCTGCCTTTCCGGGGGCCGAAGTGCGCGAGATGGAAGTTTCGGGAATCAACAAGGCGGAGGGCATCCCACGCAAGTTCACCATTTCGTCGAACGAGATCCTCGAAGCGCTGACCGAGCCGCTGAACAGCGTGGTTTCGGCGGTCAAGTCGGCGCTCGAGAAGACGCCGCCCGAACTCGGAGCCGACATTGCCGACAAGGGGATGGTGCTGACCGGTGGCGGAGCACTGCTGCGTGATATCGACCGTTTGCTAATGGAGGAGACCGGCCTGCCGGTGATTGTCGCCGAGGAGCCGCTGACCTGTGTCGCGCGAGGCTGCGGTCTGGCCCTCGAGAAGATGGACAATCTGGGCAGCATTTTCGCGTCCGATTGACCTCGAGCGGCGCCTTCGCCGCGCGTCGCCAGCTTCGATGTCTGACTGATGGATCACCAGCCGCCACCGTTCTTCAAGCGCGGGCCGGCACCCGTGGCATTGCTCTCGTTCTACGTCGCTCTGTCGGCTGTGCTGCTGATTGTCGATGCGCGTCTGCAGACCCTGGAAGTGCTGCGCCAGGCCTTGTCGATGTTTACCCACCCGGCGCAGCAGTTCGCTCACCTGCCGGCACAGGTGATCGACAATGCTACTGACTACTTTGTCAGCCTGGCGCGCCTGCAGGAAGAAAATGCCCAGTTGAAGCGTGGTCGGCTCGACAACGTCACCACCTTGCTTCGAACCCGGCAACTCGAGGTCGAGAACGAGCGCTTGCGCAAACTGCTTGGCGTCAAAGAACGCCAGCAGGCAAGCGGCCAAGTGGCACAGATTCTTTACGCGGCGCGTGATCCGTACTCGCGGCGCATCGTCGTCGACAAAGGTCAGCAGGACAAGGTGGTCGCCGGGCAGCCGGTCATCGATGATGCCGGTATCGTCGGCCAGGTGACTCGGGTATACCCCTTCGTCGCCGAAGTGACCCTGATTACCGACAAGGAACAGGCGGTCCCGGTGCAGATCGTGCGTACCGGTTTGCGTTCGGTCGTCTTCGGTCTCGGGAACGGACAACTCGAGTTACGTTTTCTGCCGGCCAACGCCGACGTCCAGAATGGCGATGTCCTGGTGACATCAGGTCTCGATGGCGTTTTCCTGCCCGGTTTCCCGGTCGCCAAGGTGGTGCACATCGAACGCGACACCTCCTACTCGTTCGCCAGGATCTTCTGTATGCCGCTCGCCGGCGTCGAGAATTTCAGCGAAGTCATGGTCCTCGAGCCGCGCCCGGCTCTTGCCTTGCCCGAGGAACTGGCGCGCGAGGCCGCGCGTCGGGATGCCAAGCCCGGGGCGAAGTCGGGGCCGGCGAAGAAGAAGCGCATAAAAAGGGATTGAGCAAGTGCAGACCAGTTACTCATCGTCGCGTATCCTGCTGCCGGTTCGGCCGTGGTTCATCGGTGTCAGCCTGCTGATCGCACTGCTGCTGAATTTTCTGCCCACGGTCGCGTCGCCCGGCGTGCCCGACTGGCTGGCCCTGGTGATCGTTTTCTGGAGCGTTCGCGAGCCGCGCCGCGTGGGCATGGGTCTGGCCTTTCTGTTCGGTCTGGCGATGGACGTTGCCGACGCCAGTCTGCTTGGGCAGCACGCACTGGCCTATGTTCTCGCGGCTTACGGCGGGTCGTCACTGTCAAGGCGAATTCTGTGGTTTCCGCTCGGACAGCAAGCCTTGCACGTCTTTCCCTTGCTGCTGCTGGTGCAGTTTGTTCAGCTTTGCGTGCGCACCCTGGTCGGTGCCGATTTTCCAGGCTTGGTCTACTTTCTCGGACCCTTGCTGGCCGCACTGTTGTGGCCCTTGCTGACCTTCCTTCTCCTGCTGCCGCAGCACCAACCGGTGGATCGCGATGCCAATCGGCCTCTGTAGTCCGCTAAACCTGCTTCGCGCCGGCCGACTTCGGCGGCGGGTTTCGTATCGGCGGTCGCCGGTGCCTTGCCGTCCTTGAGGGTCCAGGCTTGCGCGCTGGTCAATCGTCGCTCAACGCACCGGATCGGGAACTCGACCGTTTCCGCTTCCGGGTCGCGCTGGCCGGAGTCGCGGTGGTCGCTGCGTTCGTCCTGCTCGTCAGCCGCTTTTTCCACCTGCAGGTCGTTCAGCACGACTATTACACGACGCGCGCCGAGGACAATCGGATCTCACTCGTTCCCATCGTTCCCAATCGGGGGGTGATCGTCGACAGCAAGGGAGTCGTCCTGGCGCGCAACTACTCGGCCTTTACGCTCGAGATCACGCCGTCCAAGGTCGACGATCTCGATGCCACGATCGATGGCCTGAGCAAGGTGATCGAAATCCAGCCCAAGGATCGCAAACGTTTCCGCCGGTTGCTCGAAGAGAGCAAGACGTTCGAAAGCCTGCCGATTCGCTCGCGCCTCAGTGAGGAAGAAGTGGCCCGCTTTGCCGCTCATCGTTACCGTTTTCCCGGCGTCGAGGTCAAGGCGCGCCTCTTCCGCCAGTACCCGCTTGGCGCGGTAGCGTCGCACGCCATCGGTTATATCAGCCGAATCAACAAGCGTGACATGGAAGTCATCGAAGAAAGCGAGCAGGCAGCAAACTACAAGGGCACCGACCACATTGGCAAGACCGGTATCGAGCAGAAGTATGAATTCGAGTTGCACGGCGAGACGGGCTACGAGCAGGTCGAGATCGACGCCGGCGGCAGGGCGATCAGGAACCTCTCGCGGACAGCACCGGTGCAGGGCAACAACTTGACGTTGACGCTCGACAGTCGTTTGCAGGAGATGGCCGAAAAGGCATTCGGCGACCGTCGCGGCGCCTTGGTGGCGATCGAGCCGTCGACCGGTGGCATCCTGGCGCTCGTGTCCACGCCCACTTTCGACCCCAATCTCTTCATCGACGGCATTCGCACCGACGACTGGGATGCACTCAACAACTCGCCCGACAGACCCTTGCTCAACCGCGCACTCAACGGGGCGTATCCGCCGGGCTCGACCTTCAAACCATTCATGGCGCTGGCGGCACTCGAGACCGGCAAGCGCACACCCGGACAAACGATCTCCGACCCCGGCTTCTTCAACTTCGGTGGACATCAGTTTCGCGACGACAAGAAAGGCGGCCACGGACAGGTCGACATGTACAAGTCGATCGTCCATTCCTGCGATACCTACTACTACGTGCTGGCCAACGACATGGGGATCGACAGCATCGCACGTTTCATGGGCCAGCTGGGTTTCGGACAGCGCACCGGGGTGGACATCGAGGGCGAATCGGAGGGAGTCCTGCCTTCGCCCGAATGGAAGAAGCGCCGTTTCAGGCGACCCGAGCAACAGAAGTGGTTCGCCGGCGAAACGGTGTCGATCGGCATCGGTCAGGGCTACAACGCGTACACGCCGATTCAGCTGGCGCAGGCGATGGCCACCGTCGCCAACAACGGCGTGATGTTTCGCCCGCACCTTGTGCGCTACATTACGGATAGCCGTAGCGGCGAGAAAACGATGATCGAGCCCGAGCCGTTACGTGTTCTGCCGTGGAAGCGTCAGCATGTAGAGGTGATCAAGAAGGCAATGGTTGGAGTCAATACCCAGGGTACTGGCGCGCGCGCCTTTGCCGGTGCTGGCTATGTATCCGGCGGCAAGACCGGAACGGCGCAGGTTTTCAGCCTCAAGGGCGCCGACTACAAGGCTTCGAGGGTGAAGAAGGAGTTGCGTGATCATGCGCTGTTCATCGCTTTCGCGCCGGTCGATCAGCCGAAAATAGCGCTTGCCGTGCTGGTCGAAAACGGCGGCTTCGGTGCCCAGTCGGCGGCGCCGATCGCGCGCATGGTTTTCGATTACTACCTGCTGGGTAAACTGCCCAAGGGCGCCGCTCCCGAAGACGATGTGGAGGACGATTAGCCGATGCTCCATTCGTTTCTGCTGCGTGCTCGAAAGCGTCTGGTCGAACATCTGGACGTGCCCTTGCTGCTGGTGACTGCAGCATTGATGGCCACCGGGCTGGCGACGGTCTATAGCGCCACTTACGATGCCAGCAATCGCGTCCTGGGGCAAGCGCTGAACATGGCGGTGGGGCTTTGCGCGATGTGGGCTGTGGCGCAGTTGCCGCCGCAGAAACTGATGCGCTTCGGTGTCCCGCTCTACATCCTCGGCGTGATCCTGCTGATTCTCGTCTTCATTTTCGGGGTCAAGGTGAATGGTGCGCGGCGCTGGTTGTCGCTCGGTTTCACGCGCATCCAGCCGTCCGAACTCCTGAAACTCGGCGTGCCGCTGATGCTTGCCTGGTACTTTCATAAGCACGAGGCGCTGTTGACGTTTCGCCACTATGTAGTCGCCGGCCTGTTGCTCCTGCTGCCGTTTGCGCTGATCGCCAAGCAACCTGACCTTGGAACGGCGATTCTCGTCGGCGCGGCCGGCTTCTACGTCCTTTTTTTTGCCGGCCTGCCATGGCGGGTGATCATCGGACTCGCCGGCGCTGCCGCTGCCGCGGCGCCTTTCGTGTGGACCCTGCTGCACGACTATCAGCGCAAACGCATTCTGACCTTGATCGATCCGAGCAGCGATCCGCTGGGTTCGGGCTATCACATCATTCAGTCGACCATTGCCATAGGGTCCGGTGGTAGTTTCGGCAAGGGCTGGCTGGCCGGTACCCAGACGCACCTCGAGTTCATCCCCGAGCGGCACACCGACTTCATCTTTGCCGTTTTTGCCGAAGAGCGCGGTTTGCTCGGCAACGCCGTCCTGGTCATGCTGTACCTTCTGCTGGTCGGTCGTGGCCTGATGATCACCGCCAATGCTTCGACGCTTTTCGCCCGCGTGATGGCCGGATCGATCACCCTGAGCCTGTTTACCTACGCTTTTGTCAACATGGGGATGGTGAGTGGCATTCTGCCCGTGGTCGGCGTTCCCCTGCCGTTCATGAGTTACGGTGGAACCGCACTGGTAACGCTGTCGATCGGCATCGGGATCCTGATGAGCATCCAGACGCATCGCATGCTGGTCAGGCAATGAGGCACCGGCAAGCGCGTTTCGCCGCTCACTGGCGCTGCGGGGTGGCGTGGCTGTCTGCCAGCTTGCTCGTCGCCTGCGGCGGCCAGCCGCCGAGGCCGCCGGAACCGTCGGCGCGGACGGCAGAGGCGCCACCCACCGTCGGCAAGACGGCCAGAAAGTCGACGGTCGTTCAAAAACGCGGCGGCGCCTATTACAAGGACGACGGACCGGGCGACCAGATTCCCGACAACTTGGACGAAATTCCCGATGCCCAGCCGAGATTGGAGCCGCTGCACCGCTTCGCCAATCGTCCATATATCGTTCTGGGCAAGGCCTATGAACCGCAGACCAGCCTCAGACCACATCGGGAGCGCGGCGTGGCGAGTTGGTACGGGAAGAAATTCCATGGCCAGAAGACGTCGATCGGCGAGCCCTACGACATGTTCTCGATGACCGCCGCTCACCCGACTTTGGCCATCCCCTCGTACGCGCGGGTGACCAACGTCGGCAACGGCAAGTCCGTGGTTGTGCGTGTCACCGACCGTGGCCCTTTCCACGCCGATCGCGTCATCGACCTCTCCTACCTCGCTGCCTATCGCCTCGGCTACGTGGACAATGGCAGCGCCCTGGTCGACGTCGAGTCGATCTTGCCGGAAGGAGGATCGACGATGAGCTACGCCCAGTTGGCGCCGCTCGCCGGTTCGCTCAAGACTGTCGGTGCGTCGACGGAGCGCGACGAGATAGGGCTTCTGGCAACGCAGCTGGGACTTGACAAGGCGGCCGCGCCGTCTGCAGCGCGGGAATCGACGTCAACGCCCGCGGCAGCGTCGTCATCGGCTGCCGCGCGGGGAGTCTTCCTGCAACTCGGCGCTTTCGCCAGTGTCGAGAACGCCGAAAGTTTGCGTTCCCATCTGACGCGCGAACTGGAGTGGCTCAGCGAGGGAATTCTGATCCATGCCGGTGGCGGCATGCACCGTGTTCATCTGGGCCCTTACCCGAGTCGTGTCGAGGCCGAAAAAGTGGCCGAGCGGATTCGCCTGGCGCTGGGCTACAAGCCGACTTTCGTAACGCGCTGATCAGGCGCCGCTGGTCGCCGAATCCAGTGGCCGGAAGACTCCCTGGACGATCGCTTTGCCTTTTTGGAGCTCGACGATCTGGCCCGTGAACTCGACCGGGATCGCTTTGCCCTCGCCATTGATGATCTCGCTGAGGACGGCTTCGCTGCGCTCCTTCCCGACCAGTAGCCGGCACAGCTCGCGCATGTCGTCCCCGTCACCAGCTGAATGCAGCTCGCTCTGCAGAACGCCGAGGAGTTCCTGCAGTTGTCGTCCGAACAGTTTCTCCGCCTGCGGGTTGGCGTCGAGCACATGCCCGGTACTGGCGTCTGAGATCAGGATCGCATCACGCGTGCCGTTGAACAAGGCGCGCCGTAGATGCTTGACGTCACACAGTTCCTCTTCCATCAGTGCCAGTTGGGATTGCAGCAGCGCCAGGCTCACCAGGCTGGCGATGGCGTGTGAGAACAGCCGCTGGACCGATGTCCAGGCCGAATGCGGGCCAACACGCTCGATGGAGAGCACGCCTTGCAATTCACCGTTGACGTGAATCGGTGAGTTGATCACGGCGCTGATGCCGTTCATCAGCAGGTAGTCTTCGCCGAATTCCTGCGTCGATGGGTGTTTCATCGCATCGTCGGCGACGATCGGCTCGCCACGTACCAGCGCCCGGAAGTACTCGGGGTAGCGTGCCGCGTGTAGCGTCACCCCGCTGCTGTGGCGGTCGCGGGAGAGTTCGTAGAGGTCGATGCACTCGAGGCTGGCGCGCCGCGCCGTCAGGCCCCACAGACCGACCCGCTCAACGTTGAGCATGCGCGCTGTCGCGGCGGTCAACTGGCGAAGGGTTTCGTCCAGGCTGCAACTGGCAAATCCGTCCCGCGATAGCTGTGCAAACGCGCCCTGCAGGTCAAGGGAACTCGAAAGAGGTCGAAAAGGCGGCAACATTGACACTCCGCGCCGCGCCACCGGCGGGTAGGCGCGCAAGCCATAAACAGCATTAATCGTAAGCTCCAGGGCCGCTGCCAGAGTAGGCAGTATGTCACGGAAGGCAGGAATCTCGCGTCGGAAGTCGTCACAAACGCGTACAGGCCACCTTGTTCCCGCTTGCTATAATCTGCCCTTTGTTAAAAATGCCGTCATGGTCATGACTATCTTCCGCCGCCTGCTGGTCGCCGTTCTCTACCTTCCCGTTCTGGCTCTTGCCCAGCAGGCTCCGAGCGCGCCGGTGCTCGCGGCGCGCTCGTGGTTGTTGATCGAGGCCGCGTCCGGACAGGAACTGGCGTCGCAGGCCCCAGACCAGCGTCTGGAACCGGCATCCCTGACCAAGTTGATGACTGCCTACCTGAGCTTCGCGGCGCTCAAGCAGGGTACGCTGAAGCTCGACCAGACCGTGCCGGTGTCGCAGAAAGCGTGGAAGACCGGCGGTTCGCGGATGTTCATTCAGGTTGGTACCCAGGTCAGGGTCGAGGACTTGCTCAAGGGAATGATTGTGCAGTCGGGGAACGACGCCTGCGTTGCTCTGGCCGAAGCGATTGCTGGTGACGAGGAGAATTTCGCGCAATTGATGAATCGCGAGGCCCAGCGATTGGGCATGAAAGACTCCAGTTTCCGCAACGCGAGCGGTCTGCCTGACCCGCAACACTACACCACGGCACGCGACCTCGCCACCCTCGCGGGCGCGCTGATTCGCGACTTTCCCGAAGAGTACGCCAAGTACTACTCGCTGAAGGATTTTCGCTACAACAACATCACGCAGCCGAATCGCAATCGTCTGTTGTGGATCGATCCGACGGTCGACGGTCTGAAGACCGGCCATACCGAGGCGGCTGGATACTGTCTCGTCTCGTCGGCCAAACGCGGTCCGCGGCGCCTTGTGTCGGTGGTTCTCGGCGCGGCATCGGACAAGGTTCGTGCTCAGGAGTCGCTCAAACTGCTCAGTTTTGGCTTCCAGTTCTACGATGCGGTACAGGTCTATGCGAAGAACGAAGCGGTATCCTCGCTGAGGGTCTGGAAGGGGGTGGCAAGTTCGGTAAAGCTCGGGTTCGTGAACGATCTGGTGATCGCGGTACCCAAGGGATTCGGTCCCAAGATCAGGACCGAGCTGGTTTCGCAGCAGCCCTTGATGGCACCGGTGGCGCAGGGTCAGGCGCTTGGCACCTTGAAGGTCAGTGTCGACGGCAAGCCGTTCGGGGATTATCCGGTCCTGGCGCTCGAGGCGGTACCGAGCGCCGGAATCGTCGGGCGCCTGATCGACACCGTTCGTCTGTGGTTCAACTAACGTCCGCCCGATGGTTGATGAAAGTTCGGACCTGTTCGAATTTCCCTGTGCCTTTCCGCTCAAGATCATGGGGCTGGCCGGCGGCGAACTGGCGCAGGCAGTGCTCGAGATCGTCCTGCGACACGCACCGGATTTCGACGGGGCGACGATGGAGATGCGCTCTTCGTCGGCTGGCAAGTACGTCAGCCTGACCTGTACGATCAGCGCCACCAGCCGAGAACAACTCGACGCGCTCTACCGGGAACTGAGCAGCCATCCGCTGGTCAGGATCCTATTTTGAGTCCTTCGGCGAACGGGGCGCCCGGTGCGACGACCGTGGCCCCGGCCGATGGGCGGGGCCGGGTGAAAATCCGGGTGCGCCATCTGGGGCGAACCGATTACCGGCAGACGTGGGCCGCGATGGTCGAGTTTACCGCGGCGCGCACCGACGAAACGGCTGACGAACTGTGGTGCTGCGAGCATTCACCGGTGTTCACGCTGGGTCAGGCGGGTAAGCGCGAGCACTTGCTTAGCGACCGCGGGATACCCCTGGTGCCGTCTGATCGCGGCGGTCAGATTACCTACCACGGGCCCGGCCAGGTGGTGGTTTATCTCTTGCTCGATCTGGCCAGGCGAAGGCTCGCGGTGCGTGAGTTGGTTTTCTCGATCGAGCAGGCGGTGATCGACCTCCTGGCGGAGCACGGTACGGTCGCCCGGCGGCAGAGCGGCGCGCCGGGAGTCTACGTCGGTTCGGCCAAGGTCGCGGCCCTTGGTCTGCGAGTGCGCCGGGGGTGCTGCTACCACGGCGTCAGTCTCAACGTCGCGATGGACCTCTCCCCGTTTGCGGCGATCAATCCCTGCGGCTATCCCGGTATGCCGGTGACGCAGACGCGCGACCTCGGCATCTCCTTGACGCCGGCGGCCGCTGAGGTGGCACTGGCGAGGTGCCTCGAAAGACAACTGGAGCGCTGGCCATGAGCCGTGAGAGTGAGGATGGTGGGCGTCTGCTCCTACCCAGAGCGACGTCCCCGGTCGCTGGAATCAAGGAAAAGGGCGAGCTGAAGACGGCGCGCATCCCGATCAAGATCGTCCCGCAAGCCGCGCAGCGCAAGCCCGACTGGATTCGCGTCAAGGCCGGCAACGACGCCGGCCGTTTCGGCGAGATCAAGAAAATGCTGCGCGAGCAGAAGCTGCATACGGTTTGCGAGGAGGCGGCTTGCCCCAACATCGGCGAGTGTTTTGGGCGCGGTACGGCGACCTTCATGATTCTCGGCGACATTTGCACCCGTCGCTGTCCCTTCTGCGATGTCGGACATGGCAAGCCGCTGCCGCCCGACCTTGACGAACCGGCTCATCTTGCCGACAGCGTTGCCCGACTCGAACTGCGCTACGTGGTGATCACGAGCGTCGACCGGGACGATCTGCGTGATGGCGGCGCGCAGCATTTTGTTGACGTCATCAGGGCGGTACGCGAAAAGTCGCCGGCGACGACCATTGAGACGCTCGTTCCCGATTTCCGAGGCCGCCTTGAGGTGGCCATCGAGTTGCTCGGGCAGTCGCTGCCCGATGTCCTCAACCACAATCTGGAGACCGTACCGCGGCTCTATCGGCAGGCTCGTCCGGGCGCCGACTACGCGCACTCACTGGCCTTCATGAGGGCTTTCAAGGCTCGTTATCCGCAGGTGCCGACCAAGTCGGGGCTGATGGTCGGCCTCGGCGAAACCGATGACGAGATCCTGGAGGTTTTGCGCGATCTGCGGGCCAATAACGTGGAGATGCTGACCATCGGCCAGTACCTGGCGCCGTCACCGCACCACCTGCCGGTGGCGCGTTACGTCCATCCGGAGGTTTTCCGGATGTACGAGCAGCAGGCGATCGACCTCGGTTTCACCGGCGCCGCCTGCGGACCGATGGTCCGTTCGAGCTACTGGGCCGATGCCCAGGCGCACCGGGCAGGCGTCGCCTGACGGCGCTTCGTGTTGCCATTCAGTTGTAGCGAATGAAGCGCGCCGGGTAGCGCGCCGTCGCCCAGGCCAGAAACAGGTATTTGACCGTCTTGCCGATTCCGACGGCGACCAGGATGCCGGGCGTCGATACGTTGGCCAAAGCGCAGAAGAGCAGCGCCGGGGTCTGCGGCATGGGCGAGCCGGCAATGATCAGGATGGCCAGCAGGCCCCAGCGTTGCAGCCATTCGCTGGTCAACCGCCAGGCTTCGGTCTGTACGAGTGATGGGTAATGGGCAAAGACGAACTCGTAGCCGAGGTACTGGAAGATCTCGACCAGTACCGCGGCGCCGCAGCCGCTAGCAATCCCGCTGAGCAGGCCAAGCGTGCGCCAGCGCCGTGGAGAAAGCAGAACCGCCGGGACCAACACGGCGACGAAGGGGAAGCTGAAGGTGATCGTGGCGCCAAAAGCGATCGCCGTGACGACGAGGCTATAGTAGCGATGCGCGACGCTGCGCATCAGTAGCTGGCGTAACCAGTCGGGAAGGACGTGAGTTTTCATGTCTGTAGCAGCTTTCCTGGCCTTCTGGCGGCCGGCCCGGCCGGCGAAGGCTTGTACGACCGGTGCTTGGCAGGATATGCTTATGCGGCTACAAAGTATTGATCAATCTCAACGGCGACGGAGGTATCGTCAACATGCCATGCGCGACGTTTCAGCAAGCACCGGAATCGTCGACACTCTCTTGGCCAGCGTGCGCCAGCCGGTGGTGCTGCGCCGCCTTCTCCTCTAAGCCGCCGGTCAGCGTCTGAGCCGTGCTTAGCGCCGGTCCCGATTGTCGCCCATGTCCGCCTTACTCGGTTGCCGCCGTGGGGCTCGTTGGTTTGCCGGGTGTCGGGATCGCAGTACGCCACAACTAACGAGACACCCATGTTGACCATTGCACCGCAGGACCAGGGTGTCTCGCCCTGGTGGCCACCTTGACGAGTCCAGTTCTGTGAAGATCTTTCTCGTGCTGTTGATTTCGCTCCTGTGCGGCACCGTCGTTGGCGAACCGGCTGTCGGCGAGCACCCTCTCGGCCTGGGGGTGTCGCGTATGGCGCCGGAGCCACCGCCCATCGTCTCGGGACGAGCGAGCTTTTATAGTTCATCCTTTCACGGACGCAAGACCGCCTCCGGCGAGCGCTATGATCATCAGACGATTTCGGCAGCAAGCAGTCGTTTTCCTCTCGGGACCACGGTGGCCGTACGCCGCGTTCTTTCGGCACGCTGTATCGTCGTCAGAATCAACGATCGGATGGGCCATCGGAGCCGCGTGATTGACCTGTCGCGCGAGGCCGCCGTACGCCTGGGCATGATTGACGCTGGCGTTACCGATGTCGAAGTCACTCCTTTGCCCAAGTATCTGGTTGGCCACGAGCATGCCTGTGCGCTCGCCTTCGCGCCGCCGCCCTACCTGCACACCGACCCGTAGCCGGAGGCGTTCGCTAGCGATACCGGTGTATGGCGGAGGGTCGAAGCCCCGGTCGCTTGGCGACCGGCCGGAACGCTTGGCGCGCCCATTGCTTATTGGATCCGGGCTGGGCGGCTTGGTCCCGGCCGAGAATTGATGCGGCAGGCCGCTGTGCCTGGATTCGGCTGCGGCTTTTACTGGCCGGTGCTCAAGTCCGTGCCAGCGTTTCAACCATTCTTGCCCGTTGCCGAGCATCGGGCAAGCGGCCACGGCCTGCCGCCAGATTATCCTCCAGATGCGGCTGCTTGCTGGTCGCCGGAATGACGCAGCTTACGGCCGGCTGGGCGAGGATGAACTTGAGGAAGAACTGCGCCCAGCTTGCGCAATCGAACTCCGCCGCCCAGGCGGGCAGCGGCTGGCCGCGCACCTGCGAGAACAGCGAGGCTTTGGCGAAGGGGCGGTTGACGATCACAGCGATACCTAGGTCCTGGGCCAGAGGCAGCAGCCGGGCTTCTGCTTCGCGTTCGGCCATGCTGTAGTTGATCTGAAGGAAATCCGGTTTTTCGGCCCGCAGCACGGCCTCGACCTCGCGGTAGGCGCTGGCGTGATAATGCGTTACGCCGACATGGCGAATCCGTCCCTGATTCCGCCATTCGCGCAGGGTCGGCAGATGCACCCGCCAGTCGACCAGGTTGTGAACCTGCATGAGCTCCAGACGCATCGTCCGCAACCGGCTGAACGAGGTTTCCATCTGTCGAACACCTTCAGCGTGCCCGCGGGTCCACACCTTGGTGGCCAGGAACAGGCGATTGCGCACACCGAGCCTTGCCGCCAGTTCACCGATCACCGCTTCGGAATGGCCGTACATCGGCGAGCTGTCCACCAACTCTCCACCGAGTGCCACGAAGCGCGCCAGCACCGCTTCCAGTGCAGAACTGGCCGCATCGACGACGTCGAAACTCTCGTAGGTGCCCAGGCCGACCGCCGCGATCGAGTCGCCCGAGCTCGGAACTGGCCGTCTGAGCATGCCGGTGTCAGAGCTCGCTGCCGTTTCGCCGAGGGGCTTGGATGCGTGAAGCGCGCCACTGGCCAGTGCCATCCCGCCGTTAGCCAGCGTCTTTAGTACCCGGCGCCGACCGTCGTCGACGGTCCGGCTGTCACCAATCTCCATTGTCTTCTCTTTTCACTTCGGCGCCTGCGTTGCCACGCTTGCTCTACCCCCCGTGCTCTGAGCAGTGCTGGGCGACGAGGTTTCGCCGACCTGCCGCTGGTAACGACGGCCAAGTTGCAGGCCCAGCCAAGCGAGCAGCAGCGTGCCGGGTATCGCCGCCAGCGCGACGCCCGACGTGCCCAGACCGGCCGCCGCGTGCAACCAGCCGCCGAAGGCATCGCCCGCTCGCGACACCACGGTGTCGAGGACGTTCTTGGCCTTATAGCGCGGTTCGCGTGCCACGGCCGTAAAAAGTGCCTCGCGTGCCGGGCGCAACAGGCCATGGCCGCCAGCGCGCGAAATGACCTGGATGACGAGCAGCGCAGTCAGCACCGGGACGGCCGCCAGCACCGCCAGCGGCACGAACAGCAAGAGCGGCACGGTGGCCAATGTCAGGCCGATGCCCAGTCGCTGCATCAGGCGGCCGGCGACCATTGCCTGCAACCCCAGTGCTACGAGGTTGACTGCCAGATCGATGAGCGCGAAGAGTTGGGCACGCGTCTCGGCGCTCAGCGCGGCTGCCTTAACCAAGCGCGCCTGCTCAAAGTAGACAAACGTAGCGACGACGCCCTGCACGATGATCGCCAGCGCGATCATCGCCAGGTAAGGAGAAAGCACTATCTCGACCAGCCCGGCGAAGACACTGCCGCCGAGCGGCTGACCCACCTCGGGTGCCGCATGGCGATCAGACACCCGCAGGATGCAGAGTAGCGACAACAGCATCAAGGCGACCGAGACCAGCAGCAGCCCATGCACGCCGACAGCGTGCACCGAGAGGGCGCTGATCGTCGGGCCGGCCAGCGCGCCACTGCTGCCTCCGGCCGCGATCATGCCGAACAGTCGCCGCGCTTGCGAGTGCGTGAAGCTGTCGGCCATCACGGCCCAGAACAGCGAGACGATGATCAGATTGAAAACGCTGATCCAGACGAAGAGTGCGAGAGCCGCCATCGGCGACGCGCCGCGGGCGATCCACGTCTGGAAGCCGGCGAGCACCAAGGCTGTCGCGGCAAACGCCGTGACCAGCAGCCGCCGCCGGGTTAGGCGAGACGAGGCCCAGCCGTAAAGCGGGACGATCGCCAGCATACCGGCCAAAGTCAAAGTAAATGCCCATGGCAGCCGGTCCGGCCCGATCTGCACGCCCATCTCCTCGCGTACCGGTCGCAGCACGTAATAGCCGGCCAAGAGCAGGAAAAAACCGGCAAAGGACCAGAACAAGGCTCGTCCCTCGCCGGGCCGACAATCGATCAGGCGCGTCCAGCGCGCGGCCCAGGCCGCCGGTGCCGTCACCGCCGGCCGCCCGCGGCGGCTTCCGGAACGACGACCGAGTCAGCGACCAAATCGCCGGGGTTGGCCGCTATCCCGGGTGGCGCGAGAGGCGGTCGAAGTGCGGGGAAACCGGGCATGGGTCGCTCTGCTCGTGCGGCCGAAGGCGCGCATCGGCAGAGCCGAAAGGCGGCCGCGCCGACGAGTCGGCAGCGACGGCCGCAGCGTAGCGCTGTACCCAAGTGGTGCCGCGGCCGCCAGAGCATTGGCGACCATGCTGGGCGGATCGTTCGCCGGGTCGAAGCGGGTCGATGGGGACTCGCGCTCCGTGCAAGCCCGCTACGGCTGGGAACCACGCAGTTTGGCCAGGCGTTGCGCAACGAGTACCGACCACTTGTCGAAAGCGTGCTTGGCGTAGGTCCAGGCTTGGAAGGAGCTCAAGTAACCGTTAGCCCAGGTTTGCGCGGCGCCGACGGCACCCGAATCGACGTCCGCGGCGTACTTGCGGCCAATCTGGGTGTCCCGGCACTCGGCCAGCACGTTGCCCGATTCGCCGTCGCGAAACTGCATTTCCATCCCGGTTTCACCCAGGTAGGGCGTCGATCCGGCTGGCCGGCCGGTGGCCACACCCGAGCCGGCTTCGGCAACGAAAGCATAGGGAACAAGGGTGCCGGCCAAGCTGTTGCCGACCGCTGTCGGTACCAGGTCGGTAAGGGCGACGCGCAGGACCAGCACTCCGGGCCCGGCCTGTTCCACCACCGGCAGCTGAGGCTGCAGTGCCTTGACCAGCGATTGGTGGAAGTAGTCGGTGAGAGTCTTGAGGTCGTTGGGATCGACGGTGGTGCTGGACTTGCTGTCACCTGGCGGCGCAAGCGAGACGAAGATGCGCGATACCAGCGCTTTGTCATACCTCGCGACGTCGAGTGCCGGGTCGCGCCAGCACTCAATGCCGTCTCCCCATGGCGTCGCCTGGAGGCGCGTGTAATCCGAGAGGAATCCACTCCGCGTCAGGCGCGCCTTGTCGGACGCGGTTACGTTCGTTCCGCTGCCCAATAGGGTGCTGTCGGCGGCGCAGCCGACGAGGAAAGTGCAAGCTGTCACGGCGACCGTCCGCGCCAGGCACGCGACAGGCAGTCGTCCGAGATCTGGAGTCGTTTTCATCAGTTTTCCTGTAAGAGCTAAGGTGAGCAAGGTTGATCGTCCCGTTGCGTCGTGCTGTGCCCGGACGGCTCCCGATACGATCAGCCGAGCAGGACGTGGTTCTCCCGGGCGATTCGCCGATCGGAGCACAATATTGCGAGCTGGCGCGCAGTTTCTGGAAGATGACGACAGTGGCTCGCATGAGCCAGCCCGACAACAAAATTGAGACGCGACGATCATAGCACGTCGGCCGCAGGCCATAGAACGCTCGCACCACTCCTGATCGGCGGATCGTTGTCGTCCGGTTGACGCGCCGCTACGAGCTGGCCGTTGGGCCGCTCTCTGACCCCCGAGTCGGTGACCGCGTCGTTCACACGACTGCCAGCAGCCAGGCGCTGGTTACCCGTACCTCGTAGTTTGCCAGCTTTTCAGATAGCGATGTCATAAGCATGAGAGAACATGCGGATGAAATGCAAGAGGGCCAGCGACGGCCGTAAGCATGGCCGAGCGGCGTTGGCGGTGATGCGGCAACAAGCGATCAAGGCCATTCGTGAAGGTCAGGACGTGAACAGTGTTGCGGCGGCCTACGCTGTCAATGTGCGCAGCTTCTTCCGCTGGTTGGCGGATTTTGCCAACGGCGGACCGAACGCGCTGCTGGCCAAGCTGATTCCGGGGCGCCCGCCGAAGGTGAGTGCGGAGGAAATGCGCTGGCTGGCCCAGGCGGTGAAAGACCAAACGCCGCTCCAGTTCAAAGTTGGCCTTTGGACGCCGTCGCTGATTGCGGCGCTGATCGAGCGAGAATTCGGCAAGAAGCTCTCGCTGGCCTCGGTCGGCCGGATCATGAAGTTGTTGGGTTTCTCGACGCGGAAGCCGTTCCAACAGGCATGGCCGCAGGACGCGGCGTTGGTACAGGCCCGAGAAGCGGATATCTCCCCGGCGATTCGTGCCGAAGCGAAACCCGCCGGGGCGACGATCTACTTTGCCGATGAATCGGGCATCCGTTCCGACTACCACTCGGGTACGACCTGGGCGCCGGTAGGCGAGACCGCTGAGGTGGAAGTGAGCGAAGGTCGCTTTTCGCTGAACATGATTTCGGCGGTCAGCCCCCGTGGCGACTTCCGTTTCATGTGGCACGATGGCTCGGTCAATGCGGAGGTATTCAAGGAATTCCTCAAGCGTTTGCTGATTCGCACAGCGCGTCCGGTCATCCTGGTTGTCGATGGGCATCCGATTCGGGCCGGCTTGGCCGACGGCCCGTCCGGGAGGGGCGCTACTACGGCGTGCGCACCGGTCCGACCATGGGCACCTTGACCGGCTTCGCCATGCCATGGAAGACGACGACTCCCTGGCCCGCGCCGAGCGTTTGCAGTGCCTCCTCGACCTTGCCGAGCGCCGCTGGGTAATACTGCCTGTTGTTGGTCACTCAGACATCGCCGGCCGGCCCAATGCCGACGTCGGCCAGCAACTGCATGCCGCCGCCGACATAACCGCCGGGTGGCGAGATAGCATCGCCGCTCTTCATGCCGGGCGGACAGTTCTCGCTGCGCATGCCGCACAGGGGAACGAGCCCGGTCGCGGCGCTTGTCAGATTACTGACCCAGATGTTGTCGTTGCCGTCGACCGACACCGCCCATGGAGCGGCGATCCCTTTGCCGTAGATTGGCGAGAAACTGGCCTCACTGCCGTCGGCGCGCAGCACGGTCAAGCTGCCGCCTTCGTAGCCGGGTTTCTGAGCGACCATCGCATCGACCAGTAGCCGGTTGACTCGCGCCAGGGCGTCGGGGTCATGGTCGACATTGAGCTTGAAGGCGAGAGCCATTTCCGCTTGCTTCCAGGCGCCGCGCGGCGAACTGCCGAGCCTGTTGGCGATCCAGATGTTGCCCTGGCTGTCCACGGCCAGTCCGCTACCCGAGTAGCCAGTCTTGAAGGTGTCCACCTTGCCCGGATCGGTGGCTGAAATTCGCGTCATATGCGAACCGAGAAGGTTCGTAAGCCAAAGGTGGTTGCTCTGGTCGAGGGCCAGCGCGAAAGGCGTCAGCAGCTTGCACGGGTTCTTCAGAGGATCGCCCGACTTGTTTTGGCAGAGGAGTTGCGCTCTCGCCGGATCTCCCTGCGGCAGGTGAACGAGTTGGGGTTTCACCGTCTCGACGGCCCAGATGTCGCCGCTCGTCGTGCCGACGATGCCCTGCATCTTGTTGAGCTGACCATTGACGTTGTAGCCCTGGGGTGGCGACAGCGGACGGCCCGCATTGTCGAATTTGGCGATCGCGTTGGAACTTGTACCGGTAGCCCGGACATTGTCATGGGCATCGAGCGTCAAGCCAAAGCCGGGGCCCAACAGGCCGCCGCCGGTAAATCCCACGATCGCCGGTGACAGCGGCCGGCCGTCGGGTGCGAACTTGGACAGCGAGCCGGACCAGAACTGATCCTGATTCTGTGCGCCGACGATGAAGTTGTTGGCCACCCAGGCATTGCCCTGGCTGTCGAACATCAACTTGCCACCGCCGCTGTAGCCGCCGCCAGAATATCTCAGCGGCAGTACCCAGGCACTCGGTGCGAAGCTCAGGTAGGGCATGTAGGGCGTCGGCCGCAGGCGTAAGGAGGGCGTCGGATAGAAAACGTCAAGTAGTGCGAACATCCGCTCCGGCTGGTACGACGGGTAGCGAGCGATGGCCTCGGTTGCCGTCAGCGTGTCCGATGGCACGTTTCCGGCCAGGCCCCGGGCAGCGGCGAAAACGCTGCGTCACGCTTCGGGCTTGACGCGCGCAACGCAACCGGCCAGCACGTTGGCCAGCGTCGCGAAGTTGGCCAGGGTCGGTGTCTACGCGCTGTTGAGCGCGTCACCGATGACGTTCCCGTAGCCGCCGGTCGCCAGATCGACAAAGCTGGGGACGTGGCTCGCGGCGATGTGCAGCGCGAGCGGTGGGCCCTGGATCGCCGCACCCTCGATGAACTGGTTGTGGGTTCACACCGAGGCGATCGTCGTGAACTCGTTGATCGTCACTCTGGCCGGCGGATGACTGCCGACGACCGTCAGCAGTGCGATTGCCGGGTTGTCACCGGGCGAGTTGTCGGCCGCCGAACGCCTGCCCTTGGCGACAAGATAGAGGCTGGTGTCTTTGTCGACCGCGCCGGGAGCGTTGACCGCGAAATGCCCGTCGGCGCCGCTCCGGGTTTGCGCCAATTGCTTAGCCACGCCGCTGCTGGCTGCCCACAGGGTAACGGTGGAACGGCGATCGGCGCACCGGTCCCCAGCACCTGGCTGCTCAGGCTGGTCGCCAGGGCGGGCACGGCCGGCAGCAGAGCGCCAATGGCGAAGGCTAGTAGGAAGCGCAGCTTGACGTTTGAATAGTCTCGCCTGACCCTTCAGGGTTCATTCTTCGTCTCCTCGAAAATAAAGCTCGACTGCTTGCCGAAGAAGGCGGCGCGCCGGTCACGCGCGATCATCACCAGGCGCCGAATCCGCGCCGCGCTGACGTACACCATGTCGTCCCGTCGCGCAGGCGGGTGGCCGTCAATTCTGGTTAGCGCGGTTCTTCGCCGCCGGTCTCCGCGACCGGAGAAGAGGCGCCCGGCAGAAGAGCGGCCGCTGCTGGCAGATTGCCCCGCCGCGGAGGCAGCGCGAGACGAACGCGGCCGTCCCGGATCTGCGCCACTTTTTTCACGCCACCCCCGAAGTAATCGTAAAACTGCATCACCAGCTTCACATAGGCCTGAGTTTCCGGGAACGGTGGCACCGTATTCCGGTAGCGCTGCACGGCGCCCTCGCCGGCGTTGTATCCGGCCAGCGCGAGTAGCAGGTTGCCATCGAACATGTCGAGCAGATAGCGCAGATAGCGCGTGCCTCCCCGTACGTTTTCCTGCGGGTCTTCGATCTGGCGCACGCCGTAACGCTGGGCCGTGTCGGGGATCAGCTGCATCAGGCCGGTGGCACCCTTGGGCGATACGGCTGCCGGGTCGTACGCCGACTCCACGGCAATCACCGCCTTTACCAGCGCCGGCTCGAGCTTCTGGCGCTCGGCTTCCTTGAGTACCAGGGCGTCGAACTTACGGACGTTGGGAATGGCTTGCAGGCGCTTGGCGATGACGTGATCTTCGACGCGGCCAGTGGCCGGAACCGGCACGAACTTGAGTTCCGACGACAGCTTGAACTCACGTGTGGTTTCTCCCCGGAAGTACAACTCGTAGCGTTCGTCGAGCTTCTCCTTGGCGAGGTGGACGACGCCCTTCTCATCGACGAAGCCGTAAGTCTCGGCCTGGGTGACCAGCGGCGAGAGGCAGAAGATGAGCCAGAAGAAGCAACGAGCGATTTTCATCCACGTGATTTTACCTTAGTGCGACCACCTCCTCACGTTCAACGGAAGACTGTCGCCAGTTGCCATGCGGCAAAGCCGAGCAGGAACAGGCCGGAGCAGCGGTTGATGGCCAGCCTGAGACGCGGCCCGATGCGGTGGCGCACGCCGGCTACGCCGAGCGCCAGGACCAGCCACCAGAGCGCCGACCCCGACAGGACGCCGCACACCATGACAAGCGCCGCCGACGTCGTGGTCGCCGCATCGCCGCCAAGCGTGGCAAAGACGGCGATGAAGGAAACGATGGTTGCCGGGTTGGTCAATGTCAAGGCGAAGACCGAAGCGAAGGCAGACCAGTTACCACCGATGTCGGGGACGCTGGCCAGTTCGCTGGTCGGCACCGTACGCAGCATGCGGCAACCCATCCAGACGAGAAAAGCGGCGCCGCAAAGGGCGAGCGGAGCGGCCAGCGTGACGAAAAAACGGGTGACCGCCGCCAAACCGAAAGCGCCGATAGCGCCATAGACCCCATCGGCAGTCGCCGCGCCGAGGCCGCTGAGGAAACCGATGCGCGCGCCATGATCCAGCGTGCGCTGAATGCAGAGCAGTCCGATTGGCCCGACCGGCGCGGCAATCGAGAGGCCGATCAGTTGTGCCTTGAGAAAGAGGACGACATCCACGGCAAGCCCTCGGTAAGCGGTTGTCAAATGGCGCATTCTGGCAGCGCAGGGCGCGCCAGACAATGCCGAAGTTTAACCAAAACGGTGGATTGCCTTCCCTGTTCTCGCTGCCAGAGGTGCCAGCCGAAGACTCGTGGAGCACAACAACGCCAAAGCCCGGAAGGTTCTCACTGCCGTCTGCCGTGACGGCGTCTTTGGGGGTCTGCTGGCGGCCGCGAGCCGACCGTTAGGCAGAGCGGTGCGCGAGGTACTCCGAGAAGATCGCCGCTTCAACATGCCGCCGTGCGTCCGCAAAGCCTGCCCGCTCGAGAGCGCAAATTACCCGTTCCGGTGGTACGCAGTGCTCGACGGTGTCCCAGTAGTAACGCATGAGCCGTGGCGTATCGGCGTGACGGGCCACGCACCAGGCTAACGCTGGCACCACGCCACGCATGTAGCTCTTCAGGAGTCGTTGCCCCCAGCGTGTCGCCGGGCGCGTAATCTCGAGCAGGCAGACGATTCCTCCCGGCTTGAGTACGCGTCGGAACTCGTCGAAGGCGGCCGCCAGGTCGCCCACGTGGCGCAGCGCGTAGCCCATGCTGAGGAAGTCGGCACAAGCATCCGGCAGCGGCAGCGCCTCCGCTCGTCCCTCGATTAGCCTGACGCCAGCCGGTAGGCGAGCACGGCCGAGCATTCCGGGGCTCGGGTCGACGCCGGTGACGAGCGACGCCGCGCCAACGATGCGCGCTGCTTGGTAGGCGACCAGTCCCGTGCCGACTCCGACATCGATGACGCGCATGCCCGGTGCCAGTCCGGCGCGCAGCAGGGCGCGCCGCCGATACCAGGAGCCACTGCCGAGCGCCAGCAGACGCTCGACGCGATCGTAATCGATCGCGGAGTTGTCGAAGACCGTGCGTAGCCAGTCGCGGCGGCGGGATTCGCCCGCGTAGTATTCGGTCAGCGGGGGGTGCGGTGCCTGTACCACGGCCGCGTTGTCGTGATCGCGAGTACGAGGCCTAGCGTCAGACGGCATGACGGGCGGGCACCGCGTGGCTACGCCAGCAATCGCCGAAGCGCCCGGCGCTCTGCGCGCCGCCGAGGCGTCGATGCCGTTCGTTTGATCTCTCTGTCGACATGACCGTCCTTGATGTGACTGTAACCCGAAACGCTTGCCAGATTTGGTTCACCTTCTCGGTTGAGTGCCGGCGCGCCGCCCGCAGACGATCGCCGCGCAGCATCCACCAAGCGTCTGCATTGTATCCGAGCTTGCGGGTCGTGCCCGTCGACCGCGAGAAAGTGTCGGGCTTTGCTTTACCGGATCACATCAGGCGAATTCCATGGCTTAGCGCCGCCGTCGATGGTGGATGGCGCGAGGTCCTGGCCGGTAACGATCTTGGTGGGCGAACGCTGATCGCCACAAGCTGCGGCAGAAAAGCAGGTGGCGCAGGAAAGCGCTGGGCGTGGCATTGGACAAGCCGAACTTGAGTTTCATCTAACCGACTTCCGATCGTCCCAGCAGACGCCAGCGGTTGGCCGACAGCGTTTCACCGTCGCTGACCCACGCCCTTGGGTGAAATGAGTGGGGTATCACCTCGCCCTGCTCGTTTTTTATGGATTGACACATGCCCGCAGGCGGAAGCCGACTGCGCCACTGCTCACTCGGCCGCCTGAAGAGAAGTTCGCGCTTTCCCGCCTCAGGCACATCGCCCTTCAGGTGGAACGCCAGTGTCTTCTCGGGCGCTCCCGCTGCCTAGCAACGGTCCGAAACTAGTTCGCCTCGCCGGCCGACACAAGTCGGTATCCACAGCGTTCGCCACGCCGCCTCGCTCCACTGCCGCAAAGACGCCTACCGTCGAACTCAGGGAGGGCTCTTGATCAGCGGATTGTTCGAGTATTGACCACCGGACGCTCTTACCCCGATTCCACCAGCACTAGCCAACACGCTCGAAAATATGGATACTACGCTGCCGGAAGGTCGCCTGCGACCCGCTGCTACAAGAATGAAAATCAGTTCCAACTTAGCCCTATTTAGGAATCCAGATGACGATACGACCGGAGTTGATAGAAAAACTGCGCGCTCGACGTGCCAAACTGACCGATAACGTCAGTCCTGAAAAACTGGAAGCACTGCACGCCAAGGGCCTGTTGTCGGCTCGCGAACGGCTCGATACCCTCTTTGAAGAGGGCACTTTTCAGGAACTCGGTCTCCATGCCGCGCACGCCGCGATCTCCTTTGGCATGGCCGGGCGGGTCCTCCCGGCCGACGGCGTGATCGCCGGTAACGGCTATGTCGGGAACATGCAGGTCGCCGCGTTCAGCCAGGACTTTAGCGTCGTGGCAGGCACTCTGGGCAAGATGCAGGCCCGGAAGATCACCCGGATCATGCGCCATGCCCTGAAAATCGGCGTGCCTGTCGTGGCTTTCAAGGATTCCGGCGGCGCAAGAATACAGGAAGGCGTCGATGCGCTATCGGGCTATGGCGACGTTTTCTACACCAACGTGCTGCTCTCCGGAGTCGTGCCGCAGATCGCGGTGATATGCGGTCCCTGCGCCGGCGGTGCTGCCTACTCGCCTGCGCTGATGGATTTCGTGATCATGACGCGCCACAACGCGCACATGTTCCTTACCGGACCGGAGGTGATCAAGGCCGTTACCGGCCGCGCAACGACGATGGCCGAGGTTGGCGGTGCCGAAATGCATTCGACAGTCAGCGGCAACGCGCACTTCGTCGCCGAAGACGACGCGCATGCCATCGCACTGGTCAAGTCGCTGCTGTCTTATCTGCCAGCCAACAATACCGAGGACCCTCCACACGATCTGTCCGTACCAATCGAGGAATTGGAAGATCCCGATATCAACGACTGCATTCCGGACAGCCCTTCCGCGCCGCTTGATATGTATGCGGTGATTCGCCGGCTCGTTGACCGGGGGGAGCTTCTTGAGGTGCATGCTGGCTTCGCCCGCAACGTGATCGTCGGTTTTGCCCGCATTAGCGGGGTCATTGTCGGCATCGTCGCCAACCAGCCGATGGTGATGGCTGGCGCACTCGACCTCAATGCGGCGGACAAGGTCGCTCGTTTCGTGCGGACCTGCAATATTTTCAACGTGCCGGTGGTGACCCTGGTCGACGTTCCGGGTTTTCTGCCAGGTGTGGAGCAGGAGCGCGGAGGAATCATTCGTCATGGAGCGAAGATGCTTTCGGCCTACGGTTCGTGCACCGCGCCGAAAATTACGGTTATCCTGCGCAAGGCTTACGGCGGCTCCTACCTCGCCATGTGCAGCCAGGAAATGGGCGCCGACATGGTTTACGCTTGGCCTACGGCCGAGATCGCGGTCATGGGTGCCGAAGCCGCGGTCAAAATCCTCTATCGCAAAGAACTGGACCAGGCCGAGGATCGCCAGGCCAAGGCGGCGGAACTGGCGCAGGAATACCGCGACGAGTTTGCCTCGCCTTACGTCTCGGCGAGCAATTTCTACATCACCGATGTCATCGAGCCGCAGGACACGCGCTGGATGGTGGCTCTCGCCTTGCGCAAGATCCTTGACAAGCGCGAGCTCCGGCCGGCCAAGAAACACGGCAATATCCCCATGTAACCGGCTACGGAAGGAAGATACCCCCATGGCAACTGACGCCATCTTGACCGCGTTACAGGTCTACGGCATTTCCATCGTCATCTCGGTGCTCGTCGCCGTATTGATCAAGCTGATGGTTTCGATCACTGGGAGGATGGAGAAGATCAAGCCGCTCGACATTCCGATCGGCACCGTATGCCCAATCGGACTCGGCGTTCCCGATGAAGACGTTGCCGCGCTGTCGGCGGCGATATTTGTCGCCATGGGACCGCACCGCATACTGCACATCGCGCCAACCAGTCATGGCTGGGCAGCCGGCGCGCGCGCCGCCCAGCATTCCCATACGCCGGGGCCTGCGGGCCGAGGCCCCAGATAACAGGAGTAAGACATGCCCAGACAATTCAAGGTTACCGTCAACGGACGCGAGTACGAGGTCAGCGTTCTGGAACTCACCGCCGGACAAGCGGCGCAATCCGTCCCCGCCGCTCCGCTTCCCGTCGCGGCGGCGGCCGGCAGCGCCACCAGCGCGGCGCCGGCGGCTGCCGCGGCGCCGCGGGCTGCCGAGGCTGGTGACGCGGTTGCGGGAATGGGTGGCGTCGTGGTCGAGGTCGACGTTAAGGTCGGTCAGACGGTAGCCGTCGGCGACCGTCTTCTTGTTCTCGAAGCCATGAAAATGAAGACTCCGGTGATGGCAACTCGCGCCGGGCAAGTTACCCGTGTGCTGGTCGCTCCGGGTGATGCCGTCGAGGGCGGTCAGCCACTGGTGACCATCGCTTGAGCTGGACAAACAAGCAGGAGCGAGCTCCTGCCGCCCGCAATTCGATGCGCCGGCGAGCGATAGCTTTCGCTGGGCGCGAGGACTAAAGCGTATGGAAGGCATTCATTTTCTCGATCTGTTCCAGGGGATCGCCACGCTGGCGGCCTCCGAGCCGAAAATCATGTTCGGGCGCATCTTCTTGATGCTGCTCGGCTTTGTTCTGATTTATCTGGGCTCCAAGAACGTCCTCGAACCTTTGCTGATGATCCCGATGGGGCTGGGCATGTCGTCGGTCAACGCTGGGGTGATGTTCCTCGAGGGCAGGAAAATGGGAACGCTGTTCGTCGATCCGTTGATTTCGGATCCGATCGAACTGATGAACATCATGCAGATCGACTGGTTGCAACCGATCTACACGCTGACCTTCAGCAACGGACTGATCGCCTGTCTGGTTTTTATGGGGATCGGCGTCCTTCTCGACGTCGGTTACGTGATGGCACGTCCTTTCCAGAGTATCTTCATCGCCTTGTTCGCCGAACTCGGAACGATCGCCGTTTTTCCGATCGCCGTCTGGCTGGGCCTAAATCCGGGACAAGCGGCGGCAGTGGCGACGATCGGCGGCGCTGATGGGCCAATGGTGTTATTTACTTCGCTGGTGCTTGCCAAGGACCTGTTCGTACCGATTACGGTCGTCGGCTACCTGTATCTTGGCCTCACCTATGGTGCCTATCCCTACCTGATCAAGTGGCTGATACCCAAGCATATTCGTGGCATCAACATGGTGGCGGACCGCGGACCGAAGATCAGCCGGTCGCAAAAGCTCACTTTTGCGGTCGTTGCCTGCACGTTGCTATGTCTGCTTTTTCCGGTCGCCGCACCGCTGTTCTTCTCGCTGTTTCTCGGCGTCGCGGTACGCGAGAGTGGAATCGACGCCTTTACCAAGCTACTCGGGGAAGTGTTTCTCTATGCCGCAACCTTCTTCCTCGGCTTGACTCTCGGCATTCTCTGCGAAGCCAACACGCTGCTCGACCCGACGGTCTTGAAGCTGCTGTTGCTCGGCATGCTGGCGCTGACCATCTCTGCACTGGGCGGCATCTTGGGCGGCTACATCCTTTATTTCTGGACTGGGGGAAAGTACAACCCGATGATCGGCGTCGCCGGCGTCAGTTGCGTTCCGACAACGGCCAAGGTAGTCCAGAAGATCGCCACCGACGCGAACCCCGGCGCAATCATCCTGCCCCAGGCACTCGGGGCCAACATCAGTGGTGTCATTACGACGGCGATCATCGCCGCCACCTATGTGGCGTTGTTGCGCTAGTCCCGGTGTGACCGAATCCCGGTCGGCGCGCCTTGTCGAGGTGGATTTTTCGTCGGCGGGGTTGAGGTAACGGCAGCCCGCTTGGTCGAGCAAGTCGCGTCGGCACGGGCTGTCGGACGAGTGTTATTTCTCGGTGTCGCCCGTTGGTTTGCCCGTATCCGCAGGAAACCCGGGCAGAGGAATGCTGGTGAACAGAGTACGCGTCTGGGTCTTCAACTGGTCCTGCATCTGGTGCAGCATCTTCCTGCTCTGTTCCATATAAGTGGCCATCATCGTCTGCATTGCCGGCCCCTGGAAGTTCATGAACTGCGACCACATATCACTTTGCATTTGGCTGCTGTTTTCGCCGTAGAGCTGCTGCGACTGGTCCTGCAGCTTTTTCTGGAAATCGACAAAAGACTTGATGTTGGTCTCCAGATACTTGCCGAGCATCCCCTGCATGGCGTGACCATAGAATCGGATCATCTGGGCGAGCAGGTCGGTCGTAAACAACGGGATGCCGGCCGCCTCCTCCTCAAGTATGATCTGCAACAGAATGGCGCGGGTGATATCTTCGCCGGTCTTGGCGTCGAGCACGTTGAAATTCTCGCGCGACAGCACCAGATCCTTGACATCGCTCAAGGTAATGTAGGCGCTTGTCTTGGTGTCGTAAAGACGGCGGTTCGGGTACTTCTTGATCAGTCGCAACTGCTCGGGCATGATAACCCTTCCTCCATTGGCTGATGACTCGGCGGGAGCGCGTTGGTGCGGTGCAGCACAATTATACTCCAGCCAAAAAAAACAGGCCCCTCTCGGAGCCTGTTCTGACCGCTGCGAAAGAAAAAGGCAGGTCTATTGGTAGTACAGACCACCGCAGATGTTCATCGTCGAGCCCGTCATGAAACCGGCGATCTCGGAAGCAAGATAGACGCAGGCCCCACCGATCTCTTCGGGTTTGGCCAAACGCTTCATCGGCACCGTATCGATGATGCCCTGCAGGATCTCGGGCTTGATCGCCATCACCATCTGGGTTGCCACATAGCCGGGCGTGATGGCGTTGACGGTCACGTTCTTGGCCGCCAGTTCAGCGGCAAGTGCCTTGGTAAAACCAATCACACCGGCTTTGGCTGCCGAATAGTTGGTCTGACCAGCTTGACCCCTGAGGCCATTGACGGATGAAATGTTGATGATCCGGCCCCAGCCGCGCTCGGCCATCTTCGACGCGACCTGCTTGGTCATGTTGAAGAGGCTACCCAAGTTCGTCGAGATCACGGCATTCCACTGCGCCGGTTCCATTCGCGCGAACATCTTGTCGCGGGTGATGCCGGCGTTATTTACTAGGATATCGATCGGGCCTGCCTTGGCTTCCGCCTCGGCGACGAGGTTGACGCAGGAATCATAGTCGGAGACATCGCCGGCAACACAAATGAAGTCGTTGAAACCGGCTTCGGCCATGGCTTTCGTCCACTCCGCCGGCTTGTCGAATTCCGGATGATAGGCGGCAACCACCTTGTGGCCAGCCTTGGCCAGTTCCTGGCAGATGGCGGTACCGATTCCGCCCATAGCACCGGTAACCAAAGCAACACGTTGCGTCATAGATCTTTCCTTTCTGGTTGACGATTGAAACGACTGGCAGCTCCGGACCGCGACGATGGCAATATCCGCTGACGACCCCGACCCTTGATTCTGCATTGCACCATCGGCGCTGTCAATGCCAAAGTACTGGCCACGCCTCTGACGCATGAACAGGCGGAAGCGGGCCCGTCTGCCCAAAAACTCCGTTTTCCCCGCCGAAGTGGCCAGTTGGGGAATTATCCGTCAGGCCGGCGACGCAAGTGGAGCGGCGCCTCGCCCAGACCGGCGCGGTCGAACCAGGCGAACACCGAGTCTACCGTTACGGTATCGATCTGACCGGCCATGCGGCGCTCGAACGGATGGTCGTCGAAGCTGATGTGGGCGGCCGATAGGCGCGCGCCGAGGCGCGTCAGCGCAGGAATCCGCAATGTCGTCGGGCGGTAGTTGTGGCCGAGCAGCCACCTGCGGGCTGCCTCCCGGTTGCTTGCACCCGGTTCGACGAGCAACGCCAGCGTTTCGATTACCCACTGGTTGCTTTGCTGGTAGGGTCCGGACCATGGATAGGCGAGCATGTTGTAGCGCGGCTCGTGCAAGGTGCCGAGCAGGCGGTCGTCCTTGAGCCGGTAGACGATGCGAGCAGCGATTGCGGGCTTGAGCGCGACCACGCCGGCCTCGTGCGCGTGCAGGCCGTCGCCGAAGAACTCGGCCAATCCTTGCCGGTAGAGCATGCTGCGATCGGTGCCGCATTGGTTGAGCTTATGCACCACGCGCCAGGCGCCGCGTCCGTCGAGCGCTGCCTCGTCGCGATAGGCGATGCCGAGGTGTGAATAGCGCAGGCCGTAGTCGCTCAGATCCTGGCCGGATCGAGCAATCAACAGCACCTGGGTGCCGCGCCGGGCCAACTCGTCGAGTTGCTGGGCCACGCTGGCGGCCAGTGAGAGATCGCGCCGAATGGACTCCAGACTGCGTTTTCGCGGCTCGCAGAACTGGCCGGCCGCCGCCGCGCCCGTGTCCAGCGCTAGGCACGCGCCGGCGAGCATGGCGCACAGTGCGTGGCGTAAGCAAGCTCTGCTGAAATTGGGGAAGCTCATCACCGTATCCTCTCGCTGTAGAGCAGCGCTTCGCCCAAGGCATTGGGCACCAGGCAGATTACTTCGCCGGCTACCGACAGCAGCCAACCGGCGGTGACGGCGGTCACCAAAATCACACTGCCCGCGACCACCAGGACGCTTCCCGCGATCTCGGCGCCGAGGCGCAGGCTCGCGGTGGCGCCGTCGGAAGTTCGCCGCAGCAACCACACCGTGCCGCCGGCAAGCGTATCGACCGCCACCACGCTGAGCGTGGCGCCGGCACTGAGGATCATCGCCGGCGCTACGCTCAGCGCGGCGACTGGCACCGACAACAACAGGCTGGACGCTGCGCTGGCCTCGCTGCCGTGTGTGTGGACAGGCGCGGCGAACAGGGCGGCGGCAGGGGCAAGGGCGAGCGCGAAAAGCGTGCGCACGGCAGTGCGGCGTGACAGATCGGTGGTCATGGCGAGCTCCCTGAGGACGTGAGGGTCAGTGCTTGGCGGCACCGAAATCGGCGGCCGACTGGCCGCTCGCCACCTCCTGGGCGCACTCGAGACGATCGGCTTCGTAGGCGTCGCGCAGCGTTTTGGCCAGGGTGAAGGCCGACGAGATCAGGTAGAGCCAACTCACCAGCAGATAAGCCTTCCAGGTCGGGTTGATTTCCATGCGCCACAGTCCCCATGCGGTGAGCACCATGGACAGCACGAAGCCACCCCAGACCACCAGCGACCACATGGGCGTGTCGGCGGTCTTGGCGGCGTTGTCGCGCACGTACTTGGCCAGAGCGAAAGCCGACGAGAGGCAGAAGAAGTAACCCATGATCATGAAGGCGCGATCGAGGTCGCCGCCGGGTAGCCAAGCCAGGCCGCTGCCGCAGAGCAGCAGGGCGATGGCGAAGGAAATCCAGACCTGCAGGCGCCAGGCGCCGGTGTCGCGTTGGATGATGCGTGTCTTGTTTTCCATGGTGAGCTCCCAATGTGCGTCAGGTTTGACGGCTGCATCATGGGGAAAGCGCGTCGATGGGGCAAGACAAGGCAGCGGCGTCTACTCGATGGCGACTTGTAGTATCGTTTGGAGATACTTTTGGCGCCCCATTCTCCATTATCATGAGTACGACCGCCGACCTGCTGACCCATCTCAAGGCTGAACTCAAGGCCGCCGGCGTCACCTACGCGATGGTGGCCGCGCGGCTCGGCCTAGCCGAGTCCAGCGTCAAGCGCATGTTCTCGAAGGGGGGCGACATGCCGGTATCGCGCATCGACGACATT
Source organism: Accumulibacter sp. (assembly GCF_029255285.1). Classification (GTDB taxonomy): domain Bacteria; phylum Pseudomonadota; class Gammaproteobacteria; order Burkholderiales; family Rhodocyclaceae; genus Accumulibacter. Next base: position 81,156 of record NZ_JAPUVI010000002.1, read on the forward strand.
TGCCGCGTCATCAACCTCGATTTCGCCGATCTGGCGCGCCGCGTCGCCGACGCCCAGCCACTGATGCTGGAGCTGACGCTGGCGCAGGAAAACGCGGTGGTCGCGGACCGCACACTGCTGGTGGTGGCGATCTGCGTGATGAGCCAGATGCCGGTCGAGGAAATTCTCGCCACCTACGATCTGACCGAGGCGGCCCTGGTGCGCTGCCTGACCCGGCTCGACAAGCTTGGCATCATCGACCTGCGCCCCGGCAACCGCTATCGGCTCAAGGTGGCCAAGGGGTTTCGCTGGCTGCCGCATGGTCCGGTGATGGCCTTCTTCCGCAAGGAGGTGCTGCACGACTATTTCGCCGGCGGTTTCGACGGCGAATCGGAGATGCTGATGGTGGTGCACGGCAAGATCGGTCGCGGTCTTGCCAATTCCTTCCGCGAACGGCTGATGCGCATCGGCCAGGATTTTTCCAAGCAGCATCTGGCCGACCAGAGGCTGCCGCCCGAGCAACGCCGACCCTACACCATCGTCATCGGCATGCGTTCCTGGCTGATGGCCGCGCTGGCCGACATGCAGCGGCGCTCGCGCTAGGCGGCTGCCGTTTCAGCCGATCGCCCGCGGCGGTCGGCGTCAGAGAGTCTGTTGCAGCCGATTCGGTCTATTCGGCGAACTTTTGCGCAGCGAGCGGATCGACGATCCGGACGCGCTGGGCGACAGCCCCGAGGGTTTGCACGGTGCGCTGCAATCGATGTGGTTTGTTGACCGCCGAGCGCTGTGTGCCGGGATCGCCGCCTGGGCCAGCCGCGATCTGCACGAGCCGGGGGCAGCGATCGGCCATCCTCGTTTCTGCCTCGTGATCGCCGGAAGCCTTTTATCGTCCACCGCGATGCTTGAGGCCGACGAGGTCACGGCGACGACGGTCGGCCCGCCGCTGCTCGCCCTTCCTGCGTCGCTTCGTTGTTGTAGCGTGGCCGAGAGACGGGCTTTCGCGTCAGCGTTCGGCGAGCCCCGAACTGCCGGGCGCGCTGCGGAACATCGCCGGTGTCAGCTCGTACTTCTGCAACAGGCGGTAGAACTCGGTACGGTTGCGGTCGGCGAGGCGCGCCGCGTCGGCGACATTGCCGTCAGTCAGCTTGAGGATCTGCACAAGATAGTTGCGCTCGAAGCGCTGCTTGGCCTCGGCGTAGGTCATCGCCTCGAGCGCCGGCACGCGCAGGGCGCGCTGGATCAGCGTCAGCGGAATCAGCGGCGTCGTCGCCAGGGCGCAGGACTGCTCGACCACGTTGTAGAGCTGCCGGACATTGCCCGGCCAGGCGGCGACGGCAAGCGCTTCGAGCGCTTCCGGCGCGATGCCGGCGATCGGCTTGCCGTATTTCTTCGCCAGTTGCTGGACGAAGGAGTTGGCAAGCAGGGGAATGTCTTCGCGCCGCTCGTCGAGACGCGGCAGCGTCAGCGTCACGACATCGAGACGATAATAGAGATCCTCGCGAAACTGTCCCTCGGTCATGGCCGCTTCCAGATCGCGATGCGTCGCCGAGAGCACGCGCACGTCCACCGGCTCGGCGCGCGTCGCGCCGACCGGCCGCACGGCTCGCTCCTGCAATACGCGCAGCAATTTGACCTGTAGCGCCGGTGGCATGTCGCCGATTTCGTCGAGAAACAGCGTGCCGCCGTCGGCCGACTGGAACAGACCGGCGTGCGCCTTGGCGGCGCCGGTGAACGCGCCGCGGACGTGCCCAAAAAGCTCGGACTCGAGCAATGGCTCGGGAATCGCGCCGCAGTTGATGGCCACGAAGGGCGCCCGCGCGCGCCGGCTGGCGCGGTGGATGGCGCGCGCCAGAACCTCTTTGCCGGTTCCGCTTTCGCCGCGGATCAGGACGCTGGCGTCCGAGGCGGCGACCACGCGGGCTTCTTCGAGCAACTCCGCCATGCGGCTGCTGCGGAAAACGATATCTTCGCGCCAGGCTTCGCCCGTGCCGTCTTCGTGCCCGTTGCCACCGAGCGGCGAGAGCTGCAATGCCTGTTCGATCTTCTCGAGCAGCCGCTTGCTGTCGAAAGGCTTCGTCAGATAGCCGAAGACGCCGCGTGAGGTGGCCTGCACCGCGTCCGGGATCGTCCCGTGCGCGGTGAGCAGGATTACCGGCAGGGTCGGTCGGGTGGCGCGGATTTCGTCGAACAGCGCCAGGCCGTCCAGGCCTGGCAGGCGAATATCGCTCACCACCAGTTGTGGTGGTTCGACGGCAATGCGCGCCAGTCCTTCCTCGGCCGAGGTCGCCGTCGATACTCGGAAACCGCGGGCGTGAAGGCGCATCGACAGGAGGCGCAGCAGGTCGAGGTCGTCGTCGATCACCAGGACGTGCGCCGCCGCCGCACGGGGCAGGGGCTTCATCGGGTCGCTCCGGGCAAGTTCCGGCTGTTCGTCGGGAGTGTCGACAGCGAACGCTCGATGTCGGTCAGCGCATCGAGCTTCTCCTGCAGTTCGACGTTGCGCCGCTGGCTTTCCTTCAACTGTTGGGCGAGTCTGTCGTTCTGTGCGTCGAGTCTGAGCCGCTCCTGGAACTGACTGGCGAGGGTCTGGGCCAGCGGGTGCAGGCTGACCGCGGCCGCTTCCCTGGCTTTCAGCACCCCGTCCAGCAAACTGAGCGCGCGACCGAGGTCGAGCGGCCCGCGTGGCTGCGCCAGCAGCATCGCCAGGCGAAGATGAGTCGCCGGGGTTTGCGGAATCGCCGCCAGGACGCCGCGTTCGCGTAGCAGTTCCGGTGGCGACATGCGTTGCAGCAGTTGCAGGTAACCGAGCAGCGGCAACATCGCCGCTTCGTCGACCTTGGCCGCCACCGGCGGCGCTTCCGGCGGGGCCGCCGGTGGCGCGACGCAGGCCGTGGCCAACAGGGCGGCGGCGAGCAGGGTGAGCGCTCGTCGGCCAGCGCGGAAGCGGTTCACGCCATTGCCTCTAGGCTTCACAGGGTAGCTCGAGCCGGAAATGCGCGCCCTTGGCCTTGCCGTCGCCGGGCACCAGGGCGACCCGCCCACCCATCGAGGTCATCAGGTCGCGCACGATCGACAGGCCAACTCCGCTGCCCTGGCGAGGCGCCGGCGCGGCACGACGGCCCTGGACAAAGGGCTCGAAAATCCGTTCCGCGTCGTCGGCGGCAATTCCCGGTCCCTGGTCGATGCAGGAAATGCGGAGCATCTTGCCGGTGGCGCTGACCTCCAGCCGGATGACGCCGCCTTCGGGGCTGAAATCGATGGCGTTGGAGAGCAGGTTATCCACCGCCACCGACAGCTTTTCACCGTCGAGGGCGCGTGTGATCGCCGGTGCACGGCGCAGGACCGTCAGTTGGCGCGCCTGGATCTGCAGTTCACGGCCCTGGACGACATTGGCCAGTAGCCGGCGCAGCGCTAGCGGGCGGAAGGACAGGCGCCGTGCCTCGAAGGACGCGGCATTGAGCCGCAGCAGGCTTTCGAGTTGCCTCTGCAGCGACATCACGTTGTGCTGCAGGATATCGACCACTTCCTGCTGCGCTCCGTCGAGTGGCCCCGGTACCTGTTCCTGCAGCAGCGCGATACCTTCGCGCAAAGCCGTCAGCGGCGTTTTCAGTTCGTGCGAGACGTGCCGCAGGGTGCGCGAGCGCTCGGCTTCGAGTTCGCCCAGGCGCTGTCTCAGCCAGTCGAGCCGGCGTCCGACGCGCTGCAGGTCGGCCGGCCCGTCAACCGCCACCGGCGTAGCGAAGCGGCTCTCGCCGAGTTGTTCGATGGCACGCTCCAGCGTGCCGATCGGCCGCGCCAGCCACCAGCTCATGGCCAGTGCGACCAGGAAGGCGCCGCCGACGGCGGCCGCCACCAGCCCGGCGAGTTGTTGGCGACTCTTATCGAGTTCGGCCAGCAGGCCGGCATTCTGCTCGTCGATCCAGTGCTGGCCAGCGTGCCCGAGCGCGCTGTTGACTTCGGCCAGCCGGTTCAGCAGGGGAAACAGCGCGCCGCCGGACGCCGCCTGGTGAAGCCCCTGTCCGAGTTCATCGACCGCTTGGCGCCAGTCGCCGGGAAGCCGGCCCAGCGCCTGCCCGGCGATCGACTCGAGCCGACCGACCGTCGCCAGAGCGTGCGCGACGTTGGCGTCGAAGCGTTCGAGTAGCGTCGCATCGTCGAGAACGAGGAATTGCCGCGCGTTCCGTTCGAGGTCCACACGGCGGTCCGCGAGTTCCTGGATCGACGCGCTGAGCTGCAGCGCACGCTCGCCGTCCTGGCGGCTTCGTTCGACGAACTGTTCGAGCACGAGCCAACTCCGTACCGCTGCCCAACTCAGCAGCAAGGCGATCAACAGGAAGCCAGCCAGCATGCTCTGGCGAAACGACAGGCGAAGCATGGTCAATGCCTTCTCCGGGCAACGGTGGGTGGTCGAGGATGGCCGCTCGGTTACGCGGGCGGTGTCGGAGCGTCGGCCTCGTCGGGCCGGCTCGGGCGCCGGCGGAGATTGCCGAAAGTCGCGCCGCACCCGGCTGGCCGCGTGTCGGGCGTGGCCAGCAAGGCTTGTCGCTTGTCGAGCAGATCACCATTCTAGACCGCCGGAGAGACTTCATGGGCGAGAAATTTCTCCGTACCCAGCCCGTGGGAAGCTCGCTCGCTTCTGTTTAGGAGCCAACAATCAATACCTTGTGTGTGATGTCGCCACCTGACGACAAAGCAAGTCTCTGGACCCGCAGGACTTTTCGGAAAAGCTCGTCGATGGCGTCGGTCTTTCACGACAGCGAACGGGGAGGAAGCTCGAGAGGGAGTCGGCTTGTTTTTTTAACAGACTGATTTCTTGAATAACTAGAGTCTGGCATGAATTCCGCTTTGGTTCTCCGGAAGTTGGCTTCGACAACTCAAGCGAAAAGGAGAACAGATGTTCAACAAACCCAACGTCTTTAGTCGCAATGAGACGATCACGCGTCGCGACTCCCAGCCGGCCGCGGCCACTGGTCTGCCGTCCGCCACCTCATCGATCGCGGCAGACACGGGTACGGGTGGCGCGCTTCCGGCCGTACAAACAGCGGCGGCCGGTGCGGTTGGTCACAAGCCAGTCGCCGCTCAAGCGGCCATCACTCCGGCGGTCGGTCCGGCCGTTTCGCCGGTGCGTACGGCGGTGGCCGAACCGCGGCCGTCGCCGGCCAACGACAAGGTGATCGACGCCCGCTTACTGGTCGGTCCCGACGTCAAGCTCAAGGGCGCCGAGATTCTCGACTGCGACACGCTGGTGGTCGAAGGCCGGGTCGAGGCGACAATGGACAGCCGGGTGATCAGGATCGCCGAGAGCGGCGCCTTCGTCGGCAAAGTGAGTATCGATATCGCCGAAATCCACGGCAGTTTCGATGGCGAACTGACCGCGCGTTGCCAACTGATCATCCATTCGACCGGGCGGGTCAGCGGCAAGATTCGTTACGGCAAGTTGGTGGTCGACGAGGGCGGCGAACTGTGCGGCGAGATCGGCGTGCTGGCCGACCAGGACGCTGCTCGGCCGAGGACGGTGATCCAAACGCTCGCCGCCGCGCTCGTCTGACCAAGCGATCGACGGACGAGCTTCGCATGTCCATCGTCATCGACGGCGGTCGGCGGTCTGCCGCGCCCTTCGGGCCAGACGACCGGATGTCGCCGCGACCGCCGGCAGAGCGCGTGTCGCTGTCGCCGCGTCGACTTCCTGGAGGGTCCTCGCTCCAACGCGCGCAAGACATTCGTCTGGCCAGAACGGTGCAACAGCAAGGACTGGCCAGCCTTCTGGTGCGACGCATGTACGCCGGGCGAGGTTACCGCACCGAATCGCTTGCCCCGCAAGGCGAAGACGCCAGCCGGCTGACACTCGTCGCATGGTGCGACGACGATGTGGTGGCGACGCTCACCGTCGGCGGTGATTCGCCGGCCGGCTTGCTGGCCGATGCCCTGTACGCGAGCGAGTTGGCCGGCCTGCGCCGCGCCGGCTGCACCGTGTGCGAAGTATCGAGGCTGGCGGTCGACCCGGAGCATCGTTCGCCGGGTCTGCTGAACAGTCTGTGGCAGGCCGCGCATCGCTACGGCAGAGAGTTCTTCGCGGCCAGTGACGTGGTGATCGAAGTCAACCCCCGTCACGCGGCCTACTATCAGCGCTGCCTGGGTTTCCGGCAACTCGGCAGGCTGCGCCACTGCCGGCGGGTCGATGCCCCGGCGCTTCTCCTGCACCGTGCGCTCGACGAGCCGGCGACGCCGCTCGCCGTCAGCTTGTCGGCTTCGCCTATCCAGCCGCCGCCCTGCAGAAGAGATGTTGCACAACCGGGAAGCCACAGATCCGTGAAATAAGTCTCAAGATTCCCGGTGAGCATCCGTTGGCGAGGTAATCCCGGTTGTCAGCGGCTCATCGGACGGAGTCAAGAAAATGTTCAAGCACGATCACTCACTCCATGTTCTGTCATCGCGGCGCGCGTCGCGCCGCCTTCACCGGCAACCCTCCGTCCAGCGGCAGGCCGCGGCGGAGCGCGCTCTGCCGCCGGCGGCGCCGGGTCGCGCCCACCACCTGCATATCCGGCGGCTGGCCACGCCCGTTTCGCCAACGCCGCTGATGGAACTTCTGGCGGCCGAAGCACGCATAGGTGAGCTCGAAGCGGCCTTGGCCGAGGCGCGCGCGGCCGCCTTCACCGACGTCTTGACCGGCGCGCTCAATCGTCGAGGCTTCGAGGACGCCTACCGACGCGAGATTGCCCGCGCGCGCCGTAGTGGTAGCCAACTCGCCGTTGCTATGATCGATCTCGACAATTTCAAGGCCTTGAACGACACCCTGGGTCACCAGGCGGGTGACGACGTGCTCGTGCATCTGGTCAAGGGTTTGCGCACGGCGTTACGCCCGTCGGACATCCTGTGTCGTTTCGGTGGCGAAGAGTTCGTCCTGCTGCTGCCGGAAACGGCGCTCGCCGAGGCGGTGGCGGCGATCTCCCGCTTTCAGCGTCAGTTCGCGGCGAGCGCCGTTCCGGGGCGTGAGATCGTCGCCACCTTCAGCGCCGGTGTCGTCGTTCAGCGCTTCAGCGAGTCGCTCGACGAGTCGATTCGGCGTGCCGACGCAGCGAACTACGAGGCCAAGCGGGCGGGTAAGAACTGCGTCATCAGCGCGTGACGTGCCGCTGACGCGACTTGCTCCGGCTGCCGGCCGTGCGCTGTAGAGAGCGTGCTAGACTGCCGCCTTTGTTGCTCCCTCTTCTCGCCACGTCCCGACGGTCATCATCATGCGCTACCTTTCGACTCGCGGTAATCCCTCCAGCACAGCCGATTCGCCAGGACCGAGCTTCAGCCAGATACTGCTTGCCGGGCTGGCTCCGGATGGTGGCCTCTATGTGCCGGAAACCTATCCCCGAGTCACGGTGGCCGAACTTGCGCAATGGCGGACGCTGTCGTACGCGGAACTGGCCTGCGCCGTTCTTGGCAAGTTCATCGACGACATCCCGCTGGCCGACCTGCGGCGTCTTGTTGGCCGGGCCTACACGGCGGAGGTTTTCGGGAATGGACGCCGCGACGGGCAAGCCAGAGACATCGCACCCCTGCGCTGGCTCGAGCGGCCGGATGCGGCGCGCGGCGAAGCCGGGCTGGCGATTCTCGAACTGTCCAACGGCCCCACGCTGGCCTTCAAGGATATGGCCATGCAGTTGCTGGGCCACCTTTTCGAGTACGTGTTGGCGATCAAGGGGGAAGAGATCACCATTCTCGGCGCGACCTCGGGCGATACCGGTTCATCGGCCGAGTACGCGTTGCGTGGGAAACAGGGCGTGCACGTCTTCATGCTTTCGCCGCATGAACGGATGAGCGCTTTTCAGCGCGCCCAGATGTACTCGCTGCACGATGCCAACATCCACAATATCGCCGTGCGCGGCATGTTCGACGATGCCCAGGATATCGTCAAGGCCGTGTTCAAGGATCAGGCCTTCAAGGCCAGGTATCGCATCGGTGCGGTCAACTCGATCAACTGGGCGCGGGTGGCTGCCCAGGTCGTCTACTATTTCAAGGGCTACTTCGCGGCAACCGACAGCGATCGGCAGCAAGTGGCTTTTGCCGTGCCTTCCGGGAACTTCGGCAATATCTGCGCCGGGCACATCGCGCGCATGATGGGCTTGCCGATCGGCCGCCTGGTCCTGGCGACCAACGAGAACGACGTGCTCGACGAGTTTTTCCGGAGCGGTGTTTACCGTCCACGCTCCGCCGCTGAAACCCGCACCACGTCGAGTCCGTCGATGGACATCTCGAAGGCGTCCAACTTCGAGCGTTTCGTGTTCGATCTCGTGGGGCGCGATCCGGCGGTGGTTCGCCGATTGTGGGCGGCGGTCGACGCGGGAGGTAGTTTCGACCTGTCCGGAACCCCGTTTCTTGCCCGCTTGCCCGATTTCGGCTTTGTCTCGGGCAAGAGCACGCACGCCGATCGCTTGCTGACGATCCGCCAAACGTATGAGAAATACGGTCTGATGATCGATACGCATACGGCCGACGGGCTCAAGGTAGCCGCCCAATGGCGAACGCCGGAGATGCCGATGGTCGTGCTGGAGACCGCCCTAGCGGCCAAGTTCGAGGAAACGATCGTCGAGGCCATTGGCTGTCAGCCGGTACGTCCGCCTGGTTTGCAGGGCATCGAAGATTTGCCGCAGAGGGTCGAAGTGGTCGATGTCAGCGTCGAGACTGTCAAGCGGCTGATTGCGCAGCGGGTTGATGCGATGAGCGTCAAAGATAAATGACGGCAGGAAATACGGCAACGGCGAGGACGAGCACCAGCCATTCGAGATTGTGCCGGGCGAGGAAGCCAGTGAAGTGCATGATCAGAATCGTGATCGCCACTACATAGAACAGCGCGAATAGCATCAAACCACCCTTTTACTTGATGTGCAGAACTCGGATGCGGCGCGCGAACTAGGCGACGAAACGCATCGACAGGTCGAGCGCGCGAACATCCTTGGTCAAGCCGCCGATCGAAATGCGGTCCACGCCGGTTTCGGCAATTCCCCGCACGGTCTCGACGCTGACATTGCCGGAGGCTTCGAGAATCGCGCGGCCGGCGGTCATGACCACCGCTTCACGCATTTGCGCAAGATTCATGTTGTCCAGCAATATCATTTCCGCTCCGGCCGCGAGCGCTTGCCGCAACTCGTCCAGGGTTTCGACCTCGATCTGGACGAACTGGCAGCGCCCGGCCGCTGTCTGTGCGATCAGCCGGGCTGCCGTCAGAGCCGCCGCGATACTGCCGGCGGCGAGAATATGATTTTCTTTGATCAGAATTCCGTCATGCAAGCCAAGGCGGTGGTTGCCGCCACCGCCGCACTGAACCGCGTACTTCTGCGCCAGGCGCAGGCCGGGGATCGTCTTTCGGGTGTCGACGATCTGGGCCCGCGTACCGGCGACCAGGTCGACGAAGCGCCTTGCCTTACTGGCGACACCCGACAGCAACTGCAGAAAGTTGAGCGCGCTGCGCTCGGCGGTGAGCAATGCGCGGGCGGGGCCGATGATCTCGCAGAGCAGTTGATCCGCAGCGATGCGTTGGCCATCCTGCGCGTGCCAGACGATCTCTATGCTTGGCTCGAGCGTCGTGAAGCAACGCTCAAACCAGGCGCAGCCGCACAGGATGGCGTCCTCGCGGGCGACAACAGCGGCGCGACCGCGGACGCCGGCGGGAACGAGTTGTGCGGTCAGGTCGCCGCTCCCGACATCCTCGGTGAGTGCGGCCGCGACATTGCGCCCGATTTCGGCATCGAGCAGGGCTGCAAAAGTCATGACGAATCCCGTACGCTAACAGCGGAGTGGCGGATTCTAACACCTAAGGGAAGCAGATATGTTCGACCTGCGGCTTGCCATCCGGTGCATCAGCGCCAAATCTCCAGCTAAATAATTGTGCGTGGCCAATTCACGGGTTTGGAGTTGGCACGGCAGCTGTCTGGGGAAGGCCCGGGCAAAGCCATGGTTTCGTTGCGCCGGTCGCCGCGTCGAGAGCCTGGCTCCGGCCGCGACCGGCACGAGGCTCTTCGCGAAACACCAACACGAAGGCGGTGCGCTCTCCCGAAAGCAGGAGGATCTCTCCGTCGATCTGCTCGATAAGATTGACGATCAACCGCCAGCCCATGCTTTTCTGGCGCGCGATGTCAAAGTTCGGCGGCAGGCCGACGCCATCGTCGCTCACCGAAATACGCATCGCACCGTGGGCACGGCATTCCAGCACGACGTCCACGCGTCCGCCGCGGCCGCCCGGAAACGCGTGTTTGAAGGCATTCGAGACCAGTTCATTGACAATCAGGCCGCTGGGCACCGCCAACTCGATGCCCAGCGCGGCCGGCGCCAGATCGCGGCCAATGACGATCTCCGGGCGATGGTTCTGGATCGTCGCCTGATCGAGCAGGCGAGCGATAAAGGCGTCAAACGCGACGCTCGACAGATCCGCCGCACCGTACAGTAGTTCGTGCACCAAGGCCATGGCGCGTACGCGCGCCGAACTGTCGCCGAGCAGCGCACGTGCCGCAGGATCAGCAATCTCGCGCGCCTGCAAATCCAGCAGGCCGGAGACGACCTGCAGGTTGTTCTTGACGCGATGGTGGATTTCCTTGAGCAGGACCTCCTTTTCCCTCAGCGCGGACTCGATTTGCGCCTCGGCGCGCTTGCGCTCTGTGACGTCGCGCACGATGGCCCAGATGCCGATCGGAACGCCGCCATCGTCGGCCAGCAGAAAGCTGCGTAACTCCACCGGAAACACTGTTCCATCGCGACGAACGTACTCTTTCTCGTAGATGTCGGAATAGCCACGCGCCAGTATTTGCTCTTCGACGACCCTCGCCTCGCTGCCATGCCAGCGCGGCGGTGTCAGATCGACGTAAGTCAGGCGCTGCAGTTCCTCGAGGTCGTAGCGGAGCATCTCCTGGAAGGCGGAATTCGCATCTTGGATGTGGCCTTCCATATCGACACTGATGAAAGCATCGCGCATGGTTTCATGCAGGCGCCGAAAACGGGCTTCGCTCTCGCGCAACGCCTTGTCGATCAGAACGCGCTCCTCGATTTCCCGATGCAGTTCCTCGTTACTTTGGATCAGGTCCTTGGTGCGCTCGCCGACCAGGGCCTCGAGGCGCTGATTCAAGTCTTGCAGCGCTTTCTGCGCTCGTTCGCGCTCCGCCACCTCCGCCTGCAAGGAAAGATTTTGCGCTTCGAAGCGAGCTTTGAGCCGGTGCACGCGAATATTCGCTTCGACCCGCGCCAGTATCTCGGCGCTCTCGAAGGGCTTGGTCAGGTAATCCGTCCCGCCGGCCTCGAAGGCCTGTACCTTGTTGAACAGTTCGCTCGCGGCACTGACGAAAATCACGGGAATGGCGGCGGTGCGCGGGTCGCCCCGTAGCCGTCGGCAGACCTCGTAGCCGTCGATACCGGGCATGTGCACGTCGAGCAGCATCAGATCGGGCGGCTCGGCTTGGGCGCTGACCAGGGCCGTGGCGCCGTCCAGCGCCGGCCGCACGACGTAACCCTGGGCCGACAGCACGCGCACCAGCAAGCGCAGATTTTCCCGGTTGTCATCCACCGCGAGAATGCTGCCAGGAACGCGGGCAGCTACGTCGTCAATCGTCACTGCGTTCTCCTTCGAAAGTGGACGACGTCATGGCCTGCTCGGCCAAGGCCGCGATGCGGCCGTAGTCGAGGTTGTCGGCGAAACGCGCCAAGGTGCTCGCCAGCGCCGCATCGAAGACGCGGGCCTCGGCGATCACGCTCTCCACCTCGGAAATCCAGGCGCGCACGGCGGCACACTGCAAGCGCGCCAGCCATTCGGCCGGCGCCGTCCGCAAGGCCGCAATGATGTCTGAGGCATCCATTGCCGGGGCTATGGCTGGCGGCGCGGCCTGGACGCCGCGCACATAGCGCACGCCCAGATGGCGCGCCAGGATGTCCAGCACCTCGGCTTCGCGGAAGGGCTTGCGCAGGAAGTCGTCGCAGCCGGCGGCCAGGATCTCCTGGCGTTGCTCCTCGAAGCTGCTGGCGGTGAGCGCGATGATCTTGGTTTCATGTCCCCCTGCGGCGGCCTTGATTCGGCGCGTCGCTTCGCGCCCGTCCATTCCCGGCATACGTACGTCCATCCAGATCAGGCGCGGCTGCCAACTTTGCCAGATGGCGATGGCCTCCTGCCCGTCGCCGGCTTCCTTGACCGCAAAGCCCAGCGGCGTCAGCAATCCGGAGAGCAGACGGCGGTTGATTTCGTCGTCGTCCACCACCAGGATGCGATAGCTCGGCTGCCCGGGCTCCAGACCGACCACCGGTTGCTTCTCGGCCGGCGTGGCCATTTCCGCCAACGCTTCCAGCGGGATCTCGATACCGAACACGCTGCCCATGCCCGGCGTGCTTTGCACATCGAGCGCACCGCCCATCAGTTCCACGAACTGCCGGCTGATGGCCAGCCCGAGGCCGGTGCCTTCTGCTGTCCGGCTCCCGGCCGCCAGTTGCGCGAAGGGAACGAAGAGCCGATTCAGTTCGTCGCCGGCGATGCCGATACCCGTATCTGTCACCTCGAAGCGCAGGCGGACGGTGTGGCCTGGCGACGGCTCGCCCGCCGCCGGCTCGCCCGCCACGATGCTCACCTTCAGGCTGACGCTGCCGCGCTCGGTAAACTTGAAGGCGTTGCCGAGCAGGTTGATGAGGATCTGCCGAAGTTTGACTATATCGCCACGCAGCCAGCGTGGTGTCGTAGCCGAGTGTTCGACGCTCAGGCCCAGACCCGTGCCCTGAGCCTTGAGCGTAAACATGCCTTCCAATTCGGCAAGCAGTTCATGCAGGTCAAACTCGACGGGGTTGACCACGCTGTGGCCGCTCTCGATGCGCGACAGTTCCAGCACGTTGTTGATCAGGGTGAGCAGATGCTCCCCACTGCGATGGATGATGGCCAGATGCTCCCGTTGTAGCGGCGAAAGTTGCTCACGGCCGGCCTGGGCCTCGCGCAGCAACACGTCGGAGAAGCCCAGCACAGCATTCAGTGGCGTGCGCAACTCGTGGCTCATGTTGGCCAGGAAGGCGCTCTTGGCACGGTTTGCCGCCTCCGCCGCATCCTTGGCGACGATGAGTTCCTTGTTGGAGTGCGCCAGTTCCGCTGTGCGTTGTTCGACCAATTCGGCGAGATGGTCGCGATACTGGATGAGTTCGGCTTCGGCCAGCTTGCGCTCGGTGGTATCGATATTGGTGCCCACCATGCGCAACGGCCGGCCATCGGCGTCGCGATAGGTACGGGACGCGGCGAGGATGTAGTGCACCGAACCGTCGGGCCAGACGACTCTGAATTCCTCGCTGTATTCCCTTTCGCCGCGCAGCGCGCCCTGGATACCGGCTTCGGTCCGTGCCCTGTCCTCTGGATGCAGGGCGCCCGACCACGCCTCGTAGGCGCCGCCAAAGTCTTCCTTGCGCAGACCGTAGAGCCGGTACATGGCATCGTCCCACACCAGCTCGTCTTTCTCGACGTCCCAGTCCCAGATGCCGATCTCCGCTGCCCGGGTGGCCACCTCGAGCCGTTCGCGAGAACGGTCAAGTTGTTCGACACGCTGATCGAGGGTTTCGAACGACAGCTTGAGTTGCTGCGACATCTGGTTGAACGATTCCGCCAGTTCGCCAATCACGTCGGCGCGGTGGATGACCAGCGGCTCGTTCCACTCGCCTCGGGTTGTCCTCTTGGCAGCGGCATTGAGGCGCTGGATCGGCGTCGCGATCCAGCGCGCAATCGACGCGCCCATTACGGTGGCGATCACGGCGGCCAGCACGGCCAGATAGATGCTCATCCGCCGGGCTTGATCGACCTCGGACAGGAAATCCCGCGCCGGCACCACGACAACCGAAAGCAAGTCCAGATTGGCGCGCCGCAGAGGAATTACCCGCGCGAAGTGTTCGCCGTCGTTCCATGGGAAGCTGAACTGCGCCGCCTTAACGATGCCGTCGAGCGTGCCGACGCGATCGAGGATCGCCCGGGCGCTGCTGGCGGTGAGCGGATTCGCGCTGTCGACGGCGGCCAGGCGGTGCCTGCCCTGCATGGCCGTCGCGGCATAACTCGTGTCCAGTATTCTCTTGAACGGCGCCTCGCCCGACGACGAGGCGACGAGGTTGCCCTGACGATCGATGATGAACACCTGGCCCGTACGACCAACGCTGAGCGTGGCGAGAAACCGGTTCATGTCACCGAGATAGCTGCTGGCGGCTGCGATGCCCAATGGCCGCGGGCCGTCGAGAATGGCACGAAAGTTGATCAACATCAGCTTCGGCTGGCTGAGCCCTTCCGGCACCGAAACGGCCAGGTACCAGAAAGGCTCACCCTGCCGCGCCATGGCGCCGAGGTACCACGGATCGTGGGGCGGATCGCGTTGCGGGTCGTAGTTCTCGATCACGCCGGTGATCTCGCCGCGTTCACCCTGCGCGCTCAAGCGCCGGCTGACGAAGCGCCTGTGGGTCTTGTCGAACTCGCGCAGGATCCGTTGGTCGGAGTCGCGCTCGATCACCGTGAAGTCCCGCTGCGTGCTTCCGAGCGCGGCGGTGTTCACGTCCGGAAACTGCGACAACTGACTGGAGAATTGCTCGACGACGGCGGACGCGTCGGCGGGATCGAGCTTGCCGGCCCGCACCCGAGCGGCGTTGTCGATCGTGACGCGCTCCATGTCGTCAAACAGGCGGGATAGCTTCTGTTCGACCCGTTCCCCGATTTCCGCCATCAAGCTTGCCGCAAGCACAGCGACCGCCCGCTCCGACCCGCGATAGGAAAAGTAGCTGACCAGGCCGACGGTGATCACGATCAGCAACATGAACGGAAGGACAGTGACCAGCCACAACTCCGAACGTCGAAGCGAGAGCTTCACTCGTCCGAGGTAGCTTGGCGCGTCGCCGGATGAATCGGTCATGAGTCGCTGTCCTTGCCTGGATCTTTCTCCGATGCTAGCACTTTGTGCCCCATGGCGTGACCCGTCAAGGCGGCGATGCGGCCGTAGTCGAGGTCGTCGGCGAAGCGCGCCAAGGTACTCGCCAGCGCCGGATCGAAAGCACGGGCTTGGTCGATCAGTCCGTCCACCTCGGCGATCTGGCCGCGCACGGCGGCGGCGTCCAGGCGCGTCAGCCACTCGGCCGGCGCGCTCCGCAGGGCGGCAGCCAAAGCCGCGGCATCGAGCGTCGGCTGCTCCGCGGGTGGCGGCGTCGGCAAGCCACGGACATAGCGCACGCCCAATTGCCGCGCCATCATGGCGAGCAGTTCCGATTCGCGGAAGGGTTTGCGCAGAAAGTCGTCGCAGCCGGCAGCCAGGATCTCCTTGCGCTCCTCCTCGAAACTGCTGGCGGTGAGCGCAATGATTCTGGTTTCGTGTCCCCCTGCCGTGGCCTTGATCCGCCGCGTCGCTTCGCGCCCGTCCATGCCGGGCATCCGCATGTCCATCCAGATCAACTGCGGCCGCCAGCTCTGCCAGAGATCGACAGCCTGCTGTCCGTCGCCGGCCTCGGCAAGCTCGAAACCCAGTGGTTCCAGCAGGCTCAGCAGAAGGCGGCGGTTGTCGATGTCGTCATCCACCACCAGAATGCGACAGGCGGGCTGACCGGCTTCCAGGCCGAGCACCGGCAGCTTCTCGGTCGCTGTCTCGGCGGTCGCCTGTGTCGCGTGCTGAACCGGAACCTCGAAACTGAACACGCTGCCCACGCCCAAGGTGCTTTCGGCATGGATCGTGCCGCCCATAAGCTCGACGAACTGGCGGCAGATGGCCAGGCCAAGGCCGGTGCTCTCGGTCGCCCGCTGTCCCGCCGCCGCTTGCACGAAGGGAACAAAGACTTGTTCGAGTTCGTCGGCGGCGATGCCCAGGCCAGTATCGCTGACTTCGAAGCGCAATCGTGCGCCGGTGTTGGCCGGCTCTCCCCCCACGACCGAGACTGCCAGGCTGATGCCACCACGCTCGGTGAATTTGAAAGCGTTGCCGAGCAGGTTGATCAGTATCTGCCGCAGCTTGACCTCGTCGCAACTGACATAGCGCGGCGTCGCGGCGGAGCGTTCGACGCCGAAGCTCAAGCCTTTTTCTTCGGCCTTGAGCGAAAACATGCCCCGCAGCCCGGCGAGCAGTTCGTGGAGGTCGAATTCGACGACGCGCACCACGCTGCGCCCGGCTTCGATACGCGACAGTTCGAGCACGTTGTTGATCAGGGTGAGCAGATGCTCGCCGCTGCGATGTACGGTGGCCAGATGTTTCCGCTGGCTTGGCGAGAGATGCTCGCGTCCGACCTGGGCGTCGCGCAGCAGCACGTCGGAGAAACCCAGCACGGCGTTCAGCGGCGTGCGCAGTTCGTGACTCATGTTGGCGAGGAAGACGCTCTTGGCCTTGTTTGCCGACTCGGCCGCGTCCTTGGCTTCGGCCAGCGACTTCGTCTGCTCGGACAGCGCCCGCGTGCGCTCGGCGACCTGCAGCTCCAGCTCGCGGTTGCGCCGCTGGATGAAGCTGACGCGGTGACGGTAGGCGGCGACCAGCAGCGCTACGCTGAAGACGATCAGCAACACTCGGAACCAGACGGTTTTCCACCACGGTGGCAAGATCACGATACGTACCGATTTTTCCTGTTCGCTCCAGATGCCGTCGTTGTTCGAGGCTCTGACCCGGAAAACATAGGTGCCCGGATCGAGGTTGGTGTAGGTGGCAAAGCGGCGCCGACTGTCCACCTGGTTCCAGTCCTGGTCGAAGCCGTCCAGCTTGTAGGCGTAGCGGTTCTTGTCGGGAAACCGGTAGTTCAAAGCGGCAAACTCCAGGGAGAACACCGACTGCTCGTGGCCGAGGGTCAAGGCTTCGGTTTCGTTGATCGCTCGTTCCAGAGGCGAGGCGGGAGCGCCGATGGCGACCGGCTTGTTGAAGACCTGGAATCCGGTAATGACGATGGGCGGAAGGAAAGTCGAATCCTTGACTTCCTGGGGATAAAAGGCATTGACGCCGTTGACCCCGCCGAAATAGAGTTCGCCATCGTCGGTTTTCCAAACGGCCTCATAAAAATCGTTGCCTTGCAGGCCGTCGTGCTTGTCGTAATTCCGAAACGCGCCGGTGCGAGGGTCGAATCTCGACAAGCCGCCGCCTCGCGTGCCAATCCATAGAGCCCCCTGATTGTCTTCCACAATGGTCACCACGCTATTGCTGGCGAGACCGTCCTTTTCTCCGTAGCGGGTGAATGTTTCCGTCTTGCGATCGAATTTTTCGAGGCCCTGGCTGGTCCCGATCCAAAGATTTCCCTTCGCGTCTTCGCCGATCGCCCAGACTTCGTTTTGGTTCGAGCTGCCGGGCTCGTCGGAGTGGCGCTTGTAGCGCTTGAAGGTTCTGGTCTTCGGATCGAACTTGTTCAGGCCGCCACCCCACAGACCGAGCCAGAGCATCCCTTCAGCATCCTTACGCAGAGTATAGATAATCCCGTCGCCCAAACTGTTGGCGTCATTGGGATCGTGCTTGTAGCGCCGGAATTTTCCGGTCTGACGATCCCATTGGTTCAAACCGCCATAGGTGGTGGCTACCCAGAGGGTTCCGTCGTCCGATTCGACGATGCCGCGCACGTCGTTGTGTCCCAGGCTGCCGGGATCGTTGGGGTCGCGCTTGTAAGCGATGAATTTTCCGGTCTTGCGGTCGAATTGGTTCAAGCCTCCGTCGTGGGTTCCGACCCACCGATATCCCTCCCGATCCTGGTAAAGGCTCATCACCTGGTTGTCGGTCAGGCTGTCAGGCGCGTTCGGGTTGGCGCGAAAGTGGGTATAGGTATTGGTGGTTCTATCGAAACGGCTTAAGCCGTCAGTCATCGTTCCAAACCATAACTTCCCCTCATTGTCTTGCAGAATGGATGTCACGTTATTGTTGATCAAACTGTTGGGTTCGCTATTTTTGTGTTGGTAGAGTCTGAATTTTGCGGCGCCTGGGTCATGCTTGTTTAATCCCGCTCCCCATGTACCGGTCCAGACCGTACCGAGACGGTCGATATAGACCGTCAAGAGCCAAGAATTGCTGAGGCTGTGCGGATCGTTGGGATCGGTCTGATAGCGGACAAGCGCCTTACGTTCCCGATCGGAACGATAAAGACCCATCGAAGTCGCCACCCAGAGAATCCCGGCAGGATCTTCGGTAATGGCGAATACGATGCCTTTTTCCATTCTTTGTCTGGGGTCGACCGAATCGGGTTCATAGCGAACGAAATCGCCCGTTTCTCGGTTCAGGCGATTGATCCCCTTTTCGAGGGGCCCGACCCATAGCGCTCCCGAGCGATCCTCATGGATCGACCAGACGGCATTCTGGCTCAGGCTGCGGGGGTTTTTGGGATCGTGCTGATAACGGGTGAAGTGCTCCGTCTGGCGGTCGAACCGGTTCAGGCCGTTATTGGTGCTGATCCAGAGCGTTCCCTGGGAGTCTTCGTAAATGGCGTGGACCAGATTTCCGCTCAGGCTGTGGGGATCGTGCGGATTTGCCTTGAACACTCGGAAGGAATATCCATCGTAACGGTTGAGTCCATCCCAGGTGCCGATCCACAGAAAGCCTTGACGGTCTTGCAGAAGCGCTTCCACCGTGCCCTGAGACAGCCCGTCGTCCGGGGTCAGATGCTCGAACTTGATCTGCGGACCAGAGTTCGGGCGGATGGGGGTTTGGGTCGGCTCTTGAGCACCAACTGCGGAGAGCTCCAAGACGGCGCCCAATAGGGCGAGGGCGGCGCAGACTCTGATGATTGTCTTCATCCGAATTTCCCTTCTTTTTTACCGGGCTTGGCCGTTCCTGTCCGGAAACCCGGGTTTCCGCTGCCGGCGAGTGGATCACAGGTCGCGTGCGGCACTTCAGGGAGTGTTTTCGGCCGGGTGCCGAGGCTGTCCGGCCAAATCGGCGATCCGCTCGTACTCGTAGTCGTCGGCCAAGGCCCGGAGCCGGGCCGCCGCCGCCGGGTTGCGGTCGGCAAGCTCGGCGATCAGCCGGTCGATCTCGTCGATCTCACCCCGGATCGCCGCCTCTTCCAACCGGACGGGCAGATCGTCGGGCAGGGATCGCAAGACTTCGGCCAGGGCGTGGTCGTCCAGCGCCTGCTCCACTGCGGCGCCTCCGTCGTCACCGTAGAGGTAGCGCACGCCCAGATGTTTCTCCATCAGCCCGAGCAGCGTCGTCGCTCGATACGGCTTGCGGAGAAAATCGTCGCATCCCGCCGCCAGGATCTCCGCGCGCTCCTCTTCGAAGCTGCTGGCGGTCAGGGCCACGATCCGGGTCTCCGTTCCTCCGGGCGAGGCCTTGATCCGCCGGGTTGCTTGCCGCCCATCGAGGTTCGGCATCCGCATGTCCATCCAGATCAGATGCGGGTGCCAGCGCTCCCAGACCGCAATGGCTTCGAGTCCGTCGCCGGCTTCCTCGATCGCAAAGCCCAGCGGCTCCAGGATCTCGGTCAGCAGACGGCGGCTGTTGACGTCATCGTCGGCGACCAGGATGCGCCAGGCAGGTTGTCCCGGCAGCAGGCCCAGTATGGGCCGGCTTGCCGGCTCGGACACCCGTTCCGGGCTCGCCGCCTCGCGCGCGGCGATGGAAAAGGCGAAGGTGCTGCCCGCGCCCACGCGACTGTGCGCCTCGATGCTGCCGCCCATCAACTCGGCGAACTGGCGCGTGATGGCCAGCCCCAGGCCGGTGCCTTCTTCCGCCTTGCGGCCGCTGGCAGATTGGGCGAAGGGCTGGAACAGTCCAGCCAGTTCCTCGGCGGAAATGCCGGCGCCGGTGTCGGTGACCTCGAAAGTCAAGCGCAGCGCGCGGCCCGGCTTTATCTCCGGGTCGTCGTGGGCCGGGAAAGTCGCGCCTACGCGAAGCGTCACACCACCTCGCTCGGTGAATTTGAAGGCGTTGTTCATCAGGTTGATCAGCATTTGCCGCAGCTTCAGCTCGTCGGTGCGAACGAGCCGGGGGACCCCTGGCTCGTGCTCGACTTGCAAGGCCAGCCCCTTGCTCGCCGCCTTGAGCGTGAACATCCCCTGCAGCCCAGCCAGCAACTCGTGCAGGTCGAAGTCGCTCGGGTTGATCGTGGTCCGCCCCGCCTCGATGCGGGACAGGTCCAGCACGTTGTTGATCAGGGTCAGCAGATGGTCGCCACTGCGGTGGACCGTGGCCAGGTGTTGCGCCTGGACCGGTGACAGCCGCTCGCGGCCGCCGGCCGCGTCGCGCAGCAGCAGCTCCGAGAAGCCCAGTACCGCGTTCAGCGGCGTGCGCAGTTCGTGGCTCATGTTGGCCAGAAAGGCGCTCTTTGCCCGGTTGGCCGCTTCGGCCGCCTCCTTGGCTTCCGCCAGCGAATGGGTCCGCTCGGCGACCTGGAGTTCCAGTTCCTGGTTGCGGCGCTGGATGGCGCCGACCCGCCGGTAATACCCGCCGGCCAACAGCCCCAGGATCAGCAGTACCGCCAGCGTTCTTGCCCAGGCCGTTCTCCACCAGGGAGGGGTGATGACGACCTCGACCGATGTTCCTTCTTCGTTCCAGACCCCATCGTTGTTGGACGCCTTGACCCGGAAGACATAAGTTCCCGGATCGAGATTGGTGTACGTGGCGACGCGGCGCGATCCGTCGACGTGCGTCCAGTCACGGTCGAAGCCTTCCATCTTGTAGGCATAGCGGTTCTTCTGCGGATGCCGGTAGTTCAGCGCCGCGAACTCGAAGGAAAACACCGACTGCCAGTACGACAGCACCACTCGCCGCGTTTCGGTGATGGACTGTTGAAGAGGCGAATCCTTGTCCGTCGCGGAGATGGTTTGGTTGAAGATCTGCAACTCGGTCAGTACCACGGGTGGCACCTGAGTGTTCGTCGGGATGTTCGTCGGGTCGATGACGTTGAAGCCGTTCTCGCCACCGAACAGCAGCATCCCGGTGCGGGACTTGTAGGCGGAGCTGTTGAGAAACTGGTTGCCCTGCAAGCCGTCGCTGGCGTCGTAGGCTTTGGTGGCGCCAGTAGCCGGATCGAAACGAGTGATTCCACCATCTGCCGTTCCCAGCCAGAGTTGTCCCCGGTCATCCTCCAAAATGGTGTTGATGCGGTCGCCGGACAGACCGTCCTTTCGCCGGTAGACGCTAAAGCGTTCGGTGCGGGGATCGAAGCGATTGAGACCGCCGCTGGTGCCGACCCATGCGTCTCCCGATGCTCCGAGGTGGATGAACCACACTTCGTTGTTGCTCAGACTGGCCGGATGGCGAGGGTCGTTCTCGTAGCGCCGGAACTTCTCGGTTTTCGGGTCGAATCGGTTCAGCCCGCCGCCCCACAACCCGAGCCACAGGCCACCGGCCGGATCACACTTGAGCGTCGTGATGATTCCCTTTCCCAGGCTATTGACATCATCTGGATCGTGGCGGTAGGCCTTGAATTTTTCGGTGGCGGGGTCGAAGCGGGCGACACCGCCATAGCTGGTCGCCACCCACAGGGTGCCGTCGCGATCCTCGCAGGTGCCGCGTGTATCGTTGAACGGCAGACTGCCCGAGTCCTTGGGATCGTGGACGTAGCGGGTAAAGGTTCCGGAGGTCCGGTCCATCTTGTTGATGCCGTCCCGCGTTCCCACCCAGAGCGCGCCCCGCTTGTCCTCGTAGAGGTTGTAGGCCGAGTTGCCAATCAGGCTTCGTGGATTGTCCGGGTCGTGCCGGTAATGGGTGAACTTGCCCGTGGCCGGGTCGAGACGATTCAGCCCGGTGCCTTCCGTACCCGCCCACACGATACCGGACCTATCCTCGAGCAGGTTCCAGACCGAGCCGTTGCTCAGGCTGGTGGGATCGTCGGGCCGGTGGCGGAACCACTGAAACTTGGTGGCGGAGCGGTCCAGGCGGTTGACGCCTTTGCCCAGAGAGCCAATCCACAGGGCGCCCTGACGGTCCTCGTGCAGCGGGCCGATCAGCGTGTGAACAATACTCATCGCATCGGCGGCGTTGGGCAGATAGCGCGTGAATCGGCGTCGCTCCGGATCCAGGCTGTACAGGCCACCGCTCAGGGTGGCAATCCACAACACACCGTCGCGGGTTTCGGTCAGCGCGAAGACAAATCCGTTGACCAAACTCGGTTCCGAGCGGTGTCGGGTAAACTTTCCGGTCCTGGGGTCGTAGCTGTTGAGGCCATTTCCGATGGTGCCCACCCAGAGGATTCCTTGGCGATCCTCGTAAATCGACCAGACTCCGTCCCCGCTCAGGCTGTCGGGGTTGGCGGGATCGTGGCGGTAATGGATGAAACCGCCGCTAGCCGGATCGAAGCGCTCCAGCCCGCCACCCTGGATGCCCACCCAGAGGTTGCCGGCCCGATCGACGTGCAGCGCTCGTCCCTCGTTGCCACTCAAACTGTTCGGTTTCGCCGGGTCATGCCGGTAGGCGACGAAGCGGCCCGTCTTTCGATCAAGTCGATTCAGGCCGCCGTCGGTCGTCAGCGCCCAGAGACCACCTTGGCCATCCTCCCGAATGCGGAAGACTTCATGGCCGCTGATGCTGCCGGGATCGGCGGGGTCATGCGTGTAGCGCGTAAAGCGTTCCGTCGCCCGGTCGAAGCGATTCAAGCCCTGGTTGGTGGCGATCCACAAGGCGCCGTCGGCATCCTCCAGAATGTCGTGCACCGCGTTGCCGATCAGGCTGTGAGGATTGTCCGGGTCCGGCCGGTAGGTCTTGATCCGATAACCGTCGTAGCGGTCCACCCCGGCGCCGGTGCCGAACCAGAGGAAACCCTGCCGGTCTTGAAAAATGGCTTCCACATTGCCATTCGACAGCCCCTGATCCATGGTGACATGCTCGAAGCGGGGCTCCCGGCCACCCGCGATGCCTGCTACCGGATCCCCGAGTGCCGCCTGTTGCAGCAATAGGGCCAGGACTACCATTACGCGCTGCCAAATTCGCATGGCGCTCTCCGCAACTTTCAATTACGACATTCTTCCCCCTGCCACTGCCGGAGTCGGGGGATCCGATTTGGCAGCGCGGGACCGAACCGGCGATAGCCCGCGCGCCAAAGCGCTCCCGACGCGCGGGCGGCGTGGCGGTGGCGCCGATCCCGCGACGAATAGCGCTTGGCCTATTTCATCGTCTCGCGGGGAGAATCGTGTCGAGGAACCATCAAAACACTCCTCTCCGGGCCAGTGCATCGGGCTTCAGGTTAAGTTTCGGAAATGCCTGCGGTTTGGGCTGGAACGACTGGCCGGTGTCGCCGAAATGCTGGTCGAGGGCATACATGTTTTTCTCCAGGTCGTAGCCCCAGTAGCTTCGCGGGATCTGCACCTGGACATCGTAGAGCGGCATGGCGGGCCGGAAAAGGCCCCGCCGGAGCTTGCCGGCAGCGTCATACTCGTCGCTCATGCCGGCGCCGCTCCAGTCCTCGTCCAGGTAGAGAACCTTGCGCTGATGCTGATTCTTCATGCCCGGCTTGATCGTTGCTTCCACGACCCAGACCCGATGCCATTCCCAACGCACGAATTCCGGATTCAAGTGGCCGGGAGTCAGGATCCGTTCGGCAGGAGTCTCGAAAAAGAGCGCGTGATCGTTGTAGGGGATCAACATTTCCCGCTTGCCGACCAGTTTGAAGTCGAACTGTTCGAGCGACCCAGCGAACAGATTGTCCTGATCGAAGGTGATCAGGCTGCCCAGAGAGCCCAGGCCCAGATCGGGCGGCAAACCGGTCACCTCGCGAACGCGGCGGGTCGCGGGGTCGTAATCCCAGATGCGGCGTGGCTCGATGGTCGGATCAAGGGTTTGCGTATCGAGCACGGAAAATCCTGCCGCGCTGGCCGGAACGCTCCAGTTATAGACGTGCTGGTAATAGTAGGAGCCGTTCCTCTTGTGCTCCTCGGCGTTGGACTGGGGATCGTAGTAGCTGTTTTGGAAGCTGAAATGCCCTGCCCATCTCACGGCCTTGCCCGACTCATCCACGGACCACAGGGTCGCATAGGCATCGAACGCCACGCCGGTATAACTTAGCAGGTGATTCCACATCACCTCGTTACCATTCTTGGGGATAGGGAAGGGAATCCCGCCATAGGCTCCCTCCAAGGCCACGCCGTCCTTGGTGAGTCGGGCGGCAGTGGCGTTCTTCCTGGTGTTCTCCAGCACCCAGGCCGGATAGGCGACGCTGCGGTGGCTGGGATACACGTCCATGCGGTAGTTCGGATAGCGTTTGAAGAGTTCTTTGCCGGTCTCGCTCAAGGCATCCCGATACTGCTCCAGGTTCTGGGCCGTCACGGAGAACAGGGGTTTTTCGTCCGGGTACGGATTGGTCCAGCGCCCGGAGCCGGGTTTGAAACCGGGCGGCGAGGTGGTGGTGGGCAGCCCGCCGGTGTAGGCCGGGATGGTACCGGTCTTGTTCCCGGACTGTTCGGCGCCGAAGGGCGTGAGGTTCTGGCCGAGCTGCTGGGCCTCGCTGGCGCTGACTTCGGCTCGAGCAATGCCGGTCTGGAGCAAGGCGACGACGATGAAGTAGAGGGTCGCGCGACGGTTCATGGCGTCTCCTGTATTGTGATGTTTAGAAGGTGGCTTGATAGGTGAACGACAACCAGCCCTTGTCCTGCAATGGCCCTCCGAGAACGTAGGAACCCAGGGGGGAGTCCGGCGCGCTTTTGATCTTTTGATCGTAGCCGGTGTAGGTTAGGTCGAACTGGTGGATGGAATAGACCTTGGCTGACAGGCCGACCTTGTAAACGGTGAAGCCCTCGACGCCACCGCCGTTCGACGGGGCGTTGCCGTTGAGGCCTCGGGAATAGAACATGGGCAGGCTGAGATCCACGCCGGGATAGACCTGCGTCCACGCTGGCGTGAAGGACAGCCCAAAGCTGAGAAACTGCTTGTCCGCGCAGCCTTTGACGGTGGCATCGGATTGGCAGGCCGCGTTGTAGCCTTTGGCAAAGTACAGTTCGCGGTTGCGAGTCACCCGGTCGAGGCGGTTCCACGCCAGTTCCGCCGCCAGGAAGGCGGAGTCGTAAACCGCGCTCGGGCTGAAGCTGACGATGCCGTTCAGCACGCCATGCCAGGTATTGCCCCGGGCGCCCTCGTAACCGCCGGCCGGGCCTGCCGAACCGGCGCTGCTCAGGGGGTCGTCGAAGCGATAGGATAGCTCGGCACCGGCGAGAACCCAGCCGATCCTTTTCACCAATGCGACGCCGAGCAGATCGATGTCGCGGGCGTACACCGCCCGGGTTCGTCCGTCACCCGCGTCCTGCGCCAGCCATCCGTTCTTGTCGTCGAAGCGCCGCGCGTAGAAACCCAGCGTACCGTCCAGCCACTCGGGGCTCAGCTTCACACCCAGCCCCAGATCGCCCGCCTTGCCCTCGATGGCGGAGAGCCGGTTCACGTTCGGGCCCTTGTTCACCACATCGACGCCGAAGTAGGTGCCGCCCTCGGGTATGCGGGTAGGTTCCCAAGCGAACCCGACCTGAGCCAGGAAAGAAAGCTCGGGATTGATCTGCGCGATGGTCGACATCTGGGCGACCGGCAGCGCGGTTTCCTTGGCCGACGCGCCCGGATTGGTTACCCCCTTCATGCCGTCGCTGGGCACCTGGGAATAGGAAATCGCGTGTGTATTGCCAAACAGCGATTCGCCCCAGATCAGCGCGTGCCGCCCCAGTTTGACGTTCCAGACCGAATCGCCGACGTCGAACACGCCGTAGACGAAGGCGTCGAGCAACTCGCCCGAAGGGCCGGCGTAGTAGCGCTTGACGTAGGAGGTGAACCTGTTGTCCAGGTAGCTGTTGGGCACCACATCCATGCCCTGGGCGTACGGGTTGCTGCGACCGCGGTCACCGTAGGCCGCGTCGTACCAGGCAGCGGCTGAGACCCGCAGGCCGTATCGTTCCTTATAGACGAGGTCGAATTCGCTCAGCCAGTCGATCCGGTTGGTAATCGTGGCCCCCCGGTCGAAGAGGGCGTCGCCCTGGTCGAACACCGCATTGTCGGCGATGCGAGGATCGCGTCCCTGCGCCCGCATTCCCCAGTTGTAGCGCAGCGTGTTGTTCCAGACCAGCTTCACGTCAGGCGAATCGGTGTCCAGCGACAGCGCCCAGGCTTCGGCGAAGGGCAACAGCATGACGATGAGCGGCACGGCGAGTGAGGACTGTCGTTTCCTTGGACGGTCCGCCATCCCTCCGCGCCGTGCGGCCCCATGTTGGGCGGCCGAATTTTCGGCTTTGAAATAGGTCATCGTGCTTCCCTTTCTTGCCATTGGTCGAGGCGAGCGTCGTGACTGGCGCGGCGCGTCCGCTGGGCAGAGTCTTTTCGTTCTAACGGAATGTTGAAGAATCCTACAATTCAATGACTTATCGTGATTTATCCTGCGGCCGCTTGCTTTGTCGTAGGCCGTTTCGCTTCCTGAACAACGCGTTCATGCGCGGGCAGACAAGGTCCGAATTGCCGGGAAATCTCACAAGTTCATGAAGAGCCCAGATGCACAGCCTCTTAGCCCATACGTTCCGAGTGGCGAGGTTCTGGTCCGACGGGCCGCCGGAATCAAGCCTGTCCGTCGGCGGCAGGCATGGTGCCGCGATCCGAATCCCCCGCACACCGCAGCTCGCCGCCGGCGCATCGCCGAGCATGAGCGAAAGGGCGACGCGTGAACACGCCTGCATTCGCCGCCGGCGGTCAGCGATAGATTTGCTACGGGGCATGGGGCGAGTCTAGTCGTGCGGGAAGGCGAAGGCTATCCGCACATCTACGTGCAACCTCAGTACAAGTACTGAGCGCGGCGGTCAACGCTATCGAAGCGCGGACCCGCGCAGATCGGCTTATCCGGCGGCTGCGGGATCGGTTGGTGACCCGGCAACACGGGTGCGCACCCAGTCGACAAAGACGTCTGGTGCCAGCGGCCGGGCATAGAGAAAGCCCTGGCCGCGGTGGCAGCCAAACGCTGAAAGATCGGCGTGCTGGCCAGCCATCTCGATCCCCTCGCCAACCACGCTCATGCCGAGTTGTCGCGCCAGCGAGATGATCACCGACGCGATCGCGCGGTCGTCGGCGTCGGTCGAGACACCATCGACGAAGCTGCGGGCGATCTTCAGCTCATGGATTGGGAAGCGTTTGAGGTAGGACAGCGAGGAGAAGCCGGTGCCGAAGTCGTCGATGCTGATGCGCAACCCAAAGTCGACCAGTTCGGCCAGCATGCGCTGCGCACGCTCGACGTCCATGAGCACGCCCTCGGTGATTTCGATACACAGACGCTGCGGCGAAATCCCATGGGCTCTGACAATGCCCATCAGATCAGCCGCCATGCCGTCCTTGCGGAAATGGCGAGCCGAGATGTTGACGCTGATGCGCAGCGGCGGCAGTCCGGCCCTGTCCCACTCGATGATCTGGCGACAGGCTTCGCCAAGTACCCAGTCGTCGACGGCGAAAATCAGGTGGCTCTGCTCGGCGATCGGAATGAACACCACCGGGTCGATCACTTCCCCGTTGTAACGCCAGCGCACGAGTGCCTCGGCGCCGACCACGGTATCGCATTCGAGCCTGACCTGCGGCTGGTAATGAATGAACAATTCACCGTTCTCGATGGCGCGCCGCAGGCCCGTCTCCAGGGCCAGGCGCTTGCTGGCCTGGCTGGCGAGGTCGGCGGAGAAAAAGCGGAAACCGTTCTTGCCGTGATCCTTCGCGCGGTACATTGCCGAGTCGGCGTTGCGCATCAGCGAGTTGGCATCGCCGGCGTCCTCGGGGAACATGCTCAGGCCGATACTGGCACTGATGAAGCATTCGTGCTTGCCGAAGTGGTAGCTGGTGCTGAGCGCGGTGAGCAGGCGTTCGGCGGTCAGCGTCGCCTGCTGACGATCGGCATTGACCAGCAGGACCACGAATTCGTCGCCGCCCAGTCGGGCTACGGTGTCTTCGGCACGCACGCATTCAAGAAGTCGCACGGCGGCCTGCTTGAGCAACTTGTCACCAGTTTCGTGACCGAGTGTGTCGTTGACCACCTTGAAGTTGTCGAGGTCGATGAACACCACCCCGACGCTCGCGCGCGAACGCTCGGCATGGGCCAGAGCGAGGTTCAGACGATCGTTGAAGAGCGCGCGGTTGGGTAGCCCGGTCAATTCGTCGTGGGTGGCCAGGTACTCGATTCGCTGCTGCGATTCGCGCGCCTTGGTGATGTCACTGAACATGCCGACATAGTTGACCACTTTGCCGTCCTTGTCCTTGACGGTGTTGATCGACAGCCATTCGAGATAGATCTCACCGTTTTTCCGGCGGTTCCAGATTTCGCCCTGCCAGATACCGAAGCGGGTGACCTTGTCCCACATGTCGGCGTAAAACTCGGGCGACATCCGGTCGGAACGCAGCAGGCGGGGTGTCTTGCCCACCACTTCCTGGCGGGTGTAGCCGGTCAGCGTCGAAAACGATTCGTTGATGGTCAAAATGCGCTGCTCGGTATCCGTCACCATGACGCCTTCGGAAGCGCGGTCGAAGACCAGCGCGGCCAGCCGCAACTGCTCCTCGGCGCGTTTGCGGGCCGTGATGTCGGTGGCCTGAAAGCAGAGGCCGGTAATGGCTCCGTCGTCGTCGAAAAGTGGAAAGCGGACAACCAGGAAGTGGCGTTCGCCGGCCGCCAGCGGCAAGGTTTCTTCTCGCTCGATGCCCCTGCGCAGGCGCATCGCCTCGAGTTCCCTCTCGCGGAAGAGATCGCAGACGGCCTCCGGAAAGAGTTGCAGGTCGGTCTTGCCGATCACCTCTCCGGTGGCGAAGCCGAAAGTCTGCTCGAACTTCGGGTTGGCGAACTGGTAGCGACCGGGAGCGTCCTTCACCGCCATCAGCGATACCGAGTTGTTCATCACCGCCTGCAACCTGACCTGTGTTTCGCGTGCCGAGCGCTCGACTTCGTAAAGATTGGTGTTGTCGGCGAAAAGCAGGATGACGCCGGCGATCCGCTGCGTGTCTCGCAGAAGCGGCGCAATGTGCAAGGTGTAATGGCGCCGATTGGCGTTGACGATCTGGCGATCACGGGCGTTCTGGGTGTCGATCACCTGCTGCACGTCCGCCAGGAGATCCGGCATGTCGGATGGCAGCGGCAGATCGCGCAGGTGGCGTCCCGTCTGCGCCGCACCGAGCTTGAATACGCGGGCGGCAGCGCTGTTGAAGCGCTGCAGCGAAGCGTTCCGGTCGAGCACCATGAGGGGGTAGTCGACACTGTTCTGGATGCTTTCCAGTTCGATGTTGAGTTCCTGCGTCTCGGCGGTCTTGATCTGCAGTTCTTCATTGACCGTT
>NZ_JAPUVI010000003.1 GCF_029255285.1 Accumulibacter sp.
AACGTTTCCATGGGGAACGTGGGGATGGATCAGATGCAACTGGCGCCCAACCGCACCTCGGCTTTCATGGGCAGTTGGCAAAACGATCTGAGCGGGAACACGTTCTCGTCGAATGCGCTGACCGGACGGACTGCAGTCAGTCTGCTGCGCAACCAGGGATTTGCATCCCGAATGGTCTCGATTCGGGTGTCCGAGCAGGACGTAACCCAGGCCAGTCGGCAAGCCGACGCCGCGCGCGGCGAAGCAATCTCCGCAAATACCGAGCGATCAGCGGCGCTCACTGAGACCTTTGCGCGAGGCTTGGCAAAGCTACGGTCGTCTCGACACAGCAGCGGTACGGCCTCCAGTAGCTTCGAGCAAATGGGCGAGACACTCAACCGGCTGGATCAGATTTCGAAGAACGTGGCGAGCAGCACGGGTTTGACCCAGAGCCAGGTGGCACAGATCGCATTCGGTGCTGCCGGACACGTGGGGATCAATACCCCCGTGGCCGGCGCGGAACTTCAGGCCAGAGCCGGGAAGAACTACTCGTCGGGATTGTCGGCCGCCCAGCAGAAGGCGCTCAATAGCCTCACCCAAGAGCAGATCGCAGAGTTCAAGCAATTCGGCGACCGGGTGTCGCGGGATTCGAGCATCGTTAGCAGCTTCGCCAGCGATTCCCACGAGGCCCAGGAGATGTCGTCAAGACTGTCAACTGCCACGTCCCGAGCCGAGCGGGCTGATGCGACCTTTGCCGAAAGAACGGCCTTTGCCGAACGCCTCTCGTCGGCCAAGGACAAGGGAGAGTCGATCTCGGTCGACATCGCCCAAGATCCGCACAACCTGGAGATGTTCTTGCGCTACGCCGAGCAGTACGGTGGCGACAGTGCCTCAGCACTGTCGATGTTCGATGCGGAACTGGCTCGCCAGGGACTCAGGCCCAACCGGGTGTTCACGGATGGCACGGCGCTGCCGAGTTCGTTCGGGGATGTACGCAGCCTGCATGACCACCAAGCCACAGACCCCGCGCTATCACCAGACCTCGCGGCTTCGCATCGGCAACAGCGCGCGAAGGTGTCGCGATCCAACCACCCGGAACCCGGCACGCGCCCCGACACGAATCCGTCTCCGTTGCGAAACGACGTAAAGGGACGCGGCAATGCCATCAGGAGTGAAACAGGTGCGGCTGGCTCCAGCTTTGATCGAAAGGCAGAGATCGTCGACACCGGTGACGGGACCTTGGCCACGAAGAAGTCGTTGCTGGCCGAGTCTGGCAAGCAAGTGTTTGAAGACGCCAATGCGTCAATTGATACGGCAAAGGAAGCAGTAAAGAACCTGCTTCGGAAGGATCAGTGATCAATCGGTCATTCCACCGCTACCGCCGAACTGCTTGTTGTCGGGTGAAGGGGGCTTCATGAACTGAGGATGGCCCTCATCGCGCCAATAGTTATCCATGAGATCCTCGCTCGTGGTGCCTAGCCCGCGTAGGGCTCCATCTCGGAGTTGTGGTGCGCGTCCTCTCTTCCCAATTCCTGAGAAGGCGCCCCCGACGGCGGCTCCCGCCAAGGCCCCGAACGACATGACGACAAGGCGCGCGCCCCAAGAAGCGCTCGCCGCGAGCACAAGGCCCAGTGCTGTTCCCACAACGACGAATCCGATGAAGATGAGTTTTCTCATTTCTGCCTCCTGGATTCAGCCTAACGCCGATGACGTAGGTTGCAAGCATATGGCCGGCTACCCAGCCAACATTTCCACCACCAAGACCCGCCGCCCAGGATCATTTCTCATGCGAAGCCCTTTTTCCTCAATACCAACTGGATCATCGCGAACAGGCGATGAAACAGGTAGTCGACCTGATCCACATCGATCACTGGCACTTGATTGACTTCTGAATGACGAATGAGATGACTGTTTCCGATAGAAGGCGACGCCGTTGCGCGAAAAGACGTAAATGGAATTACTGAGCCGTTCGGACTATGCCTTTATGTCCTACGTAATAGCCAATCGTAATTATTACCTATACATTCTCGGCGGCTTTCTTGGTATATTCCAACGTATTTGTTCCGGAGTCGAACCATGGCCAATGTCGATGAAGCCCAGTGGAAAACCTACTGCGCCGATCCGCAGTTTCAGCGCTATCTGGGCACGTGCAAGGATTTCGATCCTGTGGGCATTGATCGCGCGCTCAGCGCAGACGAGAAATCGGGTAGCTTCGATTTCCAGCGGGTAATTATTGAAGTTTTTCTGGAGGAATGTGCATCTGGGGCGATCAGTGCATGAGTGCAGGTTTTTGCGAGTCTTTTCCTTTGTCCACTCAAAAATCGTCATTTCCCCACATGAGGTTCGATCCTGTTTTTCAATACAACTCCCTCGCAATCCATTGAGAAATGGTTGTAGGCGAGACGCCCAACTCCCGAGCGATCTGACTTTTACCCACGCCTCGTTGGCCAAGGCATTCGCACGACTGATCTGATCCTGGGCGGCAACGCCGCGCCCACGCTTGCCAATCCCGGTGACAAGTCCCGATAAGATGAACGCAATGTCCGAAAATTGTAGATCCATTTCGGACGCCGCATTAATGGCCAATCCAATCATCGCCGATCATGAAGTCGCCCAAGAGAGCCTTCTTTCTGACTGGCCTTGGGTACGAGTTCCGCGGCGCGCTCGGCAATGATGAGAAGATCGCTGCGGCGCAGCCTCGCAGTTCGTTCCTCAGTTTTATCATTTCGGTCATTGCAGTTCCAAAGTCGTCAAGTCGTTCCAAGGGCCGTAGTGCCCGGACCTGAGCATCAGGCAGATTGCATCCTCTGAAGAATACCGGGCATAGGCTTGAGCCCCGAGTATCCGAAGGAAGTCACCGATCGGCATAGTCTTATCCAGGATGGGACAGTAGGCCTCGCCATCAAACTCCAGCCAGGCATGGCCGATTTTCCTGGCGCCCGAGTGCCCATTGCATTCACCGTGGACCAGTTCCCATTCCGGGGCCTGCTGACAACCCCGCATCGCCAGTTCGTAGCACCGCCCTTCCCGTTTTCTGAGGCGCTTGATCCGACAGGTGGGCGTGTTGGTGTCCTGCCATCCCATGCGGAGCCAATCGTCTCTGTTCTGTTCAGTTTCCATGCGAAGCATTTATCGCTGCCAGACGGTCGACGACCGCCGGATCCAGTTCGCGACTTGCCAGAACGTCTTGCAACGAGGACTGCCGGCCTTTGATGGCCTCCTGCACAAAGGAACAGCGCTCCTCGATCACGGGCAAGATGCGTTCGCGCACGAATGCCCGTTCGCTGGGCATCAGTCGCGCATCGCCGATGACCCGTGAGATCCCGTCGGGAATCCGCTCGACCAGTTTCTTCAGCACGCTGCGCACCAGTCGCGGCGCCACCCGCGCCTCGAAGGCCATGGCATCCCAATGGAGGCCCTCGACCCATCCCGGCTTGTTCTCGCCAGCGATGGCCATCGACATGGTAGCCCGCGGCAAATAGGCCTCGACGCACAGCATGTCATAGAACGGTGCCACCTCCGCCTTCTGCCCGCGCATCAGGAACGCAATGTTTTTGGCATGGGCGTCGAGATTGCCGACGAGATAATTGAAGGCAACCCACTGCACCACTGCGTTGATGGCCACGGCGGGTCGGTCGACAAATGCGCCTTGCAGTACCTCAAAGAGGTGATGCAGGCCCAGGCCGCCTTCACTTTCATACTTCCTCGACGGGGATACGCCCAGAGCCTGGCAAAGGTCGATCAGGTGCAGGCGCTGCACGCTGCCTCTGATATCCGCCCCGCTATCGTTTGCCACCCGCCGATCGAACCGCTCGATGACGTAGAGGGGCTCGGGCAAGTGCAGCAGATCGACGACCGGCACTCGTATCCCCAGGTCGCCCGCCAGCCGCATGCAAAAGAATTCGTTGGCCGGACAGAACGGAAAATCCAGGCTGGCATTCTCGGGTTTGACGATATGGGTCGAGGCCGCCATCCCTTCGGGTAGGAACAGGGCGCCATCGGCGTCGATGCGCAGCCCGAGTTTCTCCTGAGCCCCGGCCAAAGACATACGGATTTCATCCCAAGATGCCATCAGAGGGAGATTTCGCGCCCTGGAGGCCTTGATTTTCTCCTCAAGCGCCTTCGGTGATAGCGGCACCAGGATCTCGTCTGCCACGGCGTTGGACCCTTCGGGAATCAGTGACAATGCCCCCGCCGTATCCTGCCCATGTCGAATCAACAGCGCCCAAGTATCCCGCGGATCGATTCGGTCCCGCAGGGCAATCAAGTCTCGTAGGCGGCCTTCCGGCAAGAGGTTATCGAAGAACCATTCGGCGGGACGGGCGTTCGTGGAATCCTTGAACTCCCTGGTCGCGATCGGAAAATTCGGCGCGAGGGCAAAAGCGCTCCAATCGGCCGCATAGCTGAACTTCCACAGCCCGTTTTCAACCTCAAGGGTACCGACCCGAACCCCGTTGGCCAGGACCATCAAGGCGCTCATGCCGTCCCTCCGGGCAAGCGCAGTCTCACCTCGATGCCAAAGCGGCTACAGACGGACAGCACTTTTCCAATCTGCGCGGTAGCCTTCCCTTGTTCCAGGCTGTTGAGGAATGGCAGACTGACGTTGCATAGGGCTGCCGCATCGCGCTGGGTCAAGCCGGATTCCTTGCGAACGGCCCGAATGATCTTCCCCAGTTCGACGACCGAGGAAATGCCAACGTCTTCGGGCATCATCGCCCCCAAAAATGATTAACGATCATTGAATTCTGCCTCGCGTTAGCCACGAAGGCAATGAAAACTTAACGATCGTTGATCTTTCCGAACCACGTTACCTGCTGAGAGCGAAGCCACGCCGTGACGTCGGTGCCAGCGTCGAGGATATCGAGCAACGCCTCGTACGCAAAATCCCGACCGCGGCGCTTGCCTTGCACGATCCCGAGCCCTTCGAGGGCTTCGACTGCTTGCTGACCGTCGGCGCACTCAGTGCATAGTAGCCGCCAGTGATCCCAAACCACGCCCGAAGCCGCCTACCGCCCACTTCGACACGTAAGGCCCTGGGCAACACCGGAACTCCATTCAAGATGGCAGGAGGTGCAAAGTGTTCCCCCAATCGTTCCCCCAGAGCCCAAGAAAGCAAAAAGGCCAGTCCGAAGACTGGCCTAAGTGCTTGATTCTCTTGGTCGGGGCGGCGGGATTCGAACTCGCGACCCCTTGCACCCCATGCAAGTGCGCTACCAGGCTGCGCTACGCCCCGACGAGCCGCGCATTATACCGACATCGGCGCCGGTGTCAAAGGCGAAG
>NZ_JAPUVI010000004.1 GCF_029255285.1 Accumulibacter sp.
CGCGCTTCCGCGCGGCCTTGGCCAGACTGCCCGGCGTGCGCGGCAGCCTGGCCAATTCGTCGGGCATCTTTCTTGGCGACGACTATCACTTCGATCTGGTTCGCCCGGGCGCCGCGCTCTACGGCGTCGCACCGGTGGCCGGGCAGCCCAACCCGATGCGGCCGGTGATCCGCCTGCAGGCCAAGGTGCTGCAGACGCGCAGCGTCGCCGCCGGAACGGCGGTCGGCTATTCCCATACCTGGACCGCAACCCGTCCCTCGCGCCTCGCCACGCTGGCGGTGGGCTACGCCGACGGCTACCCGCGCAGCCTGAGCAACCGCGGCATCGCCTGTTGCGATGGCCTCCCGCTGCCACTGATCGGCAATATTTCGATGGACACCCTGATTGTCGACATCACCGATGCACCGGAAGGGCGGATCGTCGAGGGTGGGCTGCTCGATCTGGCCGATCCGCTGAATGGCGTGGATGCGATTGCCGCCCGCGCCGGCACCATCGGTTACGAGATCCTGACCAGCCTGGGGCGCCGCTATGCGCGCCGTTACACCGGCGGCGGCGAGGGCTGATCGGGCCAGGGTTCGAGCGCCGTCCGGCCCACGCAAGCCGGGCGGCCGTTCGGGCCGGGATGAAGCCGGCGCTGCCCGTCGCGGGCGAGGTCATTCACGCGTCGGAGACGAATCCTGGCCGAACTTCAAACGGGCTTTTCCCAGCTCGACCTACCGTCCGCCGCGCCACACCGACACCAGCACCCACAGCCCGCCCAACACCGCGCCGATGAAGCCGAGGAGGCCGACGGTGGAGGTCGAATTGCCGCGATCCACGGTCAGTGCGATCGACGAGCCGACGATCAGTGCGGCGGTGACGATGCCGATGGTGAGCCGGCTGGCGGCGCGGTCGAGGCGGTCGCCGAAAGCCTTCAGCGGCGGCACTTCCACTTCCACCCGCAGGGTGCCGCGGCGCGCGGTGCGCAGCAGCCGGCCAAGGTCGTGGGGCAGCCCGGCGAGCAGATCGACTGCCGAAGTCAGCGCGCTCCAGCCGCGCCGGGCCAGGGCTTCCGGCGAATGGTGGGCGACCAGCACCTGCTTGAGAAAAGGCGCGGCTTCGGCGGCGATGTCGAAATCCGGATCGAGCTGGCTGCCCAGGCCTTCGAGGGTGATGAAGGCCTTGAACATCAGCGCCAGATCGGGCGGCAGCGCCAGCCCGTGTTCGCGCAGGATGCCGACCATGTCGGCCAGCATCGCCCCGAAATCGAGCTGCTTGAGCGGAACGCCGTGGTATTCGTCCACAAACCGCTCGATCTCGTCGCGCAGCGCGGCGTCGTCGCCTTCGGTATCGCTGCTCCAGCCCAGCAACACGCCGGCCACCATGCCGGCGTTGCGGTCCACCAGGCCGTGCAAGAGTTCCGCCACTTCGTAGCGGCGCTGCTCCGGCAGGCGCCCGACCATGCCGAAATCGATGAAGCCCAGGCGGTTGTCCGGCAGATAGAAAACATTGCCCTGATGGGGGTCGGCATGGAAGAAGCCGTCTTCCAGCATCATCTTCAGCACCGCCGTGGCGCCGCGCCGGGCCAGCAGGCGGCGGTCGAAGCCGGCGTTCAGGGCGGCCACGTTACGGCCGGGAATGCCTTCGAGAAAATCCTGCACGTTGAGCCGTTCGCCGGTCCATTGCCAGTGGATGCGCGGCACGACGATTTCCGGGTGGTCGGCGAAGCTGGCGGCGATGCGTTCGGCGTTGCGCCCTTCGGCCGAAAAATCCAGCTCCCGGCGCAGGGATTGGGCGAACTGGCGGACGATCTCCCGCGGTCGGTAGCGGCGCAGGTCCGGCGCTTCGGCCTCGACGATCTCGGCCAGACGGCCAAGCAGGCGCAGATCGGCCTCGATCACCGGCCGGATGCCCGGCCGCCGCACTTTGAGCACCACCGCCGTGCCGTCGGCCAGCCGCGCCCGGTGCACCTGGGCCAGCGAGGCGGCGGCCAGCGGCGCGGTGTCGAGTTCGGCAAACACCGCTTCGGGCGCCTCGCCCAGGTCTTCGGTCAGTTGGGCGCGGATGTCGGCGAAGGGCACCGCCGGCGCCGCATCCTGCAGCTTGCCGAATTCGGCGATCCATTCCGGCGGAAAAAGATCGCCCCGGGTCGCCAGGATCTGCCCCAGCTTGACGAAGGTCGGCCCCAGTTCTTCGAGCGCCCGGCGTACCCGTGCCGCGGGTTCCAGCCGCGCCACGTCTTGCGGCCCGTTGAGGTGCAGGTGCAGCACCTTGCCGGCCCGCTCCAGCGCCTGCGCCATGCCCAGCCGCTGCACCAGATCGCCGAAGCCGTAGCGGATCAGCACCGCCGCGATGTCATGCACCCGCCCGAGATCGCGGGCCGCGCCGAGCGCCTCCCAGAGCATCAGCGGGCGCTCCGGCGGCGGCGAGAGGTGTGGCGGATTCGATCGAGTCTGGGCATGGGCTGTGTCGTCGGCACGCTGGCCGGGGCTGGCGGGTTGGAGGGCGGGCGGATGTCGGACGCCCGTCGGTTATTGCGGCTGCCGGTCATTGCCGATGGCCAGCCCCCAGACCTTAGCGGTCTCCGCCGGTTTATTCAACGTCGGGGCCGCTTGGGCCGCCCGCGGCGCGGATCAGGCGCGCGACAGCGCCGACAGAATCTCGTCGCAGATAGCGTGCTGGCGGTGGATGGCGTCCGAAACCTGGGTGACGACTTCGACGCGCCGCTTCGCGCCGGACTGGACTTCGGCCATTGCGGCCTGGGCGCGGTCCGCCACCGACAGGCCGCTGTCGACGGTCTGGCCGGTTGCCGCCACGGCTTCCGCGGCATCCTGGGAGGTCACGTGCAGATCCTTGGCGATCTGGCCGATCTGGGTGCTGGCCGTGCGGGCCTGCTCGGCGAGCTTGCGCACTTCGTCGGCCACCACCGCGAAGCCGCGCCCGGCTTCGCCTGCGCGGGCGGCTTCAATGGCCGCGTTGAGGGCCAGCAGGTTGGTCTGCTCCGAAATCTGGGTGATCGAACCCACGATGTCGCCGATCCGCGCCGACTGCTTGTTCAGGGTGGCCAGATCGTCCGCGGCGCGTTGCAGCGTGGCGCCCAGCTTCACGATCTCGGCCCGCGCCTGGATCATGAGGCCGTGTCCAGCGGCAACCTTTTCGCCGCTGGCGCGGGCAAGGCCGTTCGCAACGCCCATGTCGGCGATGACCTGGGCGATCAGATTGCCCAAGTCGCCGGTCAGACGCGTGGCCTCTCCCGTCGCCTGTTCGAGTTGTTGCAGCCTGGAGCGCAACTGGGGGTCGTCGGACGGACTCGCGGCGGTGTTTTCCGCGCGTTGCAAGCGTTCGCGCAGCATGTCGGCTTCCATCTGCGTCTTGGTCAGCCGGCTCTCGATGGCGGCCACCCGGCTGTTGTCGGCGCATGATTTCACGCGCCGCCAGTGCAGGGCGCCGGCGACCGCCGCCAGCAAGGCCGCCGTCGCGGCGCAAGGGGTGGCCAGGTGTGGCGGAAGCGTTGCCGCGGCGATGCTGAGCGCGGCCGTCAGGAGGCAGGCCGGAAGCGTGCCGGAATAGGTTTGGTGCGGGTTCATGGAAAGGCGCTCGCGGGGAATGACGGAATGGTGCGGTCGAGGCCCGCCCGCGCCGACATCGGGCCATCGGAGGGCAAGCTCCAGGCGTTGACGGCACCGCCGCGCCGAACTTCAGCCGCGAGGGCGGCCCTAGTCGGCCATCGCCCGCCGCACCCAGGCGCTCGCCCCGTCCACCGCGATGGCCATCGCCAGCATCGCGAGGATCGCCGTGCTGGCCTGGGCTTCCTGGAACAGCGAGAGGCTGTAGTAGAGCAGCGCGCCCAGCCCGCCGGCGCCGACGAAGCCGAGGATCGCCGCCATGCGGATGTTCATTTCCCAGCGGTACAGCGCGTAGGCCAGCCACTGGGAGGCGACCAGCGGCAGAGTGCCGTACAGAAAACTCGCCAGCGCCGGGGCGCCGCTGCCTGCCAGCGCTTCGGCGGGCGCGGGCGGCGTGTTTTCGAGGGCTTCGGCGAACAGCCGGCCGAGCACCCCGGTGGTGTGCAAGGCCAGCGCCAGCGTGCCGGCGAAAGGGCCGAGGCCGGCGGCCAGCACCATCAGCGTCGCCCACACCAGTTCGGGCACCGAGCGCAGCAGGTTGAGGACGAAGCGCGCTGCCGACCGCGCCAGCCGTCCCTGACGCCCGGCCGCCGGCAAAGCCAGCGCGGCGCCGGCCAGGGCCGCGAGCAGGGTGCTGACCAGGGAGATGGCCAAGGTTTCGAGGGCGGCGAAACCGACTTTGGCGAGGAAGTCCGGCGACAGGTCGGGCGGGAAGAAGCGCCGCACGAAGTCCGCCGCCTCATGGGCCGCGCTGAGGGTGAAGAGCGCCCCCAGGGGCATGTCGAGGTAGGCGAAGCTGGCCCCGACCGCGGCCAGCACCAGCGCCCCGGCCAGCAGCGGGCCGGCGGATACGCCGGCGCTCATCGGGCGGGCGCCGTGCGGCGGTTGGCGGCGTGCTGCAAAGGCTGTCGCATCGCGGGGATGACCCTGAAAGACGTTCGGTTCGGTGGAGTGCGGGGCGGATTTTACCCCGCTCACCCCTTCACGCAGACCACCTGACGCAGGGTGTGCACCACTTCCACCAGGTCGGACTGGGCCGCCATCACCGCGTCGATGTCCTTGTAGGCCATCGGGATCTCGTCGATCACCCCGGCGTCCTTGCGGCATTCGACGCCGGCGGTGGCGCGCACCTGATCGGCAACGGTGAAAACTTTCTTGGCCTGGGTTCGGCTCATGGTGCGGCCGGCGCCGTGGCTGCACGAGCAGAAGGCTTGCTCGTTGCCGAGGCCGCGCACGATGAAGCTCTTGGCGCCCATCGAGCCGGGGATGATGCCGAGCTGGCCCCGGTGGGCGGCGACGGCGCCCTTGCGGGTGACGAAGATGTCATGTCCGAAATGGGTTTCCCGCTGCACATAGTTGTGGTGGCAATTGACCGCCTCCACGTCGGCCACGAAGGGCTTGGCGACGATCCGCCGGGCGGCGGCGACGACGTTCCGCATCATCAATGCCCGGTTGTGACGGGCGAAATCCTGTGCCCAGCCCACCGCCTCGACATAGTCGTCGAAGTGGCGGCTGCCCTCCTTGAAGTAGGCCAGATCCCGGTCCGGCAGATTCGCAAGGTGCTGGCGCATGTCGTCCTGGGCGAGCTGGATGAACAGCGTGCCGATGGCGTTGCCGACGCCCCGGGAACCCGAATGGAGCATGAACCACACCTGTCCGGCTTCGTCGAGGCACACCTCGACGAAGTGGTTGCCGGTGCCGAGGGTGCCCAGGTGCAGCCGGTTGTTGGTGCGTTCGAGCTGCGGATATTTGTCGGCGATGCGCCGGAAGCCGCCGAGCAGTTCGCGCCACGCGGCATCGACGCCGGCCGGCGCCTCGTCCCAGGCGCCGGCGTCGCGCTTGCCGAAGGTTTTGCCGTGGGGCACGGCGGCCTCGATGGCGCTGCGCAGGGCGTGCAGGTTGTCGGGCAGGTCGGCGGCGCTGAGCGAGGTGCGCGCGGCCATCATGCCGCAGCCGATATCCACGCCCACCGCGGCCGGAACGATCGCCCCGACGGTCGGGATCACGCTGCCGATGGTGGAGCCTTTGCCCAGATGCACGTCCGGCATCGCCGCCAGGTGGTGGAAGATGAAGGGCAGGCGGGCGGTGTTCATCAACTGCTGGCGGGCCGCCTCCTCGACGGGCACGCCGCGGGTCCATAGCTTGATCGGCGCGCCGCCGGGAACGGCAAGGGTGTCGTGGCCGGCCTCCGCGTTCATGGGGAATCCTGCGGTGCTGGGGTTGTCGGCAGTGCGTAACTGACCTTGGTGCCATCTACCAGCACATAAGCCTTCTTGAGCAGCAGGGCGAATACCTTGTCGATGAGTTCCGCAGGAAGCTCCTTGCCGCATTTGGCCTGGATGGTGCTTTTGAGTGTTTTTATCGTACGCGGCTTCGAAGCTTTGCTCTTGACGAGGTGTTCGAGCACCGGACGGAACAGGCTTTCGGGCGTCGGTGCTGCCGAAAGCGCGCTGGAACCGTTGTTCGCAGGCAGTGTTGCCGCTTTGAAGCAGGGAATGTCATCTATCGAAATCGAGCGGGCAGAAAAAATCTTTCGGCTCTTGAGGTGCTGGATCAACGGATCGAATCCCGTGTCTTTCGAAATGATGTGGAAGTATGCGGTTGGATCGCTGGAGGACAGGACGCCCATGTAATAGGCGAGGTGAAAATCCAGTGCGTTGGGACCGGGGGCTTCGAGGAGAATGTATTGAGCTCGGTCGCCCAGACGCTGGACCGACAGCACCAAATCTACCGGCAGTTTGGTATTGGTCGGTCCCAAAAAAATCAATACTTTGAATTGTTCGTTCTGCAGGCGATCCAGGGATTTGACCTGAACATTCTCGTAATCGATGAGGATGTAGTTCGTTCTCAACAGGAGGGGCCTTTCGTTGGAGGGCTGCATGATGCCTGACTTGATTCCAATCTATATCTGGATTTAGAAATGGTAAGGCATTGGCCCGATATCTTTCCGGCCGGCGTCGCCCGGTCGTAAAGTATCGTTTGGCCGGTTTGGTTCTGCCCTGTCCGCCATGAAACTCCATCAACTCCCCGTTTCCGAAGCCCTCGCCAGCGTGCGCAGTTCGGCGCAGGGGCTGGCGTCGGTAGAGGCGGCGGCGCGGCTGGCGGAATACGGCCCGAACCGGGTCGAGCCGCTGGCGCGGGAAGCCGCGTGGCTGCGTCTGCTGAAGGAATTCACCCACCTTTTTTCGATCATCCTGTGGATCGCCGCCGGGCTGGCGTTTCTGGCCGACTGGTTCGACCCCAGTCAGGGCATGGCCCGGGTCGGCTGGGCGGTGGTGCTGGTGATCCTGGTCTCGGGGCTGTTCTCGTTCTGGCAGGAAGTGCGCGTCGAACGCACCCTGGCCGCGCTGCAGGGCTTGCTGCCGCAGCAGTGCGAAGTGCTGCGCGACGGCACGGTGGCCCGGCTGGCGGCCGAAGCGCTGGTGCCGGGCGACGTGGTGCTGCTCGCCCAGGGCGACAACGTGCCGGCCGATTGCCGGCTGATCGAGGCGTTCGGGCTGCGCCTCAACCGCGCCACCGTCACCGGCGAATCCCGTCCGCGCAGTTGCGACGCCGCGCCGTCCGCCGAAGAGCAGGCGCTGGATGCCCGCAACATCCTGCTGGCGGGCACCTCGGTCGTTTCCGGGCAGGGCCGCGCCGTGGTGTTCGCCACCGGCGCCCACACCGAATTCGGGCGCATCGCCCATCTCACCCAGAGCGCCGGCGGCGAGGATTCGCCGCTGCGCCGCGAGATCGCCCGGCTCAGCCGCAGCATCGCGATTCTGGCGCTGTGCATCGGCGCCGCCTTCTTCGCGGTCGGGCGGGTGGCCGGCGTGCCGTTCTGGCGCGACACCATCCTGTCGCTGGGGATCATCATCGCGCTGGTGCCCGAAGGCCTGCTGCCGACCCTGACGCTCTCGCTGGTCCTCGCCGCCCAGCGTCTGGCCGGCCGCAACGTGCTGATCCGCCACCTGCCCTCGGTCGAAACCCTCGGCTCGGTCACCGCGATCTGCACCGACAAAACCGGCACCCTCACCGAAAACCGCATGCGCGCCAGCCGCGTGGTGCTGGGCCTGGCGGCGCTGGATGCGGCCGAACTGGCCGCCCGCCCCGATCTTGTCGCCGCCCACCCGCTGTTTTTCCGGGTTGCCCGCGGCTGCCAGGACCTGACCGAAACCCGCGAAGACGGCCATAGTCGCTTCGACGGCGATCCGCTGGAAATCGCCCTCGTCGAGATGAGCGAAGCCTTCGCGCCGGCGCCGCCCGTGCGCAGCGAGGAGTGGCCTTTCGACTCCGAGCGCATGCGTCAGTCGGTGCTTTATCCGGATGCCGCCGGCCCGCTGCTGCTCTGCAAGGGCGCGCCGGAAAGCGTGTTGCCCCTGTGCGACCGCATCCTGCTGGCGGACGGCCCGCAGCCCCTCGACGAAGCCATCCGCGCCCGCCTCCAGCGCGCCCAGGACGACATGGCCGAAGCCGGCCTGCGGGTGATCGCCCTCGCCGTCCGCCGCCTGCCGGCCGATTGCCCGCCGGGCAGCGAGGAGCAGGCGCTCGACCTGTGCGGCCTGGTCGGCATTTCCGACCCGCCGCGGGCCGGCGTGGACGCCGCCATCGCCACCTGCCACGCGGCCGGCATCCGGCTCATCATGGTCACCGGCGACAACCCGCGCACGGCCCTCGCCATCGGCCGCCAGATCGGCCTGGTGCGCGGTCCGGCGCCCAGCGTCGTCACCGGCGCCGAGCTGCGTCGGCTCAACCCGGCCCAACTGCAACTGGCCCTGGACGCACCGGAAATCCTCTTCGCCCGCGTCGCCGCCGACCAGAAGATGCGCATCGTCGAAGCCCTCAAGGCCAAGGGCCAGGTGGTGGCGGTCACCGGCGACGGGGTCAACGACGCCCCGGCCCTGCGCGCCGCCCACATCGGCATCGCGATGGGCAGGAGCGGCACCGACGTGGCCAAGGAAGCCGCCGACATGGTGCTGCTCGACGACCACTTCGCCAGCATCGTCAACGCCATCGAAGAAGGCCGCGCGGTGTTCCAGAACATCCGCAAGTTCCTCACCTACGTGCTGGTGCACAACGTGGCCGAGCTGATTCCCACCCTCGCCTTCGCC
>NZ_JAPUVI010000005.1 GCF_029255285.1 Accumulibacter sp.
GATGGTCGAGAGAATATAGGTGAGGCGCTGGGTTTCCAGCGTGCTGGCGGTACGGATGGCATCTTCCAGTTGCGAAACGCGGGTGTGCAGGTTCTTGATGGTATCACCAACGCACCAGCGGGTTTCCAGTGCGGCCCGGAAGGCAGGCACGTCGTCGGCCCATCGCGAACCAAGGTGATGGTCCTGGGTTTTGTGCAATCCACGGTTGGCTGCATCAGAATGCGGATGGCCCGAATGTCATGGTAAATACGGCGCGCCAGCCATGTCGACGGTGGGCAAAAATGGCTGGATGGCAACTTTCGGCCAGAAGCGGACGGCGGAGATTCTTCTCCAAAGCCGACGCTGACCCTGAGCAATCAACCATAACCGGTCAGTCGGCTGGGGGGATGTCAATTTCCGCTCCTGACCGAGCGGTATGCTCCGGAAAGCAGTCAGCAGGTGTAGGATGGTGTCGGTCGGGAACCGGCCAGGAAACGACCTTCA
Source organism: Accumulibacter sp. (assembly GCF_029255285.1). Lineage (GTDB taxonomy): Bacteria > Pseudomonadota > Gammaproteobacteria > Burkholderiales > Rhodocyclaceae > Accumulibacter. Next base: position 484 of record NZ_JAPUVI010000005.1, read on the forward strand.
TGCCAACCGTGTCGACGGTCGGCTTCTCGGCCAATCCTGCCGTTGGCTTTCCGCGCCCAAATTGACGGCAATGGAACGGTTACCTGTCGTTCAGTCTTTAGAGGTTCCATACGGCACTTTGGCTGGCAGGAGCGCTTCTACTGAAGCTAAACCGATTCACTGAGCTACTATAGCCAAGAGGGTTTCCATCGCTAGAACCCAGTGCTGTGCGAAAGAAAGAGCCAATGCTTATCGAATCTATAACGCTATCGGGTTTCCGTTGTTTTGGGCCTGACCCGATCACAGTGCCTATTTCAACGGGTATTACGGCTGTCGTCGGCCCTAATGCGGCCGGGAAAACCGCTCTTTTGGATGCCCTGTCAAAAATGTTTGGCGTCTCGCGCACGCAGCGCACTGTACAGCGTTCGGATTTTCACTTGGGTGTGGAGGATGATCCTGAGGACCGCGAACCCAAGGACATGCTCATCGATGTGTTTATCGGTTTGCCCGAGCTAGCCGATGGCACAGCGACACCGGAGACGATCGCTCCCTCATTCCGACATATGCTCATCGAACGAGAAGGGGAAACGCCAGTTTGCCGTCTGCGCCTCGAAGCTCGGTGGGAAGATGACGGAACGATCGAGGGCGAAGTTTCACAGGAGCTTTTCTGGGTTGACACGCTTGACGACGATCCGGGTGAGGATGCGTGCCACCCGGTTTCCGTAGCGGACCGAGGCTTGATCCAGCTCTACTACACACCTGCCAGCCGCGATGCGGCAGCTCAGGTTCGGGCAACGACCGGCGCACTCGCCGCCCGTCTGCTCCGTGCTATCGAATGGTCATCCAAGACAGAAAAGGCCGTTCAAGATGCCACCGAAAGCCTTGCCACTGCATTCGAGGGTGAATCGGCGATCGCCGCGATCGGTGAAGCCTTGCAGGCGCGCTGGTCGGGCCTCCATGACGATGTGGTTGATACTAAACCTAGGCTCAGCCTGGTCAGTCGTCGGTTCGAGGAAGTCGTCAACAAGATTGCTGTCATCTTTGAGCAGGGACCAGACGGTCAAGAGCGCGGCCTCGACGCTCTGAGCGATGGACAGCAATCGCTTTTGTATTTCGCTCTGGCTGCGGCCGTTTTCGATCTGGAACGTGCGGTGGTGGCAGGCACGGTCGAAGGATTTCGTGACGACACCCTACGTATCCCCGCACTAACGCTGTTCGCTCTGGAGGAGCCGGAGAACCATCTCTCGCCTTACTTCCTCGCCCGCATCATCCGCCAGGTTCGCTCGCTGACCGATGCAGGGGGTGCTCAAGCCATCATTACCAGCCACTCACCGGCGGTTCTGAGCCGCGTCAATCCGTGTGAAGTCCGCTACTGCCGCTGCGATCCGAAAACACGTGTCTCGTCGGTGAAGAAGGTCAAGATCCCGGCTGGGACTGACGAGGCTGCTAAGTTCGTTCGTGGCGCTATGCTCGCCTACCCAGAACTCTATTTTGCCCGCTTCGTCCTACTTGTCGAAGGCGATTCGGAGCGGATCGTTTTGCCTCCTTTGGCTGAAGCGCTCGATCTTTTGATCGACCCCGCATTCGTTGCCATTGTTCCCTTGGGGGGACGGCACGTGCAGCATTTTTGGCGCTTGTTGGCCCACCTTGGCATTCCGCACGCGACCCTCCTAGATCTTGACCTAGGGCGCGAAGGTGGTGGCTTTGGCCGGGTAAAGACGGCGATCGAAAAGCTCGTCGACGTTAATGTGCCTAAGGAAAAACTCTTGAAGATCGACAAGGGCATCTTGTCCGACGCGGATTTTGCAAAGATGCATACGTGGGAGGATGCAGAGGATCAGAACAAGCTCATGGGTTGGGTCGATAGTCTCAAGCCTCATGGCGTCTATTTCTCAGCACCACTAGATCTTGATCTAGCTATGCTGGAAGCGTTCCCCGATGCATATCAAGCCATCATCCCCAAGGGCGGCGGTCCGAGGATGGCTGTCGATAAAGCGGCAGAAGTAGTGCTAGGAACCGCTGGGCTAGGGCTCAAACCCTATGCTGGACCGTTTAAAGGCTATCCTGAACTTCTTCCGGGGTATCGCTATCACTTTCTCACCAACAGCAAGCCAGCAACGCACATCGCAGCCCTGACGCACATCAAAAAGAAGGACTTGGAGAAAGGCATGCCAGTCGTGCTCGCAGAGGTTCTCAAACACGTTGCCAAGTCGCTGCGGAGGGACTAGGCATGGCCGTGCTATCGCGACGTGTTAGCCCGGATGACTGGAAGCCGGTGGGCGTCAATGCGCTCGAAGCGAATGCGCTATCAGTGGTTCGTTCGGCCAACAACCGGTCCGTCATTGCTGGCCCTGGCGCAGGGAAGACAGAACTGCTCGCGCAGCGTGCTGCCTATCTTCTTCAAACGGGCACGGCACCCGCGCCCAGGCGCATCCTTGCGATCAGTTTCAAGCGTGACGCAGCGACAAACCTCGCTGCGCGAGTTCGGCAGCGCTGCCATCGCAGTCATGCTGAGCGTTTCGACTCGATGACGTTCGACGCCTTTGCGAAAGGGTTGATCGACCGCTTTGGTCAAGCATTGCCTGAGCGCTGGCGGCCAAGGCCCAACTACAAAATTATGTTCCCCGGTGATCGAGATTACCGTGAGTTCCTGTCTCGACAGGTCGGGGCACCTCCAGCATCGATCGGCACCCACGCTGACATCCAGGCCATATCTGTGAAGGCTTTCGAGCGTCGGCACCTGGTGGGATCACCACTCCCGATAGACGGTTGGCCGCTTCCGACACCTGCCCAGTGGGCTGCGAATCGTTTCTGGCAAACGTCACTCCACGAAGGCAAAAAAAGTGTCTTGTCATTTCCCATGATCGGACGACTTACCGAACTACTGTTGCGGGTTAATCCGATGGCGCGTGATGCGCTTCGACTGACGTACTCGCATCTGTTCATGGACGAGTTTCAGGATACGACACAGATCCAATATGACTTGGTCTGCATCGTCTTCCTCCACACCGACACTGTGATTACCTCCGTTGGGGACAACAAGCAGCAGATCATGCGCTGGGCAATGGCGATGGACGATCCTTTCACCGCCTTTGATGGAGATTTTGGCGCGACAAGAACGCCGCTCTACAACAACTATCGCTCCTCACCTGAGTTGGTGCGTATCCAGCACGTCTTAGCGCAGGCTTTGGACACCCGAGCCGTGGCGCCGGTGTCGAAGACCGCCGGTACGATTGCTGGAGACAGTTGCGCTATTTTGGATTTTTCGACGCCAGAGATTGAGGCGAAGCGCTTGGCTGCTTTTGTCGCAACCGAGATGAAGACCTACACACTTGGCCCGCGCGACTTTGTATTGCTAGTCCGGCAGAAGGCGAACGAATACGCCGCAGTTCTAGAACCAGCGTTTGTGACTGCGGGGATTCCTCTGCGCAACGAAGCTGGAATGGTCGGATCGATCATGCTCCAGGACTTGCTTGTGGAAGACGTGTCCGGCCTGATTGTGTCACTTCTGCGTCTCGCCATGGCCACTCGAGCAGGGCGGCATTGGACGAAGTGCCAAGAGGCCCTCATCACCCTACGGGGAGTCGCTCCCGACGATGAGGTTGCGCAGGCTAGGCTTGCCCACGAGTTGGATGAATACGTACTTGAACTCAGCGCCTCCCATCCGAATCCTCCGAGATCGAAGACTGTGTCACGCTCGATTTTAAACGATATCCTAGGGTTTATTGGTCGTGAGAGGATGATCGCTGTTCATCCCGCTTATGGACAAGGCGATTGGCTTGAAAAAGTTCTGGATTCAGCTACAGAGCATCTATTGGCATCGTCTAGCGGTAAGCTTGATTGGTCGTCAGTCCTTGACGCGTATGAAGGTATCCATGCAATCCCTCTGATGACGATCCATAAAAGCAAGGGCCTCGAATACCATAGCGTGATATTCGTAGGATTAGACGATGGCGCATGGTGGAGCTTTTCCAACGATCAAATCGAGGCTACAGCAGGATTCTTTGTGGCATTCACGCGCGCAAAACAACGCGTTGTCTTTACATACTGCGCGCAACGCGGCACGCGAACGAAGATTGCGACTCTTTATCAGCTCTTGACGAGTGCCGGAGTCAGGAGCACTAAGGTTGCCTAACTGTCGCACCTCCATAGCCCTCACCGTCAAACGGCTTTTACTGGCCTGTCCGAGGCAGCGTCTCTCCTCGTCCGGATTCTCCCTGGTCGCGCCAGCGCGGCCCCATAACACAACCAACCCCGCTCTTGGTAGCTTTACATCTGTCGCTTCACCCGCATGGCCAGCGCGCTGACGCCCATGAAGGCAACACCCATCAGGACCAGCGAGATCGGCCAGCCCAGTGAATCGACGAAA
>NZ_JAPUVI010000006.1 GCF_029255285.1 Accumulibacter sp.
CAGGTCGTCGAGCGTGCGGATGTCCACCGGCTCGATGTCGGTGATCTTCCGGAAGCGCTCGACCTCCCGGCGAGTGAGTCGAATTTGCGAGCCGAGGCGGATCATCGTCGTTCTACGTGAAGGGTAGAGCCTTCATCTTGATTAAATTTTTCGGGCTTGTCGCGGGTTTTACGGCGGTCACGCAAAAAATTTATGCAGTGCCAATAGGCTGACATCCAGGTCACACTGGAGTGCAAGTAGGCCCTGTTGACCAAGCTGGCAGCACCTTTGCGCCGCAGGAAGCGATCGGCACGCCCTCATCACCGACGCCATTCGCAAGCCCGTCGGATTCCGGCCGCTTGAACATTGCGTCCTCTGCATCCCCTTGAATCCACCCTACCGATGCCGGAAACTGACTGGGCATACCTGCATTCCATCGTGGAATGTAGTCCGGCCTCAGGCCGGCGTCGCAGTCGATACCTGCCTCATTCATCGTGCCGACCGATGTTGCGTACATTCGTCCGCACATTCATCCCAAGCGGGGACCTCGTCCCCATCGGGATCGGCGTTCCCGCTTTTCTTGTTTCATAGAGGAGAACGCCATGAATCTATCTGTCTTGTCCCGCGCCGAGCTGGTCCGCGAATTACTCTCGCCCCTGGTTTGCGCGTCGGGTGCCAACCCTTTGCACGTGAGCGATGCCGTGGCGCAATTGGGCATGCTCGGCACCACCGATAGCGTCCTCGCCCATCGCCTGGGCGTTGCCCGCGAACTGCTGCTGCGCGACCTGCGTGAGCAAATGCGCAGCGGCCCGTTGATGACTTCGCCGCAAGTCCTGCGCGATTGGCTGCGGCTGTATTGCGCTGGCCTTGAGCATGAGGTGTTCCTGGCGCTCTACTTGGACGCCCAGCATCGCCTGATCGAAGCCGAGGAGTTGTTCCGGGGAACCCTGACCCAGACCTCCGTCTATCCCCGGGAAGTAGTCAAGGGAGCGCTCGCCCGTAACGCCGCCGCGCTGGCCGTGGCGCACAACCATCCCTCGGGGGAAGCCGAGCCCTCGCGGGCCGATGAGATGCTGACACAGAACCTGAAGCACGCGCTGAGCCTGGTGGATGTGCGGGTGATCGACCATTTCGTCGTCGCCGGCGACACGGTGGTGTCGTTTGCCGAACGCGGACTGGTGTAACGCCATGCGCCGCTGGCCAACCGCGTCGCGTCCGATGCTCAAAGGCATGCCCACCCGATCGTGTCGGGCTGCCTTTTCTGTCGCATGAGGAGATCATCATGTCGACGAGAATCCCGCCTCACTGTCCTGTTTGCGCGGGCGACGGCGTGCCGTTGGGTACGCTGGGCCGCCTGCGCTGGTTCCGTTGTCGCGACTGCGGCATGGAGTTCAGTCGGACGACTGGCACGCGTCCCAAGACCAAGTCGCCGTCTCATCAAAAGGAAGGAGAACCGCATGGAAGCACCCGCCGTGGCAAGCTTGCGAGCGCAGGCTGAACCGCTGGCCTCGCTATCGATCTCGCATCTGAGTCCAAGCACCCGCCTGAAACTGGCCGATGACGAGTTGTCGGTCAACGCCTACCCGACCGACTGCGGCGGCATCATCTATGTCGGCGCACCCCGTTACCGGATACCGACGGAAGCCGATCTGGCCACGATCTTCGAAGTCGCGGAGCAAGCCGGCATCGTCTGGCTGAAGTTCGATAGCGAGGCGGCCGTGATCGACGGGCTTCCAGTCTTCGACATGTCGGGGCCCGAAGTATGAGTCGGCATCACATCCGGCTCTCACACTGCTGCGGCGCAATCGTGGTCGTGGCCGGATACGATCGGGCGTTGAGCCAACCGTTCCTGCAGGTGCTGCGCGACGAGGAGGGCAGGCCTATGTGCGAGGACGACGTCCTCTACGACAGTCTGCATGAGCCGGCCCTCGACTGGAGCATTATCGGCACGCTGACCGACAAGCTCGCCACCCTCGGCATTGCGGTGCCGGAAAGCCTGATCGAAGCGGTGTACCTGGATCAGTGCTTCAACGCAGGCAACCGCGTGGTTCGACACCATGCCGACCGGCCGCCGGAAGTGCTGATGGCCGGTTAAGTGCATCAGTGCATCCGCCGCAAGCTAGTCCCATACCGCCCGCAGGGCGTTGTGCCGACAGGCCGACGCCCTGTTTTCTTGAGCATTCGCACCTCACAGCCCGATCCGTGTCTCCGGCTATCGGCCCTGAACCGCCTGTCTTCGGAATCAAACAGCGGAGGTTGGCTTTCTCAAATAGCAAGCACACTTGAAGCGAGCATGAGTCACGATTCGCCGCAAGCTGAGCTTGCCGATCAGCTGCTTACCATCTGCCTACCCGCTGCTCTTCGTCTTTTAACGATTCCCGGGCCCTACTCTCGATTGCTCCGTCAATCACACGTTGCGCCCACGTCCGCACTACACCGCGGTCATGCGCAAGGAGTGGGGTAACCACACAGATGAGTCGATCGTAGAACGGAACGAGCGAACCGGACCAAGAGAACGTGTGCAGGGCCGCACTTAGTGCATCCAAAACGCCATCGACGTCGGCGGAATCGTCAATCAGCATCTTCGCCAAAATCGATAGGTGCCATTCACCAGATTCGTCCTTGTCCATGACCCTGACGATCCGCGCGATTAAAGCAGGGGCGACAGATGGATCCTCGTTGCACCATTCCCTCAAGAAGCGCGGAGCCAAGTGGTCGATGGCACGCGACTTGTCTCCGGCCCGCCTCAAAGCTCCCAGCGCGACACCAATTCTCCAGCTGGCCGTGTTGTCGCCCTCAACGAGTGCTTGCCTCACGATCGGCCATGAAACCTCGGCCCGTTCCTTGAAGAGCGACTCGAGGAGCTTCTCCGAGAGATGGTCAGAAACACGCTTACCAGCAGTGAGCGTGACGCAAAGCTCCTTGGCCAAGAACCGTGCGAGTTCAGCGGATTGCGGTATCAGTCGGCGAGCCACAACCTCGAACTCGTGCGATTCGCGCTGCGCGCGGTCTGAGGACAACATCCCTTCTGTGGAGACAATTGCACCGAATTCCTCGCGAAGCGCCTCGACTGCCTCGGGTCTTCCATAGCTATACATGAAGAGGATGTCCAGAGCGACCCATGCCCCATCAATACCTCTATGCAAGAGTACCCGGTTGAGCACAGAAATCTGTTCGACGGACACCCCTGCCATCGCTTGGCCATTTGAGAGACCGTATAGTTGATGCACTTCTATGTGCCCGGCCCGAACAAGGTCCTGAAGCACAGCGCAGCGAATGTCGTTCAGCCTAAGACCATGAGCAATGCTTGGCAGCGATCGCCGCAGCGCCGGATGCTGTGCGAGCGCACCGAATAGCGCATCGCACGATAGTGCATCGTCGTCAGCAATTACCGATAGCCAGCCACTGAGAAGCGCGCTGTTCCGGCGCTCGAAGGGGATGTCAGCAAGTCGAGCGAGAACGATCCCATAAAGCGCTGGCGACGCATTGCTGCCGCGAGCTAGGCCCTGACCAAACGCGTACGCCTGTCGTTGTTCGCCCTCCATTAGAGGGCCCAAGTACGCAGAGACTGCTTCACAGTCGCGCCCAAACTCTTGCCCAAGGGTCTCAGCGTCTCTTGCTGCAATATCAATCCAACTGCCGTCCCCACTTTCAGCGTGATCGAAGGGCGCTTCCGAAACCAGTAGTCTGAGCCGCTGGGGAGTATCCGTCGGCGCCAACGTGTTGAGCCACGAACGCACGCGTGTCTCTGTTCCTGGCGGTGCTCTGTCCAGGTCGTACTTGAGTACGTCCTTGACGGCGTCCACCGCTTGCGCCCAGACACTTCCACGTGCGCGAAGATCGCTCATGACGACGCCGATGATCCATTCGACGTCATCTAGCCTTCCATGCTGGACAAGACCTCTTATGTGTGCAGCGACGGTTGTTGCAGCGCGCTCGCCTATCTCATCGGGCTCTTTGGCTAATCGGGCGAGTTCCTCGAGGCACATCCTCCAGTAATCGAAGACTTCCTTCCATGTCTTCGGTCTGAATTCTGGCAACGGGCCGGAACTGCCTTGATACTCTGGACCCGACATGCCGGTGAAGTTGTCGGTAGTCAGGGAGCTGTTGAGCGCCACGATTGCTATGCGCCTAACGTCGATCTCCTCGCCGCGTGCCATCTGACGCAACAAGGGGAGTCGCAGATCAAGGGGAGCCTGCGTCGCTGAGAGCAACACCATGAAGAGGCGAGCCAAAACGCCCGTTGCGTTGTTCGACCAGTTCTCGTTCTCGGCACAAGCGAGCCTTGTCAAGAATTGAGCCGCCCGTGAAAAGGTCGCCTCCCGAAATGCAAGCTTCTCCAGCGCCCAAACGAGATTTCGCCTTGGCGTGCCCTTTAACGTTCGAAGCTGAGCTGAAGTCCATTCGCCGAACGCGTAATCAAGTGCCGCAGCCGCACGAACCGGGTTCACCTCCGCAATTGCGCGAAAGAGCTGTGAACCCAGGTTAGAACTGAGCACTTTCGCTTGGCCAAAAGGGCCTGACTTCCCACAGAGCTTTTCGGTGATGCTCGACAGGGCCGGAACGAAGTCCAGCATTCGGATTCGTTCGCAAAAAGCATCGGCCAGCGCTGGAGGGAAATGGAGTCCGACGATCTCGGCTGCTCGCTCGGGAGGGCACTTATCCCACCAGTCTGCGGCTAGACGGATCGCGAGCGGCCTGGGTCGCACCTGAATGAGGCGCCCATACCGTGTCACTGCGCCACTCTTCTGAAATTCGACAAGCTCGGCATAGAAGTCGTCCGCCGATACTTCGCGACAGAAGACGGACCGGACAAACTCCCGCTCTGCTGCAGCATCGCCCTCGACGCCCACGTTTTCGAAGAGCGCGCAGGCTGAGATCACCTTGGACGCGCGCGAGCCTAAGTCAACGTTTCTTCCAAGTAGCCTTGCTAAGACCGGCGCTGTCAGGCGTGCCGACAGTGGCGCGTGATCCACTCGAGCCTCAGCGGTCCGGATCGCCATCAACGGGTAGCCTTGCGCCAACTCGTTGGCGATGAAGCGCCTATCGTCCGGCGTGAGCTCCTTAAAGGCGATGTCGAGCAGGGCTTGTATCAAGTCGGTGCTCGCCGGCTCCAGACGTAGCAACCGTGTCGGGGTGCCTGCATATGCGGACGGGTCGAGATCGTTTCCGATCGTGATCAGCGTCAAGCGGCTATCCGCGCGGCGTACCTCTTCGGCGAGCGCTTCATGCAGATCCAGTGGGCAGTCGTCGACTACGACTGCTCCGATGGAGTTCGTGCGCCGCCAAGCACGCACCACTCCCTCAATGCCAGACGTCCGCGCAGCGTTCAAGAAGCAGAACCGGCTTGAAAGCCTAGCTTGCGCCGGACTGGCGGCAGGATCATCGGGCGGGCTAAATGCTTCAAAGACGAGCCTGGACTTGCCCAGGCCCGATGCACCGGTAATGCGCGTGACGCTGCGCTCCTCTGTTGCCGCTGCCCGCAGAGACTCCACGATCCCCGCGCGGTCCTTGTCTACATCAGCGAACGGCACTTCGAAAGACGGGTATCCGGATAGTTCTTGCCAAGTATGCGCTCCAGCGCCGGGCTTACCCAAGTAATCGAAGACAGCTGCAACCCCCGCTGGATAGGTATTAGCCCAGCCCGCTATGTCTGTCGCGTCGTAGATGTAGACCTCGCCGGCTGCTAGCCTTGCGCCTCCTGCAACTTCAGAAGCGCTTGCGATGGCTTCCTTGATAGCAGCTATGCGAGGATCTTTTGACTGCCCCACACAGTCTCGACCCAGGAAGAGAACATAGGCACCTCCGCGCTCAACCAGCTTTCGGACCTGCGGCTTCAACATTCCATCCTTATTTCTGACCTCGGATGAGCACGCCGCATCGCTCATGTCGGTCGCCTTCGCTTGAAAGCCGACGGTACGCCCCGGCAACATTCCAGTCTTGTCGGGGCCATCGGTCCAGTGCGCCAAGCCATCAATGCCACCATCCTTGATGTAGATGGAAAGTGGAACCTGGCTGTCATACTTTTCAATTCGGTTCGCCGAGAGATCTAAATTGACAAGCTGCCATAGCAGCTCCACAAGCTGGCCGTCCTTGAGAAGCTTGATGTCATCGTTCGTTACTTGTAGCGGCGAAGGCACGCTTACCCCCTGTCTCCGATTTGCTGTTCAACACTAAAGGTTTCCGTTCTTCGTAGGTCGGTTGGTGCGAGGCAGGCCGGCATGGCCTGAGCGGCGACTCCCAGATGGTGGTTTGCCTCGACATCGATGGACTCGTCTTTAGGCGATGCATGCAAGTAGCCGATGATGACCGCCTGCACTCCCAGGGGGCCGGTTTCAGCAGCACCCGCGAGGGTCCGCTGATGGCTTACAGCCACCGCGCAACGCATCCCGAAGACGACACTCGATTCCTTTCGAGGTAGCCGCAGAGCATCCGCAATGCTCCTTCATCACGTTCGGTGAAGCAGCTATGAAAACGTTGATCGCGATGCCAGCACGGGATGTCCGGCGATCTGGTCATAGACGCCCGGCCGCCTTCAGGGCCGCTTCAACGGTGGCGAGCGGCAGCATCAGTGAGCGAGGATCGTCCAGCAGGGGCAGCGCGCCATAGCCTTCGTACCAAGCTACCACCCGTTCGTTCTTGGCGTCGAACAGGAGGGCGACGCCGCCAACCTCGGCTGCGGCCAGAAAGCAGCGGCGTCCGGCGGCCAACAGTAGTTGTCCGCCCAGACCGTGGCCCTGCACCGTCCGATCCACGGCCAAACGCCCCAGCCGGAACACCGGCACGTCGTAGCGGGCAAGCCCCTTCTTCACCAGCGCCGGCGTGCGCACATAGTCGATCGAGGCCGGGCTGAGACTGTAGAAACCCAGGACGCGCTTACCGTCATCGACGGGCGTGGCGACGAAGGTTTTCGCGCCCCCCTTCTCGTGGCTCTGGCGCGCATGGCGCCGCAGGAACTCGTTCAGTTCCACCTCGCCACAATCGAAGGATTCGCGGTCGTGCGCCTTCAAGATCGGCGCTTCGCGCCAATCCGGCAGCGTCATGCGCCCTTGGGCAGGCGGCGTGCCGCTGCCAGGAGCTTGGCATTGGGCGCCGGCGGGTTCTCCAGCGCATCAAGCACCCGCAGGCTGTCGCGCTCGGACAGGGTCAGATGCTCGGCCTGTTCGATGACCTTGCGGGCCGCATCCAGGGCATGGCGCAGGATGAAATCCGTCATGTCGGTGTGCTCGAGCGCGACCGCGCGCATCAGCGTCGCCTTGTCATCCGGGCGAACGCGCAGGGCAAGTCGGCTGTTATCTTCAACGATCGCACGGGGCATGTCGGGCTCCTTATGTGTACGCCTTCAAATGGTACATCTGGAAAGCAGGCACCGCAACCACGTACGTATTCAATTCATACAGCCAAGCTACACCCTGCCGGGGCTTTGCACGATTCCGCGTTGGCCTCCAGATCGATGACCGCATCCGCCATGGCGGTCAGTTCCGGCGTCTGGGATACGAAAAACTCCCGCTGGTAGCCGCCGAGGCGCAGCACCTCCCGCTTCATCGCCATGAACATTCGCTTGCGCTCGGGGTCGAGCGGCCCATCGGCCTCGTCCGAGAACAGCGCACCGTAGCGCCGCCCCGTGTGCTGGGCGAGGTACAGCGCCACCGCCCGAATCAGGCACTCGTTGACCCAGACCCGTTCGCCGCCGCTCATCAGACCGACGCTCTTGCTCTCGCCCGACTCGCCGTCGTGCACCAGGATGTCGAATCCTTCCTTCTGCTCGCCCTTGCCGGTCTC
>NZ_JAPUVI010000007.1 GCF_029255285.1 Accumulibacter sp.
CACCAAACGGTGGTGCCCATGGACAGAATTGAACTGTCGACCTCTCCCTTACCAAGGGAGTGCTCTACCGCTGAGCTACATGGGCGTCGTTCGCAAAGCCTGAAGCGATCCTGTGGCCGCAACCTGGAGCGGGTGAAGGGAATCGAACCCTCGTCATAAGCTTGGAAGGCTTCAGCTCTACCATTGAGCTACACCCGCAAAACCATTACCCGTACACGGCTGCACAACATAACCAACAGCGGCGCTTTTGGTGGAGGGAGAAGGATTCGAACCTTCGAAGGCGGAGCCGTCAGATTTACAGTCTGATCCCGTTGGCCACTTGGGTATCCCTCCAACTAGGAACCCTAGATTCTGACGCCCTCGCGCAGATCTGTCAAACTATTTTTCGAGCCGGCCAGCATTATAGCGCAAGGTCGAGGGCACGGAATGCCATTCTCGGCACCTTTCGACCGTCGACGCCATAGAATTGCGGGGTTCGCTCTTTGCACCGCCAAGCGGCAGCGAGTCTCCGGACAGCATGCGCCTCTCGCGAGTGCACTATAATTGATCGCTTGCTTGCCACTTACAGGATCCAGACGATGCGCTTCACCACTGTCCTTCGCCCGTTTATTCTCGAGCGCTGGTGGTGCCGGGCCGATGCTGGCGGCGGCCGAGGCGGGCCTTTGTCGCGTGGCGGCGCTGGCGTATTGGCCCGGCATTTGCTGCTCATCGCCGTGGCGCTTGGTTTCGGGCCGCCGAGGTCGCTGGCCGAGCCCGGTCTGACGAGGGAACTGGCGGCGGCGGCGCCCGCACTCGACGCGAAAGCGCTCGCTTTCGCCGTCTCGGCGCTGCAGTGCGCCCAGCGCGGCGCGCTGGCGGCGGCCAAGCGCCTGGCGGTGATCGACTACTCGCTGCCATCGACACAGCCACGCTTGTGGGTCTTCGATCTCGACACGCGCAGCCTCTTGCGCGAGGAGTACGTGGCGCATGGCCGCGGATCCGGTGAAAACCTCGCCAGCCGCTTTTCGAACGAACCCGGCAGCTTGCAGTCCAGTCTCGGTCTGTTCCGCACCGCCGAGAGCTATGTCGGCCGCAACGGTTACTCGCTGCGCCTCGAAGGGCTGGAACCGGGAATCAACGATCGCGCTTTCGAACGCGCGATCGTTCTGCACGGAGCGCCTTATGTCAGTGACGAGGCGCTGCGACAGCTTGGCCGCCTGGGACGCAGCCTCGGCTGTCCCGCCGTGCGTCCAGAGATTGCCACCGAGCTGATCGACGAGATCAAAGGTGGACAATACCTTTTCGTCTACTACCCGGATCGTGACTTCCTCGCCGGCTCCAGCCTGCTCGCCTGTTCCGCCGACACGCTTTCGGATGCCGGCCAATACGCCGGATCGTCAAGCGCGGCCGCCTCGGCCGGCGAACGCTGATCGGCGCCGGCGGCAGGACGACGCAAACCGGCGATGATGGCCTCGCAGCAGGTGGCGAAGCGGCGCTTCGTCCGGCATCCGGCGGACATTCCGATCGACATCGCGATCGACGATCCGCCGCCGCGCGCGTCGCGCCGGCTGAAAGATGTCGGTCTCGGCGGGCTGGCGTGCCGTTCCGACCGGCCACTGGCGGTCGGAACGCAAGTCGTGGTGACGATTCCGCTGATGCAGCCGGTTTTCCATGCGCCATGTTCAGTGGTCTGGTGTCGCCGGCATGGGCCCGGGAACTACGAAGTTGGAGTCTGCTTCAGCGAACCGGAGGATGTCTATGCCGCCCGGCTGGTCGAACAGATCTGTCAGATCGAGCACTATCGCAAGGACGTGCTGCGCCGCGAAGGGCGCGAGCTGGATGGCGAAACGGCCGCGCAGGAGTGGATTGCCCGTTACGCCGCCGTTTTCCCGGCGCTCGACGGCTCACCGCCAGACTCTCCTCATTGACTCGCCGCCGATGGCGCGCCGGCCGAAGGCGCCGCTCAGCCATCGGGGGGAGGAACTGGCGTGAGACGGACCGGCAGCACCTGCGACACATCGAGGTGCAGATCGCGCTGCGGAAAGGGAATCGTTATTCCGGCGGCGCTCAGGCGCTTCTCCATCGCGTAGCGCAGGTCGCTGTCCACTCGGCGCGACACCAGCGTCGGCCCCAGTTCGACCCAGAAGACGAGGACGAGCAACAGGGCGCTGTCGGCAAAATCCTCGAAAAAGACTTCGGGTACCGGGTCCTTCAGTACCTGTCCGTGATCCTTCGCGCAACCGGCAATGATCTCGGCGGCCTGGTGCACCGGCGAACCGTAGGCGATGCCGATGCGGATCTCGCGCCGGATACGGGGATTGGAGTAGGTCCAGTTGACGACCTGATTCTCGAGGAAACTCGAGTTCGGCACCAAGGCCTCGACACCATCGAAACCGCGCACGGTCGAGGCACGCAGGTCGACGGCGGTGACATGACCGGTCATGCCGCCCAGCGCGATGATGTCGCCGACCCGGATCTTGCGTTCGAAGAGAATGATGATGCCGCTGATCACGTTCTTGATGATGGTCTGCGTGCCGAAGCCGACCCCGATGGCCAGTGCCCCGCCCAGGAAGGCAAAGACAGTCAGGGGAATGCGCGCCAGATTGAGGATGAAGATGACCAGAAGCACGGCCAGCGAAATCATCGCCCAGCGGCGAATCACGCTGGCCATTTGCTCGTCGACCCCGAAGCGGCTGACCATGATTCTCTGCAGCCGCTTCGAGAGCAGCGAGAACAGCCAGTAGCCCAACACGAAGAGCAGCAGTGCGCCGATGCTCTTGCCGACGGTCACCCCGTAGCTGACAGTGACCGTCTTGCCATCGACGGCGGTCGACTCCTCGACGGCGAACATCTCGAAATCCCAGACACGCTTCAGCGTCTGCGCCAACTGTAGAGCACCAAGTTGCCAGTTTTCGCTGCTCGCGGTTATCCCGGCCAAACCGAAGTCCTCCAGCCAGCGCTGCAACTGGCGCTCCAGCCGGGCGCCGGCCACGTCGAGGCGCTGGAAAGCCTGTACACGCTGCTTTATCGCGTCGAGCGCCGCAGACTCCCGGGCGCTGGCCTGGGCGTCGAGTGAGACGCTGTCGACGCGCAATTCCTGTTCTCTGACCGCCGCCCGGGCCGTCTTCTGCAACTCGTCGGCCAGGTGCTTGCGGCTCGCCAACTCGTCGCGTGCCCGGCTCAACCCGGCGAGCACCATCTGGCGGGTTGGCGCATCTTCGGAACGGAAAGCGACGTAGCGTAGTGCCCAGGAGTCGCTGGCCATCTGTATGGTCGTTTGGACCCAGTTCAGCGCCAACAGCACGACGCGATCCGTTTCCAGCTTCTGGTCGAGCAGTTGCAGCCGCGCCGCGGTCTCCGCGCTGACGCCAGCCGACTCCCTGTCCCTGGCCAGTCGCTCTCGTTCGCTCGCCCGACGGGTATTGTCGACCACCAGCCGGTCAATCTCGGCCGTCACCTTGGCCAGACTGGCTTGCAGCAGAGCCTGCTGCTGCTCGAAGTCTTCCTTGGTCAAGCGTTGCTCAGGCAGCACGCGGGCCAGCAAACGCTGCATTTCGCCGCTCAGCGTCTGCAGAAGCTTGGTTTCGAGTTGCAAGCGGTCGACCGCCAGGCCGATCGTCGTCAGTTCCGCTTCGGCGAGCTTCAAGCGCAGGCTGGACAGTTCGCGGTTCAGCCGCTCCTTGTCGGCTTCCGGCACCGTTCTGGCGCGCGCGAGTTTATCGTCCGCCAGGCGAACGCTTTCGCCGGCTCGTCGCTGCATCTCCAGTAGCGTCGTCTTTTGTGACTCCAACGCCCGTTCCGCCGACGCCAGGCTCTGCACGCGCTCCCTGGTGGCGTCGAATTGATCGCGCAGCCCGTCGACACGCAGCGCTGAATAAGGCGGCGGCCCGGCAAACTCGCTTAGCCAAGCCTGCAGACTCGCGTTTTCGGGCGGCGCACTCCTGAGTTTCTCGATCTCGTCGAGCACTTGCAGGCGTGCGCCGTAGGCGACCACGAGGCGATCGATGAGACGTTGACGCTCGGTGGCCGGCAAGCCGTCCGCTTCGGGACTTCCGCCCCCTGCCAGTCGTTCCTCGTCCTGTCGGCGACGCGCCTCGGCGAGTTGCGCCTCGGCATCCGCTCGAGGATCCGCCGCCACCGGCGTCTCCACCCCCGCCTTGGCGGGTCCGGACAGCAGTGAGGGCAAGGGAATCTGCGCCGCCGCTGGCGCTGTCAGCGCCAGCACGAAAAAGACCATGAAGCACGACCGGAAGCTCATCGGACGCAGGCCGCCGGGTCACGACGCCGCCCGGCGGCGAATTTCGTAGGCCTGCAAGTGGGAATAGGCGAGGCGGAGCAACGGCGTGTCGAGACCGGCAGCGCGTGCGCGGTCATGCAGATAGCCAAGGATATGGTCGGCTTCGGTCGGTCCGCCGCGCTCGATATCGCGCAGCATCGACGCCATCAGCGTCGAGCTTCGGTCGCTGAGTTGCTGGCCGAAGGCCGCCAGCTGTTTCTCGGCGACCGCGTGACCGTTGACTGCCGCAGCGCCGGCGCAATCGGCCAACAGGCCGGTGACAAAGGCCTCGCCGCCGACGGTCCGCAAGATGTCGCCGACACCGGCGCGCAGTGTGCAGGTGGCACCCGCGAGCGCGGAAAGGAAGACGAGTTTGTCCCACATCGCCTGTTCGACATGGTCGGAGAGGCTGAAGTCGACACCTGACGCGGCGAGTAGCTGGGCCAGCCGAGGCAGCCATGGCGAGGACGGCGACGTCAGCGGGCCGGCGATGATCCGCTGCAGCCGGTTGAGGTGTCGGATCTCGCCGTCCGGCGCCAGCATAACCGAGATCAGCGCCACGCCGCCGAGGACTCGCGAGGGGCCGAAGCGGGCGGACAAGCGCTCGATGTGCGCGACGCCGTTGAGCAGCGGCAATATCACGCTTTGCTCGCCAAACCCCGGGGCGATGGCCGTGATGGCCGAATCGAGGTCGTAGGCCTTGCACGACAGGAAAATCACGTCGAAAGGATCGATCAACTGGTCGCCAGTCAGGATCCTGGGGCTGATCTGCGCGTTGCCCAACGGGCTCGACACGCGCAGTCCCTGATCCCGCAACTGTGCGGCGCGTGCCGGTCGGACGAGAAAAGTGACGTCGCCGCCGGCCACGTGCATCCTGGCACCAAAATAGCCGCCGATACCGCCCGCCCCCAATACAAGAATACGCATCGCCAAGCTCCCGCCAGTTCGTCGAAGACAACCTGGCGACACTTTACTCCTTTTGCCCGGCTTGTCGGATAGGCCCGATGCGGCCTTCCGATGGGCGGGCGCAGGCGAAAAGAGACGCGGCAACGTGATATTCGAGCGGCGGCTCCGGCGCCTGCCTTCGACTTGCTCGAAGGTCCGATCGAGCCGGTTTGACAGCGCCGGGAGAGCCACAGATACTGTCGCTGCGGCGCCTCGTTTTGTCATCCCAACCGCACACGGTGCGCGGGCGGTCGGCGCCGTTTCCCCCCCGTCCACCGAAAGGCAATTCGATGCCACTGCTCGCTCCGCTGGACCCCGCTGTCACCCGTGGCCTGAAGCCCGCACCGATCCCCGTTGCTCGTCCGGCAGCGCGCGGCGCCAAGCTCGTCGAGCCCGGAAGGACCGATTCCTGCCACACCCGCGGCGGCCCCCGGCGACGCAAGGGCCGGGCGTTTGCCGCGGCGTTCCCGCAGGAATGGCGATGACCGCGACCGCCCTACCCACGGCCCGCGATCTCGAAGTGATTTCTCTGGTCGGTTTCGCGCATGGCGTTTCGCATTTCTTTCATCTCCTGCTGCCACCGCTCTTCCCTTGGCTGATGAGCGACTTCGGGCTTAGTTTCACCGGTATCGGTGCGACGATGACGATCTTTTTCACCGTCTCGGCGATCGGTCAGGCACTGGCCGGGTTCCTCGTCGACCGCTACGGTGCGGCGCAGGTCCTCAGCGGCGGCATCGTCTGCTTTTCGATTGCCGCGCTCTTGCTTGCCGCCGCCGACGGTTACGCCGGGTTGGTCGGGGTCGCCGCACTGGCCGGGCTCGGCAACAGCGTTTTCCATCCGGCCGACTTCACCGTCCTCAACCGCCATGTCTCACCACCACGACTCAGCCACGCATTTTCGGTACACGGTCTTTCCGGCAACCTCGGTTGGGCGCTGGCGCCGGTGTTCATGACCGGAATAGCGGCAACGGCCGGCTGGCGTTCGGCCGCGTTGGCCGCTGCCGGCCTCGCCGGGCTCGCCTTGGGCGTGCTGTTCTGGCGTCGTCGCAGCTTGGCCGACCCCCTGCCGAGCGCGCAGATCGGTTTTTCCGGGCCAGCTGGCCCCATGTTCGCGTTCTTGCGCTCGGCAGCGGTATGGCTGTGCTTCGCTTTTTTCTTTCTGATCACCACCGCTTTCGGCGCAATCCAGAACTTCGCAACGCCCATACTGCAGAATCTGCACGGACTGTCGCTCGCTGCCGGAGCGACCGCCCTGTCGGCCTATCTTGCGGGCGGCGCCGGGGGCATCCTGACTGGCGGTTTCCTGGCGCAGAAAGGCGATCAGGAACGGCTCATCGCTGCCGCGCTCGGCACCGGAGCACTGCTCGCGATTGCCCTGGCGCTGCTGCCCTTGCCGGCCTGGAGCGTGTTGCCGCTGATGGCCGGCATCGGCTACGGCACCGGAATCGCCGGCCCGTCGCGCGATCTGCTCGTGCGCCGGGCGGCCACCTCGCGTTTCGGTCAGGCGGCCTACGGGCGGGTCTACGGCTTCGTCTACTCGGGCCTCGACGCCGGTTTGGCGCTGGCGCCGCTGGCTTTCGGCGGCCTGATGGACGATGGGCGTTTTGCGGCGGTGTTGGTCGGCATAGCGCTGCTGCAGGGAATGGCCATTCTGACCGCTTACCGGGTCGGCGGACTGATGCGGCACGGCACCGCCTCACCGCTGGCCTGAATGCGGCAGGTGTCGATCATCAACGCCGCCGCAGGCTGCTGGCGAAGCCAAACCGCCGTTCGCTGTCGCCGGCCGACACGCTTCAGGCGAGGCCGCATGCTTCCAGAGGCGCTTGCCAGCATTTCGCGAGGCGGTTGAAGCCAGGTATCGTCGGATGCAGTTCGTTGGCCCAGTCTTCGGCTTGGAGGGTTCGGCGCCCGTCGACCAGCCGAACGCTGGGTGCCCGTGCCCGGACTTCTTCGAGCGCCAGCCGAAAGCGATCGATGAGCACGTTGACCAGCCCCTGCTGCAGGTTTCGCGTGACCTGGCACTGATCCATCGGAAACTGGAGCCACTGTCCGAGGCCGAGGAAGCCCTCGCCGTTCGGACACGCGTAGTCGTAGCCGTGAATGAAGACCGGGGTGCCCGGGATTTTCTTCTCGACCAGTTCGACGACGCTCAGCAGCGCGTCGCGCACCCGCGTGAAGAGCTGTTCCGGCTGCCCGCTGCGCAGGCACGCGTCCGGCGAACTCGAATTGCGGCAGTCGGCGAGCAGCACCTGCGGCAGATCGTCGCTACCCGCAAGATCGTTGCCCCCACCGGAGAGAAACACCGCCTTCAGGGTCTTGCCATAGCCCTTCGCCCGGTCGAGGTCCTTTTCGATCTGCGCCCGGATCGGTCCGGATTGGTACTCGACTGCCTCTGCCCCGTTGTGCCCGCGAACCAGCATGACGTGCGTATGGCGGCGGTTGAGGATGGTGTGCAGCGGAGTGGCCAGATTGTTCTCCGGATACCAGAACCACGAGTCGCCGATCGCCAGGATGGTCGGAAATACCGCTTCGCGTTTCAGGATCGATTCGTTCCAGACAGGGCCGTTGATCATGTCGCTTCCTCCGGTTGATTGGTTGGCTTCGAGCAGCGCGCCCGGCGCCGTGCGTACATAGTTCCACATTGCCTGCCTGCTCCGCAAGGGGCGTGGCGTGCGCCGAGCGCGGCCGGCGGTGGCCGGCCGCGGGGCAATTTCGAGCGCCAATGGGCCGGCGTCACGGCCCGTCTACTGTTTCTCATCGGCTTGCCCGGCATGCGGCCGCCGGCTACCAAACGCGCTCAAGGCAAAACCCGCAGAGGTACGTCCCGCTCTGCCTTTACCGTGCCCGGTTAGAAGTCGACCTTGCCCCGACACGGCCGTTTCCAAGGATGCCAAGGCCCAGGTCGCGGCCAAGTCCCGGTTCGATCTGGAAGTTCGGCCACTACTGTTCTCCCGGCCATCCACCCGATCGGTACCAACTGCGCCGAGTTTTGAAACAAAATACCACCCCCACCACCACGGAAGGAAGCACCATGTCAGCCCTGCCTAGCGACGCCCTCGATCAACTCTTCGCCAATGCCCGCACGTACAACGGCTTTTCCGCCGAGGCGATTCCCGAGTCTACGCTGCGGCGACTCTACGACCTGATGAAATGGGGTCCAACGTCGATGAACTGTCAGCCAGCGCGGCTGGTTTTCGTCACCACGCCGGAAAGCAAGGCCAAACTCGCGCCAGCGCTTTCTCCCGGCAACCGGGACAAAACACTGGCCGCCCCGCTGACAGTCATCATCGCCACCGACAGCCGCTTCCATGAATTCCTGCCGACCATGTTTCCAGCTTACGATGCGCAAGCGATGTTCGTCGCCAATGCCGAACTGGCCGCCAGTACGGCTTTCCGTAACGGCAGTCTGCAGGGCGCCTACCTGATTCTTGCTGCGCGAGCTCTGGGACTCGGTTGCGGTCCGATGTCGGGCTTCGACGCCGACAAGCTCAATGCGGCATTTTTCCCCGATGGGCGTTGGCGCGTCAATTTCCTCTGCAATCTCGGCATCGGCGAC
Organism: Accumulibacter sp.; assembly: GCF_029255285.1. Lineage (GTDB taxonomy): Bacteria > Pseudomonadota > Gammaproteobacteria > Burkholderiales > Rhodocyclaceae > Accumulibacter. The sequence goes on from NZ_JAPUVI010000007.1 coordinate 8,757, forward strand.
CCGACGAGCCTGCATCCGCGCGGTCCTCGGCTGGCCTTCGAGGAAGCGTGCCGCATCGTCTGACGGTCGTTGTCGGACGCCGCTCAGTCGTAGACTTCGGCCAGGGAGAGCGGCGTCCCCTGCTGGTCTCTGGCCGACAGCGTCGGCTCCCCGACCAGTGGCCAGCGGACGCCGATGTCAGGGTCGTTCCACCGGATGCAACGCTCATGCTCCGGCGCATGATACGCCGTCGCCTTGTACTGGACATCTGCCGCCTCGGAGAGGACCAGGAAGCCATGCGCGAATCCCGGCGGCAGCCATAGCATGCGGTGATTCTCGGCCGACAGCTCGACCCCATGCCAATTGCCGAAGTGCGGCGACGAACGACGCAGATCGACGGCCACGTCGAACACTCTGCCGCTGCTCACGCGCACCAGCTTGCCCTGAGCCTGCCGGATCTGGTAATGCAACCCGCGCAGAACGCCCTTGCCGGAGCGGGAATGATTGTCCTGGATGAACTCGACGTCCAAGCCAAGGCCGGCAAATACCTTGCGGTTCCAGCTTTCGAGGAAAAAACCGCGTTCGTCGCCGAACACCTGGGGCTCGACGATCCAGAGATCGGGAAAACGGGTCGCTACGAGTTTCATCGGCAACGCCTGGGGGCGGGTGACAGCGAAAAAAGGTGAATGACGACGCGTTTGGCTACTCGTTCAACAGTGCGAGCAGATAGTCCCCGTAGGGACTGTTGGCCATTGGCCGAGCCAGCGACTCGACCTCATCGGCCGTGATATAGCCTTGACGAAAAGCGATCTCTTCCGGGCAGGCGATCTTCAGTCCTTGCCGCTTCTCTATCGTTTCGATGAACATGCTCGCTTCCAGCAAGGACTCATGGGTGCCCGTATCCAGCCAGGCATGGCCGCGGCCCAGCATCGACACGGCGAGATCACCCCAGGCCAGGTACTGGCGGTTGAGATCGGTGATCTCCAGTTCTCCGCGGGCCGAAGGCCGGAGTGTCCGCGCCACGTCCAGCACCCGCTGGTCGTAGAAATAGAGCCCGGTTACCGCGTAGTGGGATTTGGGGCGCGCCGGCTTTTCTTCCAGGCTGACGGCAACCCCATCCCGATCGAACTCGACGACGCCGTAGCGTTGCGGGTCATTGACGCGATAGGCAAAAACGGTTGCCCCATGCGACCTGGCTTCGGCCGCCCGCAGGTCGCGCGCGAGATCGTGACCGTAGAAGATGTTGTCGCCCAGGATGAGGGCCGAAGGTCCGTTGTCGATGAAGTCGGCGCCGATGATGAAAGCCTGCGCCAAGCCGTCCGGGCTGGGCTGCACGGCGTATCGGATGTTCAGTCCCCAGGGCCGTCCGTCACCCAGCAACTGTGCGAAGCGCGGCGTGTCCTGCGGTGTCGAGATGATCAGGAAGTCTCGAATCCCGGCCAGCATCAGGGTCGTCAACGGATAGTAGATCAGTGGCTTGTCGTAGATCGGCAGCAGTTGCTTGGAGACCGCCAGCGTCGCCGGGTACAGGCGCGTGCCGGCCCCCCCAGCCAGAATGATGCCCTTTCTGGGAGAGCGCGAAGCCGCCGCGGCGGCGGGCCGCACATCGACGTTGACCTTGGGCTCCTGCGGCACAGCGGCTCCTCAGTCGACCTGTCTCGCGGCGCTTCGGCGACGGCACCGAGAACGTGGCTTCAATCGCGTCGCCTGCCGTAGAGCCGCGCCATTTCGGCCAGACGTTCGGCGTGCTCGGCCGTCACCCACTGCCAACTGAAACGCCACTCCCACGAGCCCTCGCTGCGGCTCGGCTCGTTCATCCGATGTGTCGAGTCGAGACCGAGCACATCCTGCATCGGAATGATGCAGAACGCGGCGACCGACGCACAGGCGAGGCGGATGAAATTCCAGTGCGCGCCCTCGTTCGCCGTCTCACCGACACCGAGGTAGGCGAGTATGTGCTCGCGCTCGGAGTGCGTCAGCGACCGCCACCAGCCAACGGTCGTGTCGTTGTCGTGGGTGCCGGTGTACACCACGGTGTTGGCTTCGTAGTTATGCGGCAGGTAGGGGTTTCGGGCGTCACCGTCGAAGGCGAACTGCAGGATGCGCATGCCGGGCAGCCCGATCGCCTGACGCAGCGCATCGACCTGCGGAGTGATGATGCCAAGATCTTCAGCGATGATGGGCAGCCGGCCCTGCGCGTCGCTCAACTCGCGACGCATCGCCGCGAACACCGCTTGCCCAGGCCCAGGTCGCCAGACGCCGTCGATCGCCGTCTCGGCGGTGGACGGAATCTCCCAATACGATTCAAAGCCCCGAAAATGGTCGATACGAACGATGTCGCAGAGTCGCATCGTTTGCCGCATGCGCTCGACCCACCAGCGATACTCTTCACTGGCATGGGCCGGCCAGCGGTAGAGCGGGTTACCCCAGCGCTGGCCAGTGGCGCTGAAGTAGTCCGGCGGAACACCGGCAACGACACGCGGCCGACCCTTCTTGTCGAGATCGAACAGCTCCGGGTGCGACCAGACATCGGCGCTGTGAGCGGCGACGAAAATCGGCAGGTCGCCGACCAGTTCGATGCGCCGCGCGTGGGCGTAGGCTTTGAGCTTGACCCATTGCTCGTGGAAACGCCACTGACAGAACTTCCAGAACTTCATTTCGTCGGCGTACTTGACTTGCGCTTCGCGTAAGGCGTCCGGCCGGCGTTGCGCCAATGGGGCCGGCCAGTCCTGCCACACCTTGCCGTCACCGCGCATGGCCATGTCGAGCGCCATGAACAGAGCGTAGTCGTCGAGCCATTCTTGGGCCGCACCGCAAAAGCTTTCGAAAGCAGCCAGTTGGTCGGCGCTCTGGCGGCCGAAGAAGCGCTTGGCCGCACGGCGCAGGCGTGCCACACGAAACTCCCGCACCGCCGCGAAATCGACCCGGGTCTCAGGGAAGGCGGGCGGAGCAGACAGGTCGGCATCGGTCAGCCAGCCGGCGGCGCGCAGTTGCGTCAGGTCGATCAGGAGTTCGTTGCCGGCGAAAGCCGAGGGGCTGATGTACGGCGAATTTCCCGGCCCGACGCTGCCCAGAGGCAGCACCTGCCACAGCGATTGGCCGGCGGCGACCAGCCAATCGACGAAGTGGTAGGCCGCCGGACCGAGGTCGCCCGAGCCGTGCGGGCCGGGCAGTGAGGTAGGATGAAGGAGAATACCGCTTTGGCGGGGAAGCGAAGTCATGCAGGTCCTCTGTGGTGAACCGGGGGATCGGCCGCTGGTCGGCCAGGAAAAAACCGTAATCGTAACCGGTATTTTCTCGCTACGACAATGTCGCCGCCTTCGGCTCGGGGCGATCGCCTACGCAGAATTCATACCATTGATCGGCGCCCGGTCGGAGAAAACCAACTTGATCAGCGACTCGCAACGGCTTTCGTTGCGGTCGGCATGCCGAGTGCGACGGTTAGAAGCCACTGACCTTGTCGCGGACCTGCCGTATCGACTCGATGACGCCGGCGCCGCCAAGTTTCCTCCACGCCGCAGGCATGGGCTCAACCATCCAGGTGACGATGCTTCCCTACAGAGCCAGAACATCTCACAACACCTTCGTCCCCGCCAGCGGTGTCCCTTGCCGCAATTGCTTCTCTGTGCCAGGCACAGGATGGCGCACACCGCCATGATCAGAATCCGCGCCAACGAGTAGCGTTGTGTACCGCCTTTCCGCCCGTTTGACAACCCGGGAAGTTACCTCCATCAGTGTCATTCCGCCGTACTCGCAAGCGAGCGATTGGACGAGATTCGGGAAGGATATACGACATCATGTCATACAGCACTGATTATAAGGCAGTACTCTCAACAGATAACGACATTCGCGTAAAGCGCCAGCCCTGATGTTGACGGGTAACCGGCAAATGAATAGAATATTTTCTCGTTAGTTCCTCGATAGCTCAGTCGGTAGAGCGTCGGACTGTTAATCCGTAGGTCCCTGGTTCGAGCCCAGGTCGGGGAGCCAAATAAATCAAGCGCTTAAGCCCGGTCAGACGATCGGGCTTTTTGCTTTCTGGCCTTCGGTGCACGTCGAGACTATTCTGTTGTCGCCCGAACTCATGCGGCCATTTGCGTAGGCAAGCTCGCCGCAACCCGACGCTCTGCTTGGCGGCCGTGATGCTCCCGCGACCACTCACAAGGAAGGCCCTCCTTGCCCCCGCGCCAGCGCATCCGACCCATGGCCGCGGCTTGACCCAAGCGACGGAAGGCTTACGATCCCCATAAGTATCGCCGTCCAGGGGTTCGATCCAGCGGGGTTTATCTGTCGCGGATACGCCAGCGCTCAAACCCAGCACTTTCGGCGCGGGAGATAGACTCCATTTCTTGCTCGCCAACCACTGGCGACCCACCGTAGTGGTTCAAAAAGAGAACGGCACGAACGGCGGCGGCGAACTCGCCAAAGACCGGCCGTCCAGCGCTCCAGCCTATTGCCCTCCGGCCTGATCGATGGTCAAAGGCTACCGACTCGATCTTTTGGCGTTCACGCGACCTTCTGCTAGAATTCGCGGCCTCCCGGAGAGATGGATGAGCGGTTTAAGTCGCACGCCTGGAAAGCGTGTGTGGGATAACATCCCACCGCGGGTTCGAATCCCGCTCTCTCCGCCAAACATAATCTTAGGCTTCTGATAAAATTAAGATTTTTTATCAGTCGTCCTATCGTCCCGGCAATCGCGCTTTGGGGGGATGACTTGCCTACACGTGCAGCGGAAAAGTTGCTCGATGTCGCACACGGGCCCCTGAACAAGTCAAGCCATCAAAACACACCCCTTGTCTTTTCCCCTTGCCTGAGTATCAGCTCATCGTCAGCGTGCTTGAGGCAACCGAGGTAGGACTTGTTACTCGTGCAATCAAGTGCAGCGCGTGACTGTCGCATTCAGCCCGGCCGGCTGGAGGCCTTTTTTGACCTGATGCAGTCCCCGCCATGCCGCCTTCCGGGTGGACACCGGTCCGCTTGGCGTGGAACTTGAAGCGCATGGTCGAGTTGCGCCGGGAGCAGGGAAAATCGAGGGCGAAAGCCGTCCGAAAGGTCGAAAGGTCGAAAGGTCGAAAGGTGGACGAAATGCCGATCATTCATCCCGCATTGTGACATTTGGCGGTTACCGCCACTCCACGCCCGTCAGGCGGCTAGAGGACCCAACGCTGCTGCCCGGGTGCACGAGCGGAGACATCATGTCGCACTACTCGCCAGCCGAGCTTGGACCGCTGATTCCCGCTGCGAACGCTGTGGAGCGGAGCCGGGAGACGCCGACGCTGCTGCGCACCAACGACGCCGCCGCGCGGCAAAATCCGAAAAGTCACGCCGGGCAGAAATCGACGCCAATGCTTTTCGGGTAACCCACACTAGGCGTAAAGGGAGAAGCTTGCCCTTCTCGGCCAGACATGGTGCCGGCTTCTATTCAGGAAACATTAGGTTACGAAAATATAAAAGGGCTGGGTCTTTCGACTCAGCCCTTCTTGTTTTTGGCACGCCCGGAGCGATTCGAACGCCCGACCCCTTGGTTCGTAGCCAAGTACTCTATCCAACTGAGCTACGGGCGCCTTGCCATGTTCAAGCCGGAAATTATACAGAGGCGACTCGCTCGCCTCAAGTGCTATTGTCGATAATTCACGGCCAACGACTCTCGGCCAAGCATCTCCCTCGCCACCACCACGATCTGCGCCTGCCCGTTGCCGATGGCGGCGAGCGGGGTATCGATCTGTTCCGTTCGGGCAACGCGGCTCGAGGCTGGCAACGAACTCGGCGGCCGCTCCGATTCCGGGCTGGGCGTCGATATCCGGCTGCCGACGCCCGTCGCACGCCGGATTCTGGCCGGGCCCGCTGGCCAAGTCCCCTGGCCGCGAAGCGCCGGACCAAACCGGTCGGTTTGCGAAATTGGTCAAAAAAACAACAGCACCCTCAACGAAGTAAACGCATAAACTCCTGAATAACCCGGCCGGCAGTCCGGTCGGCTCAGGCGCTGCCCGCGGCTGCGGGAGTGGCGCCTGACGGGGAAGCAGGGGGAACGAACGACGGCGGAAGGGAACGCCGTCGGAGGGCAAGCGGGAGAGCCCGGCCGGCCGGCCGGGAAAGTCCAGGCATCAACGATTTCGCTGGAGCTCGAGGGGGGCGACGAATGCGGATACGCGTGGCGCTGTGTTTCCTGGTGGCAAGCTGGGCCTTGCCGTTGGTCGCCTACGACCCGAACAACCGCGCCGAATACCTGGCCAAGGTCCAGGAAGCCAAAGCCTACTACCAGGAGAAATGCGACCAGGTCGCCGGTCTCCGGATCTACAAGACGGTGCCCGATGTCGAGGGCTTACTGCTGCTGAAGGTCCGCCCCGAACGCACCGACCGCCAGCTCGCCGATCCGATGTGGCCGGGGGCGGCGTTCGGCCGGGAGGTATACGGTGATTCGTACATCACCTCGTTTCTGGGCTACGAATACCGTGCCGTGAAAGATGGCGTGGTGTCTTCGTGGCGTGGCTACATCAACGTCGACAAACGCCCCGGCGGCCTCCCCGGCTACCGCTGGGTCGAGGTGATCGACGAGAAGGACGGGCAGCGGTACCGGTATAGCGGATCGGTCAAGGTGGTCGGAAAGAAAGACACCACGGCCTACAACGTCCAGTTGGCCTTAAAAAAGGATCCGGACTACGACCTCAATGTCTACCGCTGGTCATTGGACAAGTCCCTCTCGCCGAGCAAGACCCCGCCCCGCTACGCCGTCACTTTCGAAGACCACGTCATCCCCGAGGAGCGGGCGCTGTGGGTGGCGAGCAGCACCATCAAGGTGCTCGACCTCCAGACCCGCGAGGTGTTGGGCGAGATGACGCGCTACGCGATCAGCTACATCCATTCGCCGCGCCAGTCGATGCCGTGGCTGAATCATTCGATCTGTCCAACAATGCAAATGACAGGTGATCTCAACAGCTCTCGCAAATTTGTTGACCAAATTCTGATTCCGAAGAAGGAGAACTGACCATGGCGGCTCCCTCGATTCCTGAAATGCTCAAGTATGCCAACCTGCAAATGGCTTCCGAGGCTTTGTACGACTTCCGCGCCAAATTGACGCCCGACCAAGCTCCCGGCGATTTAACCTCCGCCACTGGGCATTACATCGGGATAATTGATCCGCTTTGGCTCACCACCGGCAACGAACACGCCAGCCGATTCACCCCGACCGAAGCCGCGAAGTTTGCCGGAGACTGGATCGTCGTCGACCACCTTTCCAACACCAGCACGGGTTTCAGTGGGACCTTGTTCAAGAATCAGCACACGGACGAACTCGTCCTCAGCCTGCGCAGCACCGAATTCATCGACGACGCACGACGCGACAGCGTGGCGACCAACAGCCTGGAGATCAAGGCCTTCGGCTGGGCCTTCGGCCAGATCAGCGACCTGGAAGC
>NZ_JAPUVI010000008.1 GCF_029255285.1 Accumulibacter sp.
CAAGCGGAATAAGTTGGTTGCGCTGGATCTGATCCAGATGATCAACAGGGCAATCGCTTGGCGATGCCATCTGTGCGAGCAAATTCACTAGGCAGCGAGTTGCGATGGCGGACGAATTTCAGGCCGACTGGCGAATGGCGATGCTTTCCGACGTCGGACGCATGCGGGTGCGCAACGAGGATTTCGTCTTCTGCGATGAGCATCTGGGCATCGCTGCTCTGGCAGATGGCATGGGCGGACATGCCGGTGGCAATGTGGCTGCACGCCTGGCGGTCGACGCATGGGTCCAGCGTATGAAAAAGTGCCTTCCCGGCCAGATTGAGGAGCGGGATTTGCGGGTAGCCGCAGCCGATGCAAATCGAGTAGTTTATGCGGCAGCATTGAGCGATCCGGCACTGCGGAGCATGGGAACAACGCTGGTGGCGGCCTGCTTCAGGCGTGATGGAACTTTGCTGACCAGCAACATCGGCGATTCGCGAATGTATCGTCTTCGCGGCGATGTGCTGACTTGCCTTACCTGCGATCACAGCGTGTTGCGGGAGCAATGCGACGCAGGCATTATCGAATCCGAATCACACGGCCCTCTTGCGCTGCGCGGCCTGCTCACCCGGGCCGTTGGCGTCGCCGCCTGTGTCATCACGGATGTTACGATCTCCTCGCTCCAGCCCGGCGACGTGTATCTGCTCTGTTCGGATGGGCTGAATGAGATGCTCCCGGATGCCGACATCGCCCATGTGCTCGGTGCGCTGGGCGGCAATCCGCGACTGGCGGCGGAACATCTGGTCGATCTGGCCAATGATCGGGGCGGCGTGGATAATGTATCGGTTATTGTCGTGTCGTCCGGCCGCTTCGGGCGGCTTGGCGCCGAGCTTGCTTAAGCCTGGTTTCAGATAGGAATTGCGATGCCCCGTTTGATTTTGAGCATGGATGGCTTGGTACTGAAAGAGATGGTGCTCGAAAAAGAGCGCACCACCATCGGTCGCAAGCCGCACAACGATATCCAGATCGACAATCTGGCAATCAGCGGCGACCACGCTGCAATCGTGACCATACTGAACGACGCTTTTCTTGAAGACATGAACAGCACCAACGGCACCTACGTGAACGGTCAGCCGGTGAAGAAGCACGTGCTGCAGAACAATGACGTCATTGAACTCGGCAAGTACCGTCTGAAGTACATTTCTGAAGGTGGCGGAGCGGTCACTGAGCAGAGCGAAGCGATGTCCTTTGCCCAGAGCCCCGACCCGGATGCTGGACGCGAGGTCACGGTTGTACCCGAGCCACAGGCCGCAGCCCCATCGTCCGCTCCGCCGGTCGCCGCACTCGGGATGATCCAGATACTCAGCGGAACTCACGCGGGCCGGACACTGGAGCTGTCCAAATCCCTCACGACTCTGGGTAAGCCCGGACTTCAGGTTGCGGTCATAACCCGTCGCCCTCACGGATATTTCATCACCCATGTGGAAGGAACGGTCTTTCCGGTTGTAAATGGTCGTCCGCTGGACGCCCAGGCCCGCCGCTTGAGCGATCACGACATCATCGAGATCGCCGGCGTGAAAATGGAGTTTTTCTCACAGACCGTCACGCCTTAAAGCCAACGGTGGAGGGAGCGTGATATTTCTGGCGCCTGATTTTCCTATCGATCCGTATTCTGGAGCGCTGACTTCCGATTATTTCCCGGCGCCTGGGTGGATTACCCGGATGCCACTGTTACGGAATTCCATGAGATCAAGATGAAGGTGCGGGTTCTGGGCTGCAGTGGCGGAATTGGCGGACGCGACCAGCGTACAACGGCCCTTCTGGTTGATGACGACGTCCTTATCGACGCGGGAACCGGTGTTGGCGACCTGGAGTTCGAACAGTTGCTGCGCATTGATCACGTGTTCGTCACGCACGCCCACCTCGATCACATCGCGATGATTCCGCTATTGGTCGACACGGTCGGCGAAGCGCGCTCGATGCCGATTGTTGTACACGGCTCGCCCGAGACTTTGCGGATCCTGCGCTCCCATATTTTCAACTGGTTGGTGTGGCCCGACTTTTCGTCGATCCCGGACCGGGGCAATCCTTTTCTGCGCTTTCAAGAAATGCATACCGGCGAGTCGGCCAAACTTGGCGGTGGGCGCCGGATGACGGCGCTGCCCGCTTTGCACACAGTGCCAGCCGTCGCGTATCAAGTCTCGGGTGAAGGCGGCAGCCTCGTTTTTTCGGGAGATACGGCATATTCCGAGCCTCTGATCGCGGCAATCAACGAGATACCCGATCTTCGCTATCTCCTTATCGAAACCGCGTTCCCCGACGCCCTGCACGATCTCGCCCTGGCCTCCCGGCACCTCTGTCCCAGCCTGCTGGCGCTATTCCTCGACCGGATCAAGGTCAATCCCGAAGTGTGGATTACTCACCTGAAACCGAGCCGGGCGCAAACCACTCTAGACGAGATCGCCAACTACCGCGGGCGATTCACGCCAAAGGCCTTGTACAACGGCCTCGAGTTCTCTTTTTAGCCCGGAAATTCTACGGGGCGTGCGCGCGGCGGGCTTGCTGTCGGCTCCCGGCGGGCTAAAGTCAGGGTCTTTCCGGGCCGTTGTAACACCCCTACCCAGTACAGGCCGGGTTTAAGATGACGCCCGCTTTCTCGGACATAACAAAACTATGAGCAGCGCAGTAAGCAGGGTTGGTGCCAGTGACGTCGCCAGCCGTCTGGCCTTTTTCAAGGGACTCCAGGCGGTCACCAATCGCGTCCATGCAACCGAAAATATCGATGAGATCATTTTCGAGTTGTCATCTGAAATTTGCGCCCTATTCTCGGCCGATCGCCTGACGATCTATATCGTCGACGAGAGTCGCACAACCATCTCCTCACGGGTCAAGACCGGCCTGCACAGCATCCGCACGATCCGCCTGCCGATTGCCGAGAACAGCGTGGCCGGTTTCGTCGCGCTGACCGGTCAGATGCTCAATATTCACGACGCCTACGACGAGCGGGAACTGAAGGCGATCTCGCCCCGTATGGAATTCCGTCGTGAAGTGGATGACCGCAGCGGCTATCGGTGCCACCAGATGCTGGTCGCTCCAATCGCCAATCCGGACAACGGTGAAGTATTGGGTGTCATCCAACTGATCAACAGCCGTAACGGCGAAGTATTTTCGGCGATTGCCGAAGAGGGCATCCAGGGACTCGGACAGACCCTGGCAATCGCTTTTGCGCATCGACGTCACGCCCTCGTCCAGCCAAAGTCAAAGTATGAAGGACTGGTCAATGACGCGAAGTTGACCGGTGCCGAACTGGAAGCGGCCACCAGTCAAGCCCGCGAACAGGGAATTCCACTGGAGCAGTTGCTCATCGAGGAATACCGCCTCAAGCCCGCCGACATCGGAAGCGCCATCTCCCGTTTTTTCGGCGTGCCTTATGAGCCCTACCGGCAGGATCGGGTCAAGCCCCTCGATCTGCTGCGAAACCTCAAGCGCGATTACGTTCAGCAATCCCAGTGGCTGCCGCTGGAGGAAAATCCAGAGGGGCTTCTGATTCTGGTTACCGACCCCGAGCAGGCGATCGCTTCGCGGGCCGTCCAAAACGTCTTTCCGAAGGCACAGCCGGTCTATTGCGTAACCACCCACGGGGAGTTCCTGCAGACCGTAGCGCAGTTCTTCGGTGGCGCGGCGGACGATACTTCGGTTACCGATCTCCTGTCCGACCTTCAAGACGAAGATGACACCGGTCTTGCACCGGAGGACGTCTCTGCTGCCGCCGACAACGAACTCGTCAAGCTGGTCAACCGCATCATCATCGACGCCTATCGGCAGGGCGCCTCCGACATCCATATCGAGCCACGGCCCGGAAAAGAGAAGACTCAGATACGCTTCCGAAAGGATGGGACGCTGGTACCCTACATTGAGGTACCTTCGAGCTATCGCAACCCGATCGTTACCCGCATCAAGATCATGTGCGA
>NZ_JAPUVI010000009.1 GCF_029255285.1 Accumulibacter sp.
CGCGACTGCTGCTCGCGCATACGCTCCACCATCTTGTCGGCGCGTTCCGGCGTCGTCAGCTTGGCCCATTCCTCGGGATTGCGGGGTTCGGGCTTGGCCATCGGATGTTCGGAGTCCATCAGTTTTTTCCAGGCGATGTCCTGATCGGGCGTCAGCTTCAGTGCGTCATGCAGCGTCTTGTGGTGCTGTGCCATGCGCTCGCCGCGATATTCCCAGAAGTCGCCGTGCATTGCCGCGGGGCCGCAGTCCGGCGGCGCAGCCATTGCGGGTGTGGCGAGGATCCCCAGGCTGGACGCCAGGAAGATGGAAGAGGCGAAGCTGCGATAGGTGTTCATGTGGGATCTACTCATTCAAATGTTTGGCATGGGTTTTCCGTCGCTCCTGGCCGCTGTCTGCCCTACGCCAGTTCTGCCGACGGTACAATGCTGGGCAATTGTCGCAAGGGCTTCCGTCTGCTGGCGTACATAGCCCGCGCCTCCCGGTACACGCCGGATGTGCGGCGTGTACCGGGAGGCGTGGCGTGGGCTGCCGTTTCCCCCAAAGCGCGCTGGCGTACGGATCGGATCGCGGGATGCGGCGATGATCTCTTGTGAGATTCATTCAGACTGCAGCGGCAGCCGTCTGACAGTAGCCTGTGAATCTTCACTTCCTGGGGGACGCTCATGAGATGGCGCAATAGCACGGACCGTTACGGATCGCTGTCGATCGGGCTGCACTGGTTGATGCTGCTGCTCTTCGTCGCGGTGTATGCCTGTATTGAGCTGCGCGGGTATTTTCCCAAAGGAAGCGATCCGCGCGAGGCCCTGAAGACCTGGCACTTCATGCTCGGCCTGACGGTATTTGTCCTCGCCTGGCTGCGTCTGTTGGTACACGTCACCAGCCTCGTGCCGCGCATTGAACCGGATCCGCCAAGGTGGCAGAAGCTGTCCGCCAAGCTGATGCACGCGGCACTCTATGCGCTGATGCTGGGCATGCCGCTGGCCGGATGGCTGCTACTCAGTGCGGCAGGAAAACCCATCCCGTTCTTCGGTCTGCAACTGCCGGCGCTGATCGGTGCGAGCAAGAGCCTGGCCGATCTCATCAAGGAGATACACGAGATCGGGGGCACGGTCGGCTACTTTCTTATCGGCCTGCATGCCGCCGCCGCCCTGTTCCACCACTACTTTGTACGCGATGACACGCTGCGGCGAATGCTCCCGAGCCGGGATTGAGTTCGAGCGACGCACCGAGATCACCACCCGATGAGCGCTGGGCGCCGTCATGGCGAACGTCACCGCACCGACCGTATTGGCTGGCTGCGCGCTGCCGTACTCGGGGCCAACGACGGCATCGTCTCGACGGCCAGCCTGTTGGTCGGCGTGGCGGCTGCCAGTGCTGCTCCCGGCAACATTCTGGTCACCGGTGTTGCCGGCCTGGTGGCAGGCGCCATGTCGATGGCCGCTGGCGAGTACGTCTCGGTGCATTCGCAGGCGGATACGGAACAGGCCGACCTGTCGCTCGAGCGCGCCGAGCTCAAACGGAATCCCGTTGCCGAACAGCAGGAGTTGAGTGGCATCTATCAGGCGCGGGGACTCGATGCCGACCTCGCACAGCGGGTGGCTCAGCAACTGATGGCGCATGACGCACTCGGGGCGCATGCGCGTGACGAGTTGGGTATCTCGGCGACGCTCAGCGCTCGGCCGGTGCAGGCGGCACTGGCGTCCGCCGCCAGCTTTGCGATCGGTGCGGCGCTGCCTCTGGCTGTGACGGCACTGGTTCCGGTGAGCATCCTGATTCCCTGCGTGTCGGCGACGTCGCTCGTGTTCCTGGCCTTGCTGGGTGCCGGTGCGGCCCGGGCCGGCGGTGCCAGCGCATTGATCGGCGCCTGGCGGGTGACCTTCTGGGGCGCGCTGGCGATGGTGATCACCGCCGGTGTGGGCACTCTGTTCGGTGCCGTCGTTTGACACGTCGCGCTTGACGTTCAGGACGTGGGAGATTTCCGGGGCGTACAGCGAGCGCAAGCGACTGCTGCTCGTCTTCACGCTACGCAGGTCAAAAACGAACTTGCGCTGCGCCCAGGTCGTAGCGCGCTTCCCAGGCTCGTCTTGGCGCCACTCTCCAGCGTGGCCGCGGCAAGCGCCTATGTTGGTCGGCGCACAGAACAGATCGCCGTTTGCTGTCAGGCTTTCCGCATCGTGTATACAGAATCCACGGTACGGGCCGATGCTGGCTCGCGTAGCAGAGGTATCAACCGACCAGTCAGGAGTTCAGGATGAACAAAGATGAAGTTGCAGTTGCCGCAGGCAACATCAGCGGCAGCATGTCGAAGGCCCAGTACAAGGCAGCCAGGGAACACATTTCCGACCAGTACAAGAAGGACCGGGCAGCCTACAAGGCGATGACGGGTAACGCAAAGCATGTTTGGATCGAAGAAGCCAAAGGCCGCGAAAGGATCGCCGAGGCGGAACTCAAAGCGAGCTACAGTCCTTCCGACCAACATCGGCACGACCTGAGCAGAGCGCGGATTGAAACCGCGCATGCGGTGGCCAGGGAAACGTGCGATAGCCTGTCCGGGAGCGCCAGGGCCGTGTGTCGCAACGAGGCGAAGGGTGCCTACCTTGCCGCCAAGGCAGAAGCAAAGCTGGCAGAGCAGACCGTCAAGGCGGCGACTCGAGACGATGCCCAAGAGGCTCGCCGGGATGCAGTTTGACTGGAGTGAGCCGCACCACCGGTCGGCAACCTGATCCTTGAGGAGGCGCCATAGCCTCGGCTACGGCGCGGGCCACTCCCTCGTCAAGGCGGCGGGGTACCGTCCTGCCATTCCTGGTCGGTACGGAAAACGCGAATGACACGGGTGCGTTTGTTGCCGCAGTACTTGTCCACCTGAACCATGACCGGATAGAGTTCCGCGAGCTTGGAGCGCGCTTCGGTCTCCTGCTCGAAGGTCAAGACGGCGCCGTCGCTGCCGCGCACGTCAGACCAAAGCCCATGGTCGTCTTCGATTTCCATTTTGAACATTGTCTTTCTCCTTGAAAACAGGTGCGAGTTAACCTGAGAGCAGGTCTACTCATGCCGCAGCGCTTCGATCGGGTCCATCTGCGCTGCCCGCCGCGCCGGGAAGTAGCCGAACAGCACGCCGATGCCGGCCGAGAACACGAACGACAGCAGATTGATCGCCGGATCAAAGAGGTACGGCACGCCCATGACACCGGCGAGGACGAAGGACGCGGCGGTGGCGATGACGATGCCGACGACGCCACCGAGTGCCGCGAGGACGACCGACTCGATCAGGAACTGCAGCAGCACCTCGCGCTCGAGCGCGCCGATGGCCAGGCGCAGGCCGATTTCGCGGGTGCGCTCGGTAACGCTGACCAGCATGATGTTCATGATGCCGATACCGCCGACCAGCAGGCTGACCGCCGCCACGGCGCCGAGCAGGGTGGTCATCACCTCGGTCGTTCCCGATAGCGTATCGGCGAGCTGCTGGGTGTCGAGGATGTTGAAGTTGTCGTCGTCGGCATCGGCGAGCTTGCGCCGCTCGCGCAGCAATTGCCGCAGGCTGGCCTTCAGCCGGGTGCTGTCGCTGCCGTCCTCCATCGAGACCAGCAGCGTACCCACCTTCAGGCTGCCGGTAACGCGGCGCTGCAGCGTGCGCAGTGGCACCAGCACCGTGTCGTCCTGATCGTTGCCCATCGCTGCCTGGCCCTTGGACGCCAGCACACCGATCACCGTACACGAGAACTGCTTGATGCGCAGCGACTCGCCGAGGCCAGCCAGGCCGACCCGGCCGCCGTAAATCTCGCGCCGCACGGTTTCGCCGAGGATGCACACGGCGGCGCCGGCGCGCTGCTCGTCGTCCTCGAAGAGGCGCCCGGAGGCGAGCTTCCAGTTGCCGGTGGCGAACCAGGCATTGCTGCTGCCGGTGACATTGGTGGCCCAGTTGCGGCCATTGCCGACGACGGTGACGGCGCTGCGGCCTTCCGGCGCCGCTGCCGCGACGCCGCCGATCTGTGCTTTGATGGCGGCGGCGTCGGCTTCCTTGAATTGCGGTGCGCCGGCCGCGCCGCCCGGTCCCTGGCGCTGCCCGACGCGCACCATCAGCAGGTTGCTGCCGAGGCTGGCGATCTGCGTCTGCACCGCCTGCGTCGCGCCGTTGCCCAGCGTTACCATCGTGATCACGGCACTGACACCGATGACGATCCCCAGGATGGTCAGGAACGAGCGCAGGAGGTTGCGACGGATCGAACGTAGCGCCAGGAAGAGGGTGTTCCAGAGCATCAGGGTTTCCCGGCCGCGTCCGGGGCCTCTTCGACCGGGTGCGGGTTCGCGGCATCGCTGGCAATATGACCGTCCACGAAGCGCACCAGGCGCCGCGCGTAAGCCGCCATGTCGGGTTCGTGGGTGACCATCAGCACGGTGATGCCGTGCCGCGCGTTCAGGCCGCGCAGCAGTTCCATGATCTCCTGGCTGCGCTGGGTGTCGAGGTTGCCGGTCGGTTCGTCGGCGAGCAGTACCGCCGGTTCGCTGACGATGGCGCGGGCGATGGCGACGCGCTGCTGCTGCCCGCCGGAAAGTTCCGCCGGCGTATGCTGTTCCCAACCGCCGAGACCGACCGATTGCAGTGCGCCGGCGGCAGCCGCATGCCGCACCGGCGCAGACTCGCCGCGGTAGAGCAGCGGCAGTTCGACGTTTTCCTGCGCCGAGGTGCGCGCCAGCAGGTTGAAGCCCTGGAAGACGAAGCCCAGGTAGCGGCGGCGCAAGCGCGCGCGCTGGTCGCGCGACAGCGCTTCGACATGCGCGCCGTGGAACAGATACTGCCCGGCACTCGGCGTGTCCAGGCAGCCGAGAATGTTCATCGCGGTCGACTTGCCGGAGCCGCTCGGCCCCATGATGGCCACGAACTCGCCGGCGCTGATGTCGAGATCGATGCCTTTCAAGGCCATCAGCTCGGCCGCACCGCTGCCGTATACCTTGCTCACGCCACGCAGACGGATCAGCGGCGTGCCGCTTGCGACCGGCAGCGCGGCGGAGGCAAGGGCGCCGTGCGGCAGGACCGCGCTCATTTCGCCGCCGCCGTCTTCTGGTCGGTGATCACCAGCATGCCGACTTCCAGCTCGCCGCCGGTGATCTCGGTCATGCGGCCGTCGCTGATGCCCGGTGTGACCGCCAGCGGTACCGCCACTTCATCGCGCAGCACCCATACCTGGCGCGCCGCTGCGGTGCTGGCGCCGGCCGCTGCCGACTTGCGCGTGTTGGTTCTCGGCCGGCTGGGTATCAAGCTGGCGACGATGCCACCCTTGGCGGCCGCCTGGCCGTCGCCCGCCGTGGTCGGCGTGAAACGCAGCGCGCTGTTGGGCACCAGCAGCACGTCGTTACGCTGGTTGGCGGTGATCGTCGCGGTGGCCGTCATGCCGGGGCGCAGGCTCAGGTCGCTGTTGTCCACGTCCAGGTAGGTGAGGTAGGTGACGACGTTGTCGGTGATCGTCGACCCGAAGCCGACGCGGGTGATGCGCGCCGGGTACTGCCGGCTCGGGTAGGCGCTGACCGTGAAGTGGGCGTCCTGGCCCTTGGCCACCGAGCCGACGTCGGCCTCGTCGACGTACACCCACAGGCGCAACCTGACCAGATCTTCGGCGACCGTAAACAGCGTCACCGCCTGCAGCGACGCCGCCACTGCGTTACCGGGGTCCACACTACGCGTCAGCACGACGCCATCCGATGGGGCGCGAATCGACGCCTTCGACAGGTTGATCTCGTCGAGAGCCAGCGCCGCCTGTGCGTCGTTCACGCCGGCGCGGGCACTCGCAGCGTCGGCAGTCGCACGTTCAAGTGCCGCATGGGCGGTGTCAAGTTCGGTCCCGGCCGGCAGCTGCCCGGCCGAGATGCGCGCCACTTCGTCCAGGCGTGCCAGGCCGGCCCGCGCTTCCTTCACCGTCGCCAGCGTTTGCGCGACCTTTGCCGTCGCCGCAGCCAGCGCGGCGCGTGCGCGCAGGATCTGGTCGCGGAGCTTGGCCGTGTCGAGTTCGACCAGCACCTGGCCCTTGTGGATCAGGTCATTGACGTCGACGTTGACCTTCAGCACCGTACCCGAGAGTTCGCTGCCGATGCTCGTCGAACGCGTCGGCTGCAGCGTCCCGTTGGCGGTGACGGTCAGCGTCAGGTTGCCGCGCGCCACCGTCTGGGTGCTGTAATTCGGCGCCGCGTTGGCGGTCCGGCGCGCCTGCCACCACCACAGCCCGCCAGCCGTCAGCGCCAGCACCAGCATCCCGGCCCACAGCGCGGGGCGGCGATACCAGATGGGCGCAGCGGGTTCGGCGAGCAGTGTCGCGAGGTCGGCGTCCTTGCCCGCGTCCGCGGGTGGCGTGACGAGAGGGGCAGAGGCTGGGTCGGGTGAGTTGATCATTGGGCGGATCGCGGTGTGTCGGCGAGAGGGACAGGTGGCGCATCCTGGTCGGCGGCGCGCCAGCCACCGCCGAGTGCCTTGTACAGGCGGACGTGGTCGGCGGCGAGCAGGGTGCCGGTGCTGGCGACGCTGTCCTGGGCGGCGAGCTGGGTGCGCTGGGTGTCGAGCACGGTCTGGAAGTCGATCAGCCCGCTGGCGTAGCGCTGGCGCGCCAGCAGCGCGGCGTTGCCGGCCGCTGCGGCGGCGCGCTGCAGGTAGGTCAGGCGTTCGCGGTTGGCGCGCAGCCCGACCAGCGCGTCTTCGACATCCTTCAGAGCCGCCAGCACCGTCGCCTCGTAGGCGCTGCGCGCTGCATCCAGCACCGCCTGCTGGGCGCGCACCTGGGCGCGCAGGGCACCACCGTCGAACACCGGCAGCGACACGCTGGCCAGCAGCACGCTGACGACCGAGGTGCCGCTGCCGAGCGCGCCCAGCGTCAGTGCGCTGAGGCCCAGCGAGCCGCCGAGCTGGAAGTTCGGCAGCAGCGCGGCATCGGCCTGTGCCACGCGCGCCGCCGCTGTCGTTACCTGATATTCGGCGGCGCGTACGTCGGGTCGCTGGCGCAGCGTCTCGGACGGGATGCTGAGGATCAGCTCATTGCTAGGTTGGGGGACGGCGGTCGGCGCGGCCAGCACGCTTGCCAGGGCGGCTGGCGGCTGGCCGGTGAGCACTGCCAGCGCGTGCGCGAGTTGCTCGACGCCGCTGCGCAGGGCCGGCAAGCGGGCGCGGGTCTGCTCCGCGAGACTCAGCGCCTGCTCGCTTTCCAGCGATCCGGTCAGGCCCGCCCGCAGGCGCCACTGGGAAATCTGCAAGGTTGCCAGTTGGCTGTCGAGGTTGTCGGCGGCGATCGCCAACTGCGCCTGCGCACCGCGCAGGGTGATGTAGTCAAGCGCCACCTCGGCTGCGATCGACACCTGCACGTCGCCCAGGCTGGCGGCACTCGCCTGGACGGTGGCGTCGCTGGCGTCGAGCGCACTGTGGTTGGCACCGAAGATGTCGAGCTCCCAACTGGCGTCGAAACCGGCTCTGAAGTTGTTGACAGCGGGGTTGCCGCCGGACTTGCTGCGTTGCGCCAGGGCCGCGCTGCCAAGCGTCGGCCACAATGCGGCCGCCGCGACATCGCGCAGTGCCCGCGCCTGTCGTAGCGCCGCCTGTGCACCCCTGACGCTAGTGTTGGCCGCCAGCGCTTGAACGACGAGGCTGCCAAGCAGAGGATCGTCGAAGCGTAGCCACCACTGTGCGAGCGAGGAGCTGGCGTTCGTCACGCGGGCTTCGGTCGCACTGGACCAGGCGTTTGGGACAGCGAAGGGGAGGAGGGCGGAATCCTGCGGCGGCACCGACGTGCAGGCGCACAGGAGCAGCAGCGAGCCGACGAGGGTCGGGCCGCGCAACGGGTGCGCCACGGCGGTACGGCGATCAACGGACAGGGCATTCATGATTGAGGCAGGCAGCGGGCGTTGTGGATCGTGTGCATCGGCGGTTTGCCGGGTACTTGGTGCGCCGGGTGTCGCCAGAGATCGCAGCTATCGGACCGACGAACGCATCCTGCGCGCTTGCACCTGCGGCGGTCTGTACTGCAGCGCACAGATGTGCCTGGGTGGCCGCTTGTGTGCGGCAGCGGACAGACGGTGCCGGCAGTTGCCTCTACGCTGAGCCTTCCGAGCCAACATGTGGCGTCCCTTGTTCGTCGCAGGCAATGCACAGAGCCTGCGCGCAACGCGCTC
>NZ_JAPUVI010000010.1 GCF_029255285.1 Accumulibacter sp.
AGGATTTGCCTTCTGAGTTCGGAGCGACCATGACCTACTCATACACCGAGAAAAAGCGTATCCGCAAGAGCTTCGCCAAGCGAGCCAGCGTTCTTGACGTTCCGTTCCTACTGGCGACTCAGCTCGAGTCGTTCACGGCCTTTCTGCAGGCCAGCGTGCCGGTGGCTCAGCGCAGGAACCAGGGCTTGCAGGCGGCTTTTTCGTCGATTTTTCCGATCGTCAGTCACAGTGGTAATGCGCGCCTGGAGTTTGTCAGCTACGCGCTCTCCGATCCGGCTTTCGACGTCACGGAGTGTCAGCAGCGCGGCTTGACCTTCGCTTCGGCCTTGCGGGCCAAGGTGCGTCTAGTCATTCTCGACCGCGAAGCTCCCGACACGATCAAGGAAGTCAAGGAGCAGGAAGTCTATATGGGCGAGATCCCATTGATGACCAGCACCGGTTCCTTTGTCATCAACGGTACAGAGCGGGTCATCGTCTCGCAGCTCCACCGTTCGCCAGGGGTGTTCTTCGAGCACGATCGAGGCAAGACGCATAGCTCGGGCAAGCTGTTGTTTTCGGCACGCGTGATTCCTTATCGTGGTTCCTGGCTCGATTTTGAGTTCGATCCGAAGGATCTGCTTTTCTTCCGTGTCGACCGCCGCCGCAAGATGCCGGTGACCACCCTGCTGAAAGCCATCGGTCTGACACCGCAGCGAATTCTGCGCGAGTTTTTCGAGTTCGACACCTTCTACCTGGGTGGTGGCAAAGTCATCGAATTCGCACTCGTTCCCGAGCGCTTGCGCGGTGAAGTCGCTCGTTTCGACTTCAACGATCAATCCGGGAAGCTGATCATCGCCAAGGACAAGCGGATTACCGCCAAACACATCCGTGAGCTGGATGCCGCCGGGATCAAGCAGGTTGCCGTGCCGGACGATTTCTTGATCGGTCGCGTGATTGCGGAGGACATTATCGATCAAAGCAGCGGCGAGATCCTGGCCAATGCCAACGACGAGGTCACCGAGACCTTGCTGGCCCGACTCGTGGAAGCCGGCATCGAGTCCCTGCCTACCCTTTACATCAACGATCTCGACCGTGGCGGCTTCATTTCTCAGACCCTACGCGCGGATGAAACGGCGAGCCGGCAGGCGGCGCGCATTGCCATCTACCGCATGATGCGGCCCGGCGAGCCGCCGACCGAGGAAGCGGTCGAGATCCTCTTCAACGGCCTGTTCTACTCCGACGATCGTTACGATCTGTCGGCCGTCGGCCGCATGAAGTTCAACCGTCGCTTGGGCCGCAAAGCCGTTGTCGAACACAAGGTAATGCTCAAGCATGTACCCGCGAAACGGGAGGGAGTGGTCAAACTGGTCAATGAGGCGGTCGACGACCCAGTGGCAGCGGTCGAACAGGTGATGGCCGAGTTGAGCTACGGGCCGCGCGCGGTGGCGGAAAACCTTTCCAAAGACGCTGCACAGGCTTTGTTCGAACAGTTGAAGGCGCTCGGTGCCAGCGGCGAAGTACGCGAACAACTGACCCTGTCACCGCGAGACATCGTCGAGGTGATCAAGCTTCTCGTCGAGTTGCGCAACGGCCGCGGTGAGATCGACGACATTGATCACCTCGGCAATCGACGCGTCCGCTCGGTCGGAGAACTGGCGGAAAATCAGTTTCGAGCGGGCTTGGTGCGCGTCGAGCGTGCGGTCAAGGAGCGCTTGTCGCAAGCCGAGTCGGACAACCTGATGCCACATGACCTGATCAACGCCAAACCGATCAGTGCTGCCGTGCGGGAGTTCTTTGGCTCCAGCCAGTTGTCGCAGTTCATGGACCAAACCAACCCGCTGTCCGAAATTACCCATAAACGCCGCGTATCGGCCCTCGGTCCGGGGGGGCTGACGCGCGAGCGCGCCGGCTTCGAGGTGCGCGACGTGCATCCCACGCACTATGGCCGGGTGTGTCCGATCGAAACACCGGAAGGCCCGAACATCGGACTGATCAACTCTCTGGCCTTGTACGCGCGCACCAACGAGTACGGCTTCCTCGAGACGCCGTACCGCAAGGTAGTGGCTGGTCATGTCAGCGATCAGATCGAATACCTTTCAGCGATCGAAGAGGGGGCCTACATCATTGCGCAGGCCAACTCGGATCTCGGCGAAGGCGGTATGTTGATGGATCAACTGGTTACCTGCCGAGAAAAGGGCGAGACGATTCTTGCCGAGCCGGCGCGCGTGCAGTACATGGACGTCGCGCCGAGCCAGATCGTGTCGGTGGCCGCGTCGCTGATCCCTTTCCTCGAGCACGACGACGCCAACCGGGCGCTGATGGGCGCCAACATGCAGCGTCAGGCGGTCCCTTGCCTACGTCCGGAGAAGCCGCTGGTCGGTACCGGTATCGAGCGCACCGTCGCCGTCGACTCGGGTACAGCGGTTCAGGCGAAGCGCGGCGGGAAGGTCGATTACGTCGATGCTTCGCGCGTCGTCGTGCGGGTCAATGACGATGAGACAGGCCCCGGCGAAGTCGGTGTCGACATCTACAACTTGGTCAAGTACACCCGCTCGAACCAAAACACCAACATCAACCAGCGGCCGCTGGTCCGGGTCGGGGACCTGATCGCCCGCGGCGATGTAGTAGCCGACGGGGCCTCCACCGACAAGGGTGAATTGGCGCTCGGACAGAACATGCTGGTCGCCTTCATGCCGTGGAACGGCTACAACTTCGAGGATTCGATCCTGATCTCCGAGCGCGTCGTGGCGCAGGATCGTTTCACGTCGATCCACATCGAGGAGCTGACGGTCGTTGCCCGCGACACCAAGCTTGGACCGGAGGAGATTACCCGCGACATCGCTTCTCTCGGCGAGTCGCAACTGTCACGCCTCGACGAATCGGGGATCGTTTACATCGGTGCCGAAGTCGAAGCTGGCGACGTATTGGTTGGCAAGGTGACGCCGAAAGGCGAGACGCAGTTGACGCCGGAAGAGAAGCTGCTGCGGGCGATCTTTGGCGAGAAGGCGTCGGACGTCAAGGACACCTCGCTACGCGTGCAGTCCGGCATCGCCGGGACGGTGATCGACGTTCAGGTGTTCACGCGCGAAGGCATTGAGCGTGACAAACGCGCGCAGTCGATCATCGACGACCATTTGCGCAGCTACAAGCTTGATCTGGCCGACCAGTTGCGCATCGTCGAACGCGATGCTTTTGCCCGTGTCGAGCGATTGATTGTCGGCAAACCGGCCAACGGAGGACCGAAACGGCTCGCCAAAGGTGCCTTGGTGAGCCAGGAATACCTCGATGGTCTGGAGCCGCATTACTGGTTCGACATTCGGATGGCCGACGAGGATGTCGCCCATCAGCTCGAGTCGCTGCGCGAAGGTCTCGAACAAACGCGCAAGGGTTTCGACGTTGCGTTCGAGGAAAAGCGCAAGAAGCTGACGCAGGGTGACGAGCTGCCGCCGGGTGTGCAGAAGATGGTCAAGGTCTATGTGGCTGTCAAGCGCCGCCTGCAGGCCGGCGACAAGATGGCCGGGCGGCATGGCAACAAGGGCGTCGTGTCGCGCATCGTTCCGGTCGAGGACATGCCGTACATGGCTGACGGTCGCTCGGTCGATATCGTTCTCAATCCGCTCGGTGTGCCGTCAAGGATGAACGTCGGCCAGATTCTCGAGGTCCATCTCGGGCTCGCTGCCAAGGGCCTGGGAATAAAGATCGGCGAGATGCTCAGCCGGCAGGCGGCAATCAGCGATGTCCGCGGCTTCCTCGAGAAGATCTACAACGGTACCGGCAAGTCGGAAGACCTCGACCAGCTCGGCGACGAAGAGATTACCGAAATGGCCGGCAATCTGGAGGCTGGCGTTCCCTTTGCCACACCGGTGTTCGACGGTGCCAAGGAATCGGAGATCAAGGCCATGCTGGCCCTTGCTGGAATGCCCGAATCGGGACAGATGACGCTTTACGACGGACGGACTGGCGAACAGTTCGAGCGCCAAGTGACTGTCGGCTATATGCATGTGCTGAAGCTGCACCACCTGGTCGATGACAAGATGCACGCTCGCTCGACTGGCCCCTACTCTTTGGTCACGCAGCAGCCGCTGGGTGGCAAGGCGCAGTTCGGTGGCCAGCGCTTCGGCGAGATGGAGGTCTGGGCGCTCGAGGCTTATGGTTCCTCGTACGTCTTGCAGGAAATGCTGACCGTCAAGTCGGACGATGTGAATGGACGCACCAAGGTCTATGAAAACATCGTCAAGGGTGACCACAAGATAGACGCCGGAATGCCCGAGTCCTTCAACGTGCTGGTCAAGGAAATCCGTTCATTGGCAATCGACATCGATCTTGAACGTTTCTGACTGTTTGCCGAGGGATGAGTACTGAAGTCCGCGGTCTGGCCGGCCGCCCAGCGCTTTGCCCCCGACGCCCCACTCCTTACTGGAGCAATAGATGAAAGCACTGCTTGATTTATTCAGACAGGTGACGCAGGAAGAGCAGTTCGATGCGATCACCATCGGTCTCGCGTCGCCGGACAAGATCCGCTCATGGTCCTATGGCGAAGTGAAAAAACCGGAGACGATCAACTATCGTACTTTCAAACCGGAACGCGATGGCCTTTTCTGCGCCAAGATCTTCGGTCCGATCAAGGACTACGAGTGCCTGTGTGGCAAGTACAAACGGCTCAAGCATCGTGGTGTCATCTGCGAGAAGTGTGGCGTCGAAGTGACGCTGGCCAAGGTTCGCCGTGAGCGCATGGCGCACATCGAACTGGCCAGCCCGGTAGCCCATATCTGGTTTCTCAAGAGTTTGCCGAGCCGACTGGGAATGGTTCTCGACATGACGCTGCGCGACATCGAACGTGTCCTTTATTTCGAGGCTTTCGTTGTCTTCGATCCCGGAATGACGCCGTTGGCGCGCGGCCAGTTGCTGACCGAGGACGATTATCTGGCCAAGGTCGAGGAGTACGGTGACGACTTCTACGCCGCCATGGGGGCCGAAGGGATCCGCGAGCTGTTGCGCTCGATCGATCTCGGACGCGAAGTCGAGAGCCTGCGCTCCGAACTCGAGACGACGACCTCGGAGACCAAGAGCAAGAAGTTCTCCAAGCGCCTGAAAATTCTCGAAGGCTTCCAGAAATCGGGAATCAAGCCGGAGTGGATGGTTCTTGAAGTGTTGCCGGTATTACCGCCCGATTTGCGGCCGCTGGTGCCGCTTGATGGCGGGCGTTTTGCCACTTCGGACCTCAATGACCTCTATCGCCGGGTCATCAACCGCAACAACCGCCTGAAACGCCTGCTTGAGCTGAAGGCGCCGGAGATCATCGTGCGCAACGAAAAGCGCATGCTCCAGGAAGCGGTCGATTCGCTGCTCGACAATGGTCGCCGTGGCAAGGCGATGACCGGCGCCAACAAGCGTCCCCTCAAGTCGCTGGCCGATATGATCAAGGGTAAAGGCGGCCGTTTCCGCCAGAACCTGCTCGGCAAACGCGTCGACTACTCGGGTCGTTCGGTGATCGTCGTCGGACCACAACTCAAACTGCACCAGTGCGGGCTGCCGAAGCTGATGGCGCTCGAACTGTTCAAGCCGTTCATTTTCAACCGGCTCGAAGTCATGGGTCTGGCGACGACCATCAAGCAGGCGAAGAAGATGGTCGAGACGCAGGAAGCGGTGGTCTGGGACATCCTGGAAGAGGTGATTCGCGAGCACCCGATCATGCTCAACCGGGCGCCGACGCTGCATCGCCTCGGCATTCAGGCCTTCGAGCCGACGCTGATCGAGGGCAAGGCGATCCAACTGCATCCGCTGGTTTGCGCCGCTTTCAACGCGGATTTCGACGGCGACCAGATGGCGGTACACGTTCCACTGTCACTGGAGGCCCAGATGGAGGCCAGGACGCTGATGTTGGCGTCCAACAACGTACTTTCGCCGGCCAATGGCGAACCGATCATCGTTCCCTCCCAGGATATCGTGCTGGGCCTCTACTACGCGACTCGCGAACGCATCAACGCGACCGGCGAGGGAATGATTTTTCCCGATCTTGCCGAGGTGACGCGAGCCATGCAAGCCGGCGAACTGGACTTGCACGCGCGGATTAGCGTGCGCATCACCGAGTACGAGCGCGATGGCGAGACCGGCTGGCAGGAGAAGGTCACACGTTACGAGACGACGGCCGGTCGTGCGCTGCTGTCGGAGATCCTGCCGAAAGGCCTGCCTTTCAGCCTGATCGACAAAGCGCTCAAGAAAAAGGAGATTTCGAAGCTGATCAACGCCGCGTTTCGCCGTTGCGGCCTGAAAGAGACGGTCGTCTTTGCCGACAAGCTGATGCAGAACGGCTATCGCTTGGCTACCCGGGCCGGCATCTCGATTTGTTCCGACGACATGCTGGTGCCGGAGAAGAAGCGGGAAATCGTCGCCGAAGCCGAAGCCGAGGTCAAGGAGATCGAGAACCAGTACACCAACGGTTTGGTGACCAATGGCGAACGTTATAACAAGGTCGTCGATATCTGGGGGCGCACTGGCGACAAGGTCGCCAAGGTGATGATGGAGCAACTCGGCCAGATCGAGGTGACCAGTCGCCACGGCGTTAAGGAAAAGCAGGATTCCTTCAACTCGATCTTCATGATGGCCGATTCCGGTGCGCGCGGTTCGGCGGCGCAGATCCGTCAGTTGGCCGGCATGCGCGGCCTGATGGCCAAACCCGACGGTTCGATCATCGAGACACCCATTACGACCAACTTCCGGGAAGGGCTAAACGTTCTTCAGTATTTCATCTCAACCCATGGGGCGCGCAAGGGTCTCGCCGATACGGCCTTGAAAACGGCGAATTCGGGATATCTGACCCGTCGATTGGTCGACGTTACACAGGATCTCGTAGTCATAGAGGAAGACTGCGGGACGGCCAACGGGGTCACCATGAAGGCGCTGATCGAGGGCGGCGAGGTCATCGAGGCGCTGCGCGAGCGCATACTCGGTCGGGTCACGGCCTTGGACATCGTCGACCCGGACAGCGAAGCGACGGTCATCGAGCAAGGCACGCTGATCAACGAGGACCATTGTGATTTGATCGACCAGATCGGCATCGACGAAGTCAAGGTGCGCACGCCACTCACCTGCGACACCCGCTACGGCCTGTGCGGCAAGTGCTACGGGCGCGACTTGGGCCGTGGCTCGCCAGTCAACGTCGGTGAGGCCGTGGGGGTCATCGCTGCCCAGTCGATTGGCGAGCCGGGTACCCAGTTGACGATGCGTACCTTCCACGTCGGTGGTGCCGCGTCGCGCGCCGCGGTCGCCAGCCAGGTCGAGACGCGTAGCGCCGGCGTCGTTCGCTTTACCGCCAGTATGCGCTACGTGACCAGTGCCAAGGGCGAGAAGATCGTCATCACCCGTTCGGGCGAGATCCTCATTACCGACGACAACGGTCGCGAACGCGAGAAGCACAAGGTTCCCTACGGTTCGACGCTGCAGGTGGTCGATGGACAGCAGGTCAAAGCCGGCGCCAAGCTGGCGAGTTGGGATCCGCATACGCGTCCGATCATTGCCGAGTACTCGGGCCGCGTCAAGTTCGAAAACGTCGAAGAGGGTGTGACGGTTGCCAAGCAGATCGATGAGGTGACGGGATTGTCCACGCTGGTGGTCATCGATCCGAAGCGTGGCGGCAAGGCGCCGAGCAAGGGATTGCGCCCGCAGGTTCGGCTGTTTGATCCGGCCGACGTCGAAGTGAAGATGCACGGCAGTGATCACCCGGTGACTATCACCTTCCAGGTGGGTGCGATCATCAACGTCTACGACGGGCAGCAGATTTCCGTTGGCGACGTGCTTGCTCGCTTACCGCAGGAGTCCGCCAAGACGCGTGACATTACCGGTGGTCTGCCACGCGTTGCGGAACTCTTCGAGGCGCGCACCCCCAAGGACGCGGGCATGCTGGCCGAGTTTACCGGTACGATGTCGTTCGGCAAAGACACCAAGGGTAAGCAGCGACTGGTGATCACCGACCTCGACGGGGTGACTCACGAATACCTCATCCTCAAGGACAAACATGTGCTCGTACACGACGGGCAAGTGGTTAACAAGGGTGAGCTGATCGTCGATGGAGCACCGGATCCGCATGACATCCTGCGCCTGCTGGGCGTCGAGGCGCTGGCCATTTACATTACCGACGAGGTGCAGGACGTGTACCGCTTGCAGGGCGTCAAGATCAACGACAAGCACATCGAGGTGATCGTTCGCCAGATGTTGCGCCGCGTCAATGTGCTCGACCCGGGTGACACCAAGTTCATCAAGGGTGAACAGGTGGAACGTGCGCATCTGCTCGACGAAAACGACCGCATGCTGGCCGAAGGCAAGCTGCCGGCGACCTACGAGCACGTCTTGCTGGGTATCACGAAGGCGTCGCTATCGACGGATTCCTTCATCTCGGCGGCTTCGTTCCAGGAGACGACGCGAGTGTTGACGGAGGCCGCCATCATGGGCAAGCGCGACGAGTTGCGCGGGCTCAAGGAAAACGTCATTGTCGGTCGCCTGATACCGGCCGGGACGGGCCTCGCCTATCACAACACACGCAAGAAGAACGCCGTCGGCGAGGATATGGCGGCCGGGGTTGGCTGGCTGGAAGACGATCTTGCACGCAGCGAAGAGAAGGCACAGGATGCCCCTGTTGGTTGACTTGCCGTCCGTTAGACCCTAGAATCGCCGGTCTTTGTCGCCGACGCGGAAGGCGCGTCGGTTTGTCTTGTCATGAAAATCACCAAGGCGGCCTTTTGGGTCCGCCTTGGTTTTTTGCAGCCGCCCCATGGTACGGCGGTCGCTGCACTGAACATAGGGGTGGAAACATGCCAACCATTAACCAGCTCGTGCGCAAGCCTCGCGAGGCAATTCGCAGCAAGAGCAAAGTTCCGGCCTTGGGAAATTGCCCGCAGAAGCGGGGTGTCTGCACGCGCGTCTATACGACAACACCGAAAAAGCCAAACTCGGCGCTGCGAAAAGTCTGCAAGGTACGACTGACGAATGGCTTCGAGGTGATCTCCTACATCGGCGGCGAGGGCCACAACCTTCAAGAGCACTCGGTCGTCCTGATCCGGGGTGGCCGGGTCAAGGACCTGCCGGGCGTTCGTTATCACACGGTGCGCGGTTCGCTGGACACCCAGGGTGTCAAGAAGCGCAAGCAGAGCCGTTCCAAGTACGGTACCAAGCGGCCCAAGGCGGCCTGAGTTACCGCCCGAGTAAGGGAGGGCCGAGGAGGCCGGGAGGGACGGGTCGTCCGGCCCTTCGACTGAATTGTGAATATGAGAGGTTGTTATGCCACGTCGTCGAGAAGTGCCGAAGCGCGATATTCTTCCGGATCCGAAGTTCGGGAACGTCGAAGTCTCCAAGTTCGTCAATACCATCATGAAGTGCGGCAAGAAGTCCGTCGCCGAGCGCATCGTCTATGGCGCTTTCGATCTGATCGTCAGCAAGACCAGCAAGGATCCGCTGGAAGTTTTCGGGCAAGCTCTCGGTAACATCAAGCCGTTGGTCGAAGTCAAGAGTCGCCGCGTCGGGGGGGCCAACTACCAGGTGCCGGTGGAAGTTCGCCCGAGCCGCCGTATGGCGCTGGCTATGCGGTGGCTGCGTGAATCGGCGCGCAAACGTTCCGAGAAGTCGATGGGTCAGCGCCTCGCTGCCGAGATGCTCGAAGCGTCCGAGAGCCGTGGCGGCGCCGTCAAGAAGCGTGATGAGGTCCATCGCATGGCAGAAGCCAATAAGGCGTTCGCGCACTTCCGCTTCTGAGGCGTCAGCGTCGCCGTTTTCCGTTGGCGACGATCGTTCTTTCTTAGTGAAGGTTTATTACCGTGGCACGCAAAACCCCCATCGAGCGTTACCGAAACATCGGTATCAGCGCGCACATTGACGCCGGCAAGACAACGGCGACCGAGCGAATCCTGTTTTACACCGGTATCAACCACAAGATCGGTGAAGTGCATGATGGCGCCGCTACCATGGACTGGATGGCGCAGGAGCAGGAGCGCGGAATCACCATTACCTCGGCGGCGACCACCTGTTTCTGGAAGGGCATGCAGCTCGATCGGCCTGAGCATCGCATCAATATCATCGATACGCCGGGACACGTCGATTTCACGATCGAAGTCGAGCGTTCGATGCGGGTACTCGACGGGGCGTGCATGATCTATTGCGCAGTGGGTGGCGTACAGCCGCAGTCGGAGACGGTCTGGCGTCAGGCGACCAAGTACAAGGTGCCGCGCTTGGCCTTCGTCAACAAGATGGACCGCCAGGGGGCCGACTTCTTCAAGGTCGTCGAGCAAATGAGGATTCGCCTGAAGGCCAATCCTGTGCCGATCGTGATCCCGATTGGCAAGGAAGACTACTTCGAGGGCGTCGTCGATCTGATCAAGATGAAGGCGATCTACTGGGACGAGGCGTCTCTGGGAATGAAGTTCGACTACCGTGAGATTCCCGCGGCGCTGCAGGCGGAGGCCGATGAGTGGCGCAGCAAGATGATCGAGGCCGCCGCCGAGTCGTCCGAAGAGCTGATGGACAAGTACCTCGAAGAAGGCGATCTGAGCGAGGCCGACGTAGTCAAGGGTCTGCGCGATCGCACGATTGCCTGCGAGATTCAGCCGGCACTTTGCGGCACCGCGTTCAAGAACAAGGGTGTGCAGCGCATGCTCGACGCGGTGATCGACCTGCTGCCGTCGCCGGTCGATATTCCTCCGGTTACGGGTGAAGCGGAAAACGGCGAGGTCGCTACCCGTGAAGCGTCCGACAGTGCCAAGTTTTCCGCCCTGGCGTTCAAGTTGATGACTGACCCCTATGTCGGTCAACTGACTTTCATCCGCGTCTATTCGGGCGTTCTGAAGACCGGCGACACCATTTTCAATCCAACCAAGGGCCGTCGCGAGCGCATCGGGCGCGTCCTGCAGATGCACGCCAACAATCGTGAGGAGATCAAGGAAGTCTTGGCGGGAGACATCGCTGCTTGCGTCGGCCTCAAGGAGGTCACCACGGGTG
>NZ_JAPUVI010000011.1 GCF_029255285.1 Accumulibacter sp.
AGAACTGGCTGTTCGCGGGTTCCGAGACTGCCGGCCAACGCGCTGCCGCGATCCAGTCGCTGCTCGAGACGGCTCGCCTGAACGGGATCGAACCGATGGCCTGGCTCACCGAGACCCTCGAAAAACTCCCAAATTGGCCGAACAGCCGCATCGACGAACTGCTGCCACTGAAAACGACAGCCTGAGCGCGTCGCCCCCGAGGGGTGGCTGTGTCGGACGCTTACGATTCTTCGGCAATGGGGTCGCTTCATCAAAGAACGCGACTCATATCGCTGCGTGTGCTGTGAATCGAAAGAGGGTATCCAAGCGCATCACGTCGTGCGCAAGACCCTTTATCCCTGGGGCGCGGTGGAGACGGGAAACGGAATCACACTGTGCCGAGAATGCCACAGGCGTGTCCACGAGAAATCCAATGGTCGCGGTGACTTGTCCGTTCCCCTTGGCGAAGCGGATGATCAGGATGAGTGGTCTTTCCTCTTTGGGCTGCTGCTCGATGATGCCAAACAACGTGACATCGATCAGGACGAGTTCTACTTTCTCGCCGATCACATGTTGAAGTTCTTCGTGAACGTTCAGGGGTACGAGCACCTGCACGAGATGGTCATGCGAGGCGAAATCAGCCGTATCAGGTTTGCCCATGAAATCTGGCGTGGGATGCCGGAGGTCTGGTACACGAATTTTGTGGCTGAGGTCGTCAGGCTGAACCTGTGAATCGCCGTGTGGCCTAGTGGGCAGTAATCTGTTAACATCATGAAGTCATGAAGTGAAGGATCAATATCCCATGCTGGCGAATTCCTCAAAGAGAGTGGTAGCGCGCGGTGGCCGTTCTGCCGGCGAT
Organism: Accumulibacter sp.; assembly: GCF_029255285.1. Classification (GTDB taxonomy): domain Bacteria; phylum Pseudomonadota; class Gammaproteobacteria; order Burkholderiales; family Rhodocyclaceae; genus Accumulibacter. The sequence goes on from NZ_JAPUVI010000011.1 coordinate 839, forward strand.
AAGGAAGCGTCTCTCCAGGTGATGGTGCCTGCCCGCATAAAACGAGAAGTGAGCGTGCGTGCAGCTCAGGAAGGCACCACCCAGCGGACGATCATTCTGCGCGCCCTGAAAGCCATTGGATTCGTTGTGAATGACGATGAGATGTGCGACAAAAGGAAAGTCCGCTGATGGCCACGATTCCTTCTTCAGACGATTCACTCGATCTCCCTTTCCGGCCGCGCGCGAGGCTACTCCAACTTCTGGGCGATCAGCTCATCGGCACACCTCGCCTAGCTGTCTTCGAGCTTGTCAAAAATGCCTATGACGCGGATGCCGAAACGGTCACGGTGACCCTCAAGGGATTGCGTACTGCGAGTCCTAGCATCGTCGTCGAAGACGATGGGGACGGAATGGATCTGCCTGTCATTCGGGACATCTGGCTTGTTCCTGCACACGATCACCGCGAGCTTCAACGCAAGGCGCTGAAGAGAACGCGCTTGAACAGATTGCCTCTTGGTGAGAAAGGGCTCGGGAGATTCGCAGTCCACAAACTGGGTGACCGCATCGAGCTTGTGACCAGGGCCAAGGGGCATCTGGAGTGCGTCGTCAAGATTGACTGGTCCGTGCTTATCGAGAAGCAGTTTCTTTCCGAAGCCGTGGTCAACGTTCGGACTCGCAAGCCAGAAGTGTTTACAGGCTCGAAGACCGGGACACGCCTGACGATAAACAAGTTGCGAGAAGCTGCGTGGACGCGCGGAGAAGTCCGCCGCCTGCTTCGGCAAATCACGTCGATTGCTTCGCCTTTCACTGACCGATCAGATCGCTTTGAAACCGAGTTGAAAGTGCCCGATCACCCGGATTGGGTTTCTGGTGTTCCGGACGTCGACATCCTGTTGGAACGTGCGCCATGGCATTTCAGATTTTCGTTCGAGGACGGGGTTTTCGAATGGGAGTACGAGTTCAGGGGCGTTACCGGCATCAAGCTCGCACCGCGCAGGATCGAGGAGGAGTCCGGAACCCTGCTCATCGCGCAGGAGCGTGACATCGACATCTACGGCACGGATCAGGGAGACAAAACGACCAAACCCAAGAGGGTTACGGCGGAGGCAGTGATCGCCGACGGCATTGGCACCGTCAAGGGCGAGTTCTATGTGTTCGATCGGGATCGTGAAATTCTGACCAGACTGGGTGACAGTCAACTCGTCCAGAACTTCCTCGATGAGAACGGAGGTGTTCGCGTTTACCGAGACAGCATTCGTGTCTACAACTACGGCGAACCTGGAGACGATTGGCTTGGCTTGGACCTTCGTCGTGTGAATACGCCCACGCGCAACATCAGCAGAAACATCGTGGTTGGGGCGATCGATCTCTCGCTCGAAGAAAGTCATCAGCTAACGGAGAAGACAAACCGCGAAGGGTTTGTTGAAAACGACGCATACCATCGATTGAGAAAGGTCGTCCTTGGGGCGCTCGCGGTTCTGGAGGTGGAGCGCAAGATCGACAAGGACAACATTCGCGCCATTACTGGGAAGGGACACGACCCAGAGACGGCGAACATCACCCAACCTCTTGAGGTGTTGCGAACTGTCGCGAAGAAGCACCATCTTTCCAAAGAGTTGGACCCGCTCATCAATAAGGCGGAAAAGAACTACAACGAGATGCGGGATACGATGCTTCGGGCCGGACTGTCCGGTATGGGGCTGGCCATCGTGTTCCACGAAATCGAGCAGGGCGTTCGTGTGCTTCACGATGCCATCGAGTCTGGCAAGAACCTTCAATCTGTGCAGGTTCAAGCGCGCGAACTGGTCCGCATTCTTGATGGCTTCAGCGAACTTCTTCGCAAGGGCGAGCAGCGGCCGAACAGCATCAAGCAGCTCATTCGGCGAGCCAGAGATATCAATCGTGTCAGATTCCGGAATCACGAGGTCAAACTTGTCTGTCCGGCACTGGAAGAAGACGCGCCCGATATCGAGAGAAAGTTTGCGTTCGGACTGCTTCTCGGGGCACTGAACAACCTTCTGGACAATGCGTTCTATTGGCTGCAAGTGCGATGGCCGGAGGGGCAAGGGTCATCTCAGCGAAAGCTCTACATCAACGTGGAGGCGGACTTCCCCGGAGGTCCGGCCATCATCGTCGCCGACAACGGTACGGGTTTCCAGGACGACCCCGAACGGCTGACCCGCCCGTTCTTCAGTCGGCGACCCGATGGCATGGGTGTGGGTCTCTACTACGCAAACATGGTGATGGAATTGAATGGGGGCCGACTTGCCTTTCCCGACGCTGACGAGGCGAATGTCCCGGATGGCTTCGATGGTGCTGTGCTGGCCCTGCTGTTCGGCAAGGGAGGCGAATCTTGATTTTTTCGGCACCGCGTTTTGTCGTCGTGGACGACAAGGAGCAGCACCTTCAGGCTATCACGAAGACATTTCAGCTCCTCGGGTCTCCGTGCCTTGGAGTGCGGTATGACGGGACGGAAGAGTTGAAGAAGGATCTCTTCAGAGGGGTTCGATGCCTCTTCATGGACATCCATCTGATAGATGGAGTGGCCAGCACAGACCATCGACGTCATTTCGCAAACATCGCAGCGATTCTCGAAGACAACATCAGCGAGAGTGGTGGTCCGTTCATTCTGGTTGTCTGGACTGCGCATCCTGATCTAGAAGGCCAACTGCGTGATTATCTCGATCAGCACCTGGACGCTCAGAAGCCGCATGCCCGACCTCTGTCCGTACTGGGGCTTGCCAAGGAAAAGTTCATCGACATCGATAGTGGCGATGTAGGGAACCCCGAAGAACTGCGGCAGGCCGTGCAGCAGACAGTCGTGTCGAATCCCCAGCTTGCTGCCTTGTTCGGGTGGGAAGCCGGCGTACTCTCTGCCGCGGCCGATACGTTGGCGTCTCTCCTGAATTTGGTGCCTGGCGACCAGCGAACCAGTACGGCGTTTCCGCCTGCTCTCGATACGCTCTTGAGCCGGCTAGTGCGAGAGACGGTCGGCCGCAGCCACGTCGATGCGAATCCACGTGTCGCTATCTCGATGGCCCTTGCCCCGATCCTGTCGGATCGAATTCTGAATCAGGATGTGGCCGCTCACATGCAGGACAACTGGAAGAAGGCCGTTACTCGGCATGCGGACAGGAGCTTAGAAGCCGCGTCGCCTTCTGAAGCGGGAGAGATCAATCGGATGCTGCACTTGGCGGCGCCTAGTTCGGAGACGCTTCGGGCCACCGATTGGGGCGCTGTCGTCTCCTGGCCGTTCGCCTGGAGGGATGACGAGCTGAAGCGTCTGACGGGTTTGACCATCAAGCAGATGCTGTGTGAAGAGTTCCGCGTGCGCAGCGAAGCCATCAATGCCTGCAAGCCGGTGCTGATTCGCGTCGGCGCCGCCTGCGACTACGCGCAGAACAATCGTGGCCCGATCACATTCCTGTTCGGAGTGGACATTCCTGAGAACGCGGAACGACAGAAGGACTCACGCGCAGAGCGGATCGAGAAAGTACGTGCCGAACTCGCCGAGCTTGGCGCGGACAACAAGGACGGAAAACTGACTGGACTTGCCGGAGACTTGGCAAAGGCTGCTGCGACGAGCGACGGTCGAATCAAGTTGACGGACGCGATCTGGAAATCGCCGGTTTTCCTGATGCCTGGAGCGACCGAGGTATCTCGTCTTCATGTGCATATTCGCTTTCCGCAGACGCATCTTCCGGAAGACTGTGCCCAATGGAACGTCACTTCCCGCCTGCGTGAGCAGCTCCTGATGCACTTGATCAGCGTGGCAAGCAATCATGTGGCGCGTCCAGGCATCGTGCAGCTTCCCGTCGAATGACAGGGCGCGAATGGACATCCTGGCTCCTCAGCAGCGATCACGCCTCATGTCACGGATTCGAGGCAAGGACACCGCACCCGAAATGCGGGTGCGGCAAGTTGCCCATGGGCTGGGATTCAGGTTTCGACTGCACCGTCGTGATCTTCCTGGAAGCCCCGATCTGGTCTTTCCGTCGCGCCAGAAGGTTATCTTCGTCCATGGATGCTATTGGCATCGTCACCCGGGGTGTCGGTATGCGTACTCGCCGAAATCGAACGCGGCTTTCTGGTGCTCGAAATTCGAGGCCAACGTCACGCGCGACCGGCGAACGACGAGGGAACTTGAAGCACTGGGATGGGGCGTACTGGTGGTCTGGGAATGCGAGACACGCGACACGGATGCCTTGCGCAAGCGCTTGGTTGAATTCTTGAACAATGAAGAAGAGGGGAGAGGTCATGACAGGTGACGACGCCAAGCGGAAGCTGGAGAGACTTGCCGCTGGAGCATTCCCGAAAGTACTTGAGCTGTGCTCGGGGTGCGGGGGACTTTCTCTGGGGCTGAAGGCCGCAGGTTTCGAACTTGCTGCTCACGTCGAATCGAGTGCCGAGGCGAATGCGACCTACACGCTCAATTTCGCACCGGCCGATTCGGCTCGGATGGAACAATGGTCTCGCCCCCGTGACATGGTGTCGCAGTCGATGGATGACCTGATCGCCGACTTCGGATTGTCGGGTAGGCCTCTAGATGCGTTTGATGTTCTGGCGGCTGGGCTGCCCTGCCAAGCGTTCGCTCGCATCGGGCGCTCGAAGCTGAGATCAGTCAAACAGGACGAGGACGCGTTCAAGAATGATCCGCGTGCTTCTCTCTATCGCCGCTTTCTGGAAATCGTCGACGAGACCCGCCCTCTGGTCATACTGCTGGAAAACGTTCCGGATATCATGAATTTCGGTGGGCACAATGTCCCCGAAGAGATCGCAGAAGTGCTCAAGCTCCGGGGCTATGTCACCCGATACACTTTGCTCAACGCCGCGTTCTACGGAGTCCCCCAGCTTCGTGAGCGGTTGTTTCTCATAGCCTTCGATGCGCGCCTGGGAGTGATTCCTCAGTTTCCTTTGCCGACGCACACGATGGAGTTGCCGCGTGGATACGAGGGAAGTCGGGCCGTTGCTTTGAAGCACGTCAAGACTGAGGGATCGCACTTCGCTCCAATTCCTGTTCATACGGCCGAGCTGCCGCGCTCCATCAGTACGAAAGATGCGCTGTCCGATCTCCCATTCATTTCAGATCATTTGCGAGACATGGCTGTCATCCGCAGAAGAAAGGTTTCGGATAGGTTGCCATACCGGGACGGCACTACACCGTCAAATTATGGTCGCTTGATGCGCAATTGGAATGGGTTTTCTACCGCGGGAGATGTGACCGGGAATGTTGTGAGACTGACCGCTCGCGACTTCCCCATCTTCGGTCGGATGCCGCGTGGTGCGGATTATCCGGTGGCGTTGCGCATTGCGAGAGAAATTCTGGAAGAGAAAATCCAGCAAGAGCATGTTCCACCAAAGGCTGGAACGGCTCGATACAAGGCGCTGGAGCAGGCCACAGTCCCGCCTTACGACGTAGGGAAGTTTCCGAATAAATGGTGGAAACTGGATTCGGACGCGCCGTCCCGCACTCTGACAGCCCATCTTGGCAAGGATACCTATTCTCATATTCACTATGACGGTCGCCAGAAGCGCATGATTTCCGTACGTGAAGCTGCTCGCCTTCAGTCCTTTCCCGACGGGTTCGAGTTTGCCGGAGCCATGAACGCGTCGTTCCGTCAGATCGGCAATGCGGTCCCTTCGTTGCTGGCACTGGCGGTCGGAAAAGCGCTCATGACAACGCTCAAGCAGGCAATCGCGGGTGCAGTCATAGGCGCACGCACCGCGGCGTAACTTCCGAATTGTCATGACGCAGGCTGGTGGTGAGAATCGCTTCGACGAAGAGCAATGCAGAGTCTTTTGTTGTCAGGCTTGCAGGAACTCTTGTGCAAATGGTAAGCGTCCATCGGGCCCACCTACCAATCCAGTGCCAGTTGCCGCACCCTCTCGAGGTTTTCACGGGAGAGCGCGATGGGCAAGGCTGGCGAAGTGGCAGCGTACTGGCAAGGGCATGTAGCA
>NZ_JAPUVI010000012.1 GCF_029255285.1 Accumulibacter sp.
CAGGAGTCCGAGCGCTGCATCGGCCATTGGCCGTATCTGGGCCAATGCCTCAATGCTGATCCAGCCGAGCGCAGAGGGGCCGAACAACGTTCCTGCCAAAACGTAGCCGATGACTTTCGGCCAGCCCAGTTTGGCGCGCAACCATTCGCCGACAAGCAAACCGACGACCAGCAGCATGCTGAACAAGGCCAGAGAATCGATCTCATCGGGGAAGGGTGGCAGGAAGAAGAGGCGCTCCTGCAAGTCTTCCCAGGCGGCACGTACCGGCGACAGAAGATCGTTCAGCATCGGTCCGTCTCGCTCACCAGAATCGGCCGCGCGCGGCAGCGAGAAACTCGTCGAGGATTGGCGTGCAGTCCAACAGTACCTCGCTGCCGGGGGGATGGAATTCCGGGTGCCACTGCAGGCCAAGAACATACGGTCTGCCTTGCAGGCGAATGGCTTCGATCAGGCCGTCCTCGGCGCTGCGCGCTTCGACCCGCAGGTCCCGGCCCAATGCTCGGATCGCCTGGTGATGTATCGACACCACCCGGCCACCAGTCCTGCCCGGGTAGAGCTTCGCCAAGCCGGACTTTGCGGCCCACTCGACCGCATGGCTGTGCCGGTCGTAATCGCTATGGACGTGCTCGCCCGCCGCTTCGATCTGTGTCGCGATGTCCTGATAGAGTGTCCCGCCAAGCGCCACATTGATCAGTTGAGCACCGCGACAGATGCCGAAAACCGCCTTGCCGGCCTCCATGAATTCGTGGAGAAGTTCCATTTCGTAGGCATCGCGCACCCGGTCGCCCGCCCAGTCGGGGCGCGACGGCTCCTCGCCGTAGCTTTGTGGGCTGACATCGGCACCGCCCTGGAGGATGAGTCCATCCAGATACTCTGGGTAGTCCGCAAGCCGGATGCGACTGCGATGGACTATGGCGTCGCCACTGACCGCGGGGATCATGAACACCATTACTTCGCGGGACATCACCCAGTGCGCTACCGATTGCTCGAGATACTGTAGGGACTTCGATTGCAGACCCGTGGCATCGGCCGCTGGGTGGTAGATGCGTGCGGAAAGACCGATACGTAAAGGGCGTCTGCTCATGATTTCTCTCCCCGGAAACCTTTCTTCGAGGCAGGCTTCTCTGCTGCCGGGTCGTCCGATTGCAGATATGTTGCCTCGCCGAAGCCCTTGATCGCCGCCTGCGTGGCCAAGGGTCCAAACAACTGCATGAGGAGAATCGTCGTCAGTAAGGCGCCCGTCAGCCGTGGCTCAAGTCCGGAGTAGAGCGTCTGCATGTCGGCAAGAAGAACCAGAGCAATGCTTGACATTGGCTGTAAACCAATGGACAGGTAGATTGAAGATGCGGTTCCCAAGCCGAGGCGATTGCGATTCAAGAGAACGCCTGTGAGTTGCCCGGCGAAGCGCGCGATGATTATCAGGACAGCGTCCGGCCAGTACTCCACGACAACCCCAATGTCGAGCGCGGCACCGGCCAGAACGAATGTGGCTACGAGAAAAATCCGGGCATCACTGGCAATCCGAATGGCCGCTACCCGCTTGTTCCGATCCAGGACTCGCGTCAGGTAGCCGAAGAGCAGCATGGGCAGCAACACGGAAATGTCGAGGTAGATCGCGGTTCCAACACTGAGTACGATGGTTCCCAGAATCAACAGGTGCTGGTGTTCCGGACGCCGTCCCAGGAGTTGAGCGCCGGCCAGGACGACTGCGGTGCCAGCACCACCGAGCACCACGGCTACTCCGACTCCCTGCGTCGCCTCCCAGGCGCCGGCGAGGCTGCGAATCGCAACATCCTCAACCAGAAACGGCACTGACCAAAAAGAGACAACAAAGGCAACGCATCCATTGATTGCCACCATGGTGAACAGCAAGCCGGTCCTTTCTCCTCTGGCGCCCACATCGCTGCAGGTTGCTATCGTGATCGCCGGCGAAGTGGCCAGACAAAGGGCTGTCGCAAAAACTGCGGAACTGGTGGAGAAGTCCATTGCCAGGAGCGCCAGAACTACGGTCGCTCCGGTGCTCAGACAGATCAGCAACCCCGCGCTTAGTCGGTTCCATCTTTCGCTGACAGCGACCAACGGAACTTGATAGCCCAATTCGAACAGAATCAGGCCCAATGCCAGGTCGATGAAAAGCTGGTTGGACTCAATGTGATAAGGCGCTATCCAACCGAGTCCGCTCTGGCCGACCAGCAATCCGAAAACGACGTAGCCGGTGGTTCGTGGTAAAGCCAGCGCACGACGCGAAAGTTCACCCGCACCCAAGCCGCCAAGAAGCGCCATGCCGAAAATCTGGATCGAATTGAACATCGAGTCGCGAACCCCTATCGGTGCTCTGAGTGGCAAGAAAACGTAACCAGCGGCCTTAGCGCCATGCTATCGCCAAGGCTGAAAGTACAAAAACCTATCGCAATTGCATTGATAGTAAATATGATAGTCTTTCTATCTCGATTAGAGCAATGACTAAAGCCCGATGACACCTCCTTTGATGGTCGCCACACTGCCGGTAAATTTGGCGGTTCTCCAACAGTTCCGTGTGATCTACGGCACGATGCGCCAGTATTTCCGCGAGGTGGAAGAGCGCTGTGGACTTCCCGGATCACAGATGTGGATTCTGCAGGAAGTGCAGCGCTGTCCGGGGCTTGGCGTGACAGATCTCGCTGCACGCTTGGGTATACACCAGTCGACCTGTAGTCAACTTGTTGAAAAACTGGTCAGCCGAAGGTGTCTCATCAAGACGCGCAAGCAAGAAGATCAGCGCCGGGTCGGTCTCCAACTCGCGCCCGACGGTGTGGAGGCCATCGCGGCGCTGCCAGGGTCCGCAGAAGGCGCCCTACCTGAAGCGCTTTCCGCCATGCCTGAAGTCGCCCTACAAACATTGTATATCAATCTATTTGAGTTGATACGGCATCTGCCCGGACGAGACGATGCCTTCGCCAGCATACCGCTGGCAGACATGCTGCGGGATCCGAAATGAGGTCTGCTCAGATCATGTCCAGACTCTCTAGCCTGGCACAGCTGTTCTACGGTGTAACGCTCATCGGATGTAGTACCTTGGCCGTCTCGCCTTCAGAACCGATACCGCAAGAATCGCTTGATTCGCCTTCAGCCGCAGATACGCCGATGGATGGGCCTTCAACCAAGGACACGGATTCTGTAGCGCAGGAGGAGGCTAACAGCATCTACTTCACAAAGGGCGCAACCCGTATCGATACGGTGGGGCAGGATAAACTGCGGCATCATGCAGTGCGGTTGAAGGCGAATCCGGCGCAGGTTGTGACCTTGAGCGGTTACACGGACGACCTGGGCAGTGACTCGTATAATCTGGCGATAGCGGACCGGCGTATGGAGGCCGTCGCCAAGCTCCTTCGCACCTTCGGCGTTCCCAAGAAACAGATTCATCCGCTGCGTCGCTATAGCGTCGGGACAGTGCGGGTCTGCGGGACCACGGAATGCCGCCAGAAGATGCGCCGGGTGGAATTGGGTTATGCAGTGGTTGGTTACGCGGCCCACACCGTATTGGGCAAAGACCGGAAGCAAGCTGATTCCGCTAGCCATCGCCCAGGTACGAACGCGAACCCCAAAGTCACGATAACGAGGTAGCTACTCAGATCCTGCCGATCGCGACTGCACTCAATACGAGGCGGTTGGGGCTCAGGCGCCGCATGGCCGAGGCGGACGAAGAGGGGGACACCGAGCAGCCATTCGAGTTGGCCGATGCGGTGACTGACGGCGCTCGGCGTGATCGACAGCGCGTCGGCGGCCTTCGCGAAGCTGCCGTGGCGGGCCACCGCCTCGAAAGCTTCGAGACCGTTGAGCGGTGGCAGGCGCGGCGTTGTCG
>NZ_JAPUVI010000013.1 GCF_029255285.1 Accumulibacter sp.
AACAGGCGACTCGAGGCCTCGTGAAATGACGTTGGCCACCATCCGAACTGGGCGCGCTCGCCCAGAAATCCGACGAGGAGCCTCATCTGCAGCAGGGTCGAAAGGTAGGATTCCTTCATCTGGTCACTCTTCGTTCAATCGGGTTTGCATCAGTTCGGCCTCATTACTCGAAAAGGCTGGACTGCTTGAGGATGTAGCCCGCTGGCTTCTTCGTAGATGTGATGCTGCAACTCGGGTTTTATTAGGCGCACCATCATGTTCACGACTGTTCGCGGCGTATAGAACTCGCCACCTTTCTTGCCAGCGGAGTCAGCAAAGTCACCGATCAGGAATTCGTAGGCAGCACCCAGCAAATCGGGGAACTCGAAATCTTCATTGCGCAGGCGGTGCAGGCTGAAGTGGGTGATCAACTGTCGCAGTTTGATATGGGGGATCTTGCTCTGGCCGACCTCGCGAGTGAAGTTGATGTGCTCGAGAACGTCGTAGAGGCTGGTGTTGCCGGTTTTCAGTCCGGCCAGCGCCTTATTCAGAAAATCACCGACGTTTTGATGTGCATCGTTTAGCAGGTATTCGTACCGTGACTGTGGCGGCACCCAGAATGAGCCCTCTTCCATGTACCAGTCTTTTTGATCGGCACTCTCGATGGCCTCGGCTTCGGTCAGACCTGCCGCCATTTCCTCCTGGATGATCTTCTCGCGGTGCTGGTCGAACACGTCGGAGCAACGCTTGAGGAAGAGCATCCCGAAGATGTATTCCTTGAATTCGGAGGCATCCATCTTGCCGCGCAGGATGTCGGCGGCTTTGAGGAGGTGGCGTTCTAGCTGTGGCAGGGTTAAGGGCATGTAGGAAATCCAGTCATATTTGGTTGTTCTGTAGCGGCGTGGCGCATCAGTCGGCCTTGCCCATGATGTTTCGTGAGTCAGGCGATCGATAACCCGGGGCAAGCAGCGCGTTCTTGACGCCGTAAAGCGCTAGGTGATCTTTAAGCCAGAGTCGGTATTCGTGGCCCCGCAGGCTGTGGTCTGGCGAGCAGTCGACGCTCCACTGACGCAGGATGTACCCAGCTGTGGCTGCGCGAAGTTTCATGGTCAGCACACCACGATCCATGGCGTAGTCCATCTCAGTGATCTCTGGACGTGGCCGGTCCGGGTGCGGCACCAGCTCAATTTCTACGATGCGCGTCCACTGGATGTCTTGGTTACTCATCTCATGAGCTGCAACTGGCTGCCCCTTGAGCACGATAGGGTTCTTGATCCGGGTGATGACGAAATCTCGGAACTCTTGGGACTTCCTGTCGAAGGCGCGGACATGCCAGCGCAAGCCGTTGTCGATCAATGCGAAGGGAACAATCTCTCGTTCGGACTTGCCACTTGAGATCGAGTAATAGTCGACAGCGAGAGCGCATTCCTGGTGGATCGCTCGAGTCACACTTGCCAACACATCCAGATCCGGGTGCGTAAGCCGCGACGGACTCTCGCTAGCCACCCACACCTTGAGTCGCATCGGTTCGCCGTCACCAAATCCTTGAGTCAGCCACGACATCACCCGCTCCGGGGGATAGTCGAACACGGGCCGGAAGTCCGACCCCAGGACGTAGGCCTTGCCCTTGGGGTCATAGTCGATGTTGCCTGGAGACAACTCCTTATAGAGCGCCAAATCCCGAGTTGCCGCTGCGGACTGGATGCCAAACCGCGCAACCAGGTCCTGCCGACGGATCTCCCCCACGAAGCGCACACGCAGCTCAATGAAGGCGAGCCGGTCGCGCTGAGGCTGGGTCAGTTCTGCAAGTTGGTCTTTGGGCATTCCTGAGCGCTCTATCGGGTTAACGAATACTTGTGCGGGTTATTGCGGGAAGTATATAAGATGCTCTAGAATGTGGCAATGCAATGTTTTTGATTCTTGTATGCGTTGCATTGTGATTACCACATGACGGGCGATGCCCGCACTTTGGAGCATGGGAGTGAAAGCAGACAAAGCCATCGCGACCTACCGGCGCATGCGGGCGCAGCCGCTGTGGCGGCTGCTTGCCTCGACTACCGGGCCTACCGTCATTGGCCTGCTTCAATCTCATCTGTATGAAGGCGAGCGAAGCCTCCCTGCCTCCATTTTTCACGAACGCATTGCAAGGGATCTGGAGGAACTGCGCGCCCAAGGCGAAGACTTTCCCCAAACGGCACAGGCGTATGTCGCCAGCTGGCTCGCCGATGGATTCCTGGAGCGACGCTTCCCGGCTGGGGCTTCAGAAGAGGAATATGAACTCTCCACGGCGGCCGTCGAAGCCATTCGGTTTGTCTCTGGACTGGCACAGCCGCACTCCGCCGCGACCGAAAGTCGTCTGACGCTTGTCATCGAGGCCTTGGCCCGACTTGCCGAGGAAACTGACACCGACAAGTTCCGCCGCATCGACCGGCTCATGGCTGAGAAAGCCCGCATCGACAAGGAGATTGACGCCATCCAGAAGGGGCAGATGCGCGTGCTGCCCCATACCACGGCGCTCGAGCGCACGCGGGAGATCATCACGCTGGCCGACGATCTGGCCGGTGATTTCCGCCGTGTTCGAGATCAGTTCGACCAGCTCAATCGCGATCTTCGTGAACGCATCATGGACAACGATGGCAATCGTGGAGATGTGCTGGATTCGCTGTTTGCCGGAATCGACCTGATTTCAGAGAGCGACGCCGGAAGGACTTTCTCCGCTTTCTGGCGATTGCTTACGGACCCAGAACAGGCGGCCACGCTTGATCAGGCACTTGATAGCGTTATGTCGCGGGAGTTTGTGGGGCAGCTCGAGGCCAAGGAGCGACGATTCCTTCTGCGGCTGACGCGCACCCTTCTTGAGCAGGGCGGCATGGTTCACGAGGTGCTCCAGACCTTCGCGCGCAGCCTGAAGCACTTCGTCCAGAGTCGTGAATACCTCGAGCAACGCCGACTCAATCACCTGCTGAAAGACGCTCAGCGCGCAGCACTGAGCCTGAAGGATGAAGTCAGGGCCACAGAAACCCTCCAGTACACGCTTGAGCTCACGAGCAGTCGTTTGCGCTCCTTGTCCCAATGGGTGCTGCACGACCCATCCCTGCAAGCATTGCCCGGGCAGATGGCAGAAGGGGATGCGCCGCCCATCGACCTTGAGTCTGTGAGCGAACTGGTCGCACAGTCCGAGATCGACTTCCGAACCCTGAAGGCCAACGTGCTGGCAGTCCTGGAGCAACGCTCCCAGGCATCGATTGCCGACGTGCTGAAGCAGTTCCCCGCCGCACAGGGGCTGGGCAGCGTCGTCGGCCTGCTGGCGTTGGGCAGTCGGCATGGGTTCAAGTCCGACCGCAGTGAAACCGTAGGCTGGGTTGGAGGCGACGACGAGCGTCGTAGCGCCCGAATTCCAAAGATCTTCTTTTTGACGGAGCGGGCCAATGAACTGGTCTGAGAACGACGAATCGGCAATGCCAGTCGAAGCACAAGCACCCGATGCTGCTCAGGCGCCTGCCAACACCCTCTTCCTGGGCGACAGCGGCGAGTTGCCACTGGATACCCGGCGCGCCCTGGTGCAACTGCTGGCAGGTCCATCGCTCGACGGGCGTCGGCATCCAAAACTCTGGCCGGTCTTGGTACGAGACGAAGCGGTGATCCGTCGGCGCCTTGCCGAGCTGTTTCTCGAACTGGTTATCGACCGAGAGGTGCAAGTGGCCTTCACGCGCCAAGCAGATACCGGCGACCTTGAGGTGCCTCTCCTGTTGCGTCGCGCCCAGCTGACGTTCATTGACTCCATTCTGCTGCTCCACTTTCGCCAGCGATTGACCCAGGCGGACTCTCAGGGCGACCGTGCCGTGGTGTCGACAGACGAGATCACGGAGTTTCTCTCCCTCTATGAGCGCGCCGCGAATACCGACCGTGCAGGGTTCGTGAAACGGGTTCACGCCTCCGTTGAGAAGATTAAGAAGCACAGCATCCTGCAGAAGATTCGCTCGAGCGAGGATCGCTTCGAGATTTCGCCGACGCTAAAACTCCTCTTCTCAGCAGAGGAAATACAAGCGCTGACGCACCTGTATCAGCGCATGGCGGCCGGAGAGACACCAGCGCAACTGGTTCAGACTGATGCCGATGAGGAGGCCGACCAATGATCTCGGAACCCCAAACCGCCTCCTTGTTTGCCCGCGAGCAGTTCCGGATGACCCGCTTGGAGGTTTACAACTGGGGCACTTTCTCCGGCCTACATGACGTACCGATCAGCGAGCGAGGTTTTTTGTTTGTTGGTAGATCCGGCGCTGGGAAGTCGACGCTGCTCGATGCATTTTCGGCGTTGCTGACGCCACCTCGCTGGATCGACTTCAACGCGGCTGCGCGCGAGGCGGACCGCAGTGGCCGCGACCGGAACCTCGTCACCTACATACGTGGTGCGTGGGCTGAACAGAAGGATGGGGAGTCAGGCGAGATCGCAACCCGCTACCTGCGCGCGGGGACGACCTGGTCTGCCTTAGCGCTGACCTACCGGAATGCCTTGGGTCAGTCTGTGGTGTTGGTTCAGGTATTCTGGCTGCGGGGCAATGCGAACGGCAGCGCCGACGTCAAACGCCACTACCTCGTCATAGAGCGGGCCTTTGATCTGCGCGAACTGGAGGATTTTGGCCAATCCAACTTCGACATCCGGAAGCTCAAGCAGTCCTTCCCGGAGGCATTCGCACGCGACGAATTTCGCCCCTATTGCGAACGGTTCTGCCGTCTGCTCGGCATCGAGAGCGAAATGGCGCTGCGCTTGCTGCACAAAACCCAGTCGGCCAAGAACCTCGGCGACCTCAATACCTTCCTGCGCGACTTCATGCTCGACAAGCCCGAGACCTTCGAGGTGGCGGATCGCTTGGTCAGCGAATTTGGCGAACTCAATGCGGCCCACCAGGCGGTCGTCACGGCTCGCGAACAGGTTCAAACGCTCGCGCCAGCGCGGGAGCAATATCAGCGCCGGGATTCGTTGATGCTGCAGCGCAATGGCTTGGATGAGCTTCGGCTTGGCGTTGATGGCTATCGGGAAACCCGACGCATTGAGCTCCTCAAGGAGCACGTGGCATCCCTGGAGGTGCAAGCCAACGGCTCAGAGGGTGAAGTTGGGCGGCGTCAAAGCACCCTGGATAACCACGCCGCAATCTTGCGCGATCTGGAGCGACAGCACCGTGAGGCAGGCGGTGATCAGATCGAGCAATGGGAAGTAGAGAAATCTGGGCTGGAGGGCCAGCGCACGGATCGTCTGCGCAAACGCGGTCAGGCCGAAGAGGCGTGCAAGAAGCTGGGCTGGAGCCTCCCGGATTCGCCACAGGCGTTCGCTGAGCTGTTGGGCAACGCACGGCAGGAGGTTGAAAACTGGGAGCAGCGCAGCAACGCGAACCGCGAAGAACAGTTCCGCCTGGACAGAGAAAAAAAGGATGCCGAGACCGCGTTTTCGCAAGCACTGAAAGAGGTGCAGGCACTCCAGCGCCAGCCATCAAACATTCCGGCGGACATGCTGGAAATGCGTCGAGACATCGCTGGCGCCATCGGGATCTCGGAGTCGGCACTTCCCTTTGTTGGCGAACTCGTCGAGGTGAAGCCTGACGAGGCCGAATGGCAGGGGGCCATTGAGCGCGTACTGCACGGGTTCGCGCTCTCACTCTTGGTAGACGAGCGCCAGTATTCAGCGCTAGCCAACCACATCAACGCCACCCACCTCGGCCAGCGCCTGGTGTATTACCGGACTGGCCGCCCGGAGACCTGGCAGGCCAAGCCCATTGGTGCCAATTCGCTCGTCCTCAAGCTGAACGTCAAGGAGGGGACGTATACCGATTGGCTCCAGGCCGAGCTACGGCAACGCTTCGATTACGCGTGCGTCGATTCCATTCAGTCGTTCAGGAGCGCAGATCGCGCCATTACCCGTGAGGGTCAGGTCAAGCACAGCAAAACCCGGCATGAGAAAGACGACCGCAGAAGTGTCGGCGACCGACGAAACTGGGTACTCGGGTTCGACAACCGCGAGAAGCTTGCGCTCTTCCAAACCCAGGCGCAGGAGCTGGCTGACACCATATCGCGCCTCGGCGGGGAGATCGACAAGCTCTCCGACCAGGACAAGAATCGTGCGGCCCGAGCGATGCAGTGCCAGACTCTGGTGAATCTCCAGTGGCAGGAAATAGATGTGCTCCCATTGCTGGATCGCATCTCCACCATTGAACGGCAGATCCGCGAAGCGCGGGAGGGCAATACCACCCTGCTGCAAATCAGCGAGCAGATCGGTGAACAAAAGAAGCTCGTCGAGGATGCTGATAAGGAGCTTCGCCAGGCAACGCGTGCGCACGACTCGATTCTTGACCAGATTAAGACCAGCACCCAGAAACTGGAATCCCTCCTGCAGGACGCGTCTATCGTTCCATTGACGCCGCATCAGGTTTCGGGTCTCCACGAGCGCTTCGCCAAGCAGTCAGATGCAGTCCGGCTCGATAACCTCGACAAGGTGACAACTTCTGTAGAACGTGCACTCAATGCGGAGATCGAAGAGGTCAACCGTGGGATTGGCGCCTGCGAGAAGGAAATAGAAGCGCGCTTTGCCGATTTCAAACGGCAATGGCGGATGGATGCGGGCGACATGGACACGAGCCTTGCCAGCGCTCCAGATTTCTTCGCCAAACTGGTTCGGCTGGAGACGGATGGCCTGCCCGCCTATGAGCAGCGATTCTTTGAATTGCTACAGAACCAAAGTCACCAGAATCTGGCGGCGCTTTCCACCTACCTGAACGATGCGCGTAAGGCGATCCTGGAACGGATGGATCTGGTCAACGACAGCCTTGGCCAGGTGCCCTTCAACCAGAGCGCCAATCAACGCACCTATCTCCACATCGACGCCAGTGACCGGCACCTTGTCGACGTCAAGGAATTCAAGCAGCAGATCCAGCAGGCGCTGAGCCATGCATGGACGGAGGATCGCGAGTTTGCGGAGGCGCGGTTTCTGGCCTTGCGACGACTTGTTGATCGACTCGCCAGTCAGGACCCCGAGCAGAAACGCTGGCGTGAGACTGTGCTCGATGTTCGGCAGCATGTTGAGTTCATCGGGCGGGAGATCGATGAAAGCGGCGTCGAGGTTGAGATCTACCGCAGCGGAGCAGGCAAGTCTGGCGGCCAACGGCAGAAGCTGGCCACCACGTGTTTGGCCGCTGCCCTGCGCTATCAACTGGGCGGGAACGACCACGGCGTGCCGATGTATGCGCCCGTCGTGCTGGATGAAGCCTTCGACAAGGCGGATAACGAGTTCACCGCCTTGGCGATGAACATCTTTACCAATTTCGGATTCCAGATGGTGGTCGCTACGCCGCTGAAGTCCGTCATGACCCTTGAGCCATTCATCGGCGGCGCCTGCTTCGTGGATATCAGCGATCGGCGCGTCTCAGGCGTCCTGCTGATCGAGTACGACGGTGATCGTCAGCGGTTGAAGCTGCCAGAGCACGCGCGAGAGGAGGCTAGCGTTGAAGCTTCCTGAAGATGTTCGGCAGTTTCTCGTCCGTCGCTTTCAACGCAAGCACCGCGAGTGGTTGATCGGTGATGCGGGCGAGGATCAATGGCCGCTGGAAGTTCCGCTCGGCGTACCGACGGAACAGGCTGCGCTGAGGCAAGTCGACGGCGTTCGCGCCTGGGTGGGCGCTTGGCAAAATTGGCAAGCCAATACCGTACAAACATCGGTCACCTTGTCCTGGTGTGAGCGCCGCTGGAAAGCGCTTGGCGTTCAGCGACTACCGGAGAAGCTGGCGGTGGGCGGCCCAGAGGATGTAGCCATGTGGATTGGTGAGTCCGCACGCTGGGAGCGTGCTCAATCGCGCTACCGGACGCTCACCGCTCGCTGGTCGGTACTGGCGCAGCCGTTGCCGAGGTACTTTGATGTCCTGGCGGACTACGGTGATGCCGATTTTCATCGGCTTGCAGAGATGCTGGATTGGATAGCGAATCATCCACAATCCGACCTCTATCCCCGCCAGCTGCCAGTGTCCGGGCTGGATAGCAAATGGCTCGATGGGCGCAAAGGGCTGCTGACGGATCTGGTGGCCGCAATACAAGAGGACTCTTCCAGCGACCTGGATTTCTACCAGCGCTGCGGACTGAAAGCACCTCCACTCCTTGTGCGAATGCGGGTGCTGGATCAGGAGTTGCGAGCCAGGGTCGGTGGCGTGGGTGACATTACTGCACCAGTGGAAGACCTGGCGGGTCTCAATTTGCCCGTCTCACATGTGTTTATTGTCGAGAACCTTCAAACGGGACTGGCAATGTCCGACATGCCGGGCGCTGTCGTGTTCATGCGCCTTGGCTATAACGTCGACGTGTTGGCCCGTTTCCCTTGGCTTGTCCGCGCAAATTGCATCTACTGGGGTGATTTGGACACCCATGGATTTGCCATCCTGCATCGAGCCCGTTCATACATTCCAGAGTTGCAATCCGTGCTCATGGACGAAGACACCTTGCTGCAACACAAGGCACTGTGGGTGGATGAATCGACGCAGCATCCAGCAACGGAACTGACGCTACTGACGGAGCAAGAGCGGCAGATCTATCGGGATCTCAAGCAGCAGCGCTGGGGGCAAAACGTTCGCTTGGAGCAGGAGCGAATCGACTGGGCTGCCGCATGGAGCGTGTTGCAGCGGACATTGGATTAAAGCCACTGGCCCGCAGTGGTTGCCTGCCGATGGCGGAACCTGATCAACGCAGCGCGTTCAGTACTTTTTCGGCTTCTGGCCAGGGCAGCCGTCTCTTGCCTGATTTCATTCGGTCGAGTGCCTTGAAGGCGTCGTCGACTGTTAGAAGTTGGTTCTCGATCATGGCGCACAGCAGCCCGATAGTGCCCATGACGTTGACCTGCTCCTTGTTGGCAACAATCCGCAAATTGGTGTCGCCCGTCAGTAGGGTGCAGGCCTCCTGCTTCGCAAGCGCCAGTGCCAAGTAGTCGTTGTGACTGGGTTTGGGGCCGATTTTCGCGGGAAGCAGGTGGTTGTGCTGGCCTGGCAGCTGCTGGGCATAGGCCACGAAGTCGCCACTGACCTCCATGACCTGCAAGCCCAGCTTTTCAAGGCCAGGACTGCCCGGTTCAATTTCTTCGTAGTACAGCAGATCAGGGATGCCGAACTGCATTGGAAGCTGGAAGAGCGTCTCCATCAACGCTCCCGCTTCCATATCGATCAAGATGTTCGCATCACTGATGAGCAACCGCATCCGATGACTCCAGCTGGCGTTCTTTGTGGAAGCGCATCATCGGGATGCCCAGCAGTTCCGCCGCCTTGCCTTCGGAAATGTATTGCTCGGCCAAGGCGCGGTACACCAACTGATCAAACAGTCGTGGATGTTCTTGCGGCAGTGGTTCGCCAGGCTCAGTCTTGCGCCAGCCCTTGGCCGAAAACCGCTTGAACATAGATAGGTGAGCCGCCTCGGTGATCACGCCGCACTGTTTGGCGCGCTGCAGCCATCCAGTCATCGACAGACCGAACTCGTGCTTGAGCACGTAGAGCTCTTGCCATTCCAGCGCATGGCGTTGTACCCCAAGCAACTGCAACACCGCGACACGCGGAGCCAGGAAGGCACCGGCGAACCGGTCGCAGGCTTTCTCCTCGTTGATGCCGTCAGCCAGTCTCCCCTCGAGCAGCAGGTGCCCCAGCTCATGTGCCAGGGTGAACCGTTGCCGATCACCAGGCCAGCGTTTGGAAACAGCCACGACCGGATATTCCCGGCCATCTTCGGTCCGTGCCTTAGCCGTCAAGCCAGAGAAGCCCGGGTTCTCTTCATCGACCACGATGACCATCAAGCCAAGGCCTTCGAGGGTGTCGGTGAGGTCAGCAATCGGGTTCAGCCCCAACTGCCAAGCGTTGCGGATCGTATCCGAGAACGCATCGATCTCATCCAGCGAGGCGATGCGCTCAGGCAGATTCGCGGGCGGTGCAAACGCCGGGAATGGCAGTTCGGGAAATGCGCCGAGCAACTCCACGCGCTTTTCCACCAACTCGACGACCTTGATCTTCAGCGCATCCTGCGCCGTCTTGCCAAAGGTTGAGAGCTTGCGGAACTCGGGCTGCAGGAGTTCAACCGTATGCGTGCGAAAGAAGTATTCGGTCCGAATGCCGCAGGCGCGGGCCAGCTTGAGCAGCTGAGTCGACGACGGCGTCAGCAGACCCTTCTCGTACTTCTGGATGGCGGTGTGAGAAACACCCACCTGTTCGCCCAACGCACCCAGGGTCAGACCTGCCGCCAATCGTGCTTGACGAATGCGATCTGCAATCATGACGCCTCCTTGGGTTGGGTTTAAAACATTCAAAATCGTAACAAATTTTTAAACCAAAGAGAAGCCCGCCCGTCTCGGTGGCCGTGGCGTCAGTCGTGGGCGACTGCTTCCATGTAGGGGCGCGTCACGGTGGCGACGCGGCAATCCTGAGCGTAGCGCCACAAGTCGTTTGCGGACGCCTTGCGCGTCCTCCAGGCGTCTTTCAAGGCCTCCAGCGCCACATCCAGACCGATCTTGTTGCGATGCTTGAAGCAATCGACCACGGTCTTGGCCGGGCTGTAGATCCGCACCTTCACCCCGTTGCACAGGTGCTCCTTGGACCGGTACCCGTTTAGTGGACGCCAAAAGGCGAGGAGCGTTATCCACGGCCGGCCGGTTCGGTCGCTTGCGACGAACCGGAAACCGGCCGGCGGTGGATAACGCGGTGCTGCTCACGGCAAGGGTCCTCCACCGGTGCTGGTCGGCGACGCGGC
>NZ_JAPUVI010000014.1 GCF_029255285.1 Accumulibacter sp.
AGCGATATCCTGACCCATCTGGGCGAGCCGACCTCGCCGCCACGCCTGATGCCCGCCCGTGCGCCGCCGCTCTGGGAGATGCAGGGTGCCACCATGGCCGAGGACGACCCCCAGGCTCAATCGGCGCCCGAGTACGAATTCGATCAGCGCATCGCCTGGTAGGTGCTGAAAGTGCCAACGCGCAACGCTCGAAGCCTAAGCAAGACGAGCTGCCATCGCCCGTCGTGGGACGACTCGTGCTTGTGGCCATCCGCCTGGCCGGTCCGGCTGGGTGGATGGCCACAAGCACTGAGTGCGTCGGGATTCGGATCACTTTTCAGGGGTTCGCAGGGCCAAATGCGAGATCACGCCTTGATGGAGGCTCATAGACTCTCGTTGGTAGCGTTGGATTTTCTATCCTTGGCAGCCGACGAGAATCTGATCTAGCGCCAACGCCATGGAGGCGATGCAAATTGCGCCTGACACCTGTACGCCGTGGCTTACAATGGAAGCATGTTCAACGTCATCAAGAGTGAAAGCTTCGATCGCTGGCTGTTGAGTCTTAAAGACCGGGTGGCAGTGGCTCGTATTCAGGCTCGCATCCGACGTTTATGCGATGGCAATTTTGGCGACTCGAAACCGGTACGAGAAGGGATTGGCGAAATGCGAATAGATCACGGTCCCGGTTACCGGGTGTATTTCATGCGCAGAGGTCCGCTGGTAATTGTGTTGCTCGTGGGCGGAGACAAAAGCACTCAGGAGGCGGACGTTGAGCGCGCCATCAAGATGGTAAGAGACTGGAAGGATTGACCCATGACTGAGAAATTCTCCCGCTGGGATGTTGTGGACTACCTCAAGAGCGACGAAGACATGGCGCTCTACCTCGATGCCTGCATTGTGGAAGATCCAGGAGATGGTAGCCTCGTGCGCGCCGGACTCGGGGACATCGCCCGCGCCAAGGGCATAAGCCAACTGGCTCGCGATACCGGGCTGGCCACAGAAGGTCTATACCAGGCATTGTCCGCCGAAGGCAATCCGGAGTTTTCCACGGTGATGAAGGTCATCAAGGCACTGGGTTTTCGCCTGCATGCCGAGGCTAACCATGCCTGAACCCAGGCCCCTGTTAGCTACGCACCAGGCTTTAGCGAGAGCCTGATCTGGATCCCGGCAATGGGTTTGCGCCAACCAAAGGTGTTGGTCTGACCCACCATGGGGCCACCCAGATTCCAGCGGACAAATGCGCCATGGCAAGGCCCCGCGCTCTTTCGGGAAATGCTCGATGCCGGGATGTCAGGCCTCCCCCTTGATTGTGTGCGTGATTTCAAGACATGATCCCGTAACGTGCACTTGACCCCGTAACGTGCACTGCTGATACTCGGCGGCGACCATTTTCCAGGCAGTGTCGAAGCGCTCACGCTGAGCCAGCGCGCGACAGGTCAGAATGGCTTGACCGCCATCGATGGTCCAACCTTGGGGGAAGATTTGTTCTCTGGCCGGATCATGCACCCGGGGTTTCAGGCATCCGGCCGCCTTTCAAAGAAGAAGCACTCCGGCAAGATGGCGGGTGCAATGTGCTCAATGTCCTTCGCAGACACGCCGCAGGCGAAGAAGCTTTCTCGCCACTGCCGGATGACCGCAACGATTCCATCGATCTCCTGGCGCGCCTCTTCGCAGCGTCTCGCCAAATCGAGCGTCGCGAACTCGATCCGCTGCAGGTTGAAGCGGTCATCCTTGGCAGGGAACTTGCCAAGCCACAAGCGGTTGCCGTCTTCGATCGTCGCTTTAGGGCGCGCCCCCCCATGCTGGTGCCGGGCTCGAGTTGTTCGAGCAAATACGCGGCCACGCGCTTGCCTTCCTCGATGGTCTGGGACGCGGCGACCAGCTCGTCCAGCTGGTACGTTCGGTTGTAAGTGCGCTTGGGCGGAGGCGGTTCGACCTTGAGGCCAAAACTCAGGTACCCGGCCCCATCCTGAGGGCCATGGAGCAGGTAATCGATCTCCTGGAGATCCGCCGGGCTCCGCTCCAGCTTGTGTTCGATGACGCGCCGCCCCCAGGCATCGGGCGCGGCGTCGCGTACTGCACCCGGAATGCCCTTGAGCTGTGTGAACTCGAAGACTTCCTTGGCCAGAGGTAGTCGGAACGGATCGAGCGCCACCGCTTCGGGCCTCGCAAGATAGCGATTGCCGTAGCGGAATCGGCCGATCTGCGTGCCATCTGGCAAGGTTTGGACGCGCAGCAACGCCGCCGGCACCGTCTCCAGGGTGCCGGGAAGCTGGAGGTAGACGTAGGCCTTTCGTTCAGAAGTCATAATCGTCGCTCGCTTTGCGTGGCTTGCCTGCACGTACGGGACGTCGTGCGGCTTCGAGCGCCTTGCCATGCAGGTCGGCATCGGGATTGGCGACGCCGTCCAGGGCTCGGTCCAACCCCAAGGCCCACAGCACGGTGAAGCACACCCCGACGGCCGTTCCGGGCTTGCCCAATTCCAGCGCGGTCAGCGTGTTGCGGTTGATGCCGGCCTTGTTTGCCAGATAAGCAACGGACCAACCGCGACGGATGCGCGCGACCCGAATGCGCTGGCCGAGCTGGGTCACCTGTTCGGCAACTTGTATCGGAGTCTCAAACTTGCTCATTGGAGTAGGCATTTCTCCACTAAATGCCCATGATATTAGGCGATAGATTCGTTCTCCGGAAGCCCTTAACACCCATCTGTTTATGTGTCATATTTGAGGCTATGCAAATGACACGCAGAGGAAGCGGTCGAGATGAGCTGTGAGGATATGCGGCAGCAATGGCTACGACGCCTCCTGTCGATGGACCAAACGGATCTGTCGAATCGATTTGCGATTCTGATGGTCAGTGTGCGGGTCGGCGAGCGAACGAGCGAACCCTCCCGCTGGCCTGGCTTCAGGTACTGTGATATAAGAGGAGGCTGTTTTTTTACCGTTTCGACCACTGGCCCGGAGACGTGCTGAGCGTGGTTAGCTACGGATTTTGGCGGCTATTCGTGGGAGGCGATGATGGTTGGTATCGAGGAGGCCTACTGCAACACGCTGATCAGGGCACTGCTGCTGGCCAACTATGCTCTTCTCGAAGCCACGATCAGCGAAGCGCTTCAACGTACCAGCGTCTGGGGGAAGGGAGATACACTGGGACTTGATGCGATTCCGGAAATTGCGATCCTGGAATGCCTGAAGAGCTTCGACCAGTACGCGATCATGCTGACAGAGGAGAGTGGCCAGGACGCGAACCCGCTGGCCAGGACCGGCCCACAGAGCGACCGCGGCGCGCGGACGTTCTTCATCTGTGATCCGACAGACCGCTCGGCGCAATTGCGAGACTACCTGCTGCAATTCAATGGCAATGGCGATCCGGCGCGCAAGGTGGCAGAAGCCTTCAAGCGGCCGGGATACCGGGAGGAGTGGGAAACCGCTCATGGCGGTCCGTGCTCCATCACCGGGGCGCTTTCGGCGATCACCTGCGTGCGGCGCGGGTTGCCGATTTGTTCGGCCTTCCTCAACTACATCACGCAGGAACTGTTCGTGGCATGCAGCGCGGGTGTATACCGCATGACCCTGCCGCCGCATGACGACATCGACTCGTGGCAGACGATCGATTTCGAGCGCGTCCAGTCCTCTGGAAAGGCGATACACTTCCGCCAGGTTGGGCCGGAGTACTGGAAGCGCTTCGTGACTTTCCTCGGCAAGGAGGACTACAGGGAGAACCTGCTGGGCAGCAAGTTCATCAACGAACGCAACATTCTCACCGACTTGCACTATGACAAGCCGGGCGGCCCGTCTCGGGTCCTCTATCTCTCCGAGTTACAGCCCGCGGACCACCCCATCGGCTTCGTGCTTGCCAACGGAGAGAAGATCGGGGAGTGGATTCATTGGTTCGCATTCTGTCGCTTCGCGATTTCCCCCAACGACCTGCGAAAACCAGCGCTCCAGATCTACGAAGTCTCCGAGGAGCGACCCTATACGAAGGACGGGATTCTCATGTCTCCGTCGCCCGCCTACAGCATTTTCAAGGTCATCGACCCGGTCAGCAAGAAGGTCGTGCTCGACGTCGACCGGCTCGAGGACTTCCCGAATCCGAGCCGTTACCGCGGGATGCTTCTCCTGGCGGTAGCGAGCAACCAGACCGCGCTCCAGAATGCCAAACAGCACGGCCACCGGGCGATCGAGTTCTTCGGTCCGTAGGTGGCACGACCGGCGGCGACTGGCAGCGCTGGCTGTGCGGGACCTGGCAGTTGATGACCATCCAGTATTTCTCGACAAAGCACTTCAAGGATTGTGGCGTTGCTGCCACAGAGGAGTCCGAAAATGTTGAAAGAGTCATTCGAGCAAACCATCCGGCAACTGTGCGAGGACGTCCTGTCGGAGCCCACACCTGAGGCTCTGCCGGAAAAGATCATCGACCACGTCCAGGAGACCTTTCCCGTGCAGTGGTCGACGCTGTGGCTCACCGAAAGGAAAGAAAACGGCGGCGGGAAGCAACTCCGCCTGGCTGCCGCCGGTGGTGAAGCCAAGAAACTGCTGACGGCCGAGGACGGCAAGCCTGCCGTCTACGACTTCGGCGAAGGGCTCACGGGCGAAATCGCCGAGCTCGCGCAAACCTGCAACATCACGAACTACGATGAATTCGAGCAGCACAAGCACGCCAGGAAATACGATAGCGTGATGTATGAACAATCCAGGGCTGAGGACGAGTGTCGGTGCGTTCTGGGCGTTCCTCTCCTGCTGAAGTCGAGCGACGAGTCGAACGCGAAAAAACCGCCACGGTGGCGGGTGATTGGCGTTCTGAAACTCGAGAACATCATGGAGTCTGCCGACCACCCCGCTGCGTTCTTCACGCCGCGGGACGTCGAGATCGTCGAGGCGTACGCGGCCGTGATCGCGGTCGCGCTCGAGAAGGCGCAGATGCGCGCCGACTCGATCCGGATCGGTGCCGGACTGCTGGAAGTGTC
>NZ_JAPUVI010000015.1 GCF_029255285.1 Accumulibacter sp.
CTATCGCAGGTGTAAATCTCAAGCTGCTGGGCTGGCAGCATTCTCAGGTCGGCAAGATGTATTGGCCGCAGTAATTCAATAGCCGACTTACGAGCGTTCTTCCTATGACGGTCCGGATTGGGTCGGAAGCTGCCGTCCATTCTGAGAACGCTGACTGGCCGCTTCGGCCGAGCAACTGCCTCATGCCCTGGGTGTAACATGGCTGCACCTCGGCCATGGCAGGCTATGGTAACGCTTGCTAAACCCTGGGAGGCCGAACGTTTGATCAGCACAGCCATGAAATATAGACACCGAGCAGAAGTGCTCGGTGTCTTCGTCGATTTACTAAAAACAACGGCCTGTGATCGCTACAGTTTTAAATGCTTTCGGCGAGATATCAAGCGCCACTTTAGATCAAGTCGCATCTGCGAGCTGTCGCACTGAAGGAGTTGCCTTTCATCGCACGAGCAGTCAGCTATTTGTCACGAATTTCTGAATCACGAATGACTTCGAGCGGTAACCTTGCTGAGGTTAATAGATTTTCGACTTGTTTTCGGACAACATCTGCGGCAAAAGGGGATACATAGACTCGTTGAATCAAGTGTTCGAGATCAATGTTCACATTTCTACCCGAGGTGAAGTCGTAGGGAGGAATCGATCCTCCCTCTGACAATGGGTAGTTAAGAATGAACAGTCGAAGCTCCTCTTCGAATTTGTAAAAAGTCTTCTTCGTGGTCACGATACTAAATCGACTAAGTTCATCACTTTTAAGGTGATTTCGGTATCGGACTTGACCCATGTAGAGAGTTTCCGGATGAGGATCTTTGCCTTTACGGAGCGCAGTCCTCAGCCGACCTACAGTACTCCGGATTGCCACGCCCTCGGGTTTATTTCCAAGATAGATCTTCCACAAGGCATATGACTCGTGTGGCGAGATGGACCAACAGTTGATAAGCGTCAGATCTTTCATAGACCCGTACTGCCAGCCATTTAGACGGATCGATATCTCGAGCTCTACCTCTTCAGGGCTATAGCCTTGGCCAGTGAGTTGCTTGCGCCATACCTGAACTGTCGAATCGGGTATCGTGACCTCGTACTGATCCGATAGCCGCTTTGCATTACAAAAATAAAGGCTACGGTCTTGGATCAGACGCGTAAATTTGTCGAGATCCATGTAGCGCCAGACCGAACTATTTCCGTTTGGCACTATGAGTGCATCGGATTTTCCTATATT
Source organism: Accumulibacter sp. (assembly GCF_029255285.1). Lineage (GTDB taxonomy): Bacteria > Pseudomonadota > Gammaproteobacteria > Burkholderiales > Rhodocyclaceae > Accumulibacter. Next base: position 1,214 of record NZ_JAPUVI010000015.1, read on the forward strand.
CATAGTTGTCAGTAATACTGCCGAATGTAGCTGTAAGCCTTTTCGAACAGATCCTCATCCGCATGCAGCTTGTATTTGAAAAGTGCTTTGCGTAGCGCCTTCTTCACCTCCCTCTCGCCGGCCTGAGTTCCCTGCCAGCCTGGAAAGCGGACCAGCCGGACGATCTCGTCAATGTCAGCAACCACGCGCTCAACCATGATGGGCGTTTCTGCGGTTTTGACTTCGTTGAACAACTCGGTAAGCGCCGCCTTGCCGCGATCCTCGTCTTCTTCCGGCGGAACTTCCTTCTCGGCTTGTAGCGTCTCCTTGGCAATCTCCAGCAACTGCTTCAAAAACTCAACACTGTTGATCTGACCAGACTCGAAGCGGTCCTTCAAGGCATCCAGCCGCTCAGAAAGCTGCTTGAACTTCGGATTGCCGCCATGCCCACGCAGCCGGCGTTTGAGCTTGATCTCGATCTCCTTGGCTTTCTTCGGGTCTGGGTTCGACAGCACCGCCTCCAGAAGATCGGCATCAAGGACCAAGGTGTCGAGGTCATCTCGGACTGCATCCACATGTACGTTCTGGTGGATCAGCTCGATGGTTTTGGCCCCGAGCGAATGCCAGATCAGCTTCCCGTGACCGCTTGAAGGCTGCACCGACTGATATACCTGGGACAGCCACTTGTACTCCTTCTCGAAGGGGCCCAGCACCGTATCAGGGGAGAGGGCTTCCCAGATCTTGTTGAGCACGCTGTACTCGGCGGCGAAGTTGTCGCGCACCTCATTGTTGGGCAGGCACTCCTGTGCCGCCATCAAACCTTCGTAACCCTGCTGCTCGCGATCAATGCCGGGGAAGAAAGCCAGACATTTTTGCATGGCTTCTGGCAGCTTTTCTTTCAGTTCCTGGATGTTGCTGACTACCTGCTTGACGCTCTGATCGTCGAATTCCAGCGCTGCCGCTACGTCATCGAAGATGCCCAGGTAGTCCACGATCAGGCCATGGGTCTTCTGCTCGGAGTAGGTCCGGTTCACGCGGCAGATGGCCTGCAGCAAAGTGTGGTCGCGCAGCGGCTTGTCCAGATACATCGCCTGGAGGATAGGAGCATCGAACCCGGTCAGCAGTTTGGCCGTGACGATGATTAGCTTCAGCGGGTCGACCGGGTCCCGGAAGCGATCCAGAAGGCGTTCCTCTTCATCTCGGCTTCGGTCATAGGGTGCGTACTCAGGGTGTTCCTTCTTGTCTGCGGCCTGCACCGACATGACGATGTCCGTGGCTTCCAGCGGTAGCAGCTTGTCCAGCTCTGCCTTGAACAGCAGGCAGGATTCCCGATCGAAGGTGACGATCTGCCCCTTGAAGCCGTTTGGTTCCACCTTGGTTTGGTAGTGCTGGACGATGTCCTCGCACACCTTGCGGATACGTTCAGGCGTCTTCACCAGCACTGCCATCTTGGCGGCAGTTTTGGCGAGGTTGTCCTTATCCAGGTCGGAAAGGCCGCCGGTCAGATCCTTGTAGGCGGCATCCAACGCAGCCTTGTCGATGTGTAGGTCAATCAGCCGGGGCTCGAAGTGCAGCTTCAGGGTGGCGCCGTCGCGGATCGATTCCTCGAAGCCATAGCGACTCATATAGCCCTTCTCATCCTCCTCTGCGCCGAAAGCGAAGAAGGTGTTGCGGTCAGCACGGTTGATCGGTGTCCCGGTCAGGCCGAACAGGAATGCGTTGGGCAGGGCTTCCCGCATCTTGCGGCCCAGATCACCTTCCTGGGTACGATGGGCTTCATCCACCAACGCGATGATGTTGCTGCGGTCGTTCAGGCTGCCAGTAGCTTCGCCGAACTTGAAGATCGTGGTGATGATGATCTTGCGCACATCCTGCGCCAGCAACTGCTGTAGTTTCTCGCGGCTGTCGGCCTTTTCCAGGTTGGGAATGTCCGCGCCGGTGAACGTGCCGGTGATCTGGCTGTCCAGATCGATCCGGTCCACCACGATCAGCACCGTGGGATTCTTCAGGCCGGCGTGCATGCGCAGCTTCTGAGCGGCAAACACCATTAGCAGCGACTTGCCGGAACCCTGGAAGTGCCAGATCAGGCCCTTCCGGGGGTAACCTGCCAGCACGCGCTCGACGATCTTGTTGGCCGCTTCAAACTGCTGGTAGCGGCAAATGATCTTGATGCGCTGCTTCTTCTTGTTGGTGGCGAATAGGGTGAAGCTGCCCAAGATATCCAGCACCACATGCGGCCGCAGCATGCTCTCGGCGGACAGCTTGAGCGACTTCAGCGGGTGGCGCTGACCATCTTCACCGTCGCCATCCAGGTGCCACGGGCCCCAATCCTTGACCGGTAGCCCGATGGAGCCGTAGTGGTAGGCCTTGCCCTCAGTGGCCACCGAGAACACGTTGCAAACGAACAACTCCGGTACGAACTTCTCATAGTCGTCGTGCACCTGTACCGCGCCATCGACCCAGCTGATGCACTTTTTAACCGGCGTCTTGGCCTCGATCAATACTAGAGGCAGACCGTTCACCAGGAGTACCAGGTCAGCCCGGCGTTCCGTGGGGCCAGCACGGTAGGTGTACTGCTGGGTGACGATGTACTGGTTCTGCGACAAGTCATCCAGGTCGACCAACCGAACCGGCACATGCTCGTTGTTGTGGCCAAAGGGCATCGAGCGCTCGCCGCGCATCCAGGCGGTCATTTCCTCGTTGGCGCGGATCAGGCCATCCGAGCGTACCGAGAGCACGATGGCGCGCAGCTTGTACAGCACCTCGTCGGCGCGGTCGGGCTGAGCGGCAATCTCCGGGTTCAGGCGGATCAGCGCCTCGCGCAGCCAGGGCTCGACCAGCACTTCCTGAATCTGGCGCGGCACTTCAGCTGGGGCGGCGTAGCGCCAGCCGATGCCTTTCGGGCTAGGGCCATAGCTGGTCTGAGGCTCCTGGACGGTATTGGCAGTGACATCTTTGATGGGGCCGGCGAGCAGGTCGCGGACGTAGGCTTCAACAGTATTAGCTTCCGTGAACACGGCTCTCCCCCTCAAGAACTTGCTCCGAAAACACTTTCATCAGTGTGCGAGCGGATTCAGCTCGGCCAGACAGCGTAACGGTGGCTTGGGCGAGTGTCTCTGCCGACTCCGCAATCTGCATTTGCATAGCTTTATCGACAGTGGGCATAGACAAAGACCGAAGCTCGGTTAACGTGATCTCGCGAAGATCTTCGCCTTTCCATCCAGTAGCGAATCGCAAGACTTCTCTACGTACCCTTGGACTTTTAAGAGCCCAGTAGACGTACCCAGGAATGTAATGATCTAGAACAGATACCCGCGCGGTTCCCCGAGAGAGGTTCGCACCTGCTGCTTCAGCCGGAGTTCGAACGGGCATTCCCACAACTCCGCGCAGGGCAACCACTATGTCGCCTTCATCAAGGCGCGACTCCGGGTAACCGTCTGCGATCTCTTTTGATGTGCGCTTTAAGTTAGCCAGGCGAATTCCTTCTGGGCCTGTCATTTCGGCAATTCGTACATATGGCACGCCACCATCGATTTCTGGCCCAGGGCTGTCAATGCCACGCACGATCGGCTTGCACATGGACTGCAGAGGAGCCACATCCGGAACTGCTTCAAAGACTTCCGTAAGAAATGATTCAAGGGCGATCCCGGCAAGGCGCTTGCACTCACTAATAGAGTCAATCGAGCCTTGCTGAGCCGAAAGTACATTTAGGAGAGCGGCTTGTTCGGTCAGACTTGTGGGTAATGCCAATTCAAACTCGGCAAGACTGCTCCAGTTGGTACGCGGACTCAAGGAGCCTGCCGACGTACCCACCGCGTGATCGAAGAAGGCATCTGTCTGGCAAATGAATGGCAGCAAGTCCGGCAACAACACCTGCGCATCCTTGGTCTCCAACACGTAGATATCACCGGAGCACACGCCAGAGAAATCCGCCACAGCCACCTTGCGCTGGTAGGCGCGGCGCTTGCCGAACAGTACCTGGCCGGGCTGAAACACGCTGGTAAAGGTGACGCCGTCAGCAACGTTGCCCCAACTGCGGATGCGCAAATCGCCCGGCTCCAGATGCTCTAGACCAACGTAGCGTTCAATGCCGTCGGCCAGCGGATCTTGGCTGCGTCCTTTGGAAAGGCGCACCACGTCGCCGAACTTCACCCGGCGCCAACCTGGCTTTAATGTCGTATTGGTCATTGCTCTGTTCTCAAAAACGGCGTGGCATAGCCGAGGTATTCAGTTTGCGCCGTGCGTTGCACATCCCAGCGTCTCGTATGTCCAGCTGGGCGCTCCCGTTGATCGGCATGGGTAAGGACTAAGCGCTTTTTGGCACGCGAAACCGCGACGAAATAAGCGCAGCGGTTCTCATCCTGGTTGCCAAAGAAGATTTCGTTTTCGACGGCCATGATGATGACCGAATCGAACTCAAGGCCCTTGCTCTTATGAATGGTCAGTATTCGTACTGCTTGGTCGTCTGAGAAACGCCTGAGGGCTTTGGGCAAGTCCGGCTCCAGCTTTAGCAATTCCTCAATCCTGGCCTTGGTGTCACGAATCACCTCTTTCAACCGATCGTGCGACTCGTAGTCTGGGGAAAGCGACACCAGTGTCTCGATACTGACTTGCTTCAGGAATGCCCGAACATATTCCCACCAGCCTGAGAAGAGCTGATCGACTAGCTCGGCAATGGCAATTTCTTTTCGTTGCTGCTTTACAAGCAGATCAAGATCCTTCCGCGCGTTCGACTGAATCTCTTCATCAGCAAACGGGATCAGCTGGTTCATGAGCCGAATCCAGGCTTTGGGCTCGCGCTGACCATA
>NZ_JAPUVI010000016.1 GCF_029255285.1 Accumulibacter sp.
CCGGAAACGTTGTTGGCACTTTTGTGGCTCTTGGATCACGGTCTTGCTGGAGTTGATGGCGGTTTTTGTGCCATTTCAATTCCTGGCAAATGCCCCAAAGCCCCGCCCGGATCAGGAAGTCTGAACTTAAAGTGATACAGGCATCAATTTATGACAAAATTTGACGTTCCTGGCATATTTTCCGAAAGTTGCTTTCTCTAACATGCTGTTTTTATATTAATTTTTCATGGCGAATTATGCACTAACGCCGTGCATTTCTATTTTATTAGGAAGGGCATGTTCTCATGAGTTATTTTCATAGAGTGGCGCGGTTCTTCTTCTCCGCCTGTATACTGTCTTTGCCTTGGGTATTTTCATTCTCAGTCCTGCAAGCGAACGCCGAAATCGGCAAGCTAGCGTCTAAACTTCAGGCTCCATTAACCACAAAGTGGGATCAATTAGAAATACCTGTATGCTGGGAAAATCCTACAGCACAGGATGCACAAGGTCGACACTGGGTAGAGCAAGCTGTTCAAGAAACATGGGAACTTCATTCCCTGGTAGATTTTGTAGGATGGAATGAATGCTTACCAAATAGCCGTGGGATAAGAATTGTTATTGAAGATCCCGTACAAAATCTCTCAAAGAAAACCGATAACGGTCCACATGTTAAAAAGCTAGGGAAAGATTTGGATGGGTTAAGAAATGGTATGTCACTGAACTTCACCTTTAATAATTGGAGTAATATTTGCAGAAACAATCTTCAGCCTTGTATTAAGGCTATCGCTGTACATGAATTCGGACATGCGTTGGGGTTCGCTCATGAACAGAACAGGCTTGACGCGCCAATAGAATGTCGAGCTGAAAAACAAGGGGGTGACGGCGATACATATCTCACATATTACGATTTGACATCCATTATGAATTATTGTAATCCGAATTGGAACGGTAATGGAAAACTCAGTTCCAGCGATATCACAGGTCTTCAGAAGTGGTATGGATGGCCAGCGCCAGTTCAAATTCAGTCATTTTCTGGTCTTTGTCTTGATGTAGACCTCGGAACACAAAACAACGCCGGTGCTGAAGTCCAGGTTTGGGGATGTTGGGGTAGTGAAAACCAGAAGTGGTATCATAAAACGCCTTGGGCAGAGATACGAAGTCATGCAGGTTTATGCCTTAACATAGATCGTGACACGCAATACAAAAACGGTGCCAAAGTTCAGGTTTGGGGCTGCTGGGGCGGTGAAAATCAGAAATGGCGCTTCGAGAATGGGCATATCTTCAGCCAAGCAGGTAAGTGTCTTGAAGTAGACCGCGGAACACAGCACCAGAATGGCGCTAATGTGCAGGTTTGGGAATGTTGGGGTGGTGAAAATCAGCGGTGGCGTATCGATGATGGACGCATCATTAGTAACGCAGGGCTATGTCTTGGTGTAGATCGCCGAGAACGAAAAAAGAATGGCGCTAAATTAAAAGTATGGCACTGTACGGGTGACGATAATCAGAATTGGGTTCGGGCGGAACCTAAGGGGCAGATAATCAGTGAAGCCGGTTTGTGTCTCGATGTAGACCATGGCACTCAATTCAATAGTGGGGCCAAGGTTCAGGTTTGGGGCTGCTGGGGCGGTGAAAATCAGAAATGGCGGGTCGAGAACGGACGCATCATCAGTGATGCTGGCCTATGCCTCGATGTAGACCGTGGCAATCAATTCAATAGTGGGGCCAAAGTCCAGGTTTGGGGGTGTTGGGGTAGTGAGAACCAAGAATGGAAGGCTGAAGTATTGCCATTTCCATCCGGGCCGTTTTCAGATCCTAACTTCGGAACGTGGACAGAAATCGTTAGTAACGCAGGGCTATGTCTTGACATAGATCGGGGCACGCAATACCAAAACGGTGCCAAAGTTCAGGTTTGGGGCTGCTGGGGCGGTGAAAATCAGAAATGGAAACTGGAGAATGGGCAGATCATCAGTCAGGGTGGTCTTTGCCTTGATGTGGATCGGGGCGCGCAATACCAAGACGGTGCCAAAGTTCAGGTTTGGGGCTGTTGGGGCGGTGAAAATCAGAAATGGCGAGTCGAAAATGGACGCATCGTCAGTGATACTGGCCTTTGCCTTGACGTAGACCGCAGTATACAATACAATAGCGGTGCCGAAGTGCGGGTTTTTGGTTGCTGGGGTGGCGAGAATCAGAAATGGGATGTCGGGTTGCGATGATCTCATATAGGGGTCAGGAATTGGGGTCAGTCCCAAATGGGGGTCACCCATTAGCCGGCCCCTGTCAACAGGTTAAAAAAATCTCTCGCGATGCAGCGGCGATACATTCGTGAGCAAATCCGCTCCTGGCATCAGCCCGGCGCTCGCGCCCTGGTTTTCGTTCTTGCGGTGTCGGAACCAGTCCGCACCAGTCACCCATCAGGATCAAGGCGGTAGTCCGGGTGTGGCCACCCGGGCTGCGCCCCTGGCCGCGGTTGCGGCCCCAGAAAACCGTCGGTGCCCTGCACGTGTCCAAGTCGTTCGGCATGTTTGCCGATGACAAATCTATGGTTGCCCGTCACGATGGTGGCGGGCACCAACCCCGGTTGGCTCACGGCAGAGGCGAACTGGTCAAGCCTTTTGCCTTTTCAAAACCTTTGTTCTCGCGATAACTTCTCCTGCGTCAAGGGCGGGCTGCGCTTTTTGCAGCCCGGCGTAGCGCACCCTGGACGCCCAACGGTGATTTAGGCTGATGTAAGGTGGCAAAGCCGCGCACTTCGGCTTTGCCACCTTACAGACCCTGCCGGCCTCCGGTCTGGCGGAGAGGCGGACGGTGGCCCAATCAAGTCTGATGGTGATTAGCCAACCCCGTGTCTGGCTCACCGCCCCCGCTCCATTCTTTCAGGCAAACGCACGCTGGACGTCAAACGGCACCCGATCGCGCATCACGTGGTAACAGGCCCGCGCCAGTTTGTGCGCCACCGCCTTGATCGCCACCACGGGCATCGTCTTGGCACACTTGCGTTGGTAGAAGCGCTTGACCACCGGCTCGTAACGCACGGCGAAGTTCGCCGCTTCGACAAAGGCCCATGCCAAGTACTTGTTGCCGTTCTTGACGTTGCCGCTCCCTTTCTTCTTGCCGTTCGACCGATGCTCACTGCCGACACAGCGGCAATACGATGAAAAATCTCCCACCGTGGCAAAGCGGCTCACCTGACCGGTCTCGAGCGCAATGGTCAGTGCGAGCACTTTGCCCACCCCGCTCACCGTCAGCAGCCCCTGGTAGTCCGGGCGTAACTTCAGACTTCCTGATCCGGGCGGGGCTTTGGGGCATTTGCCAGGAATTGAAATGGCACAAAAACCGCCATCAACTCCAGCAAGACCGTGATCCAAGAGCCACAAAAGTGCCAACAACGTTTCCGG
>NZ_JAPUVI010000017.1 GCF_029255285.1 Accumulibacter sp.
AAACAGCATGTTAGAAAAAGCAACTTTCGGAAAATATGCCAGGAACGTCAAATTTTGTCATAAATTGACGCCTCCATCGCTTTAAGCTATTGATTTTTAAAGAGAGTATTTATGCACCAACGCCTCTCTGGCGTGCCGATAAACAACATAATCGTTCCTCATGCAGTCGCTTCTGACAGGCCAAAATGGACAGGTACTCCAGGCCAGCGAACTCAATGAGGGTTTTCATCGCGGCGGATAAACGCGATTCGGTGTGCGACAGGCCTTGGAGGAACAAAGGCTGATCAAGTGCTTACTCAAGGAAATGTGTCATGCAAAGCAAATTCATCGTGCTGGCCGTTGCTGCTCTGGTTTCGGGCCCTGTCTTGGCCCAGACCAACGTTACACTTTACGGTGTTGTTGATGCCGGCTACTTCTACAGCAAAGGCAACCTGAACAGTGGTACTTCCGGCGGCGGTAACGCCGTGTTCAGCGGCATCCAGTCCGGCACCCTGATCCCTTCCCATCTAGGCTTCAGAGGTACGGAAGCCTTGGGTAATGGTCTGAAGGCCGTGTTCGCGCTCGAGTACCAGCTGGAAATTGCCACCAACACCGGCATTGGCAATACCGCTACCCCTCTCAATGCCCGCCAGCAGTTCGTTGGTCTGTTGAGCGACAATCTCGGTACGGTCGCACTGGGTCGTCAGTATGCTCCGGGCTATGCTGCATCACGTCGCAATGATCCACTCGCTAATTCACCCATCGGATCAAAATCGATCCTGAATGCTTCTGCCGGTAACACTATCACTCCGACCAGTCTTGCCCGCTGGAATAACTCCGTCACTTACACTTCACCGAACTGGAGCGGCTTTACCGGCACCGCGATCTACAGCTTTGGAGAGAGCGAACCGGTCGACGGCAGCGGCTACAGCAATCGCCTCTCCACCACCGACAACAGCCGGTTTGGTCTTGGCGGCAACTATGCCAATGGCCCGTTGAACATTGATCTGGTCTACCAGACTCGCCTGAACGTCGTGCCGACCCGTCTCGCGGCCGAGCCTCCTCCTGCCGGCACATCCAGTCTCTGGGGCAAGGATATCAACGAAGCCTACATTGGTGTCAGCTATGACTTCAAGGTCGTTAAGGTATTTGGCAGCTATCAGCAACAGAACGACAAGAACGCTGCCAACCTCGACAACTCGGTCTGGACGATTGGCGCGACCGTTCCAGTCCTGGCGGCAAGCAAGATTCACCTCAACTATGGCCGGCTCAACTGGGACCAAGGGCCTGCCCTGGACCAGAACAGCAATACGGCGACTATCGCCTGGACGACCGAGCTTTCCAAGCGCACAATACTGTACGCTGGTTACGCCTGGATCCAGAACGACAAACGGAGCAGTGCGGCTCAGTCTATCGCCATTCCTTCAGGCATCGGTGCTCGTGGCGAGACCAATAATTCGATCACGGCTGGCCTGGCCCATATGTTCTAAGGTGATTTCCGGGAATCAAGTTTCCGAACAACTTCCGCAGCGGCTTGATTTTCTGGCCCTGAGCCGGCCTAACGCCATGACTCTTGGTACGGCGATTTGCGGAAATCACCTAAAGTTCTCCAAGGACCTCTAGCAGCCTGTCGGACTTGATGAGTCGAAGCGAAAAAAGTGGGAAGCGAGGACAGATCTTCCCGAATTTCAAGCCAATAGTCGAACTATTGGCGCCGAAATTCGGGAAAGTATGGACCGCTGCCCTTTGCAGCCGACTTGGTCAAGTCCGACAGGCTGCTAGGGCACGAATCCCAAGAGGATCGGCAACAATCTGATGTCGGCCAAGAATCCTGACGGCGTGGCTTTTTGCCTCACTGATGCTCGGTTCCTCCAGTGTCCAGGGCAAATGCTGCACTGAGAATCCGCGGGCACCCAAGGCGGCCGCAACGCTTGGCAATGGCCAACATCGAATACGGGAAAGACTCCATGAAACTACAGTTCAAAATCCTGCTGGCACCCTTGGTGGGCATTGCTTTGCTGCTGGTCTTCGGTGGCGTCGTGATGAATGCATTGCTGAACCAGCGCGCGACGCTAGACGAAATCTACCTCAAGCGCTTCGGTGAGTTTCAGTTCATTGCCAACATTACTTCAACCATCGATACGGTACACACCCGTACCTACCGTCTGTTCAGCATGGTCGGCGTGTATGACGAGCCCAAACTGGTCGCCTTGACCAAGGAAGTGGTCGCTGACATCGACTCGGTCAGAAAGAAGGTGGCCGAAAGGAATGCTGCGGCAGATATGGATGCAGAAGTGCGCAAGGCTCTTGAAGACTTCACGACAGACCTCAAGAAATACCGCAAGGAGGTTGCCGAGGCACTCGACGTAGCCCTTGCCGACGTCAATACGGCCATGGCTATCATGCAGTCGGCGGACGGAACCTACCAGGGGCTGAGCGCGCGCATGGACAAGTTGGTCAACGGGGCAAAGCAGTCTGCTGCGATGAGCTACGAAAATGCTGGCAGTCAGTTCCGATCGGCGCTGTATCTCTCGCTTGTAATGCTCGCTCTCGCCGTCGTACTCAGTGTGCTCGTCAGCGTGGCCATGGCGCGGCGTATCACTAAACCACTGCGCGAAGCGGGCGAAGCTGCCGACCGGATCGCCGGGGGCGACCTGACCGTGAAGCTGGAAGTCAGCAGCAAGGATGAAGTCGGACAATTGATGACCGCCCTGCAGACCATGGTTACCAAGCTGAACCAGATCATCGGCGAAGTGCGCGGCGTTGCCGACGCGCTGTTCAATGCCTCCGGTCAGGTCTCCGCCACAGCCCAGTCGCTGTCTCAGTCCTCAAGCGAACAGGCTGCCTCGGTCGAGGAAACCACGGCATCAATGGAGGAAATGACGGCTTCGATCAGCCAGAACACCGAGAATGCCCGCGTCACCGACAACATGGCCACCAAGTCCTCGGCCGAGGCCGAACAGGGTGGTATGGCGGTGAAGGAGACGGTCGAAGCCATGAAGTCCATCGCCGGCAAGATCGGCATTATCGACGACATCGCCTACCAGACCAATCTGCTGGCCCTCAATGCCGCTATCGAAGCGGCACGCGCCGGGGAACACGGCAAGGGCTTTGCCGTCGTGGCAGCCGAAGTCAGGAAGCTCGCCGAACGAAGCCAGGTCGCTGCGCAAGAGATCGGGCAGCTGGCCGGCTCCAGCGTCAAATTGGCCGAGCAGGCGGGCAAGCTCCTGGACGAGATGGTGCCCAGCATCAAGAAGACTTCCGACCTCGTGCAGGATATTTCCGCGGCGAGCCAGGAACAGAGTGCCGGCGTTGGGCAGATCAACGGTGCCATGGGGCAACTCAATATGGCGACGCAGCAGAACGCGAGTGCATCAGAACAGCTTGCTGCGACCGCCGAGGAGATGGGTGGTCAGGCCGCGCAACTTCAGGATCTGATGCAGTTCTTCAAGATCGAGGAAGAAGGACAAGTGAGCGCTGGCAACACGGCGAAACTGGTCCGTCCGGCGCCGGCAGCTAAGATTTCCCGACCCCGCGTCACACGGACTGCCTCCTCGGTCGAGGGTGATTTCGAACGTTTCTGAACCGGAGACCACCATGGCATAGGCTCTGCAGCATGCCGGCACCGCCATGTGCCGCAATGCTACCAAGGCCGCTGCGCTGTCCAATGCAGCCGATATTCAGCAGCGATGTGCCGGTGGTTGACGGATTTTCGACAGCAGTATTTTTGACAAAGGAGCAGACAAGATGAAGAAGATTCTTGGAATCGCGGCACTTGGTATTGCATTGGGCACGAACGCTTTTGCGGCTGGCGAATTTGGCACGCCAAAAGAAGCCGAGGCACATGTGCAGAAGGCCATCAAGCACCTGGCGGCAGTCGGCAAGGACAAGGCCTTTGCCGACTTCGGCACGCCGGCCTGGGTAGATCGTGACATTTACCTCGTGGTGCTGGATTTTAACGGCCATGTCGTTGCTCACGGGACCAATCCGAAGCTGATTGGCAAGGACATGATGTCGGCCAAGGATCCAGACGGCGTGGCGTTTACCGCCTTGATGGTCGATTCCGCCAAGGTCAAGGGCAAAGGCTGGACAGATTACAAGTTCACCGACCCGGCCACGAAGAAAGTGTTGTCTAAGGCCTCTTATTGCGAGAAGCAGGGTGAGTATTCGGTCTGCGCAGGCATCTACAAGCGCTGACCTTGCTGATGGATGAGTCTTAACGCGCCGGCGTGGAAGTCGTCTTCCTCAATCCAACAGACTCTACAAACATACCGGCACCTTGTGGGACCGCTGCTACAAGTCGTCCCTGCGGTTTCCGGCTCTGCGGTCAACGCCGAGAGCCGGAAACCGAGCACGCGCCGACACAATGACTCGTGACCCCATTGTGTGGGGTGAATGCGAGGAAACCCAACCCGGGCAGATGCTTATATGTACGCACAGAGGTGCATGTGCTTTGAATATGGAAAGCAAGCATCCCGGGATGCTGGGTTACCAAAGCCGCGTTACGCCCAATAGGTCGAAGAGTGTCTCGTTACTCAGCAAGGTCAGATGTTCGATCTGAGACTGTGCAATCAACATGCGATCGAAGGGGTCACGGTGCTGATCTTCCATCACGCCGGCCCGGCAAGGGGGCATACCTACCCGGAGTCACAGTTCACCGGGTACTACCCCGAACCAGGCTGGGTGGAATCAGGCGTTGGCACGTTCCAAGGCCTGGGCACTCGATGACGAGTGAGCGGCACCCGTGAATCTGCGTGACAGCAATGTCGGCAAGCTGGATCAGCGCGTCTACGACGTGCTGATCATTGGCGGCGGCATCAACGGCGCGGTGTATGCTGCCGCCCTGTCGGGCAAGGGCGCGGCCGTGGCCTTGATCGACAAGCGTGATTTTGCCGGTTTCAGCAGCCAGCAGTCATCGAACCTGGCC
>NZ_JAPUVI010000018.1 GCF_029255285.1 Accumulibacter sp.
ACGATGCCGACCACGCGGCCCACTTGGTCAAGCGCACCGCTCTGGCCGAGGGAACCCATTCCCTGGCGTCCAAACCGGTGTTGCACGGTGACAATGGTTCAACCCTGAAGGCCACTACGGTCCTGACCACACCTTCCCGGGTTAGAACGTCGGTGAACGCTTCACTGGTGAACTGCGAGCCTTGATCGCTGTTGAAGATTTCCGGCTTGCCATGGGTGCGCAAGGCCTCCTCCAGGCAATCGATACAGAACACCGCTTCCATGCTATTGCTGATCCGCCAACTGAGCACCTTGCGGCTGTACCAGTCGATCACCGCCACCAGGTAGGCGAAGCCACGCGGCAGGCGGATGTACGTGATGTCCGTACTCCACACCTGATTCGGCCTGACCACGGCAACCCCGCGCAACAGGTACGGATAGACCTTGTGCGCTGGGTGACGCCGGCTGGTGTTCGGGCCCGGCGCCATGCCGGCCAGCCCCATCAGCCGCATCAACCGTTGCACCCGCTTGCGATTGACTGTGTGACCCGCTTTCCCAAGGAAGACCACCATCCTCCGGCTGCCGTAGAACGGATGCCGGGTGTACTCCTCATCAATCAGGCGCTGGTGTAGTAACTCGCTTTCGTCGAGCACCGAAGGCTCTTGCTGAGCGTAGATCGTCGCACGCGACACCCCGGCCAGGACGCATTGCCGGACGACTGCCAACGACTTTCCAGGCTCGATCCAGGTTCTTCGCATCACGACAGGCTGATCCCAGACTTTTTTTGAGCCACTCCAGTTCCACCTTCAACTTGCCGATCTCGCTGTACAGCAACTCCGGCTCCCGATGCGCGGCGACCGGCTTGGGACCACGCTTGCCCTCAAACAAGGTCCTGGCTTGCTCCTGGATCGCCTTCTTCCATTGCCCAACCTGGACCGGATGCACCCCGTGTTCCTGGCCAATCTCGTTGATCGTCTTCACCCCTCGCAATGCCTCCAGACCCACCTTCGCCTTGAACTCCGGGGTGTGCACCTTCCGCGCCTTCACTTCGCTCATCGCTTCTCGCTCGTTATGGCAGCGCCTAGCTTAAACTACTGTCTCAAACCTTGGGACCACTATAATGTTTCAAGATCACGGTAAAGCCGTTACTCCAAATGCAGCCATTATTTCTTGTCGCCACCTTTGCTTTGCCGTCTTAGACTTTCTACAGCAGTCCTGATCGCATCTGAGTCGGATGCTTTTTCACCCCACTCACGCCAGAAATTCTTGGTAAGACTCAATGGCGTCGCCTTTGGCTTGTCCAGCTTGATGCGTGACGGCAAGAGTATCGAATCCCCAAGAACGATTGCCTCGCCAATGTCCAAGAGCGGCAAAACATCTGCAATACCCGCCATGCTGTCTGGCATCACCGACTTCACCGCCGACTGATCCTGTTCATTTGTCAGCCTCAATGCAATGAAGTTATTGCACTGACTGAGAATGGTCTTGCTGACATCCGAGGGACGTTGGCTTACCACTAACAACGCAAACCCGTACTTGCGGCCTTCTTTCGCGATGCGCTCAAACGTGTCGAGCGCACGTTTCGCGGCAGCATCTGCATCAGATCGAACAGGCAAGTACAAGTGTGCCTCGTCGCACACTAGACAAACCGGGGTGCGTGACTCCGCTTGCATCCAAAACTGAACGTCGTAAAGCACCCTAGCCAGGACGCTAACCACCGTTGGCAGTACATCTGACGGAACCTCCGAGAAATCGACAACCTTAATGCCAGATCGCGCTCCGCTTTTTGTTGACAGAAAGGACTCGGCAAAATTCTGTAACCATTCATATGATTCAGTGGCAGCAGGGGGCTGAAAAAGAAATCCATATCGCCTGTCCGCAATCTTCGCCTCAAGACGACTAATAAATCTCGTCAGTTTCCCGTACCACGGCCCTTGCTTGTCTCTTCCAGAAGATCCGGGAACCATCTCTTGATCGTCGCTCTGCAAGCTTGCCTTGACCGCTTTTAGATCGTAGGGAACTGGCGAATCGACCGTAAACGATGCAAGGACATCCGTTAGCTTGAACGCTTCAAGGACTTTCCGCTTCTGCTCAAAGACAACGTTGGTAAATCGCATCGCCTGATTCGGCGCATTGTCGTCGCTTCGATCAAGCAACATCGAGAGCATTTCTTCCCGATTGAGCAGCCAATGAGGTAAGAACAAACTGTACGGCTTTGGGTCGGCGAGATCACCTGGCCCCGCGATTTTCAAATACTCGGCGTACCCGTTTGTTTCGCTCTTTGCCAACGATGCATACTCTCCATGCATATCAAGGAGCACAATGTTCGGATAGCTCAGGGTGTTTGCGCGTTCGAGTAAAGCCGCCACCGTGTAACTTTTGCCGCTACCAGTGCTGCCAAGAATGGCAGCATGGCGTTGAAAAAACCGGTCCCCATCGGCTACTGCTTCCGCCGTTGGGTCAATGGCAAAATGCCCTAACCGGAGTGCCTTTTCGGCTGGAACGTCCTGAGATAGAACTCCCATAAATGCCGTTAGATTCGATCCTTGGATCAAGTGCGAGGGCTGGTCAATTTGCGGACATGAGTCTGCTCCACGCTTGAATGACGGGCCTGAGCCGCCATCCTTTACCCGGTATGTCCCGACCAAGACTGCCCGGATGGTGTCCTGCATGTCCTCTGGCGTTGGCGCCGTCTCATCGTCTAGAGCTTCGCTCGTAGCGATTGAATCTGATGGCAATCGCGTAATTCTCTCGACAATTGAAATCAGGAATTGATGGCCCGTTGCGCCTTGAATTGCAACCAGATTGCCAACCATCACTTTTTTCAGCAATTCGTGGTCGTCAATGTGAATGAATACCCGCATGGTATCAACTGACATCACCCGACCAATTGGGCTTTGCCCATCAAAAGACATTACGGCAGAAGCCATCAGATCACTCCTTTATTGAATCCATCTAAGTGCCAAAGCTGCTCATCAACGATGATCTCGTCTCCGGAAGATGTCGTGACACGTGTACGAAGATCAGACTCAGAAACTGCGCTCAACGCAATGACTTGAACCCCGCCACTATTGGCAATTGCCTTCCGAGCATTGTCAGAAAGGGTCCGAGTCATAATGACAGAGGGTTTTGTCAGCTTCAGATCAGGACAGAGGTGCTGCTCCAAGTGATCGTCGTTGAACCCGTATCCCATGAACATCAGACGCGTCGAGTTGGCAACGCCGCGATTACCTGAAGTACGCTGATCGTCGAACGCCCAGCGGAAACTTTCTCGGTACTTGCTTGCTCCCGGAGTAATGATAATTGGCGTCTTGCCTGTGTTTATCGGGCACCTAACAACTTTCCCGCCCACATCAAACCAATCAAGACTGCCGTGTGGTTTATAGACGCATAGGTTCGCCATGGGACGAAAAGCGGCATTTTTCCCTGCCATGTACGACTCTCGATGCGCGTCTGCCGAACGCTTCGGGTCGGAATGCCCAAATAGATTCCCCGCGAACCGTGTGTCGACACCGATCCCTGCTGCCTCCGTAGCCAACTCGACCAACCGGTCATAGTTGGGCGTGATGAGATGGAATTTTTTCCCGCCCTTGAATAGGTGCTTAACGAACGTCGTGAACGGAAGTGTTTTAGCGCCAGAAATGACCTGCGCAAAAACCTCCAGTTCCTTTTCAAGAATCAGTTGTGCTGTCGCTTCAACAATCGCGTCGACTGTTGTGGACTTGAGGTTCGTTTTCCCCATTGCCGCTTCAAGATGGTCACCAGCATCCAATGCTTTGACAACATCATCCCAAGCCGGATCAGGCGCCGAAGCCAATTGAGGCGGAATTACCTTCTTCAAGTGCTCACCGAGAGGCCACATGCCGGGTATTCCCTCGGCTATGGACAAGCCGGTTCCAACCACAAGTAAAAGACCTTCTTGAAGATGGTCTTGAAGCTGGCGCTTTACTTCTGAAAGTTCAAGCGCCACGAATTAGCTCTCCAGCGAGTTTGACGCAGCGAGGGCAGGAAATTCCAGCCCGTCTATCTCCTGTAACGACTTGCCAGCGATACCTTGCAGATCGCCATACATGCCGACAGTCGCCCCCATCACGCGCTCGATTTGCTCCTCGCGCTTGGCCCACTGCTTCATGATCGCCTTGCGTTCCTTGTCGAGATCTTCCTGCATGGTCGAGAAGGCTTCGACGATGGCCTCGACGCGATGTCTGAATCGTGGCCCGGTCAGGTACTGGTAAATCATTTCCGTCTTGGTTTGCTGCCCTTCCGAAACCTGTCGCGCCATGCTGACCTGTAGCAAGGTGTGGCGCAGTACCGTTGCCACCGGAATCGCGGCCCGGGGACTGGCAACCCACACACCATCGACCACGTCGAAGGACTCAACCCCTTTCGGCAGCACGTGGCTGACGATGACGGAGATTTCCGCCTTGGCAGTGCGCTGATCTTCGCGCAGCTTGGTGAGCCAGCCGTCACTCCAGTTCTTGGTGCGTTTGGATTCCCAAAGGATCGTGCCACTCGGCTGGCCGCTCTGGCTGACCACGCGTTGCAGGACATCGCCGCCGAATTCGCCCTTGGGGACAGGCTCGATGGAATCAAACGGGAACTTGGCACGCAGTAGGCTTTCAAGCTCCAGTTCCTGAACTTCGCCCTGTAGCTGCTGGGAACCTTGTTCAGCCTTCTGCTTGAGTTCTTCGATTTTTTGCTGCATCGAGGCGATGGTCTGATCCTTTTCCATCACCTTCAGCTTCAGGCCTTCTTCGGCTTCGCGCTTCGCCTTTTCGCGGACATCGCCGAGTCCTTCCTGCACGCGCTTTTCGACGGTCAGTTCCAGTTCGCGCTTGGCATCGTCGAGTTCACGCTGCTTCTTGATGAGTTCGGCCTGTGCCTGTTGGGCGTCGGCGAGCTTGGCATCGCGGACCTTGAGCACTTCCTGAAGCTCGGCCAGTTCCCGTGCTTTGTTGTCCAACTCATTGGCTGCCGCTTGCTTGGCTTTCCTGGATTCTTCCTCGATGACACGGGAACGTTCGGCTTTGAGTTGGGCTGCGACCTGATCGGCTACCTGTGACTCAAGATTGCGCTTGGCTTCGGCGACCTGCTTTTCCTTGTCGCGGATGCCTTGCTCGCGCTTGGCGATCTCTTCGTCCTTCTGCGATAGCTGCTGCTCGAACTGCTTTCTGGTTGCCGCAATCAGCGGAGCCGCCAGTGATTCGGTCAGCCGGATTTCGGTCTTGCAGTTCGGGCAAATGATTGTCGGTTCTGTCATGCCACCTCCCATTCACAGCTGAACAGGGTTCGCTGCGATAGCTTCTGGTCCAGCTGACTTTCAAGCTCGTCAATCAGTTGGTCACGCCTTGCCTGTATTTCATCTTGCCGGTTGAACAACTCGCGCCGCTTCTTGTCTCGCTGCCCCTCAAGATCGCGCTGTTCCCTCTGGGCGTTCAGCTTGTCGGCCAGCGTTGCCGCGCCCTTGCTCTTGGTGCGAGCTTCCTTGATTTGCCGGTCAAGGTCTTTGATCTCACGCTCAAGGCCAACCTTCAGGTCATCGGCCCACGCATCGAGCTTTTCGGTTTCCTGCGAGAAGAACGTCAGATTGCGCGACTCAAGGTCGGTAATCACTAAAGCCTTCTGCTGGTCGATCTGTTGTTGTAGCGCTTGCGGAATCGGCACATTGGCGGCGGCGAAATCGAGCATGTTCTGCTGCGCTGGGGCAAGGTCGTCCGAAAGGGATGGCTGAACGGGAGAACTGTCGACACGCGGCAGCGGAACGGTATGGCCGGGCATGCCTAGCAGGCGGTCGGTTACGTCGGCATCGAAGACGTTTCCGCCTGC
>NZ_JAPUVI010000019.1 GCF_029255285.1 Accumulibacter sp.
ATGGTCAAGGTACTGCCGGAGAGGGCCAGCCGGTTGCTGGTCGCGGCGTCGAAGGTTTCGATCGTCGCGCCGGCGGCGGTCTTGAGAACGAGGCTGCCGGTACCGCGGGCGATGGGCTCACTGAAGTTGAGGACGATATGGCTGCCGGGGGCAACCCCCGTGGCGCCGTCGGCCGGGCTGAAGGTCATGACCGTCGGGGGGACGGTGTCCGTGCTCAACTCGCTGGCAAGCTTGGTGATATCAGCAAACTGAAAGTGCTCGACCTCAGAGATCACATCTGTTTCCTCTCGGCCAACCGTCTTGTCCGAGATCGTGAACTGGCCAGTGCCGGGGCTGTAGGTAACGGCATAACTTGCGTAGCTGCCCGAAAAGATGGCCGTGTCGTCGCCGGCACCGCCGAACAGCGTGTCATTCCCCGACCCACCATCGATCGTGTCGTTGCCCGCCAGGCCGCGCAGCAATGACGCGCCTGCGGTGGCGTCGACCAGGTTGTCGTTGCCGGAGCTGCCTTCGAGCACGTTGTCGGGCTGGTTCCAGATCGACAGCGAGTAGTTCGCGGTCGTCGACCCGATCCGCGACAGCACCTGGACGTAGACGTCGTTGACCTGCCGCGCGAACGCGATCCATTCGGACGACGACGACAGTGTCGACGATTCGGCGAGCAGCGTGCCGGTGACATCGAACACGCGCAGGTCGAGGCCGCCGTTGCTGGCGTCGACGATCGCCACGCGATTGGCGTTGGACTCGACCGTGCGCGCGGCACCGACGCGGAACCAGTCGCCGCCGAGGTCCGCGCCTTGCAGGTCGGCGGCATTGAAGCTCAGGTTGCACAGCGGGCCGATGCTCGACAGACTGTTGGCGTTGCCTAGCTGAATGGCCTTGGCCAGCGAGTTGTTGCCGCCGCCAGCTTCGGCGAAGTCCGGCAGCGGATCGGCCGGTACCGCGGTGCCGAAAGCGTTGATGGTGACGTTGTACGACGGAACGAGCACCCCGCCCGGGCTGCTCAGCTCGAGGTAGTACGAAGAGCCCGCCGCCAGTTGCCCCAGCGTGACGGCGCCCGACCCGGCGGCGGTGGTCCCCTGGGCGATGACGGTCTGCGCGCCGTTGAGCACGCGCGCCGAAATGGGCTTCGTCGGGTCGGTCACCTGAACCGACAGGCTGGGCACGAAGCCGTTGCCCGACGGCAGCGTGAAGCGGAACCAGTCCACGTCGGTGGCCGAGTCGATGGTCAGCGGCGGCAGGCGGTAGTTGGCCTGATTGACCACGCCCAGATCCAGCGACGCGGAGAACGTGTCGTTGCGGAAGGCACGTGCTGCGCCGGTCAGGTCGACCGTCTCGGCGAAGTCAGGGCCCGCGTCTCCGGCCGCACGGTCGGCTCCGGCGCTGCGGGCCGACGACAGGTACAGCCGCAGGAAGTCCTCCCAGTCGGTGTTGGCGACGAAGCGGTACTGGTCTGCCGTGTAACCCGAAAGCTGCGACGCGCTGGTTGGCAGCAACACGGTCAGGCCCTGGAAACCCGAAGGCCCGACATGTCGCTGGATCGAGCTGTCGATCGCCTGCGACACCGCGCGCGTCGCGGCATCGATCTGCGGGTTCGAACTGGCGGCTTCGAGGTTGGTCATGAAGTTGCCAAGGTCGACCAGGTACCTGAAGTTCTGATCAGCCACCGTGGTTCTCGATGCCGCGCTGCGCACCGCCTGCCAGTCCGCGGTCGACGCGTTGCGCATCACCGCGACAAAGGCGTTGATCGCCGACTCGATCTGCGGCACCCGTGACAGGTCGATCGCTGCCAACGTCTGGTTGCCACTGAAGAACGTGCCGTAGGCGTCGACGATGGCCGCGCCGAGGGTCGATGCATCGGCTGACGATGCGCGCGCGAACGACGTGAGAAACACGGTGTAGTCCCAACCATCACCCGGTTCGGTCTGTTCCGACGCGATCAGCTGCGTGGCCACCGGCGTCATTTCGCTAGCAATCTCCACCGATGCCATCAGGCAGGCGTCGAATCCCAGCACGTCCACGCGCTGCAGCGTGCTGGCAGCGATCGACTGCCGCACCTCGGCGTTGGTGAGGTAGCTGCTGCTGCTGGAGTCGTCGTACGCAGAACCGCCCAACGTTCCGCCGCCATGGTCCCAGATCACGACCGCGTAGTGCTGTGCCGGCAGGTTGGCAGCGCCCCAGTTGATGAAGTCGGTCAGCGTCTGTCCGCGGCCCATGTCGAGCTCGCCGACCGGTGTCAACGGGGAGTTGATCACCGTGCGGCTGCTGTCGCTGGTGATCACGCCCCTGCGCGTGTCGGTCCAGTTGCCGCTGCTGGTGTCGTAGCCCGGGTGACGGTCCACGAGGACGCCGACGCTGATGCCCGCACGCAGCGCCGCTGCCTCCATCTCGTTGACGTCGATAACCGCTGCGTCCTCGAGGTTGTTGTCACCGTCGACATAGACGAGGATCGTCCAGCTGTCGCTCGCGGCGGTGGCCCCGGCCCCGCTGGCACGGAGCTCCAGGTCGTATCGAGCCTGCGCGGTTGCCACCGAGCCCGCCACGTTGATGAAGTACTGGCCTGCGGCAACCCCGAACAGGGGCAGCGTCGCCTGCCCTGACGTGTCGGTCTGCACGGAGGCCAGTGCACGCCCCTGCGCATCGAGTACGCGGATGGTCAGGTCACCGCCAGTGGCGGACACGCGGACGTGGTCGGTCCCTGAGCCTGCGGTCGGCAAGCTGAAGCTGTACCAGTCCTGGTCACCCTGGGTGATGGTCGCATTGCTCAGGGTCTGCTGTGCCTGCCGGATCGGTGTCGCCTGAGCGCTGGAGTTGTTAGTCTCCCATGAGTCGGGGCCGAGCGCAGCGGTGGAGGCTACGTCCACCGACAGCGAGTAGTTCGGATTGGCCGCGCCGCTGTAGCCGAGCACGCGGGCGAAGTAGGTTCCCGCGGCCAGCCCGGCGAGGCTGACTTCCTCGGAATTGCCTACGCCGTTGGAGGC
>NZ_JAPUVI010000020.1 GCF_029255285.1 Accumulibacter sp.
ATGGATAGATAATGGTGTGTTTAAACGGATGGAATATTTTCCCGGGTCAGACAGGCATCTCTTCCCGCCTTCCGGATGAGCCATCATTATAAATCAAGAGGTTAGGTTTTTTAACACGCTCTAAATTGACGCCTCCATCGCTTTAAGCTATTGATTTTTAAAGAGAGTATTTATGCACCAACGCCGAAACGGCAACAACTCCGGATTCACCGGCAATATTACTCCGCACCCGCTCCAGACTTTCTTCGGTAGTCGCCGCAGCGACATCGAGTTGATAATAGAATGCTTCCGGAACCCGCCCGACGATTTTCGCACCATGCCTCTGGAAAATCGCGGTAGCCTGCTCGAGCGTCAGCGAATCCTCGGTGACCACCAGCAGATCCGACATCACCACCTGGACGCCGCTCGCCAGCGTCATGATTTTCTCTGGCGATGCCGGGCGGTCGGTGATCGGTGGCAGCACCAGGCCGGGCTCGGCCACGGCGGTGTCCGAGTCGTTCGACCAGACGGCGAACGACGGGGTGAATTTGATCTGCTGAGAATTGCGAAACTTGACCGGGAAGTTGCCCGTCGTCTGGCCGGGAGCGAGCCCCGTGGCGGTGACCGGAAGTGCGAGCATCGGCTGGCCATCGGTGTTGGCGCCGGTCCAGTTGGTTACCAGGACACCGCTAGGCACCCCCGAGACCACCAGGTAGGCTGGTGCCCACAGGGTCTGGGTGCCGATGTTGCGCACACTCACCAAGCCATCGTAGGTCTGGGTGGCCCGGTTATAGACCAGCGGCGAGCGGGTGATGCTGACCTGCGCTGTGGCGTCGGTTACGTACGCATGGGCCGGGAGCGATACCCCGAGGGCGAGCATTGCGACCGTGGCCCACCTGCGGCCGAGAGCCGACCTTGCAAGCATCAGCGCAACGACAGCCAAGAGCATGAGCAGCCCGGTCGCCGGTTCGGGCACCGCGGCGGACCCTGACGTCACCGATAGCGCCAACCCGGCGGGTGCATACACTTCCAGTCCATACGCGCTCAGCACCATCCAGGCGTTGGCCCCACTCGGGTCGGTGGTGAGGAAGAGCGGCATTCCCGCCGCGTCGATAGCGCTCAAGACGAGCGAGTCCGGAAAGCCGAAAATATCGGGATCAGCCAGATACGAATCGATCGTCAAGGCAAAGCCGGCGTAGACATCGGCCAGATCGAAATACAGCGAGGACAGAACCTGCTCATCGGCGATGAGGAATCTCCCCGGCGACGGTTCGCTGACCGCACCGTCGATCGATGTCGGTCGAACCGACAGCTTCTCCAGGAAAACATGGCTTCCCGACACCCCATCGCCGTCAATCAGGTCGACAATGATCGTCCCGGCGGTTGGCACCTGCGGAGCGGTCGCACCAATGACCAGGTTGACCGGTGCGGCGATGGCACTGGTGGCCAGCAGGTGGAAAAGGAGTGCGACAAAAAGGAGTGCGACAAAGAGGCGAATGGCGTGCTGCATGAGAAGCTGCTCCCAGGGACCAGAAAAAAGGTGCGCGTGCGCCGGGAGTTCACCTGTCAACACGCGACGGTGCAAGGTCAGTAAAGAAGGCTGGCGCGGACCGTGGCGGTGCAGGAAAGCCCTCTTCGCTGTGCGGCACGACTATCGCATCCCGGCGCAAATCTGTATATCCCCTAAACACGGGACAAGAGGTGCGGAAGATGAGGCGATTAGCCGGAATCCGACCGCCGCCGGCCGCGCTTGCGCCGGCAGGCGAAAACCCCGGTGGTCTGATGAGGCGTGGCCAATGCGGCGGGAGCATCGATCGCGACCGGCAGGCGCAGCTCGACGCGTGTGCCCTCCCCCGCGGCGGCGGTGACCGCCAGCGCGCCGCCGAGGCGCCGGGCGCGTTCGCGCATGTTGCGCAGGCCGCGCCCGGCGGTGGCCGCCAGCGGACTGAAACCGACGCCATCATCGGCAATCTCGACGATCACGACCTGTCGGCCTGCGCTGTCGGTTTCCTGGCGCGCGGTAATCCGCAGTTCGCTCGCCCGCGCGTGCTTGAGGACATTGGTCAGCGCTTCCTGGACGATGCGCAGCACCTGCAGCGCCTGTGGCGGATCGAGCCAGGGCAGCGGCGGCAGGTCGGCCATGGCCCAGTCGATGCGGATACCGGCGGCGGCCAGGCGATCGCCGAGACGATGGCGCAGCGTTGCCAGCAGGCTGACGAGGTCGTGAGTGACGGGCTCGAGCGAATCGATCACCAGGCGCAGTTCATCGACGCATTCGCGCAGGATGGAGGCCAGCCCGGCCGGCGGCAAGCGTCCCTGTTCGACGAGGACCAGCGAACTCACCAGCGCCGAACCGAGACCGTCGTGCATGTCCTGCATCAGTCGCTGCCGCTCCTGGAGCAGCGCTTTCTGCTGCTCGACCTGGCGCAGTTGGCCGTGTCTGGCTTCGAGGTCGGCTTCGCGTTCGCGCAGCCGCTGCTCGAGGGAAACATTGAGCGCCTCGATGCCGTCGAGGGCGCCGAGATAGCGTCGCTGCAGCGAAAAGAGAAAGGCGCCGAAGAGCAGGAAGGTGGCGTAGGGAAAGAGGTGTACGCCGTCGGGACTGCGTTGCGAAGACAGGAACCAGAGGTCGTGCGCCGCGAAGGCGGCCAGCGACCACAGGGCCAGCGTGATGATGCGGAACTCGAGGCTGCCGCCGCGCAGCGCCAGCCAGGTGAGCAGACCCGTCACGCCGACGCCAAGGACGAGATCGACCGTATGCTGCAACAGCAGCGCGGTGACGTGCCACTGCCACAGCGGCAGGGTGACGAGCGAGACACCCAGCGCGTAGCCCAGGAGGGCTTTTTCGAGACGCGGGAAGCGCCGCTGCTCGAAGCGGAAAGCGAACAGACAGAGAAAGGCCAGCAGCCAGGCCGCGGCGGCATCGACCAGCGCGCCGAACCAGAGCGCCGCCACCTCGTCATCGGAAAAATCGAAGAAGTACTGCAGATTGAAGACGAACCAGGCAACGGCGGTGAGTGTCAGCAACAGGTGCGCCGTTTCCGACGGGCGGGCAAGCCAGAACTGGAACGAGAGCAGGCCCAGCAGCAGCGCCACCAGGATGCCGGCCTGCGGCAACGTCGATTGAAAAAAGACACGGCTGTCGTTGAGCGGCCGGAGCGCAGATAGCGGACCGGCAGAGAGTGTCCCGACCGCATAGCCCTGGGCGATCCGGTAGGGAACGGCGACGATGATGTCGATCGGCTTGCCAGCGAGCGAATGGCGCAAGGGGAGCTTGGCGAGCAGCGGCCGGTTCCATTGCATGCGCCAGTCGTCGAGGCTGGTTTCGATCAGTTCGCCGTTCACCCACACCGACCAGGCGCCGCCCATGATCCGGGTGCCGTAGAGCGCCAGGGGTTCGCCGGGCGTCGCCGTTGCCAGCGGGGTGTAGCGCACGCGCAGCCAGGCGCGCGCCATCTCCGGCGGGTCGGGCTCGGACGAAATCGCCGGCAGCAGAACGACATCGGGCAGCGGCATCGGCGTCCAGCGCGCCGCGCTGAAGTCGGGTACGGCGTGCAGCAAGGCGGAGAAACCCGCCTTGTCGAAGCTGTAGCCGGCCAGGGGCTCGATCCAGCGCTCCGCGTGTGCGAAGCGAACGTGCGCTGCGCCGTCGCCCGGTCGGACGACGAGAAACAGAACGGCCAGGCAGGCGGGCGCTGCGACGAGCCACAGGCTCGGCACCAGTAGCGAATCGAGGCGGCCCCTAATCGAAGCCCAGACCCATGCGCCGAAGCTCATAGAGGGCCTCCGTCTTGGAGTGAACGTGCAGTTTGCGGTAGGCGCGCTTGACGTAGGTCGTCACCGTATGCGGGGAAATTCCCATGAGTGCCGCGACCTCGTGATAACTGTAACCCTTGGCCATGTAAGCAAGAACCGAGCGTTCCTGCCCAGTCAGTAACACGCTCTCGTGCGAGTCGGGAACGCTCCCGAGGGTCTCGGCCAACGGCAGTCTGGCCAGCAGGCGGCGGGCGATGCGCGGGCTGATGGGACTGCCGCCGGCATGGAGTTCGCGGATCTGACGGGCCAGATCGGCCGGCGAGGCATCCTTGAGCAGATAGCCGGTGGCGCCGGCCGCGAGCGAGGCGAGCACATGCTCTTCGTCGGCGAAGACGGAAATGACCATCACGTCGCAGTTCTCCGGCCAGCGCCGCGTGGTCTCGCGGATCAGCGACAGCCCACTACCGTCGGGCAGTCCCAGGTCCACCAACAGGACGTCGACCGGCCCGCACTCGAGCAGCGCCATGCCGGCGGCCAGATCGGCTGCCGCACCGGCGAGCCGCATGTCCGGGGCATCGGCCACCAGCCTCGCAAATGCGTCACGAAACTCGGCGCCGTCCTCGACGATGGCGACACTGATGACCATGCTCCCCCTTTTTCAGACCCATTATAAGTTCTTTTTATACGTCATAGGGTTTACTTGCCATCAGTGCAGCTTTAGCGGTTAAAGTGGACCCAGAAGTCAAGAGTAAGCTGTACCTATTTTCACCAGCAGCTGGATGGCGCTGCCCCGGTTTGGCCTTGCTTTGTGCTCTTGCTTCTGCGGGGGAGAAATCCCTGTGAAGCGTAGCGGAGCAAGGGCTTCTCCCCCGCGCCGCCAAATTTGTCCACGATCACCGCCCCGCCACCTATAGCAGTCCGATGCACGACATCGGGCGTCTGGTTGCCCAGCGACTGGTGCGAACGCTCGCCCTCGACCATCCATGCGGATGAGCACCTCTTCACGCTTGAGCACGCTGGTGAAGGCTTCGCTGGTGAACTGCGAGCCTGATCGTTGTTGAAGATTCCCGGCTGGCAAGGCCTCCTCCACGGAAGAGCGCCGGCTGCACGCATACGACAGCTCACCGATTCCGGCCTGGAAGTTGCTGCGCCACACGAGCAGGGTGCTGTCTGACGGATCTTCCTCCAGCCAGCAAGCGCAATTATGCTGAAAGCATCGATTTTTGATAACCAAATAGCCGATGCCGCGAAAGCGGCGCCTGCCCACGCGGCGAGCTTGTCGGCTTTGGTCTTGAGCGGGATGGAAAGACCGATGGCGTCGAAGACTTCCTTCCGTTGTGATCGCTCAAGGGCAATGGCGGGGGAACTTGTCCATTTCAATTCCCGTCTCGGCACTGACCAGATCACAGGCATCGGTCCACCAGTCCGGGTCGTCGAGGCAGCCACGCAGACTCGGTGTCTTGTCCAGGCGACGGATCATTCTCTGTCGCCGACTGCTGACCGTCACTTCCCAACTGGCGCCTCGGCGCTCGGGTTGGTGCTGTCACTTGTGTTCCTTCAGAGCGTGTTAAAAAACCTAACCTCTTGATTTATAATGATGGCTCATCCGGAAGGCGGGAAGAGATGCCTGTCTGACCCGGGAAAATATTCCATCCGTTTAAACACACCATTATCTATCCA
>NZ_JAPUVI010000021.1 GCF_029255285.1 Accumulibacter sp.
CAGTAGTAGCCCCGCTTGTCGCGCTGGCCGACGTTGATCGTCGTGCCGCCACTCTGGATCTTGAGTTGGTCGATGTTGATCTGCACATCGCCGGCCTGTACCGAAGCGGCAAAGCTGATCAGGAAAATGGCGCCGGGTGTCTTTTTCATGCGTTCTCCGGGAGCGGTCTGGAGGATTTGCTTCGCCGGCTGTCGTAACCGGTACGCCAATTGTATACGAGGCAGACGCCAGGACGCCAAGGCCGGGCGTGCGGCAACCGCCGGCGATCATTCGGGCGGACAGAGCGCCGCGCCTGGCTGCGCGACTCCGGCCCGTGGGCGGCATGCCCATTGACTAGCATTGGCATACCGTGTATTAGCCAGCAGTGGAGTGTGCATGGATCACGACTCCACTTACCTTGACTACGAGAGGAGACCGACATTGTCGAAGAAGAAGTCGAAGACGAAGTCCGCGGAGAAGGCGCCGACACCCTCCGTCGATGCGCTAGAGGCACTGCAGGAGCGCATCGCCGCACTGGAAGAGAAACTGACGCAGCTGAGTCTGCAGGAGGGACCGGCCGGGCCGCCAGGCGAGGCGGGACCGGCCGGACCGCAGGGCAAGAAGGGCGATAGCGGCGCCACAGGGCCGGCCGGGCCGGCAGGTCCCGCCGGCCCGGCCGGTCCGGCGGGAGCGATGGGGCCTGCCGGTCCGGCTGGGGCAGCCGGGCCAGCCGGACCCAAGGGGGCGGCCGGCGCCAAAGGAGCCGCTGGTCCGGCGGGCCCGCAAGGACCGGCGGGACCGGCGGGACCGGCGGGACCGGCGGGACCGGCGGGCGCCGCCGCCTGAGCAGTTTCCGAAACGTGTGACAAAGCAGGCCGGACGGCGTCAGTCGTCCGGCCTGCTTTTTTCCGGCGGCCGACGCGCTGAGCGCGGTGCGAGCGCCAATGTCCGATGCGGAGATTTCCCTCACGGACATGCCGGCTTGCCGGAAGGCGGCCGGCTGATCGACGTTCGGCACAAGGCTTTGCCCCGTCGAGAGGGAACGATGGACCCGGCGCATGGAACGCCCGACTCGGCGGCTCCGGCGTTCCTTCCGTGTCGAGCACGCCGCGAGACCGGTGTACACCGCCGACCCAGGCGCCGGCGGGCAGGCGCTCAGCCCCGCCCCGGTCCCACCGGCGAATACTCGTCGGCCTGCTGGCCCCAGCTTGTCCAGCCGGCACGCGATCCGCGAGCGAACATTTCCAGAAACGGACCGGGTGAGCAGGATTCGATCAGCTCGTAGGCCTCTTCCGGCTTGCGCGAATGCTCGCGTTTGCGGCTCTTGATGATGTTCACCTGGCGCCGGCCGGCCGCCAGCGTCCGGGCGTGGCGGCCGCGCACGCCGAAGAGGAGGAGTTCGGTCGTGTTGCGAAAGTAGAAGCCGACGCCGCGGCCGTCCGGCCCGCCGTCCCGGCGAATCTTGTGCCACACGATGTTGCTCTTGTAGGCAAAGCCCCAGTCGGACAAGACGCGCAGTCCGTCCGGCAGGAGCGCATTCGGCACCCACAGGTAGAGGTGCGCCGGTTCGTCGACGATGGACGCCACGGGCAGCGCCAGAATGTCGTCCAGCGTCATCGTCGCGTAGCGGTTCAGGCGCTTGTGCTCCGGAGCCATCTTGCCGCTGCGGTTCTGGAACTGCCACGGCGGATCGGCCAGCACGGTATGGAACCGGCGGTCGCCGACGCGCTGCAGGAGGTCGTCGCCCGCCGCGGAAAAATGTTCGCTCATCGCGCTCGCTCTCGAAAGTCCGTTCGGCGGCGCCCGCCACCGTGGCTGGCACCTTAACCGTTCGCGCGGCCGATCGCCAGCCCTTTGCCAACCCTTTGCCAGCCACACCGGCCGAGGCCGAACGCGGCCGCTGGCGGCGCGGCGACATCTCGCGCTACCATCGCGACTTTCGCCCGCCAGAGGCCGATCGATGCCAGCCACCCGACGGACGCGCCCGGCGCCGCTTTCCTCCCGCGCCACCCTCGACCGACCACGGCTGGAAGCGCCGTGACGCTCAGGCAGGAGTTCGACCATTTTCTTGGCGCGCTGCGTTTCTTCACGCGCTTGCCGGTCCCGGCGCGCATCGGTCACGGCAGCCAGGGGCTCGAACAGGCGGCGCGCTACTTTCCGGCCGTCGGGCTGCTGGTCGGCACCCTGGCCGCCCTGGTCTTCGTTCTCGCCGCGCAGGTCTGGCCACGCACGCTGGCCGTTCTGGCGGCGATCGCGGCGACGCTCTATGCGACCGGCGCCTTGCACGAGGACGGCTGGAGCGACATGGTCGACGGCTTCGGCGGCGGCTGGGAGAAGTCACGGATTCTGGCCATCATGAAGGATTCGCGAATCGGCAGCTTTGGCGCACTGGCGCTCGTCGTCCTGCTGCTCGCCCGCTTCTGCGCGCTGGTCGAACTCGATGCGGCGCTCGTTCCGGTCGCTCTGATCGCCGGTCACACGCTCTCGCGCTTCGCCGCGACGACCTTGCTCTACGGGCTGGACTACGTGCGCGACGAGGGCAAGTCGACGCCGCTGGCCCGCCGCCTCGGCGGTGGCGAACTGCTCTTCGGCGCGCTGACCGCCGGGCTGCCGCTGCTCCTGCTGCCACCGTACGCGGCGCTGCTCGGCAGCCTGTTCGCCGGGCTGGCGACGCTCTGGCTGGCGCGCCTGTTCCGCCGCCGGATCGGCGGCTATACCGGCGATTGCCTGGGCGCCACGCAACAGCTCGCGGAACTCGCTTTCTACGGCGGCCTGCTGTGCAGGTTTTCCTGATCCGCCACCCGCCGCCGCGACTGGCGGCCGGCCTGTGCTACGGCCAGCTCGACGTCGACGCGGACGACGCGCTGCCGATTGTCGAGCGCCTGCGCCCGCTGCTGCCGCACGCGACGCCGATCGTCGCCAGCCCGCTGCGCCGCACACGCCAGCTGGCCGAAGCCCTGCACCGCCGGCCGCAATTCGATCGGCGGCTGATGGAGATCGACTTTGGCGAGTGGGAAGGCCGTGCCTGGGAGCACATCGACCGCGCCGCACTCGACGCCTGGGCAGCCGATCTGCGGCACTTCGCCCCGCCGGGTGGCGAATCGGCCGCCATGCTGCAGGCGCGCGTCGTCGACTGTCTCGCTGGACTGCGCTTCAAGCGCGTCGCACTGGTCACGCACGCCGGTCCCATCCGCGCCGCGCTCGGTCACTGGCTGCGCCTGCCGGTCGAGGAGTGGAGCCGGCTGACGATCGACTTCGGCAGCCTGACGCTGATCGAAGTCGAAGCCGGCACCGGCGCCGCGCTGCGCTACCTCAACCGCTGAAGCGGCGGCACTCAGCCGCGCGGGTGGTGTCGCTGGTGCAGCGCTTTCAGACGCTCGCGTGCAACGTGGGTGTAGATCTGCGTCGTCGAGATGTCCGCGTGGCCGAGCAGGAGTTGCACGACACGCAGGTCGGCGCCATGGTTGAGCAGATGGGTGGCAAAAGCGTGCCGCAACACATGCGGCGACAGGGTCGCGGGATCCATCCCGGCCAGCCGGGCGTAGCGCTTGATCAGTTGCCAGAAGGCCTGCCGGGTCATCGCCGAGCCGCGCGCGGTGACGAAGACGTCGTCGCTCTGGCGACCGGCGAGCAGCAACGGCCGGCCGTCGGCCAGATGACGGCGCAGCCAGTCGGACGCCTCCTCGCCCAGCGGCACCAACCGCTCGCGCCCTCCCTTGCCGAACACGCGCACGACGCCCATGTCGAGACTGACTTCGTGCCGCTTGAGAGCGACCAGTTCGGAAACACGCAGGCCGGTCGCGTAAAGCGTTTCGAGCATGGCCCGGTCGCGCTGGCCGGGCGGCGTTTCGCTGCGCGGCGCGGCGAGCAGACGCTCGACTTGCGACTCGCTGAGCGTCTTCGGCAGGCGAGACGGCGGCACCGGCATGGCGATCTTCAGCGTCGGGTCGCTGCTCCGCCGGCCACGCGCCAGTTGCTGGCGGTAGAAACGGCGCAGCGTCGACAGGTAGCGAGCCTGCGAGGAAGCACGCAGCGTGTCCGGCAGGGTGGCGACGAACTGCCGCAGCGTCGCTTCGTCGACGCTGCACAGCGGTCCGCGCCCCTGCTCGGCGAGCCAGCCCGCCAGTTGCATCAGGTCGCTGCGGTAGCTCGCCAGCGACGCCTTGGCCAGCCCATCCTCGAGCCACAGCGCATCGCAAAAGGCGTCGATTTCGGCGCCGTCGGCCGGATCGACGTCAGACGCTTTCATGCGCCAGCAACCAGCGCTTGACGTCGAGCAGAAAGCCGCCGTTCTGCCGGGCAAAGCCGCCCAGGCCGCCACCGGCGGCCAGCACGCGATGGCAGGGAACGACCAGCGGATAGGGATTGGCGCCGCAGGCCTGGCCGACGGCGCGCGGCGCACTGTGCAGGACGCGCGCGATGTCGCCGTAGCTGCGCGTCCGGTGTGTCGGGATAGCCGCGATCTGCTGCCAGACGCGGCGCTGGAACGGCGTACCGGCGGGGCGCAGCGGCAGCTCGAAAGGCATTTCGGGATCGGCCAGATAGGCGGCGAGCTGGCGCATCGCTTCTTCGGCCAGGGCATTCTCGGGCGCCATTTCGACGCCGGCCGGGAGAAAACTAAGGCCGTAGATCTGCTGCGCATTGCAACGCAGGCCGACGCAGAAGCCCGGCGCGGCGAGCACGGCCTGGTAGGCGGGTGCGACGAGCGCGGGCATCGGTACCGTTCAGGACGACTTGCCGAGCAGCGCTTGTTTCAGGTCGTCCTGCACCGCTTTGTTGCCCAGCCAGATCCTGAGCAGCGCCTTGTAGAAATCGTCGCCAGCGATGTCCTTGCCCTTGACCTGCCCGTTGACGGTCAAGCGCGTGCCGCTCTCGGGCAGCCAGTCGATGATCACCACCGTACCCGACTTGGCTTCACCGAGTGCCAGCAGGGTATCGGAGAACTGCTTCAGGCGGTCCTTGAGGGCGGCCATTTCGGCTTCCGTGTGGTTGTTGGTCACTCCCTCCTCGAGCGCCTCGACGAACTGCTTGGCGCTCAGGTCGCGCAGCAGGCTGAGCGAAATCCGCTTCGGCCCCTTGGCGGCCAGCACGGCCTCGGCGTCGCCGCGCTTCTCGGGCAGGTAGAGGGCCATCGCATAGACCTTGATGACCAGTTTCTTGCGCAGGCCGGCGCCATTGACGACCAGTTCGCTGTTGCCGACGCGGCTCTTGTCGTCGAACTTGACGCCGGCCACCTCGACCGCCGCCGCCAGGTTGAAGGAGAAAGCGGTCACGGCCGCCAGCAGCAGGTGTTTCATAGCGTTTCCTCGAAGGGTTGAAACTTCCGGCGGAGCGGGCGAAGCCTGCCGCGGCATCCGCCTGCCGCGCCAGTTGCGAAAACGGAAACGACTCGCGCCGCCAGCCACGTGCGGGCCGGATTAGCGGCGTACCTCGCCGTTACCGAGCACGACCCACTTCTGGCTGGTCAGCCCTTCCAGGCCGACCGGGCCGCGCGCGTGAATCTTGTCGGTCGAAATGCCGATCTCGGCCCCAAGACCGTACTCGAAACCGTCGGCAAAACGCGTCGAGGCGTTGACCATCACCGACGCCGAATCGACTTCGCGCAGGAAGCGCATGGCCGACGTGTAGTTCTCGGTCACGATGGCGTCGGTGTGGTGCGAACCGTAACGGTTGATGTGTTCCATCGCCTCGTCCAATCCGGCGACGACCTTGAGCGAAACGATGGGCGCCAGAAACTCGCTGGCGTAGTCTTCCTCGCTCGCCGCCCGCGCCTGCGGGACGCTGGCGAGCGTTTCCGGGCAGCCGCGAATCTCGACCCCTTTCTGCGTCAACATCGCCGCCAAGGGCGGCAGCAGGGTAGCCACCAGCGGCCGCGCGAGGAGCAGCGACTCGGCGGTGTTGCAGGTTCCGTAGCGCTGCGTCTTGGCATTCTCGACGATCTGCAGCGCCTTCTCGGGATCGGCGTCGGCGTCGATGTACACATGGCAGTTGCCGTCGAGATGCTGGATCATCGGTACGCGACACTCGGCCAGCAGGCGCGCGATCAGTCCCTTGCCACCGCGCGGGACGATCACGTCGATGTACTCGCGCAGGCGGATCAGGTGGCCGACGGCGGCCCGGTCGGTGGTGTCGACGATCTGCACGGCGTTCGCCGGCAGGCCGGCACTGGCCAGCCCTTCGTGGACCAGGGCGGCGATCGCCCGGTTGCTGCGGATCGCCTCGGAACCGCCGCGCAGGATGGACGCATTGCCGGACTTGAGGCAGAGCGCGGCGGCATCGGCCGTGACGTTCGGACGCGCTTCGTAGATGATGCCGATGACGCCGAGCGGCACGCGCATGCGGCCGACCTGGATGCCGCTCGGGCGGTACCTGAGATCGCTGATTTCGCCGACCGGATCGGCCAGCGCGGCGACCTGCTCGACGCCTTCGGCCATCGCCGCGACGCTCTTCGCGGTCAGCGTCAGACGGTCGAGCAGCGCCGGCTCGAGACCGGCCGCACGGGCCGCGGCGAGATCGTCGAGGTTGGCGGCCAGCAGGGCGTCGCTGTCGCGCCGGATAGCAGCGGCGACAGCGCGCAGCGCAGCGTTCTTGGTATTGCTGTCGGCACGCGCGACGAGGCGCGACGCCGCGCGTGCCTGCCGGCCGACCGTCTGCATGTACTGCTCGATGTCCATGCGCTTTCCTCTACTCCAGACAGGCCGATTATAGCCACCGACGTCGCGCCCGCGTCAAGGGAACCCTGAGCGGGAAATGGACTCATAGACCAATCACCACCTTCCCGCGCCGATCAAGACCATGAAGAAAAAGCTGATTCTGCCTGCCGAAGTGAAAGTCTGCGCCACCTGCAGTTACTGGGATGGCGAGCGTGCGATCGATCGCGAACTGCGTCTCGTCGTCGTCGACCAGGCTTGCGTCGGCGAATGCCTGGCGCAAGCCAGAAACCGCCCGGGTCTCACCGATGTGCGGGGAGAAGGCGCCAATTGCGCCTGGGAACACCTGGCGCCCGACTTGCCGGACAGCGGTCCGGGTTCCTCCTCCTGAGCGCGCGGCGGAAGTTCAGCCGGCGGCGAGGCGCAGGCCAAGCTGGCGGAACTCGTCCCATACGTCGCCGGCTGCCAGCCCCTTGATCATGCGGTCGATACGCGCGGCGTGGGTCAGTGCGGCCAGGGCATGGGAACCGTCGGTTCTCTGCAGCGCGCGCCGGACCAGCGGCTGGCGCGCTCCCCAGACGCGCGTTTCCTTGAGCAGCCGGTCGAGCGGCTGGCGCCCGGCCAACCCGACCTGAATCTGCGCCAGCGCCCGCACTTCCTCGGTCATCGCCCAGAGCACCAGCAAGGGCGCCTCGCCCTCCTGCTGCAAGCCGTCGAGGGTGCGCGTCAGGCGCGCCACGTCGCCGGCCAACAGCGCTTCGCGCAGGCCGTCGAGATCGTAGCGCGCGACATTGAGCACGGCGTCGCGTACCTGCTCCAGGTTCAGCGCGCCGGCCGGGTAGAGGATGCCGAGTTTGAGGATCTCCTGATGCGCGGCCAGGAGATTGCCTTCGACGCGCTCGGCGATGAAGCGCAAACTCTCGGCGTCGGCGCTTTGCCCCTGGCGGCGCAGGCGGCCGGCGATCCAGGCCGGTAGTTCCGCGAGTCCCGGTGCCACCAGCTTGACGACCACACCGGCGGCCGCCATGGCGGCCATCCAGGTCGACTTCTCCTCGCGCCAGTCGACCTGGATCATGGTGACGAGCAACAGCGAGTCGGGCGACGGGCGCGCGCAGTATTCCTGCAAGGCCGCCGCGCCGTCGCGCCCCGGCCGCGCGGCGGGGATGCGCAAGTCCAAAAGTTTTCGTCCGCCGAACAGCGACAGGCTGCCGGCCGCGTGATACAGATCGTTCCACTGGAAACCGGCGCCGGCGGTGAGCACCTGGCGCTCGTCGAATCCTTTGCCGCGCGCCGCGGCGCGAATCGCGTCGGAAGCTTCGATGACCAGCAGGGCTTCGTCTCCGTGCACCAGATAGAGCGGCGCCAGCGCACGTTCCAGATGCGCCGCGAGTTGTTCGCCCTTGAGCTGCATGCCCGCCGTCGCTACTCGGCCGCGTCCGGGAAAACCGGCTTGACGGCCACCAGCTTGCGCATCAACTGTTGCACCAGATCGTTTTCCATGTCCCGCCAGAGCAGGGCTTCCTCCTGCTGCTTGGCGAGGATGTTGGAGTCGTCGTAGGTCAGATCGCGCACGAGTTCGATGGTCGCCGGCGGTACCAGGTCGCGCCCCTTGACATCGACCACGCGATAGGGATAAAGGTAGCGCAGGCGCAACTCGCTGACCCGGCCGGTGCCGGAAACCGAGAGGATCACCCGGTCGCGATACTCGGCGCCCGGCAGCAAGGTCGCCTGCGCGTCGCTCGCCGTCAGCGCCAGGCGAGTCGTCGCCGACGAACGGATGGCGCGCTTCAACGTGGCGCCGATCACCGAGTAGTCGGGCATCGACAGATACAGGCTCTCGTAGGGCAGCGCGTAGGAACCGCGCAACTGGAAGCCGCAACCGGCGAGCAGCGCGAGGACGAGAGCCCACCAGAAACCGGGCGGCGACACGAACGCGAAACGCATCGGAAATCCTCCTCGGCGTCTCAGACGACGATGTTCACCAGGCGGCCGGGGACGACCACCACCTTTTTCGGCGCCGCACCGACGAGGTGCTTGCGGGCCGCGTCGCTGGCCAGCGCGGCCGCTTCGACGCTCTCCCGGCTAGCGCCGGCCGGCACCCGCAGGCTGCCGCGCAAGCGTCCATTGACTTGCAGGACGAGTTCGATCTCGTCCTGGCGCAGTGCCCGCGCGTCCTGTTTCGGAAAGCTCGCGCCGCTCGCCGTGTGCCCGGGCTTGAGCGCGGCGTAAAGCGCTTCGCAGACATGCGGCACGATGGGGCTGAGCATCAGCGTCACGGCTTCCAGCGTTTCCTGTCGGACGGCGCGCACGGCCGGCGAATCGCCGCTCACACGGACATAGGCATTGAGCAGCTCCATCAGCGCCGCGATGGCGGTGTTGAACTGCTTGCGCCGGCCGTAGTCGTCGGCCACCTTGCCGATCGTCTGGTGCAACTGGCGGCGCAGGTCGGCAAGTTCCGGCGTCAGCGCCGTGTCGTCGAGCGGCCCGGCGGGACCCGCTGAGAGATGCTCGAAAACGATGCGCCACAGCCGCTTGAGAAAACGGAAGGCGCCTTCGACACCGGCGTCGGACCATTCGAGCGACTGGTCTGGCGGACTGGCGAACATGATGAACAGACGCGCCGTGTCGGCGCCGTACTGGTCGATCAGCGCCTGCGGGTCGACGCCGTTGTTCTTCGACTTGGCCATCTTCTCCAGGCCGCCGACGACCACCGGCAGGCCGTCGGAACGCCGACTGGCGCCGACCACCCGGCCGCGTTCGTCGTGCACGACGTCGACTTCGGAGGGATTGATCCACTGCTTCTGTCCGTGGCCGTCTTCGCGATAGAAGGTCGGCGCGACGACCATGCCCTGCGTCAGCAGCCGGGCGAAGGGTTCGCCGAGCGAAAGATCGCCGAACAGCCCGAGATCGCGCATCAGCTTGGTCCAGAAGCGGGCGTAGAGCAGGTGCAGGATGGCGTGCTCGATACCACCGATGTACTGGTCGATGCCGCCTCGGCACCAGTAGGCGACGCGCTCGTCGACCATGGCTTGCGCGTTGTCCGGACAGCAGTAACGAAGGAAATACCACGACGACTCGACGAAGGTGTCGAGCGTGTCGGTCTCGCGCCGCGCCGGCTGGCCGCACTTCGGGCAGCGGCACTCGTAAAACTCGGGCAGGCGGGCGAGCGGCGAACCGGCACCGGTGATCGTCACCTCCTCGGGCAGAACGACCGGCAGGTCGGCGTCGGGCACCGGCACGTCGCCGCAGGCGGCGCAGTGGATGATAGGGATCGGGCAGCCCCAGTAGCGCTGGCGGGAAATCCCCCAGTCACGCAAACGGAACTGGACCTTCTGTTCGCCCAGGCCCAGAGCGGCGAGGTCGGCGGCGATGGCGTCCACCGCCGCGGCGTGCGCGAGACCGTCGTACTTGCCCGAGTGGATGCAGACGCCGCGCTGCTTGTCGGCGTACCAGTCCTGCCAGCCGTCGAGCGAGAAGTCTTCGCCATCGACCGCGATCACCTGCCGGATCGGCAAGCCGTACTTGGTGGCGAAGACGAAATCGCGCTCGTCGTGCGCCGGCACGGCCATCACCGCGCCGTCGCCGTAGCCCATCAGCACGTAATTGCCTATCCACACTTCGACCGGCTCGCCGCTCAGCGGGTGGGTGACGAAGATGCCGGTCGGCACGCCCTTCTTCTCCATCGTCGCCAAGTCCGCTTCGGCGACGCCGCCGCGCTTGCACTCCTCGACGAAGGCCGCGATCTGCGGGTCGCGCGCGGCCGCGTAGCTGGCCAGCGGATGTTCGGCCGCCACGGCGCAGAAGGTGACGCCCATGATCGTGTCGGCGCGCGTGGTGAATACCCACAGCCGACCCGGCTCGCCATCGAGTTCGTAGGGAAAGGCGAAGCGCACGCCGCTACTCTTGCCGATCCAGTTCTTCTGCATCAGCCTGACCTGCTCCGGCCAGCCGTCGAGCGCCTCGAGGTCGGCCAGCAGTTCTTCGGCGTAGGCGGTGATCTTCATGTAGTACATCGGGATCTCGCGCTTCTCGACGAGCGCGCCCGAACGCCAGCCACGGCCGTCGATCACCTGCTCGTTGGCGAGAACGGTCTGGTCGACCGGATCCCAGTTGACGCTTCCCAGCCGCTTGTAGATCAGGCCCTTCTCGTAAAGGCGGGTGAACAGCCACTGTTCCCAGCGGTAGTAGTCCGGCCGGCAGGTGGCGATTTCACGCTCCCAGTCGATGGCGAAACCGAGCCGCCGGAGCTGGGTTTTCATGTAGGCGATGTTGGCATGCGTCCACTGCGCTGGCGGCACCTTATTCTGCAGCGCGGCGTTCTCCGCCGGCATGCCGAAAGCGTCCCAACCCATCGGCTGCAGGACGTTGTAGCCGAGCATGCGATGGAAACGCGCCAGGACGTCGCCGATCGTGTAGTTGCGCACATGCCCCATGTGCAGCTTGCCGGACGGATAGGGGAACATCGACAGGCAATAGTACTTGGCGCGATCCGGGTCTTCGTCGGCGCGCGCCGCGCCGGTGCTGTCCCAAAGCGCCTGCGCAGCGGTTTCGATGGCGGCCGGCCGATATTTCTCCGGCAGCGTGGACGGCAGGTTTTCCTGTCCGGTGGATGAGTTCTGGTGCGGCATGGTCGATGGCTGGCGAGAAAGGGCAGAGCGGCGAATTATACGCATTCGTCCCCTCCTCCGCTGACGGACCGGCTTCCTGGCGCGGCGCCTGCCCTCCGGGCGCCGCCGACGACCCGCTCGCCCACCCACTTTGCCGTAACGCCCGGCATCGCATTGTGGACCAGCCGTTCATCCTGTTATGCTCTCACTTCGAATCCTGGTTTTCCGGATCGGGTTTCGGAAAGGAGTGGAGGCGAGAGGAACGAGGTGAAACAGAGGGGCGGCGACAGGCATAGACAGCGGCGTTTTGCGCTGAAGCGCTATTTTTCGCTGACCAGCCTGCTGTGCACCGCACTTATTGCGGTGCTGCTGGGCTGGAGCTACCAGCGTCTGGCGCTGGATGATCTCGAGCACCTCGCCGAAAGCCGCAACGTCGCACTGACGAACGCCTTTGCCAATGCCCTGTGGGCAAAATTCGCCCCGCTCGTCGAAGCCAGCGCCGGCGCCACGGCCGACGTGCTGCGCCAGCGCGCCGACGCCGCCGGGTTGCCGGCAACCGTCATCCAGCACATGAAGGGGACGGGCGTCGTCAAGGTCAAGGTCTATGCACTCAACGGCGTGACGGTGTTCTCGACCGATAGACAACAGACCGGCGAAGACAAGAGCAACAACGCCGGCTTTCTGGCCGCACGCGCCGGCCGGGTGACAAACGTCCTGAATCACCGCGACAAGATGGACACCTTCGAGGGGACGATCAACGACCTCGACGTTTTTTCCTCCTACCTGCCGATGCGCGGCGAGGCCAAGGAGGTGGTCGCGGTGATCGAACTGTACAGCGACGTCACCGCCTTCGTCGCCCATCTGAACGAGACTCGACAGTTGGTCATCGCTCTCGTCGCCGGCCTGTTGGCGATACTCTACGGGCTGCTTTTCCTGCTCGTCGCCCGCGCCCAGGGGATCATCGACCGGCAGGCCGGCGAGCTCGAGGAATCGCTGCAAGACGTCGAACGGGTCAATCGGGAACTCGACCGCCGGGTTCAGGAGCGTACCGAGGCGCTGAACGAAACGAACCGCAATCTGAGCCGGGAAATCGACGTTCGCCGAGCCGCCGAGGCACAGCTCAAGCTGGCGGCGGAAGTCTTCGACAACGCGATGGAAGGCATCCTGATTACCGATGCCGATCAGCGGATTCTGGCGGTTAACGGCGCCTTCACCCGGGTCACCGGCTATGCTGCCGACGAGGTGATCGGCCAGACGCCGAGAATTCTCAAGTCGGGGCGTCAGGACCGCGCCTTCTACGCCGCGCTGTGGTCTTCGTTGCAAACGGAGACGCACTGGCAGGGCGAAATGTGGAATCGCCGCAAGAATGGCGACGTCTTTCCCGAGTGGCTGAGCATCACCGCCGTTTTCGACGAACAGGGCGCCGTTTCGCACTACGTCGCGGTATTCTCCGACCTGACCCAGCGCAAGGCGGCAGAACGAAAAATCGATCACCTCGCCTTCTACGATCCGCTCACCGACCTGCCCAACCGCCGACTGCTGCTCGACCGACTGCAGCACGCACTGGTCACCAGCGCACGCACCGCACGCTGCGGTGCGCTGCTCTTCGTCGACCTCGACAACTTCAAGAACTTAAACGACATCGTCGGCCGAGAACGCGCCGACCTCGTGTTGCAAAAGGCGGCCCAACGCCTGAGCGCCTGCGTGCGCGCCAGCGACACCGTGGCACGCCCAGGTAGCGACGAGTTCGTCGTCATGCTCGAGGATCTGAGCGACGACGCCCAGGATGCGGCGAACCAGGCCGAAGCCGTGGGCGGCAAGGTACTGACGACGCTCAGTCAGCCCTACCTGCTCGCCGACTATGCGCATCACAACACGGTCAGCATCGGCATCGCCCTGTTCACCGATCAGCACGAGATGGTGGACGAATTGCTGCAGCGCGCCGAATCCGCCATGCATCAGGCCAAACGGGTGGGCGGCAATGCGCTGCGCTTCTTCGACCCGGCGATGCAGGAAGCGGTCACGGCGCGCGCGGCGCTGGCTGCCGCGCTGCGCGACGCCGGCAAGAAGCGGGAGTTTCTGGTCTATTACCAAGCGCAAGTCGACGCCGCGGGCCGCACCATCGGCGCCGAAGCCTTGCTGCGCTGGCAAAACCCGAAGCGCGGGCTGGTCTCGCCGGCCGAGTTCATTCCTTTGCTTGAAGAAAGCCGGCAGATCATTTCCGTCGGTCAGTGGGTTCTGGAGACCGCTTGTGCGCGACTCGCGGCCTGGGCCGCACAGGCGGAACTGACCCATCTGAGCATCGCGGTGAATGTCAGCGCCCGTCAGTTTCACGACGAAAGCTTCGTCGACCGGGTGCTGGCGGCGCTGGCGAGCAGCGGCGCGCGGCCGCAACAGCTCAAGCTCGAGCTGACGGAAAGCCTGCTGGTAGACGACGTCGAAGCGGTCATCGCCAAGATGAGCGCCCTCAAGGCGACAGGAGTCCATTTCTCGCTGGACGACTTCGGGACCGGCTATTCGTCGCTCTCCTACCTCAAGCGTCTGCCGCTCGACCAGTTGAAGATCGACCAGGGCTTCATCCGTAACATCCTCGACGACGCCAACGACGCGGCGATCGCCAGGATGGTCGTCGTCCTGGCGGAAAGTCTCGGACTGGCGGTCATCGCCGAGGGTGTGGAAACGGCGGCGCAACGGGATTACCTCGCCGGCCAGGGCTGCCGTGCCTATCAGGGCTATCTTTTCAGCCGCCCGCTGCCGGTCGAGGACTTCGAGAACTTCGCACGGCGCAACTGACCCCGCCGGGAAAGACAAATAGAGAAGAGAGGCAGGTTCAGGCCAGCGTAGACTTGGCGAGCGGCGGGTTCTTGGCCAGATACTTCCGGATCCCGGAGAAGATCGCCTCGGCCATCTTGTCCTGGTAGGCTTCGTCGTTGAGCCGCTTTTCCTCCTCGGGATTCGAGATGAAGGCCGTCTCGACGAGAATCGACGGAATGTCGGGAGCTTTCAGCACGGCGAAACCGGCCTGCTCGACGCTGGCCTTGTGCAAGCGGTTGATGCCTCCGAGTTCACCGAGAACCGCCTTGCCCAACTTGAGACTGTCGTTGATGGTCGCGGTTTGCGACAGATCGAGCAGCGTCCTCGCGAGAATGGGATCCTTGACGTCGAGATTGACGCCGCCGATCAGATCGGCCGCGTTCTCCTTTTGCGCGAGATAGCGCGCGGCGGAACTCGAGGCGCCACTCTCGGACAGTACGAAGACCGACGACCCGTTGGCATCCGGCCGGACGAACGCATCAGCGTGTATCGAAACGAAGAGGTCGGACTGGATTCGCCGCGCCTTCTGCACCCGGGCGTGCAGGGGGACGAAGAAATCGGCGTCGCGCGTCAGCACGGCGCGCATGTTCGGCTCGGCCTCGATCTTGGCCCGCAAACGCTTGGCGACCGCCAGGGTGACGTGCTTTTCGTAGCTGCCGCCACTGCCGATGGCTCCCGGATCCTCGCCGCCGTGCCCGGGATCGAGGGTGATCGTCACCAGGCGATCGACCACCGGCCGACCCTGCCGCTTGGCGGGTGGCGACTTCGGCTCGGCAGCCGCTTCGGTCTTGGGCGCCGGTTTGGCTTCCGCC
Organism: Accumulibacter sp.; assembly: GCF_029255285.1. Classification (GTDB taxonomy): domain Bacteria; phylum Pseudomonadota; class Gammaproteobacteria; order Burkholderiales; family Rhodocyclaceae; genus Accumulibacter. The sequence continues at coordinate 14,863 of NZ_JAPUVI010000021.1, forward strand.
ACTTCCGCCCGACTGTCGACCTTGGCAAGCGGCCGGGTCTCGACGGCGGGCAGCGGCGCTTCCCGGCCATCGAGCACGGAGAGCAGCGGATCGGGCGGATTGAGGGGATAGACGTCGAGAACCAGGCGATGCCCGTAGCCACCGACCGGCGGCAGGACGAAAACCTGCGGGTTCGCTTCGCCCTTGAGTTCCATCACCAGGCGCACGACTCCCGGCTTGTAACGCCCGGCGCGCAACAATTTGATGTTGGGATCGTTGGGTGCCACCTTGCCGGCCAGCCCTTCGAGCACGCTGGTGAACTCGATGCCTTCGAGGTCGACGACCAGGCGCTCGGGATCCTTGACCATGAAGTGCGTGTACTTGAGCGCGGCGGAGTGTTCGATGGCCACCCGCGTATAGTCGGCGGCCGGCCAGATGCGGACGGCCAGGACGCCGGCACTGCGGGTCGCCGCGGCTTGCGACAGCGGACTGACGGTCAGAAACAACGAAGCGCCGGCCAGCTTGATCAGTCGGCGGCGTCCGGCAAGCCGCTTCTCAACGTGTTCAGACATTCACGCCCCTCCTTGCTGTACGCGGCGAGATCCAGTTTCCGGCCCGGTTCGGCAAAACGGAAGTGCACCACCAAATCCGGCGCCGGCACATAGCCGGCGGCCTTCTCGGGCCACTCGACCAGGCAAACCGAATCGGCGCGGAAATATTCGCCAAGCCCGGCATCCAAAAACTCTTCTGGAAAGTTGAAACGATAGAAATCAAAGTGATACCAGTATATCCTCGAAATCACATAAATTTCAACCAAGGTGTAGGTAGGGCTTTTCACCGCGCCGGCATGGTCGCGCGCGCGCAACAGCGAGCGCACGAGGCTGGTCTTTCCCGCCCCAAGGTCGCCATCGAGCCAGACGACCATGCCAGGCGCCAGCAAGGGCGCCATACGGCGGCCGAGATCTGCGGTCGCCGCCTCGTCGGGCAGATGCAGGGTCAGCGTGGACTGGTTATGATCCGGGCTATGCACGAACGGGGCTCCGAAACAGGCGGCGAAATGCTCGGCCAAGCCGATGGCCACGCCGGGTACGCCGAATTGGCGGGCAAGATCAGGGAATGGGGGCGGGAACTCGGCTTTGCGGCGATCGGCATTGCCTCCGCCGACGTTACCGCGGCGGCGCCGTGGCTATTGCGCTGGCTGGCACTGGGCCGCCACGGCGAAATGGATTATATGGCCAAACAGGCGTCGCTGCGCGTCGCGCCGGAGCGCTTGCTGGCCGGCACGCTGTCGGTCATTTCGGTCCGCCTGCCCTACTGGCCGGACGCCACCGACGCCGAGCAGGTGCTCGCCGACGGCCGCCTGGCCTATGTTTCGCGCTACGCACTCGGCCGAGACTACCACAAGACGGTCCGCCAGCGACTCCAGCGCCTGGTCGACCGGCTGCGTCAGGAAGCCGATGCCTTGCCCCTGCCCGGTGGTTTCGCCTGCCGCGTGTTTGCCGATTCGGCACCGGTACTGGAAACCGAGTTCGCCCGCCAGTCGGGCATCGCGTGGCGCGGCAAGCACACCCTGTCGCTGACGCGCAGCGGTTCGTGGCATTTTCTCGGCGAAATCTACACCACCCTGCCGTTGCCGCCGGACAGGCCGATCGACGAGCATTGCGGCGACTGCCGGCGCTGCCTCGATGTCTGCCCGACCGCGGCGATCGTCGCACCCTACGAAGTGGACGCACGCCGCTGCATCTCCTACCTGACGATCGAACTGCACGGCGCCATCCCGGTCGCTCTGCGCCCGCTGATCGGCAACCGCATCTACGGTTGCGACGACTGCCAGTTGTGCTGCCCGTGGAACCGCTTTGCGCGCCTCGGCGACCCCGACTTCGCGCCGCGCCACGGCCTCGATGCGGCACCGCTGACGGCGCTTTTCGCCTGGAATGCCGACGAGTTCGCGCAGCGGCTGGCGGGCAGCCCGATACGCCGCATCGGACACACGCGCTGGCTGCGCAACATCGCCGTCGCGCTCGGCAACGCCGACTACTCGCCGGTCGTCGTCGCCGCGCTCACCGCACGCCGCGACGACCCCTCGCCGCTACTGCGCGAGCATATCGCCTGGGCGCTCGCGCAGCAGGCCGCCAAATCGCCGCGCGCCACGCCAGACGACGCCTGAGCCGGCTACCGCCGGGCGGCGTCACATGTTCGGATAGTTCGGTCCGCCACCGCCCTCGGGTGCCACCCAGCGGATGTTCTGCGTCGGGTCCTTGATGTCGCAGGTCTTGCAGTGCACGCAGTTCGAGGCATTGATCTGCAGCCGCGGGCCGCCGGCTTCCTCGACGATTTCATACACCCCGGCCGGGCAGTAACGTTGCTCCGGCGAAGCGTATTCCTTGTAATTGACCGTCAGGGCCTTGCTGCTGTCGAGCAGTTGCAGATGCACCGGCTGGTCTTCCTCGTGCGCCGTATTGGACATGAAAACCGACGACAGGCGATCGAAGGTCAGCTCGCCGTCCGGTTTCGGATACTGGATCGGCTGAAACTGCGCCGCCGCCCGCAACTGCTCGTGGTCGCTCGTCCGGTCGCGCAGCGTGAACGGCATCCAGCCGCCGAACAGGTTCATCTGCAGCCAGTTGAACGCGCCGCCGAGGAAGGTGCCGAATTTGTGCAGCGCCGGCCCGAAGTTGCGCGCCTGGTACAGTTCGGCGTACAGCCACGAATCGCGGAACGCCTGCTGATACGCCACCAGATCGCCGCGTCCCTGGTCGCCCGCCTGCAAGGCCGCATGGACCGTCTCGGCGGCCAGCATTCCCGACTTCATCGCCGTGTGGATGCCCTTGATCTTGGCGAAATTGAGCGTCCCGGCGTCGCAGCCGAGCAGCAGCCCGCCCGGAAAGGTCTGCTTCGGCAGGCTGTTGAGCCCTCCCTTGGTGATCGCCCGCGCGCCGTAGCACAAACGTTGGCCGCCTTCCAGGTGGGAGCGGATTTCGGCCTGCGACTTGAAGCGCTGGAACTCCTCGAAAGGCGACAGATAAGGATTGGCGTAGTTGAGGTCGGCGATCAGGCCGACCGCGACCTGGTTGTCCGCCATGTGATAGAGGAAGGAACCGCCGGTCGCCCCGTGTTCGCTGAGCGGCCACCCGGCCCCGTGCACCACCAACCCCGGCTGGTGCTTCGCCGGATCGATCTGCCACAGTTCCTTGATCCCGATTCCGTAATGCTGGGCGGTCGCGCCGGCCGCCAGGTCGTAGCGCGCGATCAGTTCCTTGCCGAGCTGGCCGCGCGCGCCTTCGGCAAACAGCGTGTACTTGGCGTGCAACTCGATACCGGGCTGGAAGCTGTCCTTCGGCTCGCCCGCCTTGTCGCGCCCCAGATCGCCGGTCGCCACGCCCTTGACCGAACCGTCGTCGTGGTAGAGCACTTCCGACGCCGCGAAACCCGGAAAAATCTCGACGCCGACCGCTTCGGCCTGCTCGGCCAGCCAGCGGCAGAGGCTGCCCAGGCTGATGACGTAGGTGCCGGTATTGTGCATCGGCGAGGGAACGGCAAAGCCCGGCAGGCGGGTCGCCGAAGTCTGGCTGCGATAGAGGTAAACCCGGTCTTCGCTGACCGGCGTATTCAAGGGCGCACCGCGCGCCTGCCAGTCGGGCAGCAACTCGTCGAGCGCCCGGCTCTCGAACAGCGCGCCGGAAAGAATGTGGGCGCCGACTTCGGAGCCTTTCTCGAGCACCATCACGCCCAACTCGGGATTGAGCTGCTTGACGCGAATCGCCGCGCTCAAGCCCGCCGGCCCCGCGCCGACAATCACTACGTCATACTCCATCGCTTCACGTTCCATTACCGCTCCTCTAGGTTTCTCGATCGATCCGGCGCCGCCCCGCGCCAACGAACGAGAGCAAACGTTCTGGCGCCTGGCCGACAAGCCCATTTCCCTAGTGGCATATACCGCAGTCGGGCACCCCGGTCAAGCTCGAAGCCCCTGGCCCGGCTGGCGAAGGCGGGCGGGCAACGGTCTATGGGGCAAAAACCAGCCTCGGCGTATCGGCTTGTGCCGGATCTTCGACGCGGCCGCAGGCTTCGTCGAGCGCCAGCGGAGAGGAAGACGAAACGGCGTGGAGCCGGCCAGCGATGACTCGTTTGGAGAGATTCGGCGGCTGGCAACGAGGAAGCGCAACCAGGACTGACCATGGATGACCTCTACCGGCTCCCCATCGGCAAGGTTGACAAGGTTGTCGAGAACTACGGAGACTGGCACGCGTGTGCCGGCAAAACACACCTCCGTGCCTCACTTGCGGATTGGTAATGATGTGGGGCTTCCAGTCCATTGTAACCTCGAAGACAGGGACAACCCGTTCATGCTACCGCCGTTCCGCCCGAGTCGTACCATGCGCATCCAAAGCGACGAAGAGCGGGCACCGTTGCTCGCCGCCGACACAAGGGGCGAGTCGCTGTAACTCGGATGCGGCAGTGAAAGCGACGCTGCGTGGTTCTTCACGCAGCGTCCCGGGACGAAGAATTGGACATAAAGGCCTGATTGCAGGAGTTGACCCCAATCGCCTTCTGACCCCAAGCTCCCTCAGCTGGCTGTGCAGCGGAGGACGGTGCCAAGCTGACGGAACGATGCACGGCCGACGAGGCAGGCAAAAGCCTGCCCGCAGCTGTACGCGCCACGTGTTTCTCGTGTCGGAAATCGAGGTCTGCCAGTGCCACCTTGATCTCAGGCGCTCTGCAGGTCGACTTCGACACCTCGCTGCAAATCATCGCGTCGACGGGCGGCAAGCAAGCCTGCCATGCCAAGCGAGGTCAAGAGCAGTGTCGCCGGCTCCGGCACGCTGGCCGACGGCAACGCGAAGCTGGTCAGAGCGATATCGCTGCCTCCTGCCCCGAAGCTTCGCGTCGCTCCAACGGCGTATAGCCTCGCCCCCGCGATGGCAAGGCCGCTGAACGAGTCGTCGGCCGCGCCGCCCCAGAGCGAGGAATCGATCAAGTTCCCGGTGAGCGCATCGATTTCAAGAAGAATGCCGTCGGTTCCGCCGGCTGAGCCCCCTTTGGTGGAGCCTACCGCAAACAAGCGACCGCCCCGATAGACAACGCCATTCAGAATGTCCTCGGCCGAGCCGCGGTCGTAGGTCTTAGACCACAACAGGTTTCCAGCGCCATCCCAGCTTTCGATGAGGAAGTCCGGGTTCGCCGTCTCGGGGTTGGTCTGGCCGACGGCGTAGACGTTGCCCCCAGCCGAAGCCACCCCAAGGTATTCCCCCGAGGCCGCTGAAGTCTTGGACCATACGAGATTGCCGTCTTGATTGTATTTCTTGAGGTAGGGATGGATGCCGCTGGTGTCGTTGCGGCTGGCGACATAAACCCCGTTGTCAATCGCGGTAATGGACGGCCTGTTGTGTGCGTTCGTCGGAGAGAAGTCATTGCGGGACCAAAGGATGTTTCCAGAGTCGTCGAGCTTGGTCACAAAGAGACCCCACTCAGAAGTAAATCCCACGCGCTCGCCAACCCCCGCCGTATAGAGCCTCGTTTGGCCGCCCTCGAACGCCGTCGTAACACCCGTAAGCCACTCGTGGCCACCATACGGAAAGCCGCCTGGAGCAGCAGGGGTTTGCCGGGACCACACTGCACCGCCAACGCCACCGCCTGCAGAGCCATCTGCATTGAACTTGACAGTGACGCCTTTGCCCTCCTTGCCACCGACGGTGTCGACAGTGTTGATATAGCTCCGTCCAGCAGCGATCACTCCGGTGCTCGTCAGGGCAACGCCACTAAAGAAAGCAGCGTCACTCGGGCCAGGCCAAGAACGGCTCCAGACAGGTGACGGTGCGAGACTCGAACCGAATTGCCCCACGACACTCTGCCCAGCGGCGGTTGACCCAGTGAAATATACGTCGCTGCCGCTTGCAACCACACCGGCACCACCTTCGTCGCCGGCGCCACCAAACGTCGTTTGGGCAACGAAAGGCAATGCAAGGACCGGAGCCGAGCTGAGCGCCAACACGGACGCGACACCGCCAAGGAAGGGTAAGCGAAGAACCAGCCTACGGTCTTTCATACGTTTCTCCTAATTGATTGAATATATTAACAAACGGCCATAAGAAGCGCGGATCGGGTGCTGGCCAAAGGAGCACAGGGAAGGAGGTACTGCCTGGAAACACGGCCGCGCAGCAGGGTGAATTTAGCAAGCCATGGCTGGCCGAGGCGGACGGCTGTCATCCTACATGCAGCATACGGGCGGCTCGACAGTCTGAGCCGCCTGCTGCTGCGGCGCTCGGCTCCGTTCCGGTATCGACAGGAACTCCGTCCGCTGGCGCGCCCGCTGCGCCGCGAAGCGATAGCGCACGCTTTTCTGACCGAGCGTACGCCATGCGGGAGATTGCCGAGCCTTACCGGGTACACTGCTCAAGGTCAACCGGGCAGCGAGACATCGCGGCGCACGCAGGCAGTTCCAGCGGCTTGGCCTGGACCGCTTCGGCGGCCGGGCGATCACCGGCCCGCAGAGCGAAGCGGCCCGTTCCGGGTGGTCGGAAGGAGTCGTCGACGTCGACCGGCGGCGGCATCAGCTGGCGATGACCGGGTCGGCGAAGTCGGTAACCGTGCCGCGCCCGAGAGCGAAAGCGCCCAGGCGCGACATCACGCCGGGATGAAATTACTGCTGGCGGCGGCGTCGGTCCGCCACGGCGCCAGCGCCCGATTCGGGAGGCTGGGCTTCATTGCTGACCAGCAGCCGGCAGGACATCGCTTTGCAAAAAATCACGGCCCTTGAAAAGCCGCCCATCACCCCGGCGGCTCGCCAAAGCCTAGGCCTACCAATCGCCGAAGGCCAATCCGGCCGGATGGCGCGCTTTGCCGAAGCGTTGCCAGGCGTCGAAGTCGGCGTGCGCCAATTCGGCGTCAGCGGGCTCGACCTGCACCCCGGCGGCGTCGGGCAGCTCGCCCAAGACCTGCACACCCGGGCGGCCGAGCGGGGCTGAGATCACGATCATCGCCTCCAGCCCGTTGGCAGCGCCGAGCTGTCGACGACCATCGTCAGCGCGGCAGTCCGTCCGCTCCAAGCCCGAGAATCTCGGCCTCGGGACGCTCATCGAGCACCGGCAGGCGAGCGCGGCGCGCCGCAATCGCGCGGATGCGAATCAGCCGCAGGGCGGCGTCAGACCGGCTGGGAGGAAGGCTGCGTATCGAGCTGATAAAAACTTTGAAAGACAAACGGGAGACTCCGCCCTTCAGGAATCGGGCGCCGCCACCGCTGGTGGCCGGTATTCCAGCAGCGCGCGCAGCGCTTCGGTCTCGGCCGACGGCCGGACGCCGAAGTAACGAGCGAGGGCGACGCGGCAGCGGTGGTAGACGCGCAGCGCTTCGGCCACCTTGCCTTGGCGGTACAGGCAGTACATCAAGCCGAGATAGAGCGCCTCGCGGCGCCGGTCGATGTCGACGATCGCCCGCTCGTAGAATTGGCTCGCCTCGACGACGGCGCCGGCGCTCTCGAGTCGCGACGCGAGCCCGGCAATCGTCGTCGCCACGCGCTCGCGCAAGTCGTCGCGCGTCTCGCTCGTCCAGGCGGCGCGTTCCCGTGCCAGGAAGTGGCCGCGGTAGCACGCGAGGAGGTCGCGGCCGCGGGCAACTACGAGCGCCACCGGCGGCGCGTCGGCCCCGTCGAGCAACTGGCGAATGTGGTGCAGCAGACGCTGGCAAGACCAGAGATCGACCCAGCATTGGGCGTTGTCCAGGGTCAGGCAGCGGTCCGTGACCTGTAGCGCGTCCGCTTGCCCGAGCAGGCGGCGCAGGCGGGAGAGGTTGATGTCGAAAGCGGCGCGACCTCCTTCGCTCTTGTCCTTGCCCGGCTGGCCGGCGCCAGCGCCGTTTCCCTCGACACTGCCGTCTTCTTCCCGCTTACCCCACAGATCGCCGATCAGATCGACGATCGGAACGTCGCGCCCACCGCGAGCGATCAGCGCGCGCAGCAGTTCGAGCGGTTTCGCCTGGCCCGCTCCGGCGACCGGGCGATCGTCGACCTGCAGACCGAAGCGGCCCAGCGTGTGGATCCGGATCGGCCACGGCCAGCATTCGATGTCGAGTCCCGGCGCATTCAATTCGGTCTCGTCCTTCGGTGCTTTCAGCCTGCGACAACGAATCAGGCGGCGGGCGAAGTCGGTCACGATGCCGTGCTGGAGAGCGAAAGCGCACAGCCGCGACATCACGCCGGGGCGAAAGTAATGGTGCGTCAGATAGTCCTCCGCCAGGCCGACCGTGAAGGCGCGCCGCAGCGCGGCGGCGCACCGGGCTTCGTCGCCCGTATCGAGTACGAACACGGCTTCGGCGAGATCCACCTGGTAGGCGAAGATCGGGCTGTCCGTCGCCCGGCCATAGGCGCGGACCGCTTCCAGCAGCGGCCAGGCTTCGCCCGTCCGGCCCAGGGCGTGCAAGGCCTCGGCGCGCGTCAGTCGGCCCAGAACGTGCTGGTGAGGGCCGGCATAGCGGTCGGCCATCGCCAGCGACTGGTCGACGGCAATCAATGCCGCCGCCGCGTCGCCGGAAAAGTGTTCGCTCATCGCGGTGAGAAAATAGAAGTGCGCAACGTCCACGCGGCGCCGCGGATCGACGACCTTCTCGAGCCGTTCGAGCGCCAGTCGGGCACGCGGCAGTTCGCCATCGTTGAGCCAGCCATAGACCTCGAGCGCGCCGAGGAAAAAATCCCACATCCGCAAGCCGTGGTCGCGCGCCAGTTGGCTGCCGCGCAACGCGGCGGCCGCACACTCGTCGCCGCGCCCCTCGCTCCAAAGCTGCATGGACTGGATCGCCTGCCACAATGCACCATAAACCGGCGGCAGGGCGGTGCCGGCCGGGGGCTCGAGCGCTCGCTTCAGGCGATCGAGCGCGCTCTTGCGGCGCACGCAGACGGTGTGATGAATCTGCAGGTTGCCGCCGAGGACGAGGCGCTCGATCGGGTCGGCAGAGTTTTCGATGATGTCCAGCAAACGGTCGGCCCAGCGGTGTATCGCCGGGTCCTGCGGACGGCGGAACATCAGCGCGCCGAACAGGCTGGCGGCGAAGCGGCTGGCGAGTGCCGGGGGCGGCGCGCCGAAATCCCGCTGCAAGGTATCGGCTTCGTCCAGCCAGGCATCCAGCGGGCGGAAGTCGGCCCATTCGAAGCAGATCAGGTCCACGCAGGCCGACCAGGCGCGATAGGCGCCGTCGGCCAGCCGCCGTTCGCGAAAACGCCGATACGCTCGCTCAAAGCTCGCTTGCGCCTTGGGCGGGGAGAAGTGAAGCTCGGCTTCGCCCTGCCAGTAGCCAAGCCACGGGTCGGCGTCGCACCGCGTGGCCGGCAACGCCTGCAGCCAGTCGGCCAGGGTGCGTTGCCAGCCGCGTCCGACCAGCGCTTCGGCCTGGTCGAGCACCAGTCCTTGCAACTCGTCCCAGTGCTGACCGGCGATCAGCAGTTGCGCCGCGGCGTCGGGGTCGTCGTCGGCGGCCAGCAAGGCGGCGGCGCGGCGCCGGAGCGCGGCCAGTTCGGCGGCCGTCAGCTCGCTTTTCGTCCGATGCTGCAGGAACTGGCGCAGCAGGGGGTGGAACTGGTAATACCTGTCGGCGCCGCTGCCATGTCGCGTGGTCAGGTTGCCGTCCTGATGCAGGGCTTCGAGCAGCGGCAAGGCGGCCGAGTCGCCGCAGAGCGCCGGCAGTATCGCCACCCGCATGCGTGGCAGATGGGCCAGGGCGAGCAGCAGGCGGCGGGCGGCGGGCGGCTGACGGGCGAATACTTCGCTCGCCAGGTAGTCGAACAGCGGCGCCTGCTCGGTCGGCGCGAGTTCCGGCCGCGCCGGCGCGTTCGGCGTTTCCAGTTGGAGCAGCAGGCGAAGGGCGGCCGGCCAGCCGGCGGTGATCCGGTGCAGGGCCTGCATCTCGGCCAGCGAGCGCGTTTGCGCCGCCGGTCTGGCCAGTCGCTGCACGGCCAGGGACTCGTCTTCGGTGAACGGCAACTCGTCGGGGTGCAGCAAGGCCAGTCCGCCATTGGCCACCAGGCGCGAAAACTCGGCCGGCGGCGGACGGCGGCTGGCGACGAGGAGTCGCGAGCCGCGCGGCAGTTCGTCGATGGCGGCCAGGAGCAGCTGACGGAAAGGCTCCGCGGCGAGCGCTTCCTGGGCGTTGTCGACGACCAGCGTGAGCGGTCCCGAAATCTCGCAATAAAAATCCGCCAGATAGCGGTGGAGCAAACCTTCGAGATCGGCCACCGGAAGTCCGTTGAGCGAACCGACGCCGAGCATCGCCGAGCGCAGACTCCCCGCCGCGGCTCCCGCTCGCGAGGCCAAGGCGTGGCAGAAAACGGCGGCATCGGCGTCGGCGCGTTCGATCTGATACCAGATGGGCGTGATCTCCCGGCGCGCGAGGTAGTTGGCCATCAGCGTCGTCTTGCCCGCCCTGGCGCAGCCGGTGATCCAGGCGGCGGATGAGTCGAGCGCCCGGTCGAGACGTTCTTATAACCGGCCGCGATGCACTACCCGCGGTAGCCGCGGGGGACTCAGTTTGGCCACGCGCAATCCCTCCCCCAGCGCCGGTGGAAACGGAGCCTTCGATCCCCCTGCGGCTCCCCTTCGGGATTCTACCCGGAGCACCCGGTTTGGCAAGCGCCACGAGCGTCCGGCCCGCCCGCCGCGCGGCGGCGGCTACGGACCGGCGGAATCGCGTCAGGGGTAGTCGACGCTGACGCCGTCGCTGCTCAACCATTGGCGCAGCGCCAGCAGCAACTCGTCTTCGGCGCGCACCCGGTTGGCGTCGCCGAGGGCCAGTTCGCAGGTGGCGTCGCCGTTGCAATACGCGATGCGCACCAGGCAATCGCCCGGCGTGTAGGGCGCGAGCAGCGTGCGCAGGCGTTGCGCGACGGCGCGCGCGCCGCCGCTGGCCTGGCCGTTGAGCGACAGGCGCAGATGGCGGGCAAAGCGGCCGCGCGCCTCGGCCAGCGTCAGCAAGTGTTCGGCGATGACGCGCACGCGCCCCTCGCCGGCAAAGTCGTCGCGCTGGACGCGGCCTTCGACGATCAGTACCTCGTCGATCTTGATCTTGGCCCGTTCGCTTTCCAGCAGCTCGTTGAACACCGAAACCTCGAGCGAGCGGCTGCCGTCGTCGAGCTGAACGAAGAGCATCTTGCCGCGCGCCGTGAGCTTGCTGCGCAGGCCGACCACCAGGCCGGCCAGCCACTGCGTCTCCTTGCGGGCTTCGAGAGTGGCCAGACTGCCGCGCACGAAATGCGACACCTCGGCCCGTACGCCATGGAAGGGATGGCCGGAGAAGTAGAAACCGAGCGCCAGCTTCTCTTCGTTGAGCTTCTGCCGTTCGCTCCAGCGGACGGCCTCGACGTAGGACGGAGCGTGCCCGCTCGCCTCGTCGCCGCCGCTTTCGAAGACGTCGAACAAGCTGACCTGCCTGGCGTTGCGCTCGGCTTGTTCGGCCGCCTCGATGGCGATGCCGACCGAGGCGAGCAAGCGCGCGCGATGGTCGTCGAGCGAGTCGAAGGCGCCGGCGCGGATCAGCGCTTCGATCGTCCGCCGATTGACCAGCCGCTTGTCGACCCGCCGGCAGAAGTCGAACAGATCCCGGAAAGCGCCCGCCGCCCGACGTGCCTTGAGGATCGCGGCGACCGCCTGCTCACCGGTGCCCTTGACGGCACCCAGGCCGTAACGCACGGTGCCGCGGTCGACCGGCGTGAAGCGGTAGTCGGAAGCATTGACGTCGGGAGCGAGGAGGCGCAGGCCGTTGGCGATCGCATCGTCGTGGAAGATCTTGACCGCGTCGGTGTTGTCCATGTCCGACGACAGCGTCGCCGCCATGAAGGCGGCGCAATGATGCGCCTTCAACCAGGCGGTGTGATAGGTGACGACGGCGTAGGCGGCGGTATGCGACTTGTTGAAGCCGTACTCGGCGAACTTCTCCATGAGGTCGAAGAGCTGCATCGCCAGCTTTTCGTCGTAGCCCTTCTTCCGGGCGCCGTCGCGCATCAGGTCGCGATGCAGCGCCATTTCCTCGGCCTTCTTCTTGCCCATCGCGCGGCGCAGGAGGTCCGCCCCCCCAAGCGTGTAGCCGCCGATGATCTGCGCGATCTGCATCACCTGTTCCTGATAGACGATGACGCCGTAGGTCGGCTCGAGGCAGGCTTTCAGATCGTCGATGTAGTAGTCGATCTTCTGCTGCCCCTTCTTGCGCAGGATGAAATCGTCGACCATTCCCGAACCGAGCGGCCCCGGCCGGTAGAGCGCGAGCACGGCGATGATGTCCTCGAAGCGGTCGGGGGCCAGCTTACGGACCAGCTTCTTCATGCCTTCCGATTCGACCTGGAAGATCGCCGTCGTGTTGCCGTCCTTGAGAATTTGGTAGGCCTGCGGATCGTCGAAGTCCATGGTCGCCAGGTCGGGGCGCGTACCGCTCAGTCGTTCGACATAGGCCAGCGCCAGTTCGATGATCGTCAGGTTGCGCAGGCCGAGAAAATCGAACTTGACGAGCCCGATCTTCTCGACGTCGTCCTTGTCGAACTGCGACACGACCGCGCCGCCGTCGGCGGAATAGACCGGGCAGAAGTCGGTCAGCTTGCCGGGAGCGATCAGCACGCCGCCAGCGTGCATGCCGACGTTGCGCGTCAGATCCTCGAGGCGGACAGCGAGCGCGAAGAGGTCTCTCACTTCTTCCTCTTCGTCCAGCCTCGCCTTGAGTTGCGGTTCGGCGGCGATCGCCTTGGCGAGCGACAGCGGCTTGTTGGTCTCGACCGGAATCAGTTTGGAAAGCTGGTCGCAGAAATTGTAGGGCAGGTCGAGAACCCGTCCGACATCGCGAATGACCGCTTTCGACGACATGGTGCCGAAGGTGACGATTTGCGAGACCGCCGCCGCGCCGTACTTCTGGCGAACGTACTCGATGACCCGCCAGCGGTTGTCCTGGCAGAAGTCGATGTCGAAGTCGGGCATCGACACCCGCTCGGGGTTCAGGAAACGCTCGAAGAGCAGCGCGTAGCGCAGGGGATCGAGGTCGGTGATGCCGAGCGCGTAGGCGACGAGCGAACCGGCGCCCGAGCCGCGCCCCGGGCCGACCGGGCAGCCGTTGTGCTTGGCCCAGTTGATGAAGTCGGCGACGATCAGGAAGTAGCCGGGAAAGCCCATGGCGACGATGGTGTCGGTCTCGAGCCGCAAGCGGGCGTCGTAGGGCGGGCGCTCAGCGGCGCGCCGGGCGGGGTCGGGAAAAAGCTGCTGCAGGCGGACTTCGAGGCCGGCCGCCGCCTGCTGACGAAGAAAGTCGTCGAGCGTCACGCCGGGCGGCGTCGGGAAGTCCGGCAGGTAGCTCTGGCCTAGCGTGATCTGGAGATTGCAGCGCTTGGCGATGTCGACCGAATTGGCCAGCGCGACCGGCAGATCGGCAAACAGGGCGAGCATTTCGTCGGCCGACTTGAAGTACTGTTCCTCGGTGTACAGGCGGGGGCGCCGCGGGTCGCCGAGCATGTAGCCTTCGGCAATGCAGACGCGCGCCTCGTGCGCCTTGAAATCGTCGCGCTCGAGAAACTGGATGGGGTGCGTGGCGACCAGCGGCAGGCCGAGTTCGGCCGCCAGATCGACGGTCGCGTCGACCAGCGCCTCCTGCTGCGGTTGCCCGTAGCGCTGCACCTCGAGGTAGAAGGCGCCGGGAAAACGCCGCTCCCAGTCCAGCGCCCGCCTCACCGCCTGCTCGCGGTGGCCTTGCAGCAGTGCTTCGCCGACGTCGCCGGCGGCCGCTCCGGAGAGCGCGAGCAGGCCGTCGACGCCGACCTCGTCGAGCATCCGGCGCGTGATTTCGGCGCGGCCACGGACGCGGGGCGCGAGATAGGCGCGCGAGAGCAGTTCGCAGAGTTGCAGATAGCCTGGTCGCGAGCGGCAGAGCAGGAGCAGACGGTGCGGGCGATCCGGGTCGGCCTCGTTGGCGATGAACACGTCGCTGCCGAGCAACGGCTTGATTCCCTTGCCGCGAGCCGACGAATAGAACTTGACCAGGCCGAAGACGTTGCCCAGATCGCCCAGCGCCAGCGCCGGCATGCCGCAGTCGGCGGCGCGGGCGAGCGCATCGTCGAGGCGGACGATGCCGTCGGTGACCGAGTACTCGCTGTGCAGACGAAGATGAATGAACGACGCTTCGGGCATCCGGCTAGCTGTCTACCCAGTCGATGATCGGCTGCCACTGTTCGAGATCTCTCGCCGCACGCGAGGCGGAGAGGTCGAACATCGTCATCCCGTGCATCGCCGTCTGCACGTAGAGCTGAGTGTTGCGCAGGTAGGTGAGTACCGGCAGGTCGAATTTCTCGAGAAACCGCTCGAGTTCGGCCGCCGAGCGCGTGCGCGGGTCGACGCGCATGCCGACCACGGCGACGAAGGCGTGTTCGTTGCGCACGGCTTTCTCGGCCAGCAAAACCTCGAGGAAATGGCGGGTGGCCAGCATATCGAAGAGCGACGGCTGAACCGGGACGAGGACGCGATTGACCTGCTTGACGACCGTATCGAGCGCCTTTCCATGCAGGGCGGCCGGTGTGTCGAGAACGACATGCGTCGTCCCCTTCGGCGGCTTGGCGGTTTTCCCCGGCTCGATTTCCCAACTGCGGATCTTGGGCAGGATCGACGGCCGCAGGTTGAGCCAGTCGCGCGACGACTGCTGGCGATCGACGTCGCCGAGCATCACGCGATGTCCGCTGCGAGCCAGATGGCCGGCGAGATTGATCGCCAGCGTGGATTTCCCCGAACCCCCCTTTGGATTGGCAATCAGAAAGGATTTCATTCTTGTTTTCCCCGGTCTGGGTTCGTGCCGAGCCGGTGCAGCTCGGCGCGAACCAGGTTGATGTGTTCGCGCAGAGTGTAAAGCAGATCGCTGAACGCCAGTGGAATCTTGAGCGTGCTGGCGGCGTGCTCGATGCGGTCGAGGCGCTCGGCGTACTGTCCGGCGAGAGTGGCGTCGAAGCGGTCGCGCAGTTCGTTCTCGAGGAACTTGAGGTCGCCGTAACAGCGGAATATCTTCGCCCGCACACGCCAACTGTAGATCGTCGGCGCGAACTTCAAGAGCGGCAGCGACAACATGAAAAGCGGCACGAGCATGACGAACAGGCGCTCGACGAGAACCGCCAGCCAGAAAGGCAGATAGCGTTGCAGGAAGGGCGGTCCGGAGCGGTAGTAACGCGCCGCTTCGCCGGACAGCGGAAAGCTCTGGTCCTTGTAGGCCGGGAACTCGCCGGCGCGCTGGAAGAAACCGCCCTTGCCGTTGACTTCGGTCATCGCCTGCAGCAGCAAGCTGAGCAGCGCCGGGTGGAGGTCGTCGCGCACGATCACGTTGGCCGTCGTCGCCAGCAGAACGGCGTCGCGCGGCGGCACGTGCCGCACCAGACTGACCACGCCGCGCGGCAGCACCACCTTGGACAGAAACGGGAAGAGCCGCAGGTAGGCGTCGGCCTGGCTGAAACTCAGCACCTGCAGTCCCGGCGAACGCAGCAGAACCTGGACGACCGGCGCCTCCTGCGCGGCGACGATGAAAGCCGCATCGATCTCGCCCTTCTGCAAGGCCTCGGCCGCGGTCAGCCCGGCCAGCGGCAGAAGTTTCGGGTCGTCGGCGCGGATCTCGTTGGCCTCGAGCAGTTGCAGCGCCAGCCCGCGGATGCCGCTGCCGTCCTCGCCGACGGCGATCCGCCGACCGTCGAGCTGGTGCAGCTTGTCGATGCGCTGCTCGCCGCGATAGAACACCCAGACCGGCTCGTAGGCGACGCTGCCCAGCGAGCGCAGGAAGCCGGCGTCGCCCTCCTCTTCCTCCTCATCGTCGGCTTGCCGGGCACCGGCCGACGGACGGATGCCGCCCTGCACGAACGCGACATCGGCCTCGCCCCGCTCGAGGCGTTCGAGGTTCTGGTGCGAACCGGCCGACGTCCGGATGTCGAGCGTGATTCCCTTGGCGGCCAGCAACGTCGCGTAGCGTTTGGCGTAGGCGTAGTAGGCGCCGGTCTCGCTGCCGGTGGTGATGGTCATCCGCCCCGGTGGCGCCGGCTCGACGAACTGATAGGCGACGAGCAGACCGAGCGCGCTGATCAGGACGATCGGCCAGGCCGTCGCCAGCAGGTAGCGGAGAGCGATCAGCCTGGCGCGCAGGCGATCCATCAGGGAAGGAGGACGGTCGACCCGGTATGCTTGCGCGCCTCCAGGTCACGGTGCGCGCCGGCGACTTCGGCCAGCGGGTAGGTCTGGTGAACCTCGATCCTTACCTTGCCGGCGCCGACGACATCGAACAGTTCGGTACCCAGGGCCAGAAGATCCGAGCGCTTCGCGGTGTAGTGCATGAGCGTCGGCCGGGTCAGGAACAGCGAGCCCTTCTGCGACAGCAGCAGCGGGTCGAAGGGCGGCACCGGCCCGGAGGCGTTGCCGAAGCTGACCAGCATGCCGCAGGTTTGCAGACTGTCCAGCGAGCCGGCAAAGGTATCCTTGCCGACGCCGTCGTAGACCACGCGCACGCCAGCGCCGCCGGTGATTTCGCGCACTCGCCGGGCGAAATCCTCGCGCGTGTAGTCGATCACATGGTCACAGCCATGCGCCATGGCGAGCGCGGCCTTGGCCTCGTTCGACACCGTGCCGATCACCGTCGCGCCGAGCGCCCTCGCCCACTGGCAGGCGATCAGACCGACGCCGCCGGCCGCGGCGTGGATCAGCACCGCGTCGCCGGTCTGCACGTGACAGGTACGGCGCAACAGGTAGGCACTGGTCAGACCTTGCAGCATCATCGCCGCCGCCGTCTGAAAATCGATCGCCGGCGGCAGTTTCAGCAGGCGATCGGCAGGCAGGCAGCGCACCTGGCTGTAGGCACCGACCGGACCGCCAGCATAGGCAACGCGATCGCCGGGATGGAATTCGCTGACCGCACTGCCCACCGCCTCGACGACGCCGGCCGCTTCGAGGCCGAGACCGCTCGGCAGCGGCAGCGGATAGAGGCCAGTGCGGTGGTAGACGTCGATGTAGTTGAGGCCGACCGCGGCGTGGCGGACGCGGACTTCGCCCGGCGCCGGATCGGCGACCTCGACTTCCTCCCAGGACAGGACTTCGGGCCCCCCGGTGCGGTGCATACGAATGGCGAATGGCATGGCGATCTCCTCGGTTGATGGGGTCGTACAGTCTAGTATTCCGCCCGCTTTTTGAGCAAGTGGAAAAAAAGTCCTTGCCGGCGGCCGTGCGGGCCATTACTCCGGGCCTCGTCCACAGGCTTATCCACACAATCGGTGGGTTTCCGGGATGGCCGCCGCGGGCCGCGGTCAGGCGGGAAGCAGGCGCGCAAGGTCGAGTGCCAGCCACTTCACACCGGCCGGGCCGAAGTTCACCTGCACCCTGGCTTGCGGACCCAGTCCCTCGCTGGCGACGATGACGCCGAGGCCGAAGCGGGCGTGCCGTACGTTCTGACCGATGCGCAGGCCAGGGTTCGCCGCCGGGGCCGGCCAGCTGGGGCTGGAACTGGCGGCGGCGGCGGCCGACCACCGGCCGCCGACGGTGCGGGGCTTGATCCGGCGCAGCAGTTCGGCCGGCAGTTCGTCGAGGAAGCTCGACGGCAGGCAATAGCGGGTCTGGCCATGCAGCAGGCGGGTCTGCGCATATGTCAGATAGAGCCGGCGGCGCGCGCGCGTCACGGCGACGTACATCAACCGGCGCTCCTCCTCCAGGCCGGCCCGCTCCTGGGCCGAGTTCTCGTGTGGAAAGAGCCCCTGTTCGAGGCCGGTGATGAAGACGACGTCGAACTCGAGTCCCTTGGCGGCGTGCACGGTCATCAACTGCACCGCGGCTTCGCCTTCGCCGGCCTGATGCTCGCCAGCCTCGAGCGAGGCGTGCGCCAGAAACGAGGCGAGCGGCCCACCGCGCCGCGCTTCGTCGTCGCCGCTCGGCGCACCGTCTTCGGCGAGGAAGGTGGTCGCCGCATTGATCAGCTCGTCGAGGTTCTCGAGCCGTTCCTGGCCTTCCTTCTCGGCCAGGTAGTGGCGGCGCAGTCCGCTCTGCTCAAGCAGGTAGTCGACCACTTCGGGCAGCGGCAGATCGCGCGTTTCGGCGCGCAGCGTCTCGATCAGCGCGACGAAGCGGGCGACCGACGCGCCGGCCTTGCCGGCCAGGCTGGCGGCCGCGTTGTAGAGGCTCGAGTTGGCCCGTTGCGCGGCATCCTGCAAGGCTTCGAGACTGCGCGTCCCGATCCCGCGCGTCGGGAAGTTGACGACGCGGGCGAACGCCGTGTCGTCGTCCGGGTTGGCGATCAGGCGCAGGTAGGCCAGGGCATGCTTGATCTCCTGCCGGTCGAAGAAGCGCAGGCCGCCGTGTACGCGATAAGGCAGGCCGGCAGTGAATAACTGGTGTTCGAGGACGCGCGACTGGGCGTTCGAACGATAGAGCAGCGCGATCTGCTCACGCTCCATTCCGTCCCGCAGCAGCGCCGCGATCTCGTCCACGATGAAACGCGCTTCGTCGAAGTCGGACAGTCCTTCGAAGACACGGATCGGTTCGCCAGCGCCGGCCTCGGTCCATAGCTGCTTGCCGAGACGACCGACGTTCTGCTTGATCAGCGCATTCGCCGCGTCGAGGATGTTGCCGTGCGAGCGATAGTTCTGTTCGAGGCGAATCACGTTCGCCAGCTCGAACTCGCGTTGCAGGTCGGCCATGTTGCCGATCTCGGCGCCACGGAAGGCGTAGATCGACTGGTCGTCGTCGCCGACGGCGAAAACACAGGCGCCCGGAACTTCCGGAGATACGGCACCGTGCCCGGCGAGCAGCTTCAGCCAGCTGTATTGCAGCCGGTTGGTGTCCTGGAACTCGTCGACCAGGATGTGCCGGAAACGCGCCTGGTAGTGCCGGCACAGCGGCTCGTTGCGCTGCAGCAACTCGTAGGAGCGCAGCAGCAGCTCGGCGAAATCGACCACGCCTTCACGCTGGCATTGCGCTTCGTACTCGGTGTACAGCTCGACGCGACGGCTGGTGAAGTAGTCGTAAGCCTCGGCCTGCGCGGCGCGAATTCCCTGCTCCTTATGCGCGTTGATGAAATGCATGAGCTCGCGCGGCGGAAACTTCTGATCGTCGATGGCGAGCTTCTTCAGCAGGCGCTTGATGGCCGACAACTGGTCGGCCGAATCGAGGATCTGGAAGGTCTCCGGCAAGCCGGCGGCGCCATGGTGCGCGCGCAGCAGGCGGTTGCAGAGGCCGTGGAAGGTACCGATCCACATGCCGCGCGTGTTGATCGGCAGCATCGCCGCCAAGCGCGTCTGCATCTCCTTTGCCGCCTTGTTGGTGAAGGTCACCGCCAGAATGGCCGACGGAGCCGCCTGTCCGGTCGACATCAGCCAGGCGATGCGCGTCGTCAACACGCGCGTCTTGCCGCTGCCGGCGCCGGCCAGGATCAGCGCGTGCTGCGCCGGAAGCGTCACGGCGGCGTATTGCGGCGGATTGAGATGGGCGAGCAGATCGGACATCGAACAGGATTCCCGGTGAGAGGCGGCGCACGATTATAGCCGGCGCCCTGGTCCGTCTGACCCGCGCGCGGCAGGCGTCAATCGTCGGCTCAGGGCAGTCGCGGACTTGCGAAGCGTTCGTCACTGGTCAGCGCAGTGAGAAAAGCGACGAGCTGAGCAATTTCCTTTTCCGAAAGCCGGCGGTCGATGAGCAGCGGACTCTTGTGCGGATCCGCCTTGCCGCCGCTCGCCATGTAGCGCACCGCGTCGTCGAGGCTGGCGACGCTGCCGTCGTGGAAGTACGGACCGGAGATGGCGACCGAGCGCAGCGTCGGCGTCTTGAATGCCGACCGGTCGGCGGCCTCCTGGGTCACCGTGTAGCGCCCGGGATCGGGCGAGGCCTTGCCGGCCTCGAGGCCGACGTTGTGGAACAGGCCGTCGCTGTAGAGCGGCGGTTTGTGGCAGGCGGCGCAGCCGGCCTTGCCGGAAAACAGTTCGGAGCCGGCCAGCGCGTCGGCCGAAACGGCCGCCGGATCGCCGGCCATGTAACGATCCCATGGCGACTCCCCGCTGTTCAAGGTGCGCAGGAAAGCGGCCAGCGCCTGGGCAATGTTTTCGGCGCTGGGTGCGGCGCCGAAAACCTGCCGGAAACCGGCCTGGTAGCCCGGAACGGCAGCGATGACGGCAGCCGCCTTGACCTGGTCGGCGCCGATCTGCGCCTTCCAGGCGGCGGTGATCTGGCCTTCGAGCGTCTTCGCCCGGCCGTCCCAGTACCAGGCGTTGTAATAGCCGGTGTTATAGACGGTCGGCGTATGGCGCGTATTCATGCCGCCGCCAGCCTTGCGCGACAGCGGCTGCGCGTCGGCCCAGCCGAGGTGGCGGAAGTGGCAGCTCTGGCAGGCCATGCTGCCGTCGCCCGACAGCCGCGGGTCGAAGAAGAGCTGCTTGCCGAGCGCCGCTTTGGCCGGTGTCGTCGGATTGTCCACCGGGTCGGGCGGCGCCGGGAGTGCCGACGAGCGCGCATATCCGGCGCCGTCGTGCGGTATCGTCATGCACGCGATCAGCCCGGCGGAAAGGCCGGCCACGACGAGCCAGCGTCTGGATCTCCATTTCATCTCGTTTGCTCCTCGGTTGTCAGCGACGCCATAGGGTAACAGCGATCACTTCGGCGAGGGAAATCGGCCCGCCGTCAAGCGCGCGGCCGCCAGGCGGGGTCAAGGCGCCAGCACGCCATCGACGAAGACCGCCTGTTCGCGGACGTAGGATGCCCGGTAGTGATTGTCGTCCTTGTAGACCGGTTTGGCGTCCGGCGTAAAGGCTCGGCACCGGTTTTCCGGGCACAGGTGCGCCGCCGGATCGATCAGCACGGCTCCCGCCGCCGTGGCAACCGCGGCCAGGCGAGCGTGCAACGCCGCCTGTCCTTGGTCCCACGGGATGCGCTCCTGAAACGGCTTCACCGTCAAGCTCGTCAAGCGGCTGCCGGTAAAGAAGTTCCTCGGTTCGAACGGCCGACCGCTGGGATTGTCGAGGACGAAAAACACCTTCTTGTCGCGCGTGAGCGTTTTCAGAAATGCCGAGATGCGGCCGATTTCGCTCTCGAGGTCGATATCGCCGCCATACTGCGGGTTCGCTCCAAGGAAATAGAGGTTCCAGGCGCCGCCGACGACGACGCGGTCGATCGCCGGATCGGCCGCCAGCCGTTCGACCTCCTGCCGGAAAGCGGTGCATCTTTCGACGTGGTAGACGTTCACCTGGGCGCTGCCGGGAATCGGCGAACATCCAGGGCTGGTGAGAAAGAGCACGGTTGGGTAGCGGGTGGGGTCTCGCTCGAGCAGCGCGACGACGCGCGGCGAGTATTGCTGCAGATGCGAGTCGCCGATGAACAGGACGTTCCGTTCGCCCGCTTTTCGGGATCTGACCGACACGCCATTGAACGAGCTCTTGTCGAAGCCGGCCGGATACTCCCAGTCCTGAATCGCTTCGAGGATGAGTCCGATGTTCCGGTCGTCGTTTCTGGGCCGCACCCACTCCGCGTAAGTCGCCAAACCCGCTAGCAGGAGAAAGCCCATCGTCGCCGCGAGAACGACGGCACTTCGTCTTCCGCCCGTCCGGATCGGCTTCTCGACGTAGAGGTAGGTCAGATAGGCGAGCACGAAGGAGGCGGCGACCAGAATCGCCCGGCTGCTGCTCGGCGGCATCTTGCCGCGGGCGATCCAGGCGAACGACAGGAGCAGCCAGTGCCAGAGATAGAGCGGGTAACTGATCAGCCCGACCCAGACCATTCCTCGACTGCTCAGGAACTTGCGGTTCAACCAGGCGTTCGGCCCGGCGCCAATGATCAGGAAGGTTCCGAGCGTCGGCAACAAGGCCCACCAGCCGGGAAAAGCGGACTTCTTGTCGAGCAGTGCGACCGCCACCAGAATCATGATCAGGCCGGCCGCCGATCGCCAGTCGGCGCGTCGAGTGGGGTGGGCGGGCGGGTGCAGGCTGAGGTAGGCGAGAATGCCGCCCGTCATCAGTTCCCAGAAGCGCGACCAGGGAGCGTAGAAAGCGGCTACCGCGTCGGCGCCCACGGTCAGGATGTTCGCCGCGAAGGAGGCGATCGCGATCGCGATGGTGATCGCCAGGAAACCGGTTCGCCGACGCCACACCAGAGCCAGCAGGAGCGGCCAGACGATGTAGAACTGCTCCTCGATTCCCAGCGACCATAAATGGAGCAAGGGTTTGGTGTAGGCATCGCTGTCGAAGTAGCCGGCCTCGCTCCAGAGGACGAAGTTGGCCACGAAACCGGCCCCGGCAGCAATGTGTAGTCCCAGTTGCTGCTGTTCGTCCACCAGAAGCATGTACCAGCCGATCGCCCAGCCGGTCGCCAATACGATGGCGAGAGCCGGGAAAATCCGGCGTACCCGCCTGGCGTAAAACTCCTGAAAGCTGAAACTGTTGTTTTCCAGGCTACCGAAAATGATCGTGCTGATGAGAAAGCCGGAAACCACGAAAAAAATGTCGACGCCGACGAAACCGCCGGGCAGGGCTTTCGGAAAGGCGTGAAAGGCCACCACCAGGAGCACTCCCAGGGCGCGTAGTCCGTCGATGTCGGGACGATAACGTGGGTGAACCAGGTGCAGCGACGCGGGCTCGTTGATGGTTTGGCTCGCTTGGGCAGTGGGCATTTGTCAAGACCGTGGAACAAGTGACGGGTCGTGAAGGACGGCAGGACCGGCGGCTGTCGCAGCGTTCGCTCTGTCGCCTCGGGCAGGTTTCAGGCGCCGGGCGCGCGGCGCAAGCGCGACCAGCGCTTCATTGCCGGATCAAGGTTCGATTGATCAGCACGCAGTCCATCTCGATGACCGAGAGGTCTTCGTTCCGGCTCACCGGATAGAGACCGCTGGGAACGAATCCCTTGGCCTCGTAGAGGCGCAGCACGTCGAGATAATGCGGCGCCTGGGCGTAGATCGGCAGCAAGGACAGCTCGGAAAGCAGGCCGACGATGCGGTCGAGGGAGTTTTGCGCGCCTTCGAACACCTGGAGATCGTAGCCCTGGGTGTCCATTTTCAGAAGAAATCTCGCCTGCCGAGCGAGATCGCCGCGCGCCAGGAAATTGTCGAGGGTATCCATGACAATGGTTTCGCGATGGCTGACTTCGATGTTCGGAAAGGCCGCCTTGCCAAACTCGTTCGGGCTGAGCAGCGAGCAGAGATCCGACGATCGCGTGATGTTGATAGTCTCCTCACCGACCTTGTTGCCGAGCGCCGTGTTGAACACCGCCCAGTCAGGATCGCCTTGCGACACCTGGCGCAGGTGTTGGTAAGTCGTGCTCACCGGTTCGAAGGAATAGATCTTGCCGGCGAATCCTTCCTTCCGCATGAGAAGGGCAAACTGCCCGTCGTTGGCGCCCACATCGATGATCGCGTCGATCGCGTGCCGGCGGACGAGGTTCCTGAGGTGCGCGCCAAGGGACGGGTGCCGTTTTCGCCTGACGAGTTCGTAACCCAGTGACCGGGCGAGCGAGTAGATCAACTTCATGCCGAAAGGCTCCAGATCGCGGTGCCCGGTATGATACTGGATGGCGCGCGGCGCACGATGCGCCGCGCGCAAAGATTCGGCCCCCGACCGGGCGTCTCGGTCCCGGTCCGCCCGGCGGCTAGCGGTGTCGCATGCCGCTGCCGCGCGCCATCGCTTCGTTGACGCGCAGCGGCTTGCCGTGCAAATCCTTGCCGTCGAGAGCGGCGATGGCGGCCAGCGAATGCGCTTTGCCGGGCATTTCGACGAAGCCGAAGCCCTTCGAGACGCCGCTGAACATCTCGCGCATCACCTGCACCGATTTCACCTGGCCGAAGGCCTTGAACAGGTCGCCGAGTTCTGTTTCGGTCGTTTCCGACGCCAGATTGCCCACGAAGATATTCATTGCCGACTCCTGATCAAAGGTTGTGAAGAAGAAAGGGGATGGCCGGAGAGGTTCAACCGCCGCGCCGCGCCGGGCTGCGAAAGAGTGCCGGTAGCGGCGCGGCGCTGTCCGTCCGGCTGCGTTGCGGCGGGCGTGGGCCGGTCGGCGGCGCTACGGGTTTGGCACGCGGCGCGGCCACTGTGCCCGAGCGCGCCGCCGCGTTTGCCGCGCTGCGCGTCGTGCCGTCGTGAGCCGTGCCGGAGTGGGCGCCGCCGCCGCGCCGGCCCGGGGCGCCGCGAGCCGCGGCCTGCGCCGCTGCGGCAACGGCCGCCGGTACCGGCTGGCCGGGCTCGAAACCGGGCACGATCTGGCTGTCGATGCGGCGCGTGAGCAGTCTTTCGATGGCCGCCAGGAGCGGTCTTTCTTCGGCCGAAACCAGAGAAATCGCTTCGCCGGTACTGCCGGCACGGCCGGTGCGCCCGATGCGGTGCACATAGTCTTCCGCCACCTGCGGCAGCTCGAAGTTGACGACGTGCGGCAATTCCTCGATGTCGAGACCGCGCGCTGCGAGGTCGGTAGCCACGAGGACGCGTATCGTGCCGGCCTTGAAGCCGGCGAGGGCGCACGTGCGCGCCGGCTGGCTCTTGTTGCCGTGGATCGCGGTGGCTTCGATGCCGGCCTTGCACAACTGTTCCGCCAGGCGGTTGGCGCCGCTCTTCATGCGCGTGAATACAAGAACTTGCCGCCAGTCGCCGGACGCCACGAGGTGTGTCAGCAGATCGCGTTTGCGCCAGCCATCGACCGGGTGCACGCGCTGCGCGACGAGGTCGGATTCGGCGTTGCGACGCGCCACCTCGACCATTGCCGGTGCGTGCAGCAGACCGTCGGCGAGTTGGCGAATCTCGTTCGAGAAGGTTGCCGAGAACAGCAGGTTCTGGCGCTTCGCCGGCAATAGCGCGAGGATGCGGCGGATGTCGCGGATGAAGCCCATGTCGAGCATGCGGTCGGCCTCGTCGAGGACGAGAATCTCCACCTCCGCCAGGCTCACCGTCTTCTGCTGCAGGTGATCGAGCAGGCGGCCAGGAGTCGCCACCAGGATATCGACGCCACGCCGCAGCGCGTCGATCTGTGGATTGATATTGACGCCGCCGTAAACCAGCGTCGATTTGAGCGGCAGATACTTGCCGTAGGTGCGCACGCTCTCTTCGATCTGCGCCGCGAGTTCGCGCGTCGGCGTGAGGATCAGCGCCCGCACCGGCCGGCGCGGCGCCGGCGCGGCGCCTGCCATCAGGCGTTGCAGCAGCGGCAGCGTGAAGCCAGCGGTCTTGCCGGTGCCGGTTTGCGCGCCGGCGAGGACGTCGCGGCCGGCGAGGATGGCTGGAATGGCTTGTGTTTGCACAGGGGTGGGCTGGCTGTAGCCTTGATCGTCGACGGCGCGGGTCAGCTCGGCCGACAGGCCGAGCAGGGCAAACGGATGGGACAAGATGAATCTCCTGTGAACGACCTGCTGCGGCGTGACGCCGTCAGAGCCGGTTCAGGCGGGTACGGCGATTGGGAAGGAGGCTGCGGCGCGCCGCTACCGGAGAGAATACGAGCACACGGTGAGATCGAACTGAAGGCCGGATGAACTACGGTTCGATTCCGCAGGGGACTATACACGCTTTCGCAAGAGCAGGCCCCGGAATTTCGGACACTAGGACAAGCGGCGGCCCTGTCCCAACCAACGACCGCCTTGTCAGCCGCAACGGAAGCGTGGTCTTGCGGCCCGCTCTCGAACCCGTCCGGCGGCAAGGACTTCCCCGCCAGAGGTTCGGGGCTAGCGCCTGACGTTCTCGGCTGAGGAAAGGCCTTCCCGCACCTGCGGCGCTTGCCACTTCACCGAGCACGGGGAGAAGGAGCAGGTGACAACACCTGATCGTTCTCCCTATGCGACTGAAAACCGTTGGCCGCCGCACGGCGGCTAACAGTCATTTGCGGCGACTTCAGTGAAGAGCGTCCTGTATCGACTTGAACTGACGCACCCACGGTTGGTCTACACGCAGTTCAGCCGGCAGTGCGACAATGGCGGCGCGCGCTTGGGCGACGGTATTGAACTCACCGAAGAACAGGTTGTAGTGCTCGCGCTGGTCGTGCCGGGTAACGGAGAAGGCCAGCGAGTGCCGCTTCAGATGTTCCATGTTGCGCTCGATGAAGCGCGCCATGTCGGCCTGGCTTGGGGACATCACCAACTGCACGGTGAAAGCCCTGGGGTTTTGCTGCCGTAACCACTGGCTGTCATGGATTACTGCCGCTCCCGCGCTGCCCCCCCGCATCCGGAGCATAGCGGCGCGCAGTTCGCCGAGGCTTTTCTCCAGCTCGGAAAGCTTGTCCGAGACCTGCTCAACGCGTGTTTGCTGCCGCGCATCGGCTTCCCGCCGAGCCGCGTCGCCCGCCGAAAGAGCGGCTATCTGTCCACTCACTTCGGCGATTCGAGCCTCGTTCTGGGCAATCGCCGATTCATTGTTCGCGGGAGCGAAGGCCGGCACCCACTTGACCAAGGCGAAGCCCGCCAGGGTCATCAGCAGCAAGCTGGCGATGGCCAGATGGGTCCACTTGAATCTTTCGCGGGTGGCCGCCTGATGGGTCACCAGCACGGCGGCGAGCTCGGCGATGGCCGTGTCCAAGCGTTGCGTCTCCGACCGCAAGACACTGACCAGACTCTGCAAGGTCTGAAACTCGGCATAGTGCTCGCGCTGCAAGGCACTCAAACCCTCGACCCGCGCCTCGACGATCGCGTGTTGCTTCTCGGTCTGCTCACGAACCGCTTCGATGCGGCTCTTGTTGCCGCGTGTCGCGGTATCCAGCAACTCGTAAGTGACGTCAAACTGGTCGAGACGCAAGCGTTGCTCGGCGATGATTCGCTCCTGCGCCTTGAAGAGACGGTCCAGCGCACCGATGCCGGCATCGAGCCGCGCCAGGTCGGCATTGACGCGTGCGCTGTCGTTGGCGAGTCGGGTGTCCCAGCGCTGCTCCGTGTCGACCAGCCAGGCGTGAGTTTCTCCCCGGAGCGCATTCACTTTTTGTTCCGCGGCGGTGGCCTGTTCAGCCAATGACTGGCTCTGTTGCTGCAAATCACCGCCCAGCCGATGCAGCTCGCTCGAGATCTCGCCGCCGGACTGGCGAAGCTCGGCCAGCGCGCCGTCGATACGGCGATTGTTCTCGGCGTATCGAGCCGTCAGTTCGTCGTAGTCGCGCAACACACGGTCAAGCTGCGCGTTGATCTCCTTTGGCGTGAAACGTGAATCATGCGCCCGCGAGAGTTCCAGCAGCCCGGCCATCACCGGTTCGATGTCGGGAGTCAAGGTCTCCAGCGTGTCCAGCGGCTCGCTTGACAGCATGGCCGGGACGGTCTCGGGCGGCGCATCCTTCGGAAGTGCCATTTCTGCGGTCTTGGTCATGGTTGGCCTCCTCTATCGTGGTTTCACAGGTTTGCGTGCGGATTGTAGCAGCGCATCCATAACACATCGTATAGAAGTTGAGCGACTGCCAGGAGCTTGACCGCTCAGCGCGCTCCTTGTTTCTCCGCCGTCGTCATCGCTTGCGCTTCACACCGGAGTTGGCAAGTACACGCTTTCGCAAGCCGGTCTGGAGTTCAGGCGAGCTTTCTCAGATAGGCGGGAGCGAATTCGACGACGAAGTCCCAGAACGCGGCGAGGGCCGGTGTCTGATGCTTGGCCCGGTGGCGAACGATGTGCCAGCGCCGGATGACCGGCGTTCCTTCGACGCTCAAAATGGCGAGGCGCCCGGCGCGGAGCTCGAGCCCGAGCGTGTGTTGCGAGATGAAGCTGATTCCCAGGCCGGCGATGACCGCCTGCTTGATCGCTTCGTTGCTTCCCATCTCCATGCCGACCGTTGGTTTGAGTGGCTGTTCGAGGAAGAACTCCTCCATGGCCGAGCGCGTTCCCGAACCGGTTTCGCGGACGATCAGCGTCTCCCCGGCCAGTTCTTCGACCGCGACACTAGGCTGCCGACTGAGTGGATGCCCGGCGCTGGCGATGATGACCAGCGGGTGAGGGGCAAAGGCGACGGCAGTGGCATCGAGTTCGGCAGGCGGGCGACCCATGATCGCCAGGTCGACCTCGTTACCGACCAGTAGGCGGGTTACCGTGTCGCGGTTGTCGATCAGGAGTCGGATACGAACGTCGGCCTGGACTTTGCGAAACTCGGCCAGCAACCCAGGGGCGAAATACTCGGCGGTGCTTGCCACAGCCACGGCCAGGCGGCCGCCGCGCAAGCCCTTGAGGGCAAGCAGAGCTTCGTCTGCTTCCTTCAACGAGCGCAGGATCTGGCGGGCGTGCTCGAGAAGGATTTCACCCGCCTCGGTCAAGAAGACTCGTTTGCCGATCCGCTCGAACAGCAGGCTACCCGACACCTCTTCAAGCTGCTTGATCTGCAGCGAAATGGCGGCGTGCGTCAGATGAAGCTTCTCGGCTGCGCGCGCAAACGAGAGATGGCTTGCGGCAACCGAAAAGATTTGCAGCTGACGGATGGTAGCGTTTCTCATCAGTTAATTTTTACTAAACAATAAATATAGCATGTTTAACTATACCTTTTGTATCTGGCCGCTAGAATCTGATCCGTTACCTGACGCACGTTATTTCCTTTTCCGGAGTCTCGTCATGCTATGCGGACGTACCAATTTAACAAGTTCCTGATCGAAGAACAGCGTCGGAATCCGGCCCTGGCCGGCGATTTCTCGATGCTCATCAGCGACGTCGTACGCTCCTGCAAGGCGATTGCCCAAGGCGTTTCACGCGGTTCGCTGGCCGGTGTGCTGGGCGATCAGGGCAGCGAGAACGTGCAGGGCGAAGCTCAGAAGAAGCTCGACGTGCTGGCCAATCAGGCATTCATTCACCATTGCGAGTGGGGTGGCCATCTGGCCGCGATGGCCTCCGAAGAAATGGACGACATCTATCCGATTCCGGCCAGCAACCCGCGCGGCAAATACCTGCTGGTCTTCGACCCGCTCGACGGTTCGTCGAACATCGACGTCAACCTGTCGGTAGGCAGCATCTTTTCCGTCTTGCGCTGCCCGGACAACGGCGACGGCAAGACGCCGACAGCGGCGGATTTTCTGCAGCCCGGCAAGTGCCAGGTGGCCGCCGGCTATGCTCTCTACGGGCCGTCGGCGATGCTCGTGTTGACGGTGGGCAACGGTACCCACGGTTTCACCCTTGATCGAAATATCGGCGAATTTCTGCTGACGCATCCGAATCTGGTCATTGCGCCGGAAACTCGCGAATTTGCCATCAACGCCTCAAACGAGCGCTTCTGGGAAAAGCCGGTGCAGCGCTACGTCGCCGAGTGCCTGGCCGGCAGGACCGGCGTTCGCGAGAAGGACTTCAATATGCGCTGGGTAGCGTCCATGGTCGCCGAGGTGCACCGAATTTTGATGCGTGGCGGCGTCTTCCTCTATCCGCGCGACAGCAAGGATCTGGGCAAACCCGGGCGTTTGCGCTTGATGTACGAAGCCAACCCGATGGCGATGATCGTCGAGCAAGCCGGCGGCTTGGCGTCTACCGGTCGCGAACGCATTCTCGACGTGCAACCGACCGGCCTCCACCAGCGGGTACCGGTGATTCTCGGGTCGCACGCCGAAGTCGAGCGCATCGAGCGCTACCACCGGGAATACGAAAACGGTGAAGATCAGCCGTTCCGGTCGCCGCTTTTCTCGACCCGCACCCTGTTTCGCGACGATTGAGTAGCACCATACGAACGAACGATCATTTTCCTTAGCCACGGAGAACACAGCATGTCGATCAAGAATCCCGTCATCGCGATCACCGGCTCGTCGGGCGCCGGAACGACATCGGTGACGCGTGCTTTTCAACACATCTTCCGGCGCGAGCAACTCAACGCGGCGATCATCGAAGGCGACAGCTTTCACCGCTACGATCGCCTCGCGATGCGTGACCGCATGGCCGAGCAGAGCCTCGCCGGTGACCACCATTTCAGCCACTTCGGTCCCGAAGCCAACCTCCTGGCCGAACTCGAAGCCTTGTTTCGCGAGTATGGCGAAACCGGCCGCGGCCGCAGCCGCCATTATGTGCACGATGATCTCGAAGCGGAGAAATATGGCGCGCCGCCGGGCACCTTCACCGAGTGGGCCGATCTGCCGGCGGACACCGACCTGCTGTTCTACGAAGGTCTGCACGGCGGATTGAAAACCGAATCGGTCGACATCGGTCGCCACGTCGATCTGTGCGTCGGCGTCGTACCGATCATCAATCTGGAGTGGATCCAGAAGCTGCATCGCGACAAGGCGCAACGGGGCTACTCGACGGAAGCGGTGATGGACACGATCCTGCGTCGGATGCCCGACTACATCCACTACATCTGCCCGCAGTTTTCCCGCACGCATGTCAATTTCCAGCGCGTGCCGACGGTCGACACCTCCAACCCATTCGTCGCCGACGACATTCCGTCGCAGGACGAAAGCATGCTGGTGATCCGTTTCGCCAACCCGCGCGGGATCGACTTCCCTTACTTGCTGAGCATGCTGCACGACTCTTTCATGTCGCGACCGAACATTATCGTCTGTCCTGGCGGCAAGATGGGTCTGGCCATGCAGATCATCTTCACGCCGATGATCATGCAGTTGATGGACAGAAAACGGCGCGCGCGCTGAAGACCTCCGTCGCCCTCGCCTGCCAGAGAAGCGTTCCGCCACACCACGAAGGAGAGCTAAGTGCCAACCGAGTCCCGCAAATTCCGCCGCCGCTGCGCCAACGCGCTGCGTTTTCTCGCCATCGACGCGGTCGAAGCCGCTCGCTCCGGCCACCCGGGAATGCCGATGGGCATGGCGGATATTGCCGAGGTTCTCTGGCGCCATCATCTGAAGCACAATCCGGCCAATCCCGGCTGGGTTGACCGAGACCGATTTGTGCTCTCCAACGGCCACGGGTCGATGCTGATCTACGCCCTGCTGAACCTCTCCGGCTACGATCTGCCGATCGAGGAACTCAAACGTTTCCGCCAGCTTCACTCGAAGACACCGGGGCACCCCGAGCTGGGAGTAACGCCGGGCATCGAGACGACCACCGGTCCGCTCGGCCAGGGTCTCGCCAATGCGGTCGGAATGGCTCTTGCCGAACGCCTGCTTGGCGAAACCTTCAACCGGCCCGGGCACCGGATCGTCGACCACTACACTTATGCCTTCGTCGGCGATGGCTGCCTGATGGAAGGGATTTCGCACGAGGCCTGTTCGCTGGCCGGCCGCCTGTCGCTGTCCAAGCTGATCGTCTTCTACGACGACAACGACATCTCGATCGACGGGCATGTGCAACCGTGGTTCGCTGACAACACGGCGAAGCGCTTCGAGGCCTACGGCTGGCGTGTCGTGCCACACTGCGACGGTCACGACGCCGATTCGATCGAGGCGGCAATCCGCCTGGCCAGGACGCCGACCGGGCGGCCAACGCTGATCTGCTGCAAAACGATGATCGGCTTTGGTTCGCCGAACAAAGGTGGGACGCATGAGGTCCACGGTGCGCCGCTCGGGGCCGGCGAGATCGCCAACACCCGTCGCCAGCTCGAGTGGCCGTTCGCCGCTTTCGAGATCCCGGCCGAGGTCCGTGGCGCGTGGGACGCGAGAGCCCGCGGCGCTGCCGCCGAGGAAGCCTGGACGAACGGTTTCGCCGCCTATCGTGCCGCTTACCCCGAACTGGCGGCCGAATTCGAGCGCCGCACGCGTGGCGATCTACCGACCGACTGGACGTCGCGTGCGGCGGATCTGCTGGAAAACGTGCTGACCCAAGGCAACGCGCTAGCGACACGCAAGGCGTCGCAGAATGTCATCGAAGCGGTGGCGCCTGTACTGCCCGAACTGCTCGGTGGCTCAGCCGACCTCACCGGGTCGAATCTCACCGACTGGAGCGGCAGCCGACCGGCCAACCGCGAACCGGGCGGCAACTACGTTCACTATGGGGTACGCGAATTCGGCATGACGGCTATCGCCAACGGAATTGCCTTGCACGGCGGTTTCATTCCCTATGGCGGAACTTTTCTGGTCTTCTCCGACTACGCGCGCAGTGCCATTCGAATGGCTGCGCTGATGAAGCTGCGGCAATTGATGGTCTATACGCATGACTCGATCGGTCTTGGCGAAGATGGCCCGACGCACCAGCCGATCGAGCACGCGGCGTCGCTGCGCCTGATTCCCGGTCTGGACGTTTGGCGTCCGGCCGATGCGCTCGAGACGGCCGTCGCCTGGGTAGCGGCGCTGGAACGGCAGGACGGCCCCTCCTGCTTCCTGCTGTCGCGCCAGAACCTGCCAGCGCTGGCCAGGACGCGCGAACAGATTGCCAGCGTCCGGCTCGGTGGCTACGTCCTGCGCGAAGCCGAGGGGAAGGCGCCGGACGTCGTGCTGCTCGCCACCGGATCGGAAGTCAGCCTGGCACTGGACGCGCAAACCCTTCTCCAGCAGCAGGGCATCGCCGCCCGGGTGGTGTCGATGCCCTGCCCCTGCGGCTTCGACCGGCAGCCACCGGCTTACCGACAGCAGATCCTGCCGACCGCACTGCCGATCGTCGCCATCGAAGCAGGACATCCGGACCTTTGGTGGAAGTATGTCGGCAGCCGCGGGGCAGTGGTGGGTATCGACCGCTTCGGAGAATCCGCTCCGGCGAGCACACTCTACGAATTCTTCGCTATCGATGTGGCGAGCATCGTGGCGCAGGCCCGGCGGCTGTTGGCTTCGGCACCGCCGGAACCGGGCGGGCTGGCGCACGCCAAGGACCAGCCGCCGGTGGCCAGTGCCGTGTCGGCTCCCCGGCCATGAATGCCGAACCGTTTTTCGACCGGCCAGCCGGCACGCCGCGGGCGCTCTACAGAGCTGGCAGTTTGGCCGGGTCGGACAGTTTCTCGAGTGCTTTGGCGAGTTCCGGGATGGTCAACTTCTCATCGTAAATGCCGGCACTGACCTGAATACCGGTGGTAAAGGAAATGTCGGCCGCCAGGGCGTACGAAAGCTTACGCGACAGCTTTCCTGCCCCCGGTTTCTGCCACATGTATTCCACCCAGCCACCGCCCGCTTCATTGCCGACCTTGCAGAGTTCCCTGAAGATGTACTTTCCCGAGTTGTCGGTGATCTGCATGATCGGCTGACCGACCAGATCGGGGCGCAAGGGGTGGGCCATCATCCGGTTCCGGCGGCAGTCGTAAACGAATACGTAGCTATCCTTCCACACCCACTTGCCATCTTTGTTGTTGAATTCGGCATAGCCGGCCGACCCTTTTTCGTGCAGAAACCTGGCCGCAGCACGCACATTATTGACCGCCTCTTCGGCATTCGCCGCCTCTTCCGCCGCCACTGCCGGGCCGATCAGGCCGCAAACGGCCAGTGTCGCGATCAATGCACTCGCTTTCCGTTGTTTCATGGAATCATACTCCTTCAGAACTTGCTGACAGATGTACGCCCCCGCCGCGCTGCCGGTCAGACTTGTTGGCATGCCGGGTGGGACGGACGCTAGGCGATCCAGGGTTTGCCGACTGGCAGAATGTCCCGACCGAAAACGTCCGCATATATGATATGTGCCATGATGTACCAGGCCATCGCTGCGGTAAGCATCAGCTCGTAGCCGGCGACGACGGTCAGATCCGGATAGCCGAAATGCGCCAGATCAAGCAAGACGAAGCCGATCAGGAGCAAGGTGAAAGTCAGCGCCAAAGCACCGTGGACGCGCAACGAGCCGATCCAGAGGATGACCGTGAATAGGGTCCAGGCAACCAGGAACCAGCCGACGTCCGTCTTGCTCGACGTGTAGAGGTTGTAATGGTTGCCAATCAGGAGCAGGGCCAAGGCGATCCAAAAGCAACCGTAGGCAGTGAAGGCGCAATATCCGAAGTTGTTCCCCGTTTTCATTTCCTGCAATCCGGCGATCATCTGGGCCAAACCGCCAAAAATCAGCCCCAGCCAGATTACCGGTCCCATTCCCATCCACCCGACGTTATGAAACTGCAAGACCATCGTCGTCAGGCCAAAACCGGCCAGACCGACAACCGCCGGGTTACCCAGCTTTTGCTCCGCCATCATTACCCCCTATGGACTATATGAGCGGGTGGGAGGCAAGCCCATCCGCGGAAAAAACTTCTCCGTCTGTCAACGTCACGACGCGCTTTGTCACGACGCGCTTTGTCACGACGCGCTTTGGTCAGCCATTATACCATTGCCCTGGCCGACGAGCAAAACCACTGCCTGGAGATTGTCCATCAATAAATCATCAATACCAAGAAATCATCTTTTTATACAATATATTGAAAAATACACAAATATACTTAACTTGTCATTCGCATCAACTTTCAGCAATTCCGTCGGGAACCTTCCGGAGAGGGCGGGAGCCACCTCGTCAGACGGCGAACTGATTGACCGATTTTTCCATGCGCTCGACAATCGCACGCAAGCGATCGACCAGGACGTCGGTTTCGGCGACCACCGAAACGTTTTGTTCGGTCATTGCTGCCACCTGCTCGACGTTCTGCGCAAGTTGCGTCATCGCTGCCTGCTGCTCCATCGAGGCGTGCGAGATCTCATCGACGCGCTGAATGGTGTCGTCCATTTCGTTCCGGATTCTTTGCAACGCTTCCTGCGAGGAATGGACCAGGTCCACACCTTCGCCGACCTGGGCGGCGCCGGCCCGCATGCCGCCGACGGCGAGTTTCGTTTCGTTCTGAATGATGCCGATCATGCTGCTGATCTCCTGGGTAGCTTTCCCGGTACGTTCTGCCAGCTTGCGCACCTCATCGGCCACCACCGCAAATCCGCGTCCCTGTTCGCCCGCGCGCGCCGCCTCGATGGCGGCGTTGAGCGCCAGCAGGTTGGTCTGGTCGGCGATCTCCTTGATGACCGCCGCGATCTGGCTGATCTCGGCGGAGCGTTGGCCAAGCGTCTCGACCTGTTCCGCCGATACCTTGACCGTCTCCGAAAGCGACAGGATCGCTTCGCAAGCCTGCTCGGAGCGTTCGAAGCCCTCGCGCGAGACCTTGCCGGTCTGACGCGCGACTTCGCGCGTCGAGCGCGCGTTCTCGGCAACTTCGCCGATCGACGCCGTAACCTGTTCGACCGCCGCCGCAGCCGAAGCGGTCGCCTCGCTTTGCTTGCGCGCCGCCTGGTGCACCTGCCGGACACCGTCGCCGACCTGCAGCGTCGAACTACCGACCTGCGTCGCGATATCGGCCATCCCCTGCACCGTCGCCCGGACGGAAGAGACGAAGCTGTCGGTTTTACGGATCACCCCGCCGACGATGTCGCCACGCGGCGACTGGATGCGCTGCTTGAGATTGCCCGTCGTTAGGAGGCCATCAACCCAGCTGGCGAAAGCACCCAGGTCACGATTGACGCGCGGCGCGTAGTAAAGGACGAAAAACAGGCCGTAGAGGACGATGACGATGGCCAGGATGTCGAGCGCCATCTCGAATCCACCACCCGCAAAGGGGCTGACCGCCAGACGCAGGGCGGCACCGGCAAGTGCCGCGACGCCGATGCCGGTAAGCTGGACGGGGAGTGCGAACAGCCGGTCGATCATCGCCACGGCACGACGATCGGCGATTCGGCCATGATCGATGCCCAGGCTCTTGTCACCACTACGGATCCTCTTGTAAGCGGCGGCGGCGGCCTCGATCTCTTCGCGGCTCGGCCGGCTGCGCACCGATTGGTAGCCGACCACCTGACCGCGCTCACGTACCGGTGAGACATTGGCGAGAACCCAGTAGAAGCCGCCGTCCTGGCGTCGGTTCTTGACGACGCCGCACCACGGGCGACCCGCTTTCAGGTCGCGCCAGAGGTCGGCAAACGCTTCTTCCGGCATGTCCGGATGCCGCACCAGATTGTGCGGCTGGCCAATCATTTCCTCGCGTGTAAACCCACTGACCTTGGCGAAAGCCTCGTTGGCCTCGACGATGATTCCTTTGAGGTCGGTTCGCGAATAGATGAACTCGTTGTCCGGCAGAACGGTTTCGACCTGGTTCACCGGAAGGTTCTGGCGCATGATCTTGTCCTCGGCGTGGAATGATGACGGCGCCAATCATAGCCAATCGGTGCTTCTTAGGCGACCTTTCCGTACCCTGCCGGGCGAAATGCGAGAAGCAGGTAGCGCCCCATTCCTGGCTCAGCCCACCCCTGCTTTGGTAGAATGCGCCTTTGCCCCGGTAGCGCCACGCCCAATGACACGCAAGATCCTGGTCACCTCTGCCCTGCCGTATGCCAACGGTGCAATCCATCTCGGTCACCTGGTCGAGTACATTCAGACGGACATCTGGGTGCGTTTCCAGAAGATGCGTGGCCATACCTGCTGGTACGTCTGCGCCGACGACACCCACGGCACGCCCGTCATGTTGCGTGCCGAAAAGGAAGGTATTTCCCCGGAGGTGCTGATCGAACGGGTTCATCGTGAGCACGCGCGCGACTTCGCCGGTTTCCACGTCGGGTTCGACAATTACTACACCACCCATTCCGACGAGACTCGCGATTGTGCCAACGAGATTTATTCCCGGCTACAGGCCGCCGGGCTGATCGAGACGCGGGTCATCGAGCAGTATTACGACCCGGTGAAGCAGATGTTCCTGCCCGATCGCTTCATCAAGGGGGAGTGTCCGAAGTGCAGTGCCGCCGACCAGTATGGCGACAATTGTGAAAACTGCGGCTCGGCCTACACGGCGAACGAACTGAAGAACCCCTATTCGGCGGTTTCCGGCGCCCGACCGGAGCTGCGTCAATCCGAACACTATTTCTTTCGGCTCTCGGATCCGCGGTGCCAGAGTTTTCTGCGTGACTGGACGCAGGCCGAAGGCCGCCTGCAAACCGAAGCCGCCAACAAGCTTCAAGAGTGGCTCGGCGGCGAGGGCGAGAATCGCCTGACCGACTGGGATATTTCGCGTGACGCACCGTACTTCGGCTTCGAAATTCCGGGGGCTCCCGGCAAGTACTTCTACGTCTGGCTGGACGCGCCAATCGGCTACATGGGCGCCTTCCGCAACCTGTGTCTCAGGAAGGGACTGGATTTCGACGAGTACTGGCGGCCGAACTCGGCGACCGAGCTCTACCACTTCATCGGCAAGGACATACTCTACTTTCACGCCCTGTTCTGGCCGGCGGAACTCGAACATGCCGGTTATCGCACGCCGAGCAAGATATTTGCCCATGGATTCCTGACCGTCGACGGCGCCAAGATGTCCAAGTCGCGCGGCACTTTCATCACTGCCGAAAGCTACCTTGCACAGGGTCTCGACCCCGAATGGCTGCGCTATTACTACGCCGCCAAGCTGTCGAGCTCGATGGAAGACATCGACCTCAATCTCGAGGACTTCATCGCGCGAGTCAATTCGGACATGGTCGGCAAGTTCGTGAACATCGCCAGTCGTTCGGCGGGCTTCATCCATCAGCGTTTCGCCGGTCAGCTTTGTACCTGCGACGACTCGTTGCCCGCCATCCAGGCCATTCGCGAGCGGCGCGGGCTGATCGCCGAACATTACGAAGCACGCGACTTCGGCAAGGCGATACGCGAGATCATGGCGCTGACCGATCTCGCAAACCAGTACGTCGACAGCGTCAAGCCCTGGGACCTGGCGCGGCAGCCGGAGCGCACCGGCGATTTGCAAGTGGCATGCACCAACGCGCTCAACCTGTTCCGACTGTTTGCCATTCTGCTCAAACCCGTCCTGCCGGCGCTCAGCGCACGGGCAGAAGCCTTCCTCAACGTCGCGCCGCTGGTCTGGGACGACTCGGCGACGGTTCTCGCAGCCGGACACGCGATCAACACCTACCAGCACTTGATGACGCGCGTCGACCGCAAGCTGGTGACGGCCCTGATCGAGGCTAACCGCGAGTCGCTGGCCGCCGTCCCGCAGGCAGGGCCGCAGAAGACGACCGCCGAGCCGCCGGAGACAGCGGCAGCGGGAACCGCCAGCGGGCCGCAGGTCAGCCTTCAGGACTTCATGACGGTCGATCTGCGGATCGCCCGTATCAGCGACGCGGCTCCGGTCGATGGTGCCGACAAGCTGCTTCGCCTGTCGCTCGATGTCGGTCCCTTGGGCAGCCGGCAGGTTTTTGCCGGCCTCAAGGCAGCCTACGATCCGGCAACGTTGGTCGGCCGGCTCACGGTGCTGGTCGCCAACCTCGCGCCGCGCAAGATGAAGTTCGGCCTGTCCGAGGGCATGGTGCTGGCGGCATCGGATGCCGACGGCGAGGTGCCGGGGATCTTCCTGCTCGCGCCCGATACCGGCGCCCAGCCAGGAATGCGTGTCAAGTAAGGGACGACATGGGTCAACGCTCGCGTCCACGCGTTACGCCGCGCGTGATGTTCTATGCGCTGTGCGACGTCGCCGGCATGCTCATCCTGGCCAGCGGCGCGATGTGGCTGGCGCGCGGAAAAACGCTCTTCATTCCCGGCTTCCCGACCGGCGCGGCGAGCGCCGTGCTCACCGTCGTCGCCGGAATCGCGCTGATGGTTTGGGCGGTAGCCGGCATTCTGCGCGAGTTGATCCAGCGCCCGGCGAACGCCGACACCGAGCATCCCTGAAGCGGCCGCCTGACCGCAGGTCGGCGGGCGACGTTCCCGCCCGGCTTCCCGTAGTCACCGCAGTTCCATCGCGGCGTAGAGTTATCGCGCCCCGGCATTGCCCGGTGCGTACAGGCCAAGCATGGCGAAACGCAGGTAGTCGAATCGCG
This sequence comes from Accumulibacter sp., assembly GCF_029255285.1. Taxonomy (GTDB): domain Bacteria; phylum Pseudomonadota; class Gammaproteobacteria; order Burkholderiales; family Rhodocyclaceae; genus Accumulibacter. The sequence continues at coordinate 53,365 of NZ_JAPUVI010000021.1, forward strand.
TCTGCAGCCATAGACCCGGACGCCGGCAACGCAGGAGCATCCAAGCCGCGCCGCACAGCGAAACACAGCGACGAGCGACATCAGCACGTCGGCCAACAGCGGACGATGTTGGCGATAATGGCGAGGGTCATTCGGCAAGTCCTGGCCTGACGTGATTCCGTCAGTCCTCGATCAGCAGTTCATCCGGCCGCAAGATCAGGTAGTGTGCGTCCCGACCTTCTGCTCGACTGCCGTCGTCGCTGACCATCACAATGCGTTGTCGGCCCTCGATGAGCGCCGCAGTGATCCCCTCGGCGCGTCCGAAACCGGCCAGACCGGCGACGCTGACGCGACGCGGGCGCCACTCCGGGTCGCCATTCCAGAACCACAGTTCGAAGGGCCGTGGCTGGCGCGCCACTGGGCCACCGATCAGCAGGTAGCCGGCGAGGAAGGGCACGTAGGACATGCCACGAATACCGTTGCCACCGAGATCGAGCGCCACCAACTCGCTGGCGATGCGGGGCTCGGCATCGTCGTCGAACACAGCGCACGGATTGTCGAGGCTGGCGACGATCGCCTGGCCGCCGAGCAAGGGGCTGCGCAAGCCGATCAGCAGGCGGCGCTGGTCAGCGCTCATGGCCAGCCCCTCAATGTTCAAACCGCCGTCCTTCTTGACTTGGCGCTTCTCGGCGGCAATCGCCAGCAGCGGATGCGCGGCGGTCAAGGCGCGCTTCAGACTGCCGACGACCTTCGGCTGGTGAACGCTGTCGCCTTTGATGCGAAAGCGTACCAGTCGCTCCCTCGATTTGTGCTCCTCGCCGTCGCTGTCGCGTGAATGCGAGGTGATGGCGTAAATGTGGCCGGCCTGGTCACCGGTGACGCCTTCGAGGTCATCGAGTTTCCAGAAGCCGTCGTCGCCCCATGACCAGAACGGAGCTTGGAGCTCCCGGCGACTGACCCCGCCCGCCGTGATGCGCAGCAAACTCAGCGCGTGCTGTACTTCGTCTTCGACCACGATGAAGCGGCCGTCGGCGAGCTGGTGTATGCCCGACGGCTCGCATACGCCGGTCAGCGGCCGAAAACCAGTAGTCCCAGGTTGCACCACGTCGGCGTTCTCCGATACATGACGACGTTCAGCAACGTCTAAGTGCCTACAGGTTGCAGAACAGCATGTCGAACTCGACATCGTTGTCACAATGACGCGGCCGGTGATCGCTGTCGGGACGGGTGAAGCGGATATTCAGTGCGTACTTGTTGGCGCTGATTTCGGGGATGTACGGGTCGTGCAGCTTCAGCGAAATGCGTACCATCTGCGAACTGCTGGCGCCCAGCATCAACTGGAAGGCGCCACCGCTCGCCACGTGGTGTTCCGGACGCCCGCTGGCACGCAACAGGCGAAGTACGATGGTCAACGCGTCGCGCAGTGGAAGGAGGGGCTGCAGCCAGCCGAGCAGCGCGTCGCGCCGCAGTTCGGGAGACTGATGTCGCCAGTAGTGGTAGGACGGCAAATCGAACTCGCAAACCCCACCGGGAATGCCGGCGCGGCTCTTTATGCTCATCAGCCAATCGTTGTCACGCAGATGCTGGCCGATCTTGCCGGTCATGCCAAGCAAAGCGGCGGAAGCGTGTTCGATCTCGTACAGAGCGCCGGAAAGAGCTTCTTCGGAGATGTCCGGATTGTTGCGGAAAACCAACAAGCTTTGGCGCTGACGTTCGAGTTCCTGGATCAGATCCATTTTCAGATCGGCCCGCCCCGCCACGTCGAGGATCTCGAACAAGGTCAGAAGCACCACATGATGCTCCTGCGATCCGTCCCGCTCCATGAAACCGCCGGCCTTCTGGAATAGATCCTCGAGACGCAACAGCGTGCGAATGCGTTCGTTGAAAGGATATTCGTAGGTGATCACACGGCCGCCAGCGTGAGGAACGGGGGTTTTCGATAATTCTGAATCATTTGCAGTAAAACCTCAACGGCCAGCATGAAGTTGGCTACTCGCCAGTTCGAGATACTTCCGGTGCAGGTGATCGACCTGTGGCGTCAGCGCGGCCAATTCGCCGTCGTTTAACACAAGGTCGTCGGCCGCTGCCCGCCGCTCCGCCCGTGACGCCTGCGTCGCCATGATCGCCCGCACCTCCTCGGCGGCAAGTTGACTGCGCGCCATGACGCGGGCGATTTGTACATCCTCGTCGCAATCGACGACCAGCACCCGATCGGTACGCCGACGATAGCCAGTCGATTCGATCAGCAAGGGGACGACCAACAGCACGTAGGGCGCGACGGCCGCCGCACACCGGGCCGCGCTCTGCTGCCTTATGAGCGGATGGAGGATGGCCTCCAGGACCGCCTTCGCCGATGGATCGGCAAAAACAAGACGGCGCATGGCGATCCGATCCAGGCCGCCGTCGGCCCGCCGGACGGCATCGCCAAACGCCGCCACGATCGGGGGCATGGCGACACCTTGCGGCGCAGTGAGCTCGTGGGCAATCGCGTCGGTATCGACCAGTGCGGCACCGCGCCGGGAAAACAGCTCGGCGACCGTGCTCTTGCCACTGCCGATGCCGCCGGTCAGACCAACGATGAAGTTCATGGCGTGGGCTCGTTTTTTACTTTGCAGGCGGTCGGGCTGGCCTTCGGCAAGAGCGTGCCCAGCGCCTGGCGCAGCGCTTCGGCGTCGGCTTCGGGAGCGCGGATTTCGAAGGTGTTGACCGGCTTGCCCTTGCGCTCGCCGACGCGGGCGGACTTCACTCCCTTGGCGCGCAGCGCCTCGAGTCGCGTATTGGCGGCCGCCTCGCTACGGTAGGTGCCGAGCGAAATGGCCAGTTGGTTGGCGCCACCGGTGACGACGAAGAATTCCTGCACACCCAACTGCTCAAGTTCGGCCGCTTTTCGAGACGCCTCATCCTTGCTCGCCAGCGGCGGCACGTATACCCAATAGCCGGTAACCTCGGCGGTCGAGCGACGAGTCGCCTTGAAAGCGGCAAACTGTTCGCCCAAGAGCCGCTCGACCTGGTCGGCGTCGGCATTGGCCAGATCGGTCAGCGACAGGCAGATCTCGCCGTTGCCATTGCCATTTCTCTTCTCGATCGCCGCGTCGGCCTCGTTCTTGCGGCTCATCGCACGCGGCGACTCGCCGTGCGAGACGACCCGCAACTGCTCGGGTAGCAACTGCTGCGCAATACGCTGCGCATCTGGATCGGCCGGCTTGCCGAGGTAACCCTGCGCCCAGGCGAAAAGCAGCAGATTGGCAAACAGCAGAAGATAGACGGCAGGACGTAGCAAGGCAGTCATCCGATCTTCGGCAGATGCTCCAGCGAAGCCCGTATCGCTTCTGCCGGATACTCGAAATCCTCGAGTTCACCGGCGAAATACCGGTCGTAGGCCGCCATGTCGAAGTGCCCGTGACCGGTCAGGTTGAAGAAGATCGTTCGTGCCTCACCGCTCTGCCGGCAACGCAGCGCCTCGTCGATCGCGGCGCGGATCGCGTGGTTGGACTCGGGAGCAGGAATGACTCCCTCGGCGCGGGCGAACGTCACGCCGGCTTCGAAGGTCGCCAGCTGAGTGACCGCCACCGCCTCGATCAGTCCCTCGTGGTAAAGCTGCGAGACGAGCGGCGAATCGCCGTGGTAACGCAGACCGCCGGCATGAATGCCCGGCGGCATGAAATCATGTCCGAGGGTATACATTTTCATCAGCGGCGTGAAGCCCGAGGCGTCGCCGAAGTCATAGGCGTACGCACCCTTGGTCAGCGTCGGGCAGGACGTCGGTTCGACGGCGACCAGCCGTGTCGGTCGGCCGTTTCGTCCACCGGCCGCGTTGTCGGCGACGAAAGGAAAAGCCACGCCGGCAAACGACGAGCCACCGCCGCAGGGAGCAAAGACCACGTCCGGCCAGTCGCCTGCCTTCTCGAACTGCTTCTTCGCTTCCTGCCCGATGATCGTCTGATGCAACGCGACGTGATTGAGCACGGAACCAAGGGCATAACTCGTATCGGCCCGCGACGCCGCCTCCTCGACCGCCTCCGAAATGGCGATTCCCAGCGACCCCTGGTTGTCCGGATCCTTGGCCAGAAGCTCACGGCCGCACTGCGTCACGTTCGACGGACTGGCAAACACCTCCGCCCCCCAAGTCTGCATCATCGAGCGCCGGAAGGGTTTCTGCTGGTAGCTGATCTTGACCATGTAGACGCGAACCTCGAGGCCGAACATCTGACCGGCAAAGGCCATCGAACAGCCCCACTGCCCGGCTCCGGTTTCCGTCGTGATGCGCTTGATCCCGGCCTGCTGGTTGTAGTAAGCCTGAGGTACCGCGGTATTCGGCTTGTGCGAACCGGCCGGTGAAACGCCTTCGTACTTGTAGTAGATCCGAGCCGGCGTGCCGAGCACTTCTTCCAGCCGCCGGGCACGAATCAGTGGCGAAGGGCGCCATAGCCGATAGACCTCGCGCACCGCTTCGGGAATCGGGATCCAACGCTCGACCGACATTTCCTGCTCGAGAATCGCCGGCGGAAAAATCACCCCCATCTGTTCCGGAGATACCGGTTGGTAGTCTGGGCCAAGCGGCGGCAACGGCGGGTTGGGCATGTCGGCAACGACGTTGTACCAGTGGGTCGGGATCTCGGATTGTTCGAGCGTGATACGGAGCGATTCCACGCAGCCTCCCTGAGTGTCTTGTTGGTCGAAAGTCGCCAGTATACCCTTGGCGAGCGAGGTCAATCGCTTTCGCCGCCTGTCCGCCGGGCAACGGGCGGGCCGGGAAGACCGCGCTGCAGTTCTCGCACCACCACCCGATGCGGGGCGAAGGCGTCGACCAGGCATTGCCAGGCGAGGCGTGCCGCCGCGCTGTTGTCCTGGCTGAAGTTGCAAACGTAGAGGTCGAGCGTCACGGCACGCGCTTCGGGCCAGGTGTGGACGGCAAGATGCGACTCGGCGAGCACCACCGCACCGGTCGCACCGGCCGGTGCGGCGGCGCTGCCGAACTGGTGGAACAGCAGGCCCACCGGCGTCAGCCCTGAGGTTGAACACGTCGCCAGGCAGAGATCCTGCAGCAGAGCCACGTTGTTCAGCAGGTGCAGAGAGCAGCGGCAGCCGTGCAGTTCGGCGATCAGATGCAGGCCCGGCATCGCGTTTCCACTCCATTGGCCGGGCTCGGCGAATCCGCTCGCCGGCCGCAGACCGCCGCTACCCGGCCGTTCATGCCCGATCAACCTCGGGGAACGAAGCTGCTGCTGGTCCGGGTGACCATTCCATGATCATTGAAATGAACATTGAAGTACCACTCCATCCCCGGCTCGACTTTCGTCTTCCAGTCCCAGACGATCTCCTTCTGCAACGGGAAACGCACCTGGTGAGCCGGCTGGCCAAGCAGATAACGAATCTCGTCGGTGGTCATGCCCGGTTTGACCTTGTTGAAATTTTCCGTGGTCAGCACCTGTCTCACCTCGCGCAGGATCTGGTCGGGGCCGATGACGAGCATGTAATTGACCATTCCCTCCGGTGTGCGGGGATACTCCCAGATGCGACTACCGTCGTCTTCCCGCCACTCGAGGTTCGGCTTGCCCATGATCTGCCTTACCTCTTCGGCGGTGGACGCGCCAGGCCGAAGTTGGCTCAAGCGATCGACGTCGCAGCCCGCCGCGACCAGGGCCAGCAGACCGGCAAGCAGAATGGTCGCGAAAGGCTTTCCAAGCATGTTTTCCCCGTGCTTTGCGATCTATGAATAGAATTGTCCCGAGCAAGCCATGAGTATAGACGAAGCCGGAACGAGGAAGCCGATGAGCCCGATCGAACGACCCTGGCCGCCGCGCCGCTCGGCATCCGCCGCCCAGCCCGGCACAGCACCGCCGCCTGCGCAACTCCATCGCGGAGCCACGTTCCGCCGCTTCCTGCACGCCGGCGCGCCTGGCCCATCGACCGGGCCTAGGCATTGAGCACGGGCCGCGACGACTATCCGCCAGCCACCGTGGCATGGACGGTCTGGGGCTTGGCTGCCCTGCTCTACCTGATCGGATTCTATCAACGAGTGGCGCCGGCGGTCATGACCGACCGCCTGATGCACGAGTTCGCCATTGGCGCCACCGAACTGGGCAAACTCTCGGCTTTCTATTTCTACTCCTACGTGGCGATGCAGATCCCGACCGGAATCCTGGCCGACCGCTGGGGACCGCGCCGACTGCTCAGCGCCGGCGCCGCCGTCGCCGCCCTAGGAACGGCGCTGTTCGCCTGCGCGGTCGATTTGTGGTGGGCCAGCGCGGGTCGTTTGCTGATCGGCGCCTCGGTGGCGGTGGCTTTCGTCTCGATGCTGAAGCTTGCCACACACTGGTTCGCGCCGCGCCAGTTCGCCCTCGCGTCCGGAATGGCCCTCGCCTGTGGCGTCGTTGGCGGCGTGATCGCCGGCGTGCCACTGCGCATGCTCATCGAAACCTGGGGCTGGCGCCCGGTGATGGGTGCCTCGGCGGCGCTTACCGCGTTGCTCGCGGTCGCCATCTGGCTGCGCGTGCGCGACGACCCACGCGATCTCGCCCATCGCAGCCACGCACCGGATGGATCGTCCAACGAAGTGCGGGGATCGATCCTGCGCGGCATGGCCGAGGTTCTGTCCTATCGCAACATCTGGATTCTGCTGATCGCCCCGATCGGCCTGGCCGGTGCGGTGCTCACTTTCGCCGGACTGTGGGGCGTTCCCTACTTGCGCCAGGTGCACGGTCTGGAAACCCGGAGCGCGGCGGCGATCACCTCGCTGCTGCTGGTCGCCTGGGCGATCGGTGGTCCGCTCCTCGGAACCCTTTCCGAACGCCTCGGCCGACGCCGGCCACTCTACGTATGGACCACCGCCGCTGCGCTGGCCGGATGGCTGCTGATCGTCTTCGCGTCGATTCCGCTCTGGCTGCTGACCGTGGCCCTGCTGTTTACCGGCCTGATGTCGGGCAACCTGATCATCGGCTTCGCGTTTGCCAAGGAATCGGTCCCCGCGCGGCTGATGGGAACCGCGGCCGGCATCTGCAACATGGGGCCGCTGCTCGGCGGCATGCTGCTGCAGCCCGCCGTCGGCTGGCTGCTCGACCGCAACTGGCTGGGCGCCACCATGGACGGGGTCCGGACGTACGACGCGACCGCCTATCGGACGGCTTTCAGCCTGCTGGTCGCCTGCGTTGCGGTTTCGCTGTGCCTGCTACCGTTCGCCAGGGAAACCTACGGCCGGCAGGCGACGATGATCGGGCCATCGCCACACCGTTGATTGACCAGCATGGCAAAAGCGCCGAGCAGCATCAGCCCGCTCATCCCCAGGGCCAGCGTCAGCGTCGAACCCCAGAGCAGGGGGGCGAGCAGACCGGCGGCAATCGTATTGACGACGGCCTGCACGAAGCCCTGACACGAAGCGGCCAGGCCGCGTTGCTCGGGAAACAGGTCCAGCGCCTGCAGCGTCAGGCTCGGCATGGCCAGCGACATGCCCAGTGTGAAGCCGAAGAGCGGTACCACGCTCCACGGCAGAGCCGGCGGCAACGACATGTTGAGGCCGACGTTAAGCGTTGCGGCAAGTCCCATCACCAGATAGCCGGCAACGATCGTTCGCCCTGCCGAAAACTTGCCGGCCAGATGGCCCGACAACCAGGCACCGAGCACCAAGCCGCTCATCGCCGGACCGAACAACCACAGGAAGCCGGTTGCCGAAACACCCAGGTGATGCATCAGAAAGACGGGAGCCGACAGCACATAGATGAAAAAAGCGACAAAGTTGAGCGCCAAGGCACCACTGACGCGCAGGAAGGCCGGCGAAGTCAGCACCTCGCGGTAACTGCGGGTCAGATAGCTGAACCGTAGCGACTGGCGCCGGTGGCGGGGCAAGGTCTCCGGGAGGAGGTACCAGCAAGCCAGCCACAAGGCGACACTGGCCAGTCCGAGAAAGGCAAATACCGACCGCCAGCCGAACGATGATTGCAGCCAGCCGCCAACGACGGGCGCTACCGCCGGAGCAAGCGCAAACATCATCATGATCTGCGAGATGACGCGCTGCGCCGACGGACCATCGTAAAGATCGCGCACGATCGCCCGACAGATGACGATGCCGGCACCGCCGGTCATTCCCTGCAGCGCACGCAACAGCCAGAGGTGCTCGATTCGCGTGGCCATCATGCAGCCGGTCGAAGCCACGGCGAAAAGCGCGACGGTCACGAGGACCACCCGCCGACGGCCGAGGGCGTCCGAAATGACGCCGTGCCAGAGGGACATCAGCGCGAAGGGCAGCAGGTAGGCGGTCAGCGTCTGCTGCACCTGGACCGGAGTGGCCTGCAGGGATTCGCCGACATCGCGAAAAGACGGCAGGTAGGTGTCTATCGAAAACGGGCCAAGGGCGGCCAGCGCCGCCAACAGAAAAGCGATTCCCCGTGGTGCCTGCAAGCTGTTCGACTCCGACACGTCAATCCCCCCGAAGCGAAGACACTGGACGGCCCAGCCACGCGCTGCGCCGCAATGACGGCGCAGCCAAGTGCAACATCGGTAATTCTGCGCCCAAACTTTAACGAGCGGTAAAATCTGTGTGCAGAAAGCCCCGAAGTCACGACGCAGGGGCCGCCATCCCGACCACTGCGGACGACAATGGTGGCCGGAGGTGCTCTGCAACGGGACATTCGGCTGGCCCTGCGGATGCTGCCTGGGCTAAACTTCACACTTTTCGTTCACGAGGATTGACCATGCCCATCGTCACCACACCCAGCGGTCTCCAGATCGAGGAAATCATCGTCGGCAGCGGCCCGACCGCCAGCGCTGGCCAGCACGTCATCGTGCACTACACGGGCTGGCTCGCCGATGGCAAGAAATTCGATTCGAGCAAGGATCGCAACGAGCCGTTCCGCTTTCCGCTCGACGGTCGGCACGTCATTGCCGGCTGGGAAGAAGGCGTGCCGGGAATGAGCGTCGGCGGCATACGCAAGCTGACGATTCCAGCCAATCTGGCCTACGGAGAGCGCGGTGCCGGCAAGATGATTCCGCCCAATGCCAAGCTGGTGTTCGAAATCGAGCTGCTCGATATTGCCTGACCGATGGCCGAGCGGCCGCGCAATACCCTGATCCGACGGCCGCTGACGACCGCCCGACAAGCACCCGTTGGGGCGCCGCCATCCGGCGGCGCACCCGCCGAGGGAGTACGGATCTCCAAGCTGATGGCCGAGCGCGGCCTCTGTTCGCGGCGCGACGCCGACCAGTACATCGCTCGCGGCTGGGTCTCGGTCGATGGACGGCGGGTGACCGAGCTGGGAAGTCGTGCGTCGGCCACCTCCGTGATCACTCTCGACCAGGCGGCACAAGCACAGCAGCGCAAGCAAGTGACCATCCTGCTCCACAAGCCGGTCGGTTACGTGTCCGGCCAGCCGGAACCGGGCTGCACACCGGCGGTGGCGCTGATTCAACCGGACAGACAGTGGCACACGCCGCACACGCCGGCCTTCCATCCCTCGTGCCTCAAGGGGCTGGCGCCGGCCGGCCGTCTCGACATCGACTCGACCGGCTTGCTGGTGTTGACCCAGGACGGTCGCGTGGCGCGCCGCCTGATCGGCGAGGACTCGACGATCGAGAAGGAATACCTGGTGCGCGTCGAGGGCTCACTCGACGCCGCCGGCCTGGCGCTGCTCAAGCACGGACTGGTGCTCGACGAGCGCCAGTTGAAGCCGGCTCAGGTCGAATGGCTGAACGACGACCAGCTTCGTTTCGTCCTCCGCGAAGGCAGAAAGCGGCAGATCCGACGCATGTGCGAGCTCGTCGGGCTGCGCGTCAGCGCGCTCAAGCGCGTCCGCATCGGTGCCGTGCGGCTCGGCGACCTGCCACTCGGGAAGTGGCGCTTTCTGCGCCCGGACGAGGTTTTTTGAGGGCTTCGCCGGAGCGGCCGCGCTTGGTGGCCAGGGCTCAGAGGAAAACCGGCTCGGGAACCAGGTCGACGCCGAAACGCTCGCGGACGGCGGCCTGCACGGCGCGCGCCAGGGCGATCACGTCGGCGCCGGTCGCGCCACCCCGATTGACCAGCACCAGCGCCTGCTTTTCATACATCCCGACCCGGCCGAGCTGGCGCCCTTTCCAGCCGCTCTGCTCGATCAGCCAGCCGGCGGCCAGCTTGACGCGGCCGTCGGCCTGCGGGTAGCGTGGCAGTTCCGGATGCGCGGCCGCCAATCGCCGAGCGAAGGCGGCATCGACCAGCGGGTTCTGGAAAAAACTGCCAGCGTTGGCGAGCACGGCCGGATCGGGCAGTTTCCGGTTGCGCACGGCGATTACCGCGTCGGCGACCTGGAGGGCGTTCGGACGCGCGATGCCGCGTTGCTCGAGTTCGCTGGCCAGATCGGCGTAGCCAGCCACCGGCTGCCAGGCTTTCGGCAAACGGAAAGTCACGCGCGTGACCACCAGGCGCGCCTCGAGATGCCAGCCCTCCTGTTTGAAAACGCTGTCGCGATAGGCGAAGCGACAGGCGTCGCGGTCCAGTCGTAACGTCTTGCCGGTAAGCATGTCCATCGCTTCCAGCGCATGGAAGCGATCGGCCACCTCCAGCCCATAGGCGCCGATGTTCTGGATCGGCGCCGCACCGACCGTTCCCGGAATCAGCGCCAGATTCTCCAGCCCTGGCCAGCAGCCTTTGGTCAGCGTCCAGCGCACGAAAGAATGCCAGTTCTCGCCAGCACCGGCACGCACGTACCAGGCATCGTCGTCCTCGCCGATCAGTTGGCGGCCGCCGATCGCCATGTGCAGCAGCAGACCGTCGAAGTCACCGGTTAACACCACGTTGCTGCCGGCACCGAGAACGAAGCGGCGCAGATGGCTCTTGCCGACGAGCTGTGACAGCTGATCGGCCGAATCGACCTCGACATAGAACGCCGCTCGCCCCGGCAAGGCCAGCGTGGTCCGCTGGCCGAGGTCGGCACCGCTCTTGACGAAAGGTGGAAGCGTGTTGCTGGTCACGCCGCCGCCCCGTGTCCTACGTCTTTCAGAGCAAAGGCGCCAGCCAACGTTGCGCGGCGGCAAGATCGCAACCCGCGCGCTGCGCCCAGTCTTCGAGCTGATCGCGGGCGATCTTGCCGACCGCGAAATAGCGGGCTTGCGGATGCGCCAGATAGAAACCGGAAACCGCCGCCGCCGGAGTCATGGCGAACGATTCGGTGAGCTCGATGCCGGCGCTTCCCGGCGCATCGAGCATCGCGAACAACGCGCCCTTGGCGGTGTGATCGGGGCAGGCCGGATAGCCGGGTGCCGGACGGATGCCGCGATAGTCCTCGCGGATCAAGGCGTCCCGATCCAGACCTTCGTCACTCGCGTAACCCCAGTAATCGCGGCGGACCTGCGCGTGCAACCACTCGGCACAGGCCTCGGCCAAACGGTCGGCGATCGCTTTCAGCAGAATCGCGTGATAGTCGTCGTGCGCGGCGGCGAACTCGGCGAGCTTCTCTTCGATGCCGAAGCCCGCGCTGACGGCAAAAGCGCCGATCCAGTCCGGCGTCCCCCGGCCGGCGACGAAGTCGCTCAGGCAGTAGTGCGGTTTGCCGGCCGGACGTTCGTGCTGCTGGCGCAGGTTGTGCCAGGTCATCAGCCGTTGCCGGCGCGTTTCGTCGGCATAAATCTCGATGTCGTCGCCGACCGCGTTGGCCGGGAAAAGCCCGAAGACGGCGTTGGCGCGCAACCATTTCTCGCGGATCACCTTGTCGAGCATCGCCCGAGCGTCGCCGAAAACCGCGCGCGCGGTGGCGCCGACCAGCGGATCGTCGAGGATCTTCGGGTAGCTGCCGGCCAGATCCCAGGTCTGGAAAAAGGGGCCCCAGTCGATGAATTCGGCCAGCGTCGCCAGATCGACCTCGCGCAGCACGTGCCGCCCCGGCTTTCTGGGCGCGCTCGGTCGGTAGGCGGCGTCGCCGTCCCAGACGAAACGATTGTCGCGCGCCGCCGCCAGCGGCAGCAGCGTGATCCCTTTTTTGCCGGCGTGCTGCGAGCGCAACTTGGCGTAGTCGGCCGCCAGTTCGGCCTTGAAACCGTCGGCGTGGTCGATGGACAGCAGCCGGGTGACGACGCCGACGGCACGCGAAGCGTCGGGAACGTAGACCACCGGCCCGGAGTAGTTGGGCGCGATCTTGATCGCCGTGTGTGCGCGGCTGGTCGTCGCCCCGCCGATCAGCAGCGGCACCGGCGGGTCGCCGTCGGACCCGGCGGCGAAGCCGAGACGCTCCATCTCGGCCGCCACATGGCTCATTTCTTCGAGCGACGGAGTGATCAGACCGGACAGACCGACCGCCTGTGCGCCGTGCTCGCGCGCCGCATGCAGGATCTTGTCGCAGGGAACCATCACGCCGAGGTCGATGACGTCGTAGCCGTTGCAGCCGAGCACGACGCCGACGATGTTCTTGCCGATGTCGTGCACGTCGCCCTTCACCGTCGCGATGACGACCCGACCCTTGCTGCTCACGCCGGTGCGCCGTTTCTCGGCCTCGATGAAGGGGATCAGATGCGCCACCGCCTGCTTCATGACGCGCGCCGACTTGACCACCTGCGGCAGGAACATCTTGCCGGCACCGAAAAGATCGCCGACGACGTTCATGCCGTTCATCAGCGGGCCTTCGATGACCGACAGCGGCGGCCGGCCGGCAGCCTCCAGCGCTGCCCGGCACTCCTCGGTGTCGGCCACGACGAAGTCGTTGATTCCCTTGACCAGCGCGTGCGTCAGGCGCTCCTCGACGGGCAGTTGCCGCCAGGCGAGATCGGGACCGGTGTCTCTCGACCGGCCCTCCTTGACGCTCTGCGCGAACTCGACCAGCGCTTCGCCGGCGTCCGGGCGGCGGTTGAGCACGACGTCCTCGACCTTGTCGCGCAACACCGGGTCGATATCGTCGTAGACGCCGAGCATTCCGGCATTGACGATGCCCATCGACAGCCCGGCCTTGACCGCGTGATACAGGAAAACCGTATGGATCGCCTCGCGCACCGCGTCGTTGCCGCGGAAAGAAAAGGAAACATTGGACACGCCGCCGGAAATCTGCGCCTCGGGCAGATGCCTGCGAATCCAGACGCAGGCCTCGATGAAATCAACCGCGTAGTTGTTGTGCTCCTCGATGCCGGTGGCGATGGCGAAGATGTTTGGGTCGAAAATGATGTCCTCGGGCGGAAACGCCGCCTGCTCGGTGAGCAGGCGCCAGGCGCGGCCGCAGATCTCGGTCTTGCGCGTATAGGTATCGGCCTGCCCGGCCTCGTCGAAGGCCATCACCACGACGGCCGCGCCGTAGCGGCGCGCCAGCCGCGCCTGACGCAGGAATTCGGCTTCGCCTTCCTTCATCGAGATCGAGTTGACGATTCCCTTGCCCTGGAGGCACTTGAGGCCGGCCTCGATGACCTCCCACTTCGACGAATCGATCATGATCGGCACGCGCGCGATGTCCGGCTCGCTGGCGATCAGTTTCAGGAAGCGGACCATCGCCGCTTGCGAATCGAGCATCGCCTCGTCCATGTTGAGGTCGATGATCTGCGCGCCGTTTTCCACCTGCTGGCGAGCGACGGCCAGCGCGTCGTCGAAGCGGCCCTCGAGGATCATCCGGGCGAAGACCCGCGAACCCGTGACATTGGTCCGCTCGCCGACGTTGACGAACAGCGAGTCGCGGCCGACGTTGCACGGTTCGAGACCGGACAGGCGCAGCTTGCGTTCGCGGCGCGGCACGAGGCGAGGCCTAACGCCGCGCACGCGCGCCGCGATGGCGGCGATATGGGCCGGCGATGTGCCGCAGCAGCCGCCGACGATATTGACGAAGCCCTGCCGCGCCCAGTCGCCGATCTCCGCCGCCAGTTGCTCGGGCGTTTCGTCGTAGCCGCCGAAAGCGTTCGGCAGGCCGGCATTCGGGTGCGCCGAAACGAAACAGTCGCACAGGCGCGACAACTCCTCGACGTACTGGCGCAGCTCGGCGGCACCGAGCGCGCAGTTGAGGCCGAAGCTCAGCGGCCGGATGTGGTTCAGCGAATTCCAGAACGCTTCGGCGGTCTGTCCCGACAGCGTGCGTCCGGATGCGTCGGTGATCGTTCCCGAAATCATCACCGGCCAGCGGCGAGCCGCCTGTTCGAAGTGGCGTTCGATGGCGAACAGCGCCGCCTTGGCGTTGAGCGTGTCGAAAACGGTCTCGACCAGCAACAGATCGGCGCCGCCGTCGCACAGACCGCGGATCGCTTCGCCATAGCTGTCCACCAGCTCGTCGAAACTCGTGTTCCGGTAGCCGGGGTCGTTCACGTCGGGCGAGATCGACGCGGTGCGCGAAGTCGGCCCGATCACCCCGGCGACGTAGCGCGGCCGCGTCGGGTCGGCGGCCGTGAATTCGTCGCAAACGCCGCGCGCCAACTGCGCGCCGGCGAAATTCAATTCGTAGACGATGGCCTCCAGCCGGTAATCGGCCTGCGACACGCTGGTCGAGTTGAAGGTATTGGTTTCGATGATGTCCGCGCCGGCCGCCAGATACTCGGCATGGATGGCGCGGATGATCTCGGGCCGCGTGAGCAGCAGCAGATCGTTGTTTCCCTTCAGGTCGTGCGCATGGTCGGCGAAGCGCGCACCGCGGTAGTCGGCCTCGCACAGCCCGTGGCGCTGGATCATCGTTCCCATCGCCCCGTCGAGGACCAGGATGTCCTGCTCGAGGCGGGTCTTCAGTTCGGCAGTACGGTCAGGCGACATGGCAGTCCTCGGTAATCCTATCGGCGCGGGGCAAAACAAAAACCCGTCGACGCAAAGCTCGACGGGTTCCGGTGTGGGCTTCGCTTTAGCGGCACTTGTAGCGCGCCCGCAATCTGTTGATGTCAAATCGGCGCGGACCCAGGCGGCAGCCTGAGCAGAGGCAGCAAATCTACCTGCCGCGCCAGGGCTTGTCAAGGCCAGGGCGAACAGGCCAGGGCGAACAGGGATGGACTGCGCGCTGGCCCCATACGGCCGGCATGGCAGCCCGCCGGCTGGTTGCCACTCGGCCAGTCTGGTCATCGGCAGGAAACCCGGCGCGTGTTTCGCGCGACGAAGCGCCGGTGCACCGCGTCGCGACGCGCCATGCCGAGCATCTGCGGCGAACGGAGAACTCGACGGACCGCTTGCCAAGCTGCGCCGGCCGGCCGCCGACGCCACTTTCGCAGTAAGATCGCCCGGTCGCCTGCGCTCACCTCGCCATGAACTACACCTTTGCCTCGGCCACCATCCTGCTGCTGCTGATTACCGACCCGATCGGCAACATCCCGATCTTCGCCAACGCGCTGCGCCACGTCCCCCCCGAGCGGCGCGCCTGGGTGATCCTGCGCGAAGTGTTGATCGCCTTCGTCCTGCTGCTCACCTTCATGTTCGTCGGCGAGGGATTTCTGCGCCTGATGAACCTCAGCGAGCTGTCGCTGCAGATCGGCGGCGGCGTGATCCTCTTTCTCATCGCGCTGCGCATGATCTTCCCGCCGCCGAGCGGCGAGACGC
The DNA here is from genome assembly GCF_029255285.1 of Accumulibacter sp. GTDB lineage: Bacteria > Pseudomonadota > Gammaproteobacteria > Burkholderiales > Rhodocyclaceae > Accumulibacter. The sequence continues at coordinate 68,783 of NZ_JAPUVI010000021.1, forward strand.
CGGACAGCGTCGGCGAGCCGCTGATTGTTCCATTGGCGATTCCGGCGATCGCCGGCCCCTCGGCGCTGGCCACCGTGCTGCTGCTGGTTTCGCAGGCGCCCGACCGGCGCCTGGAGTGGATCGCCGCGCTGGGCATCACGATGGCGGTCAGCGCCGTCGTCCTGGTGCTCGCCGAGCGGATTCAGCGCGCCGTCGGCGACCGTTTCGTGGTCGCCCTCGAACGCCTGATGGGCCTCGTTCTGGTCGCCATGTCGATCGAAATGATGCTGCGCGGCATCAAGACCTTCGTCAGCCAGCTCGCGCGTCTCTGAAGCGCGGCGCCGAGCACCGGTCAGAGCGAGGCCGACGCCTCGGCGGCGCGGGCCTGGACTTCGAAGTGATTGCTGGCGTACGGTGGATAACCGCGCAGCAGTTGCCACAGGCTGGCCGCCGGATAGGCAAGGAAGAACAGCGCCCCCCAGCGTTCGTACTGGCGGACATGCTCTCGTTCGTGCGCCCGCCAGCGCCTCAAAACCGCTGGATTGGCGCCGATCACCAAGTGCCCGAAAGTGATCGCCACAAAAGGTAGGCGCCGCGCCAGGCGCGGCCATTGCCGCGACTTGCCGGCAACGCTCAATACCAGAATGCCGTCGCGTCGCCACAGGCTGGCGCCAGCCAAGAGCAGCGGCGCCGCGAGCAGCAAACCGCAGGCGGTGCAGGGCGCGGCCCATAGGTAGGCGCGCCAGTTGGGGCGCTGGACCGGAGGAGCGGCCGAGGGCAATTGCGCACGGGTTTCGCTGCCGGGCATCGCTAGCGGGCGCTGGCGGCCGGCGCACCCGCCGCCGGATCGAGCACCTGCGCCAGCCGCTGCGAGACGTTGAGAAGCGTCTTTTCGGTGTCGGCGCTGAAATCGAAAGCTTCGATCAACTGGTCGGTTCGCGTGCGGATCACTTGGCGAATGCTGTTCTCCAGGCTTTCGGAGAGGCACAGGCTGTTCAGCAGAAGATCCAGTTCGCTGAGCAGCAGGCGCACCGTTTCCGAACTGTTGTAGCGTGCGGTCTCATATTTTTCGCTGAACTGGTGAACGGTGCGGCTGACGGTCTGCAGTAGCGCCGCGATGTCATCCTTGGTGGCGAGGTTTTCTACGCGGTTGCGCACCGCTGCCAGTTTGGCGTCGGCGGTTTCGACGGCGATGGCCAAGTGGTCGCGCAGACGGCCGCATTTCTCCGCGTCCTCGAGCGGCATGTTGTTGACCAGCAACGAGGCGCGCGTGAAATTGACCGCCAGTCGGTTCTTGTAGGCCACCAGCGTTTCCATCGATCGCAGCAAGCGAAAGATCGACACTTCGACCGGCCGCGATTCACCGGCGGCGCTGAGCGTCAGTTCGAAGCCCGGCAGATGGAACTGCACCGCGCCGTCAAGGCCGAAGGCGCGCAGCATGGCCAGCATTTCGTCGGCGACCTCACGATAATCCTCCAAGCCATTGAGGGTGCGAAGGAAACGAATCAGCACCGCGTATTCGTCGAGATTGGACATCACCAGGTTGGCCAGCGTATCGGAAGCGGCGAGTTGTTCTTCCAAGGCAACCTTTCCCTCGGCGGAACGCCGCAGGACGGCGACCTTTTGCTTGAGCTCCGCGGCCTTGAACGGTTTGACGATGAAGTCGTCGCCGCCAGCGTCGTAGCCGGCAAGACAGGCGTCGAGATTGGCCAGAGCGGAAATGAAGATCACCGGCACACGACTCGTCGCGCTGCCAGCCTTGAGCTTCCGGCACAAGGTGTAGCCGTCCATTTCGGGCATGTCGACATCGAGCAGGAAGAGATCGGGAACCTTGCTCGCCAACCGCGCCAGGCAGTCCGCCGCCGAGGGAAACGTCTCGATGCTGTTATCTTGCCCGAGTACCGCCGCGACCATTCGCCGGCCGGCTTCGACATCATCAACGACAAAAATTGTGTATTGGTCATTCATGGCTTACTCCTGGCGTCCATTCATCACATCATCGCCGCCCGGGGCGCGGGCAGGCCTGCCTGATCGGCAGTCGTATCGCCGGCCAAGTAGCCTGCAATCGCCGACTCGAGGCGATCAAGTTCGTCTTCGAGTTGCGGCCGCAAGTCACGGCTATGCACGGCGTCCGCCTCGGCGCCGGCGGCTTCGAGCGCGGCGCAGACCGCTTGCGCGGCCAGTGCTCCAATCTGACCCAGGCTACCCTTGAGTCGATGGGCGGCCTTCCGGAGCAGCGCCGCATCGCCGGCGGCCATCGCATCGAGAATGACCTGGCGATCCGGTGCGATCTGATCGCGGACGATAGTCATCATCATACGTAGATTGTCCGCGTCGCCGTCCATCATTTCCAACGCCAGTGTGGTATCGAGGATTGCGGCGGCTGCGAGTGGCGGCTGGGCGGCGACGCGGTCGGCAACAATTGACGCTGGCCGCGCGGCCCGGTTCTGGAGTTCCGCCAGTTTGGCGCGCAGGTCGCGGCCACGGACCGGTTTCGAGAGATAGTCGTCCATGCCGATGGCCAGGCACTCTTCGCGAAAGCCTTTCATGGCGTGTGATGTCAGGCCGATGATTGGCGTCGCCAGGCCGAGATCGCGGATTGCGCGCGTCGCCGCAAAGCCGTCCATGTTCGGCATCTGGACGTCCATCAGGATCGCGTCGAAGGTCTCGCTTCTCGCCGCGGCTACCGCCGCGTTGCCATCCTGAGCCAGGGTCACTTGGCAACCGGCCTTGCCGAGCACGGCGAGGGCAAATTTCTGATTAGTTGGGTTGTCTTCGGCGAGGAGAACGCGCATTCCGGCGACCAGTTCGCCGGTCATCGATGCCGCCGCTGGTTCATCGGGCAACAACTCGTCGCTGCGGCCGACACGGGCGGTAAACCGGAAGACGCTGCCTTGCCCGGCCTGGCTCTCGACGGCGATCGTCCCATGCATCAGCTCGACCAGGCGACTGCAGATCGCCAGGCCGAGGCCGGTACCGCCATAGCGACGGGTGGTCCAGGCGTCGGCTTGCGAGAAGGGGTCGAAAATCGCTTGCTGTTTCTCGGCCGGGATGCCGATGCCGGTGTCGCTGACGCTGAGCACGAGCAGCAAAGTTTCGGCGTTGCTCTCGCGAACGGAGACGTCGACGGCGATGCGCCCGCGCTCGGTGAACTTGATCGCGTTGCCGAGCAGATTGGTTACGATCTGGCGCAGCCGGGTCGGATCGCCGATCACACAGGCCGGAACCGAGTCGTCGATGCGGATATCGAGGTCGAGACCCTTGCCGCGCGCTACCTCGCTCAGGGCGCGCACGGTTTCGCAGAACAGCCGACGCGGCGCGAAACGGATTTCTTCCAGGTCCATCCGGCCGGCTTCGATCTTCGAGAAATCGAGGATTTCGTTGAGCAGGGTCAGCAACATCCGCGCCGAGTTCTGGGCCGTCTCGATGCAATCGCGCTGCTCGGCGCTCAGGACGCTGTCACCGACCAGTTCGAGCATGCCGAGGACGCCGTTCATCGGAGTGCGCAGTTCGTGACTCATGCTGGCCAGGAAAGTGCTCTTGACAGCGCTGGCCGCCTCGGCCGCCTCGCGCGCGCGCTGCAATTCGGTGATGTCGACGTAGAAGCCGACGGTATGTCCGTCCACGGCCTTGCGCTCGACGATGCGCAGCCACGGTCCGCCATCAAGGTGGCGGATGAAGTGGCCTTGGGCCAGACGATGCGCTTGCCGACGCGCGGTCAGCCATTCGGCGCCCTGGTCGGGGAGTTGGTGCAGCGTGCTGCGCCGGACAAGTTCCTCCAGCAACTCATCGAAGGTGGCGCCTGGTACGATCCGGTCGCCGATCGCCGCGTGCAAGGAACGGAATTTCTGATTGCAGAAGACCAGACGATCCTCGCGGTCGAAGACCACGAAGGCCTCGTCGATCGCCTCGATCGCCGCACGCTGCAAGTGCTCGCTGCGGGCCACCCTCTCCTCGGCCAGTCGGCGTGCGGTAATGTCCTCTTGTACGCTGAGCAGGCCGATCACCTGTCCCTGCGCATCAAGCAGCGGCGCCTTGGAGGTTCGTTGCCAGGTCGTCGCGCCGTCGGCCGTCCGGCGCGCTTGCTCGACAAAGAGTCGCGGCAGGCCGCTGACGAGTACCGCCGTTTCGTCGGCATATTCCGGATCGTCAGGCTCCAGACGGGACAGTTCGAGGTCGTCCTTGCCGATCAGATCTTCCGCGCCTGAGAAGCCGAGATCGGCGGCGAAGACCTTGTTGCAGCCCAAATAACGCAGTTGGCGGTCCTTCCAATAGACTCGCGCCGGGACGGTATCGAGGACGGTAAGCAGCAGGTTGCGCGATTCGGCCATCGCACGTTCCGCCGCCACCCGGTCGGTAATGTCGGAGATCAGGCCGAGCATGCCGGCGACCCGGCCTTGTGAATCAGTATAGGTAGTCTTGTGGAAAATCACTTCACGTGGCATTCCATCGGCATAGGTCAGCCGGCCCTGGTAGGTTTGTACACCCGGATTGTCGAACAGGGCACGATCGGCCGCGGCATACACTTCCGCCAGTTCGCGCGGCGCGATGTCGAAGACCGTCTTGCCGACGAACTGCTCGCGCGGCATACCGAGGTAAGTCTCGAAGGCTCGGTTGCCGCCGACATAGCGTCCTTCGGTATTCTTGTAGAACAACGGCGAGGGTACCGCATCGATCAGATCCTGGTGGAATTTGAGGAGTTCGCCGAGCGCTTCTTGCCGGGCTTTGTGTCGCTCCTTGCTTTGCCGCAACAACAGCAGAATGTAGCCGGACAGGAGGGCCAGCAAGAGGCCGCCAGCGCCGACGCCAATATGCATCAAGCGAACGAAGGTCTGGTTTTCGTGCGTGATATCGGCCATTACCAACAGATCACCGACGTCGCGGCCGCGGCTATCCTGCAAAGCGGTCCCCAACAGGAGCCAGTCATGGTCCGCCTCGGAGAATCTCTGCTTGCCGAACCAGTCGGCCGCCGAATCGACTGCATCGAGTTCGCCCAGGACGGCGATGTCGTGCAGGAAACCCTGCGAAGCGTAAGTCACCACCGAAGATGCCAAGCGATCCCAGTTCGCTTGCCGGTCGAGCACAGACATCTCCGTTTCCCAGGCTGATCGATCGATGTACGGCTTTTTCACCAAGACTACGACCTCGGTGCGCAGCGTGTTCTGGGCGCGGAAGACATTCTCGATGTCCTTGCCAATCTGCACGTAACCGATTGGCGTGTCGTTGCGGAAAACGGGTTCCGCGACCCACAAGACGAATTTTCCATCGATGCCAAGTTCCAGCCCGGAGCGCGTCTTGCCGGTTCTTACCGCTTCCTCGAGCGTCACGGCACCGCCGCCGCTAGTCCTAGCCCCTGGCGGCATCATCCGTGCCAGCGAAACGCCGTCACGATCGAAGAACTCGAGGTGGCATATCCCATGTTCCCGATGCATGGCGACGTACATGGGTTGCCAGGCCGCCGTCAGTGCAGCGATATCGCGGCCCGCAATGGCCTCGCGGACCACGGGGTGTTGGGTGATGGAGCTGACAGCGATGGACATCGCGGAGGCCTGGCTGGCGAGTCCAAAGCGGAACTCATGGATGAGCAGTTCGTTCCGTGCCGCGGCTTCCTGCGTAAAGTGTTGCTGCTGTTGCTGGTGGAGCAGCGCGCCTGCGCCGAGCAAGGTCAGCAGCACGATCGCCAGCAGCGGCAACAGAATGCGCGGCAGGGGTCGCCAATGGGTAAACGCTCCCCGCCCATCGCTGGTGGCCAGCGCGACGCTTCCCGTTGCCGGACCGAGTTCCGGCGCGGTGGGTGCGGGACTACTCATCTGCCGCCCAGACCGGCCTTGCCGGGAAGTGTGGCCGTGGCGCACGCTGGTAGTCGTGGCGGGCGAAAATCACTGCGCATACGGTGTCGTGGTCAGGTCGTTTCAGGTTGTCGGCGGCCGAGGGCATGAACATCGCCGACCAAACTAGCCCTGTGTGGGGTCGGGAGAAGTGTCAGAAGATCCTCGGTCGCTATCGATCGATGGTGCCGCCAGCGGCAGCGGACCACGCCGCTACCGCGTCAGACGTCACGCATTCAGATTACAAGAGATGGCGGGATACTTTCAAGGAATAATGCGGACCTCGCAGTGCTCTCGAGTTGGATCACCCGGACGCCACGGGAATCGACGTTGGTTTGGCAGGCCAAACTTCTTGTGTGGCCGGATCGGGGTGATGAGCCGGTGCGGGGGAAATCGGGACTTTCCCGGCGGACCCAGAGCAAGCCGCTGACTGGCCAGAGTGCGGCTTCAATCAAGCCATCCGGACGAAAGAACGAGCGAGATGGGTGAACGAGAGGAAGGATTGGCGAGTTTGTCGTGACCTTTGCTCAGGCGAAGGTATCGACTTGATTCCCGAGGTGTGCCGGGTTGTTGGCCGGCCTGGCTTCCGCCACAGCAATGAGTTGTGCGGCGTTCTGTTTTTCAAGGTCGAGTGCCTTGCGCAGCACGGCCAGTTGCACCGCCTGTTGCGTTTGTTCCTGGCTCAGGACCGTGGCGATGCTGGCGATCGACGATACGTCCATGATCTTCCTCGTGACTATCGGTATCAGTTCTTCTACGGCAGATCGTCAAAGAACTTGAGGAAGCAAAGCTGGAAACCGCCGTTGATGGCTGGCCATCGCCCTGGACGCCCCCTCATGACAACTCTTTTTCGCCCCGAGGAGGATTCCGCTACGCGCCCGACAGTTCGAACAGAAGTACCCCCGGCTTGGTCGTTCTTGGTTGCTGGCGGGAGAAATGGGAGAAAAATGGACAAGGAGGGCAGACTACGCTTTAGCTATAGATCGACGGTCGGCTCGGCGAGGTCCATGCGCTGACCTCGCCGGGTCGGCGGCATCTCGCGACCGGCGACCCTCGCCAACGGTGGAGCACGGATTTGAACGACGAGCGGCGGCGTGCGATGATGGCAGCGCGGCGCGCGAGAGGCGGCGCCGGCGCCGGCCGATTTTTCGCGACGGGAAACCCTGTGGGAGAGAAGAACATCACGACCGAGTCATCCGCTGCCGGGGAACCCTGCGCCGACCGCGACACCACGGCGACGCCGTCGCACGCCGACGAGGCGGTCATCCTGGTGCACGGACTGTGGACGCCGGCGACGGTCTTTCTGCCGCACGCACATTGGCTCAGGCAGCGGGGCTATGCGGTGCGGCGTTTCGCCTACCCCAGCGTGCGCGCCACGCTGTCCGACAACGCCCAGGCGCTGGAACGTTTCCTGGCGACGATCGAAGCGCCGGAGATCCATCTCGTCGGCCACAGCCTGGGCGGACTGATCATCCTCGAAATGCTGGCCGAACTGGCGGACCCGCGCCTGCGCCGGGCAGTGCTGCTCGGCACGCCGTGCCTCGACAGCCACTGCGCGCGGCGCCTGGCGACGCTGGCGGGAATGCCGGCGCTGCTTGGCCGGTCGATCATGGAAAGCCTGTCGCGCGCCCGCTTCGCGACCATCGCGCCGCAGTCGCCGGTCGAGATCGGCGTGCTGGCCGGCACGCGCAGCCTCGGCCTCGGTCGTGTGGTGCTCGATCTGCCGCGTCCCAACGACGGCGTGGTCACTCTCGACGAGACCCGCCTGCCGGGCGCCGCCGACTTCATCGCGCTGCCGCTGGCGCATTCGGAGATGCTCGTTTCCCGGCGCTGCGCGGCACAGATCATCGCGTTCCTGGAAAACGGCCGTTTTCTCCATGAGCCTGCGCCTTAGAAGCCTGCTCCGGAACCTGCCGGCGGCCCTGCTGACCACCCTGCTCACCGCTTGCGGCAACCTCGGCTACTATACCCAGGCGGTACGCGGACACTTGGCGGTGATGCAGGCCGCCGTGCCCATCGAAGCGATCCTCGACGACCCAGCCGGCGATCCTGGGCTCAAGGCGAAGCTTGCCGAAGTGCGGGCCATGCGCGATTTCGCCAGCCGCGAACTGGGCCTGCCGGACAACGGCAACTATCGCTCCTACGCCGACCTCGGACGGCCCTACGTGGTGTGGAACGTCTTCGCGGCGCGCGAGTTCTCTTTGCAACTCGAGCGCTGGTGCGTGCCCGTCGTCGGCTGCGCCGGCTACCGCGGCTACTACGACCGCAACGAGGCGGCAGACTTCGCCGCCTCGCTGCGTGCCGCCGGCTACGACACCCATGTCGGCGGCGTCGTCGCGTATTCGACGCTCGGCCATTTTGCCGACCCGGTGCTCAACACCTTCCTGCGTCTGGGCCCTCTCGACGTGGCGCGAACCGTGTTTCACGAACTGGCGCACCAGGTCGTTTTCGTGCCGGGCGATTCGCTGTTCAACGAGTCCTTCGCCACGACGGTCGAAGAAGTCGGGATGCAGCGCTGGCTGGCGCAGCGCGCCAGCCCCGAGCAAACTGCCGCCTTCACCACCCAGCGCGCGCGCCAGGCGGCTTTCGGCGCTCTGCTGGAAGAGTACCGCGCACGCCTGCGGACGCTCTATGCGAGCGCCAACGACGACGACCACCGACGCCAAAGCAAGGCCGCACTGTTCGCCGCGCTGCGCCGGGACTATGCTGAACTGAAGGCCGGCTGGGGCGGTTACGCCGGCTACGACGCTTTCTTCGGCGACGACCTGAACAACGCCAGGCTCGCCTCGCTGTCGCTCTACAACGCGCTGGTGCCCGCCTTCGAATTGCTGCTCGCCGGGCAGGACTTCGACTTGCCGCGCTTCTACGAACGCGTCTCCGGGCTCGCGGCACTCGAGCACGCGGCCAGACACGACGCGCTACGGCAGATCCTCGCCGGCCATGGCGGCGCGGCGCCGGCGGTGGCGGCGACGGCCGCTTACGCCGACAGCCGATGAGGGAAGAAGGCCACGACTGAGCTTCCCTCGGTTTTTCGTCTTCCAAAGGGTGAGGTTCATGCTAACTGTTTTTCCTGATACTGCCTGCCGAGCCACTTTTCCATGGTGTGAACTGGCGAGCCAACAGGTTCTCTGCCACCGGCAGGGCGTGGCGCGAATCCGTCGTCACCTTGTCGCGGCGCTTGTGACGGGCGTGAATCCCGTTCTCGCGCCTCAACCTCTCTCCCCGCTCCTTGCTCGCCGGGAAACCACGCCTTCGCCGTTCGCGCACC
>NZ_JAPUVI010000022.1 GCF_029255285.1 Accumulibacter sp.
GAACGGGATCGAACCGATGGCCTGGCTCACCGAGACCCTCGAAAAGCTCCCAAATTGGCCGAACAGCCGCATCGACGAACTGCTGCCACTGAAGACGACAGCCTGAGCGCGTCGCCCCCGAGGGGGTGGCTGTGTCGGACGCTTACGGTCGAACTGGCAAAGTACTACCGCCGATCGGCGGCGGATTTGCGTGTCGAGGAAGTCCAGGCCCACCTGCTGCACCTGATTCGCGACAAGAAGCTCGCCTACGCGAGCGTCAATCAAGCCTCGTGCGGATGCGCCAGCGGCAAGCGGGGTTATCGCAGGGCTGGCAGACAAGTTCGGGAAACGTCGATTGGAGCGCCATGCAGAGCTTAGGCGAGTCAACGTCGTTGCGCAGCAGCTCCGCTCAAGCGCACACGCGGCCCTCGAAGTCGCATTTACCCAGTTGGGTACGGCCGTGTCGGCTGTCGCTGCAGCGGAATTTCACGTCATCGACGGTGGTCAAGACCACAACAATGCCCGTTGGTACAAGTCAGGCATCATGGAAGCCACCGCATTCGCGAGATTAGAGTCGTTTGAGGACTCCGAGGATAGGCAGTCAGCATCGGAGAACTTCTTCGTTTGTTCGCTTGAGCCACTCGTATTCACGTACAAGACCAATGTTGACGACATAGAGCCCGCGTTCTCCCGATGGCTCGACTCGGCGTTAGCTGTCGCCGTCAAGGAATACGGGGACCGCTTGTAACTCTCGCCGTCGCGATGCCCAACCCATCGTTCCAGGGGACGGGCGGGCACGTGACCGCCGCATTTTCGTCCTGCAAGTGGGCCTGGCTCGACGCCGGCGAGCGGTGCGGCTGGCGCGAAACGTCGCCGCTCCCGAAGCGTTCGCTTCGAAGACGCGCTCGCCTGGCGGGCTGCACAGCCGCGTTTCGCCCGCACACGGCTGGCCGATGCTAAAGTGCCGTTCTTGCGATGTCCCTGCTCAAGCCATGCCGAACCTCACCTTACGCGATGTGCCTGCCGACTTGCACCTGTGGTTGAAGCAACAGGCGCAGGCTGACCGCCGTTCGCTCAATCAGGAAGTCATCCTGCAACTCGACGCCTTGCGCAGCCTTCCCGCCAGCCAGTCCGACGCCGACCTCGAGCTGGCTCGTATCCGCGCGATTGCCGCGCACGCGGCTCGTCTGCCCGTGCTCGATGAACGCCCCGAGGCGGAGATCCTCGGGCTGGGTGCGGACGGATTGCCGCGCTGACGATGGTCGTCGACAGCTCGGCATGGGTCGCCATCCCGCTCGGTGAGCCGGAAGGCGACGCGTTGGCTCTGGCGCTGCCCGACGCTGCCGAAGCGCAGATCGGCGACAGGAGAAACCCGCGCTCCACGAAGATCCTTTCGATCTGCCCGAACATCTCCTCGGCGAGATCATGAGCGGCCGTCTGCTCTCCCCTGCGCGGCCGGCCCCAAGGCCGGCGCGGGCGCGTTCGTCGCTCGGCTCGGCGCGCGCGCGGCGGTGGGCGGATTGAGCGAGAGCCTGCGGCTGGCGTCCGGCGCCGCGCGGGCGATCGAGGAAGCGGCACGGCCGGGCTGGCAGGCCCGCCTGACGCTCGACTTCGAACGGCGCGGCGAGCGCACGCTGCTCGCCCGCTGCGAACATTTCGGGCCGCTGCGCGTGCAGAAGGCGCTGTACCCGGAGGGGCCGGCGGTCTGCCAGGCGATCGTCCTGCATCCGCCGGGCGGCGTCGCCGGCGGTGACAGTCTGGAAATCAGGCTGACCGCGGCGGCGGGGGCGCACGCGCAGTTGACGACACCGGGCGCCGGCAAGTGGTATCGTTCCGGCGGCCGGTGCGCGCGGCAATCCGTGCAGCTGCGCGTCGACGCGCAGGCGATCGTCGAGTGGCTGCCGCAGGAGACGATCGTTTTCGACGGCGCCGAGGCCGAGCTGCAGACGCGCGTCGAACTGGCCGCCGGGGCCTTGTTCTGTGGCTGGGACATCCTCTGCCTGGGGCGGACGGCCAGCGGCGAGCGTTTCGCGCACGGCCGGCTCGATCTGGCGACGCGCATCGAGCAGGCCGGGCGGCCGCTGTGGATCGAGCGCGGCGGTCTGCGTGGCGGTTCGCCGTGGCTGGCGGCGACGGCCGGCCTCGGCGGCCTGCCGGTGAGCGGCACGCTGCTGCTCGCTGGCTGCCCGGTCGAGCCGGAATGGCTGGCGGCGTGCCGTGCCGTGCCGCCGGCCGCCGGCTTGCATGCCGGCGTCACGGCGCTGCCCGGCGTGCTGGTGGCGCGCTGCCTGGGGCCGGCCGCCGAACCGGCCAGGGCGTGGCTGGCCGAAGTCTGGCAGCGCCTGCGGCCGCTGGCGCTGGGCCGGTTGGCCGTGCCGCCGCGCCTCTGGAGTACCTGATTCTGCTGAAAGGGAGCCATGGAACTGACACCGAGAGAGAAAGACAAGCTGCTGATTTTTACCGCCGCGTTGCTCGCCGAACGACGGCGCGCGCGTGGCCTCAAGCTCAACTACCCGGAAGCTGTCGCGCTGATCAGCGCGGCCATCGTCGAAGGCGCCCGTGATGGCCTGACGGTGGCCGAATTGATGAGCTACGGAACGACGCTGCTTGGCCGCGACGAGGTGATGGAGGGCGTGCCGGAAATGATCCACGACATCCAGGTCGAGGCGACCTTTCCCGACGGCACCAAGCTAGTCACCGTCCACCACCCGATCATCTGAGGAGGCGACCATGATTCCTGGGGAAATGCTCGTCCAGCCCGGCGAGATCGAACTCAATGCCGGACGCGGGACGATCGGGCTCGTCGTCGCCAACACCGGCGACCGACCGATCCAGGTCGGTTCGCACTACCACTTCGCCGAAACGAATGCGGCGCTGGCCTTCGACCGGGCGGCGGCGCGCGGCTTCCGGCTCGACATCGCCGCCGGTACGGCGGTGCGCTTCGAGCCCGGGCAGACGCGCCGCGTGCAACTCGTCGCGCTGGCCGGCGAGCGCCGGGTTTACGGCTTCACTGCCGCCGTCATGGGAGCCCTCGAATGAGCATCCGCCTCTCGCGCCAGGCCTATGCCGAAATGTTCGGGCCGACCGTCGGCGACCGCCTCCGCCTCGCCGACACCGATCTGTGGATCGCCGTCGAGAAGGATTTCACGATCTACGGCGAGGAAGTCAAGTTCGGCGGCGGCAAGGTGATCCGCGACGGCATGGGACAGGGCCAGAGGGTCGCCGCCGAGGTCGCCGACACGGTGATCACCAATGCGCTGATCGTCGACCACTGGGGGATCGTCAAGGCCGACATCGCCATCAAGGGCGGCATGATCGCCGGCATCGGCAAGGCCGGCAATCCCGACATCCAGCCCGGCGTGACGATCGCCATCGGCGGCAGTACCGAGATCATCGCCGGCGAAGGGATGATCGTCACCGCCGGCGGCATCGACAGCCATATCCACTTCATCTGCCCGCAGCAGATCGACGAGGCGCTGATGTCGGGCGTGACGACGATGCTCGGCGGTGGCAGCGGGCCGGCGACTGGCACCTACGCCACGACCTGCACGCCGGGGCCCTGGCATATCCACCGCATGCTCGAAGCGGCCGAGGCGTTTCCGATGAATCTCGGTTTCCTCGGCAAGGGCAACGTGTCGCTCCCCGAACCGCTGCGCGAACAGGTGCGCGCCGGTGCCATCGGCCTCAAGCTGCACGAGGACTGGGGGACGACGCCGGCGGCGATCGACAACTGCCTGGCGGTGGCCGACGCGATGGACGTGCAGGTGGCGATCCACACCGATACGCTCAACGAATCGGGTTTCGTCGAAACGACGCTGGCGGCCTTCCAGGGGCGGACGATCCACACCTTCCATACGGAGGGCGCCGGCGGCGGACACGCGCCGGACATCCTGCGCGCCGTCGGCGAGGCCAACGTTCTGCCCTCGTCGACCAACCCGACGCGCCCGTACACCGTCAACACCGTCGACGAACACCTCGACATGCTGATGGTCTGCCACCACCTCGACCCGGCGATTGCCGAGGACATCGCTTTTGCCGAAAGCCGCATCCGGCGCGAGACGATCGCCGCCGAAGACATCCTGCACGATCTCGGTGCGCTGTCGATGATGTCGTCGGACTCGCAGGCGATGGGCCGCGTCGGCGAAGTGATCATCCGCACCTGGCAGACGGCGCACAAGATGAAGACGCAGCGTGGGCATCTGGCCGCGGCGACGACGGCCGCGGCGGTCGCCAGCGACACGGCGGACGACAATTTCCGCGTCAAGCGCTATCTCGCCAAATACACGATCAACCCGGCGATCACGCATGGCATCAGTCACCTCGTCGGTTCGATCGCGGTCGGCAAGCTCGCCGACCTGGTGCTCTGGAAGCCGGCTTTCTTCGGCGTCAAGCCGTCGCTGATCCTCAAGGGCGGGATGATCGCCGCCGCCGCGATGGGCGACGCGAATGCCTCGATCCCGACGCCGCAACCGGTTCACTACCGGCCGATGTTCGGCGCCTTCGGGCGCGCGCTGAAGACTTCGGTGACCTTCGTCTCGCAGGCGGCGCTCGACAATCCCGAGGTGGCGGCGCTGTCGTTGAGCAAGCCGCTGGTGGCCGTGCGCGGGACGCGCGGCATCGGCAAACGGGATATGGTGCATAACTTCGCGACGCCGAAGATCGAAGTCGATCCGGAAACCTATGTCGTGCGCGCCGACGGCGAACTCCTGCTCTGCGAACCGGCCAGCGTGCTGCCGATGGCGCAACGCTACTTTCTCTTCTGAGGGGCGGATGCTTTTTGCCCAATCGTTTGCCGCCGCCGGTGCTCCGGCCGGCGACCGTCTGGTGCTGCCTTACGATGCGCGTCGCAAGAGCCGCCAGCGCGTGACGCTGGCGAGTGGCGAGGCGTTGGGCTACGTCTTCCCGGCCGGCACCGTCCTGCGGCACGGCGATCGCCTGCTCACCGGCAGCGGGCTCGTCGTCGCGGTCGAAGCCGCGCCGGAAGAATTGCTCGAAGTGCGCGCCGGCGACAGTCGGCAACTGATGCGGGCCGCCTATCATCTCGGCAACCGGCACGTTCCGGTGCAACTGGCCGACGACTGCCTGCGCTTGCAGCCCGATCATGTGCTGGCCGAAATGCTCATCGGGCTCGGTTGTTGGGTGGAGGAGGTGCAGGCGGCGTTCGATCCCGAGGGCGGTGCCTACGGCAGCCACTCGCACGCCGATGGCGCACGGCACGCCTACCGGCCGCGGCGTGACGCGGCCGCCGCGCCCGCTGCTCCGCACGACCCCGGACACGGCACGCCTCGCTCGCCGGCGAAGATCCACGAATTCAAGTGAATCCTGCCCTGCCCCGCCTGCTGCAACTCGCCAGCCCGGCCCTGCCGGTGGGCGCCTACACCTACTCGCAAGGCCTGGAATGGGCGGTCGAAGCGGGTCTGGTGCACGACCAGGCGAGTGGCGAGCAATGGATCGCCGGGCTGCTGGAGAACGCCGTCGGGCGCTTCGAAGCCCCTCTGGCGGCCTGCCTGCAGCGCGCCTGGGCGGCAGGCCAGGTGGCCGAGGTCGAGCGGTTGAACGCCGACTTCCTGGCCAGTCGCGAGTCGTCCGAGTTGCGCGCCGAGACGGTACAGATGGGTTATTCGCTGCGCCGCCTGCTGCACGAACTCGATGACTTTCCGCTACCGCCCGCTTTCGACGCCCTGCCCGAAGTGGCTTTCCCCAGCGCGTGGGCACTGGCCAGCGCGGTCTGGGAAATCCCGGTGGTCGACTCGCTGGTCGGTTATCTCTGGTCCTGGTGCGAAAACCAGGTCATGGCCGCACTGAAGACCGTTCCCCTCGGGCAGGCGGCCGGGCAGCGTCTGCTGTTGTCGCTCGGCGGCCGCATTCCGGGTTTGGCCGAGCAGGCGATCGAACTGCCCGAGGCGGCATGGAGCAACTTCGCCCCCGCTTTCGCGCTGGCGTCGAGCCACCACGAAACGCAATACTCGAGACTCTTCCGATCATGAACGACAACGACCCACCCATCCGCCCACGGCCCGCGCTGCGTATCGGCATCGGCGGTCCGGTCGGCTCCGGCAAGACGGCGCTCACCCTCGCCCTGTGCCTCGCCCTGCGCGAGCGCTACAGCCTCGGCGTGGTGACCAACGACATCTACACGGCCGAAGACGCGCGCTTCCTCGTCCAGCAGGCCGCGCTGCCGCAGCAGCGCATCCTCGGCGTCGAAACCGGCGGTTGCCCGCATACCGCGATCCGCGAGGACGCGTCGATCAATCTCGAAGCCGTGGACCGGCTGACCACCGCCTTCCCCGATATCGAGATCGTTTTCGTCGAGTCGGGCGGCGACAACCTGGCGGCCACCTTCAGCCCCGAACTCTCCGACCTGACGATCTACGTCATCGACGTCGCTGCCGGCGACAAGATACCGCGCAAGGGCGGGCCGGGGATTACCCGCTCCGACCTGCTGGTGATCAACAAGATCGATCTCGCGCCACTGGTCGGTGCGTCGCTCGAAGTGATGGAGCGCGATAGCCGACGCATGCGCGGCGAGCGGCCGTTCGTCTTCAGCAACATGAAGACCGGACAAGGGTTGGCGGAGATCGTCTCTTTCGTCGTCGCCAACGGCCTGTTGCCAGAGCGGACATAGGACCGGGCCGCCGCGGCTCGCAAGCGGCGGAGATTCACTCCTTCGCGAAGCGGCACAGCCACTCGCAAGTCTCACCGATCGCGTCTTCCCAGTCTTTGGCGCACATGAAATGCGGTGCGCCGGGAATGGTTACGTAGCTCAAGCGATCCGGCGCGCGATCGTAGAATGGCGCCAGACGGCAATGCAGCGCCCGCGCTGCCGCCGGTGGAACGATGCTGTCCCGCCCGGCGGTGATCGAAAGCAGGGCGGTGGGAAAGAAACGGGCAACCTCCGGCCCTGCGTCGTCCAGCGAGTTCCGTTCCGGCGATCCCAACAGCGCAACGGCGGCACGAATGCGACGGTCGCGGGGAATCGCGCCATAGACGATGCAGGCGCCCATCGAGACCCCGGCGACAGCGATCCGTTCGCCATCGGTCGTGCCTCGCTCGAGCAGCGCGTCGATCAGCGCCGGCACTTCGGCGACTGTGCCGCCAACCAGCAATTCGAACGCGCGTTCGCTGTCGGCGGCGGATCGAGCCGTGCCTTGCGCCAAATCCGCCGCCGCGGCTCGCCGCTCTCCATGATCGACGGCATCGACCCCGACGGCCAGCAGTCCCGCGTTGGCGAAGCGACGCAGCTCGGGCAGATGCGTGTCTTTGTCGGCACCAAAACCGTGATACCAGAGCACCGTCGGCGCCCGTTCCCGTATCGCGGCAGGCCGTACCAGCAAGGCCGGCACGCCGGCGAGAAGCGTGCGTTCGATCAGGTCGGCCATCGGCAATGCCTCGACAGCATTTACCAGATCGTGACCGCAGTCTCCGCGGCCTGCGCGGCATAGTACAGGCGGACACCGATCTGGTAAGTCCGGCCGGCGGTCAGGGACGCATCGATACGTGCGTTCGCGTCGGTGCCACTGTCGTCATCCGCCGCAATCTGAACGTTGCCGGTGGGCGTTGCCTCGAACAGTACCATCACCGTGTCCGAAGTTCCCGAGGTGGCGACGTGGTAGAGCCGCGTCTCGGGCGGTGAGAAACCGAAGATCCTCGTCTCACCGGGCTTGATCGCCAGTCTTTGCGCCACGCCAACACTCAACATGGCAAGCTCCGGCGGCCGGGGATACGACTGGACGATCCACTCCTTGTCCGCCGCCGAGAGCCCACCTTTCGGTTGCAGGCCCGCACGGTAGGCGGCCGGTTCACTGATCAGGCCGGGACCGAAGGCGTATTCCATGACTGAATCCGGGTCCCAGCGGCTTCCCTTGACTTCGGCCGGGTTGATCTTGCGCAGGATGTTCCAGTCGATGCTCTTGGCGTCCCAGTTGTTGGGTGGTCCCGAGAAGTATCGGCGCACGGCCTCGACGTTCCAACGGATACCGGCGAACGGGTTCTGGTGCTCATGCTCGAGTCCCAGCGCATGGCCGATTTCGTGCATCGCCGTATCACGTCCGTACGCGGTGTTGAGCGGCCAGCCGAAGTTCATCGTGCGCTGCAGCGGCTGACGAATGTTCAACGTGTCCCGCCCGACGAAAGACCACGAACCGCCTGCCGGGTCAAAGCCGATACGGATCGTCGCCTCTTCGGGGCGAGCCACTTCCCTGAAGCTGATACCGATGCCCAGCTTGAACCAGGCCTGAAAAGCCAGCCTGACCTCGGCGATGTCGACGGCACTA
This sequence comes from Accumulibacter sp., assembly GCF_029255285.1. Classification (GTDB taxonomy): domain Bacteria; phylum Pseudomonadota; class Gammaproteobacteria; order Burkholderiales; family Rhodocyclaceae; genus Accumulibacter. The sequence continues at coordinate 8,253 of NZ_JAPUVI010000022.1, forward strand.
CCCTTCCAGGCGTCAGATACGGAATCTCCGCTTTGAAAGCAATGGAAAGTCAGCACGCTTCCATTGACCCATTTCTTGCCGCCAGCGACGATGGCGCGGGCGCGTTGCGGACCGACCTCCGCAGCGAACTGTCGTGGCGCCTGTATCGGCTGGCAGCAATAGCGCGGCATCGAACCCGCGCTTCCGGCCGGGGAATCGGCTGCGGACTGGTGTTGTTCGGGCATTTTGTCCTCCCGTGGGAATCGATTGAGCAAAGCGGATTGAGCAAAGCGCTGATCGTTCTCGGCCGCCAGCCGTGCACCGGCGAACGGAACGTCTTCTACGGCGGTGCCAGCATGCCGTCTGCGGCGTGCCGGGTCAAGCCACCCCGGCACGCCGCAGTGTTCGGCCCACGTCACGTCGGCAACGGCAATGCCCCGACAGGCGCCGTGGACGAACCATCGTCATCACGCCCAGGCGAATCAGCAATTGACAGCGATCTCGACTGTGCAATAAGATGCCGGGCTTTCCGCTATCAGGCAAAAAGGACGGCGCTTTTGATGAAGACTTTCTCCGCCAAACCACACGAAGTACAGCGCGAGTGGCTTGTGGTCGATGCAACGGACAAGGTGCTGGGACGCCTTGCGACCGAGATCGCTCGCCGCTTACGTGGTAAGCACAAGCCCGAATTCACACCGCACGTCGACACGGGCGATTATATCGTCGTCACCAACGTCGAAAAGCTGCGTGTCACGGGAAACAAGGCTGAAGATAAAAAATACTACCGCCACTCAGGCTACCCGGGCGGACTTTACGAAACGAACTTCACCAAGATGCAGCAACGGTTTCCGGGCCGCGTCCTCGAAAAAGCCGTGAAGGGGATGCTCCCCAAGGGGCCGCTCGGTTACGCAATGATCAAGAAGATGAAATGCTACGCAGGTGCCACGCACCCGCATGCGGCCCAGCAGCCGAAAGTTCTGGAACTCTAAGGGATCACCATGGCTGAAAACTACTTTTACGGCACGGGTCGGCGGAAGAGCGCTGTGGCGCGTGTTTTCATGAAGCGCGGCAGCGGTGGTTTTGTCGTCAATGGCAAACCCGTCGATGAGTTTTTCACCCGCGTGACCGGCCGCATGATCGTCCGGCAACCACTCCAGTTGGTCGAGCAGCTGACGGGCTTCGACATCATGGTCAACGTTGGCGGCGGCGGCGAATCGGGACAGGCGGGAGCCGTACGGCACGGGATTACGCGAGCCCTGATCGAATACGACGCTTCGTTGAAGCCGACGCTTTCGAAAGCCGGTTTCGTCACCCGTGACGCGCGTGAAGTGGAACGTAAGAAGGTGGGTTTCCACAAGGCACGTCGTCGGAAGCAGTTCTCCAAGCGCTAATCAGGTTCGGCCAGGCTACAAGACGAAAGCCGCCCGCGAGGCGGCTTTTTGATTTTTGCCGGTCGGGATCCGTCATCGACCGCTATCGCGGAGGCTTTCATGATAAAGATTGGAATTGTCGGCGGCACCGGCTATACCGGCGTCGAGTTGCTGCGTTTGCTTGCCCAGCACCCGCGGGCAGAAATTGTGGCCATCACTTCGCGTGGCGACGCCGGGACGCCGGTGGCCAGCATGTTCCCGAGCTTGCGGCGGCGCTTGGACCTCAAGTTCGAAGATCCCACGACAGCCAAACTGCAGGATTGTGATCTGGTGTTTTTCGCCACACCCAACGGCGTGGCGATGGAACAGGCGCCGCCCTTGCTCGACGCCGGGGTGCGCGTCATCGATCTGGCGGCCGATTTCCGCCTCAAGGACGTTGCCACCTGGGAGCGCTGGTACGGGATGCGACACGCCAGCCCGCGCTGGGTCGAGCAGGCGGTCTACGGACTGCCGGAGAAGGCGCGTACCACCATTCGCGACGCGCGCCTCGTGGCCAACCCCGGTTGCTACCCGACCGCGGTGCAACTGGGCTTCATGCCGCTGCTCGAGGCGGGACTGGTCGACGTCGACCAGTTGATCGCCGATGCCAAGTCAGGCGTCTCCGGGGCGGGACGCAAAGCCGAGGTCGCGACCTTGTTCGCGGAAGCTTCGGATAACTTCAAGGCCTACGCCGTCCCGGGACATCGCCATCTGCCCGAGATCCAGCAAGGTTTGTCGATCATGGCCGGACTTCCGGTCGGCCTGACCTTCGTTCCGCATCTGACTCCGTTGATCCGCGGCATCCATGCTACGCTCTATGCGCGAATCCAGCGCGAAGCCGATTTCCAGGAAATTTTCGAGCAGCGCTACCGTGGCGAAACTTTCGTCGATGTTCTGCCGTCTGGATCCCATCCCGATACACGTTCGGTGCGCGCTGCCAACGCCTGTCGTCTCGCCATACATCGCCCCCAGGGTGGGAAGACTCTGGTCGTTCTGTCGGTGATCGACAATCTGGTCAAAGGAGCGGCCGGCCAGGCAGTACAGAACATGAACATCATGTTCGGGTTTCCGGAAGACGACGGATTGCAGCAATTGCCGGTGTTTCCCTAGTCGACCGATGACCTGGCCTGTCGGCCGTCACTCCAAGGGCTTGTAAGGAAGTGCGTTCTCTAGCGACCAAGACAGGAAGAGCCAACCCCGGATCAACTGGAGAACAATCCACCATGCACGCCACTCTGCCGCTTCTCTTGAGCACCGACTTTCCGCCGCTCACCCGGCGCTCGGTGGAAACCCTGCAGGTAAATCTGGGCTACCGCTGCAACCAGAGTTGCCTGCATTGCCACGTCAACGCCGGGCCGCAACGCAAGGAGGAAATGACCGCCGAAACGGTCGATGCCTTGCTCGCCTTCATCGCGGCCAGCCCGGAAGTCAAAGCACTCGACCTGACCGGCGGCGCCCCCGAGCTGAATCCGCACTTCCGGCGTCTGGTCGTCGCCGGGCGACAGCGGGGCCTGCGCGTCGTCGACCGCTGCAACTTGACGATTCTCGAAGAACCGGGGCAGGAGGATCTGGCGGACTTTCTTGCCCGGCATCACGTCGAAGTGGTCGCCTCGCTGCCCTGCTACCTCGAGGAGAATGTCGACCGGCAACGTGGCAAGGGAACCTTCGAAACCAGCCTCCGCGGCCTACGACGCCTCAACGCGTTCGGTTACGGCATGACCGAGAGCGGGCTCGTTCTCAACTTGGTGTTCAATCCGCAGGGCCCGGCATTGCCACCGCCACAGGGGCCGTTGGCGGCCGCCTACCGGGAGCATCTGGGCGGCAAGTTCGGCGTCGTTTTCAACCATTTGTTCACGCTGACCAACATGCCGATCCAGCGCTTCGGATCGATGCTGGTTTCGAAGGGCCAATTCAACGGCTACATGCAGTTGCTGCGCAGCGCGCACCGGGCGGAGAACGTCGAGCAGGTAATGTGCCGCAACCTGCTGTCGGTTGACTGGCAGGGCTATCTTTACGACTGCGACTTCAACCAGCAGCTCGGCTTGCCGATCGCTAAGGTCAGGGGCACCCGACTGCACATCACCGACCTGAACGCCGCGCTGCTCGACGGCTGGCCGATCCGGGTTGCCGATCACTGCTACGGCTGCACCGCTGGTCAGGGTTCGAGTTGCGGCGGCGCACTGGGTGAAGACGTGGCTGCGGCACCCACCTGTGCCGCGCGGAACGACCGATGAATGCCGGCGATTGACCGGGCTTCACAGCGCCACCTATACTCCCGCTTGCCAGCCAGTTTTCCCGGACGCTCCTCACTGCCGGGAACCTCCCTGGCTCGCCAGCAACCGAAAGTGGAAAATCACGCATGCCCGATAAGATGAATCTCGTCGCCAGGCTGTCCATGGCGCTTGTTTCGCTGACCGCAACGGCGATCGGCCACGCCGCCGACAGCGGCGCGACAGCACGGATCAGAATCGAAGGATCGCCGTATTTCCTGGACGAGGCGGCGGTCAAGATGAAGAATGACGTTGCCACTTTCAAGCTCTATACCTCGCCGGAGGCCAGCGACCCGGGGACCGAGAGCACGCTCAACTGCGCCAGCCGCGAGTTCTCGGCGCGCAGCGGCGAGGAATGGTCGGCGCCCTACCGGGTTCTGGCCGGCGAAGCGCTCTACCCGGTGGGCAAGAAGCTGTGTGATTGGGACGCCAAGTCGTTCTTTCAGCGTTTTTCCTTTTGATCCCGACCGCCAGCCGGCGACGGTGGCGCCTCGCCACCGGATCCGTACTCGCCTCCACGGTAGTGGACACCGGCGTCATTACCAACTGGTTTGACGCTTGCCGGGCTGGCCACCGCCGGGCCATCCGCGATCTCCCGCGTGACGGTAGGATCGCTCAATCGTTGACATCCGCCGCTCATCGCCTATGCTTGACGTGCGCTGCCGCAGGTCGACGCCTTGCCGAGTTCACCCTCGATACCGCCGTCGTCGATCGGCGCCCGGCGGATCGGCATCCGAAGGGCGTCACCAGCCGCGGCGGGCAAGTTTCGGCATGCCGGGAAGCAAAGATCTGATCACCAGGGGGGAGCACGATGCCCAAACGCGGGTTGAGCAAGGCTGGGGTGCGGTTGTTGTTCGCGGCGCTTGCCTTCGGCACAGCGGGCGCAGCACGCTACGCGGTGGCGGCCCCACCGCTCGAAGATCTGGTCACAGGCGTGCGCATCGATGTGGCGCAAATTTCCGTTTCCGGCATCTCGTCGGGTGGGTTCATGGCCCACCAGTTTCACGTCGCACATTCGGAGCACGTCATGGGTGCGGGCATCGTCGCCGGTGGCCCGTATTACTGCGCGCGCGGCAATATTTCCGATGCGGTGGCCAAATGCAGTCAGTTTGCCCTGCGCGAGTGCAAGCAGCTCGGGCTGGATGCCCAGTGGTGTGGCAAGACCAACATGGCGCCGAAGAATCCGGACGAAGTCGAACGGGCGGCCCGGGCGTCGTTCGCCGAAGCCAAGAAGCAAGAGGCTGCGGGGAACATCAAGCCGCTTGCCAATCTGAGGAACGACAAGGTTTATCTGATCAGCGCAGCGTACGACGACCTCGTTCCCCATACGGTGATGGACACCGTTTTTCATTTTTACGCGGACGCCGACAAGGCCGGCCTGGATAAAAGCAACATCGACTACAACCGAACCTTCCCCGCCCGCCACACCATGGTCAGGGACAGTTTCGACAAACCTGCCGGCCAGGTAGTCGGCACCTGCGCCATCCCGCCGGCACCGGCGACGGACGGTGATGCCTACATCGACGATTGCGAGGCGGTCGCCAAACGCTACGAGCAGAAGAACGGCTGCCTTTGTGCGAACCGGCCGGCCGGTGAAGCCTGCCCGCCGGCTGGCAAGGAGGTGGCGTGCCGGGATCTCCAGGATGTCGATCTGGCTGGCGCCATCCTCAGGCGCATCTACGGCGCCGCGGCGCTGGCGGCCGGACGCCTCCCGGTAGCGGAAGGCGACCTCCAGGCGTTCGACCAGCGACAGGTGTTCGCCAAGTTCTCCAGCATTCCGTATAACGCCTTGCAGAACGCCTCGATGGCCAGGGAGGGCTATGTCTTCATCCCCAAGAGCTGTAAAGAGGGCCGGCCATGCAAGCTGCACGTCGCCTTCCATGGGTGCCAGCAGGGCGGTCTGACCGACCGGCGGAGCGGCCACTCCGGCAATCTGTTTGCCAAGTTTGCGGGCTATAACGAATGGGCGCAGGCCAACGATCTCATCGTTCTCTATCCGCAGATTCAGGCGCGCGCAACCGTGCCGGTCAATCCACGCGGATGCTGGGACTGGTGGGGTCAGAACTACACCCATGAGGGTTACCACACGATGCGCGGCCAGCAGATCAAAGCGGTCGCCCAGATGGTCAACATCCTCGCCGGTGGTCAGAGCTTGCTCGACGTGGCGGCCGACTGACGGGCCGGGAGGCGGAGAGACAGGCCGACGTTTATTGTCGAATGCCGACGCGAAATAAACAGCGGCCATGGCGGTTCAATTTGTCGGCACAACTCGAACGGAGGACGAATAAAATGACAGATGCTTCAAAACTGCTGAGTGACTGGCTCAAGTCGATGTCCAGCCTGGATGTCAGCAAAGGCAGCGAACAGTTGCTCAACATTCTCGCCGGACTCAAGGTCCCGGGAGTCAACATGGACGCCCTGGTGGCCAGTCAGCGTGACAACCTGGAGGCCTTGAGCGCCTCCAATCGGGCGGCACTCGAGGGAATCAAGGCGGTTGGCGAGTGGCAGGTCAGGATTCTGCAGGAAACGGTGCAGGAATTGACGGCCACCCTTGGTCAGTTACCGAAGGTCAGCTCGCCACAACAACTCGTTGTCGCCGAGGCGGAAATGGCCAAGAAGGCTTTCGAGACGGCGGTCAACAAGATGCGCGAGTTGTCCGAAATCGTCACTCGAGCGAACCGGCAAGCAGCCGACGCGATAATCAACCGTGTCCCCGCTAGCCTCGAGGAAATCAAGGAGGTGTTGAAGACTCCCCAGGCACCCGGCAGTTGACCGCCAGCCCCTTCGCACCAGACACGGCCGACGCTGGAACCGGCCGCCGGCGAGGCCAGCCGCCGCCGGTCAGCGGCCGATCCGCAGGCCGGTCTTTTTGAGAATGCCGGTCGAGAAAAGGACGTCGTGCGGGCTGGCCGACCCGACCAGTTCGGCAATCACCGCCACCTTGGCCCGCACTTCCGCGCGTGAAACGCCATGCACCATGGCAAAAAGGTTGTACGGCCAGTGTGGCAGCCGGCGCGGACGGTAATAGCAGTGCGTCACGAAGTCGAGCCGGCCGACCGTCGCGCCAAGTTCGTCGATTCGCTCGTCGGGCACGTCCCAGACACTCATGCCGTTCGCCGTGTAGCCGATCGCATAGTGGTTGGGAACCGCACCGATGCGGCGGATGACTCCGTTCGCCAACAGGCGCGAAAGACGCGCCATCACTTCTTCGGCAGGAATGTCGAGCCGATCCGCCAGCTGGTGGTAGGGACGGGCGACGAGCGGCAGCCCACCCTGGGTGGCCAGCACGAGTCGTCGGTCCGTGCCGTCGATGTCGGCGTTCATCCGCGTACCGCGAGTTTCATTTCGACGAAGTACTCGCGGAGCTTCGGCAACGTAAGCACCGGCAGGCCACTGGCCTCCTCGATCGCCTGCACGGCGCGCCCGATGCCGTCGGCGGTTTCGGTAGCCAGCACGAACCACATATTGAACCGGCAATCGCGCTCACTCTCGCGCCGGTAGTTGTGAGCCACCTCGGGGAACGCATTGACGACCTCGACCACCCTCTGCCAGTCGGCTGCGGGAACGCTCATCGCCGCCAGGACGAAGGCGCCGCCCATACGCTCGACTTGGAACAGCGGCCCGAAGCGCGTCAGCACGCGCCGGTCGAGCATCCCCTGGAGGCGTCTGAGTAGTTCCTCCTCGCCGATTCCCAACTCACTGGCGGCTTGGGCGTAGGGTCGCTCGCAGATCGGAAAACCACCCTGCAGGTGATCGATGATCGCGCGATCCGTGTCGTCGATCTCGTCCGCCTCACGCATAGCGTGCGCCAGCCTGCTTGAAACGGGTAAGCGAGAACAATACGTCGTAAGCGTAGCCACCGAGGTTCAGACGGCGGCGCAGTTCGGCTATGTTCGCCTCGACTTCGGCGCGCGCCTGACCGTGAATCATGCAGAACAGGTTGTAGCGCCATTCCGGGAGAACGCGGGGACGCTGGTAGCAAAGCGTGACTCCCTGTTCGCGCGCCAGATTCTCGCCGACCTCGCCGACCCGCTCGTCGGGAATGTCGTGCACCAACATCGCGTTGGCCGTGTAACCGAGTTCGCGGTGCCGCACGATGACGCCGAAGCGCTTGATGATTCCCTCGGCGCACCAGCGGCGGATACGTTCGATGACCTCGCCCTCGTCGCAGCCGACACGGCTGGCGAGCACGGAAAAAGGCCGGATGAACAATGGCAGCCCTTCCTGCAGCGCCATCACCAGTCGACGTTCAAGCTCGCCGAGGGGTGTTGGAGGCACGAAAGCCTGCCGCGTCACCGTCGGAGGAATCGGTTTGTCGGTTTTGCCGTCGAGCGAGAAACCGAGGTCGATATGGTATTCCTGAAGCAGGGGCAACTGGAGAAGCGGGCAATCCGTCGCCTGAGCAATGGCACCCAGAGCGGCCTGCAGGCGGCCCTCGGAGCCGGCCGTAACGACGAACCAAAGGTTGTAACGGTGCTCGCGCTCGTAATTGTGGTTTACCTCGGGAAAGCGGTTGACTGCCGCGGCCACCGCCGCCAGCTTGTCGGCCGGCACGGCCATCGCGGCCAAGGTGCTAGCGCCGATCCGCTTCGGCGCGAAGACGGCGCCGACACGCGCCACCTTGCCTTCGCGGCGCAACGCATCGAGGACTCGCAAGACAGCAGCTTCCGCGACGCCAAGCCGCGCCGCCAGTTCGGCGAAGGGTGCCGGGCAGAGCGGAAAATCGCGCTGAAAGTCGTTCAACAGACGAAAGTCGAGCGCACCGTCGGTCATGGCCGTCAAAATCCCGTCCGGCCGGCGCGGCTCGTAAAGAAGATGCCGCTCGGCGCCTGCGCGGCAAACTCGCCGATCTTGGAGAACGTCGCCGTATCGTAGATCAGCACCTTGTTGTCGTCGCGGGCCGAAATCCAGACCTCCTCGCCGCGCGGCGTAAACTCCATGTGCAGGATCGCCTTGCCCGGCTCGAGGCTGCGTACCACCTGGCCGGTCAGCGTGTCGATCACCTCGACCCAGCCGTTGTCGGGGAAGGCGTAGTTGACCCACACCTGTCGGCCGTCGGGGCGCGCGATGACGAAAACCGGTTGCCCCCTGACCTTGATGCGGCCGACCTCCTGCCAATCACGGCCGGAGACGACCAGCACCTCGTGCCGCCCGACGGCCGGCAGATAAGCGTTGCCTTGCGCCATCGACCAGCCGCGCAGGTGCGGCATCTTGAAGACTGGTAGTTTTTCCTGGCCACGCCCGTAGTTTCCCAGAATACGGCGACTCCCCTGCTCCAGCCGCCAGGTATCGAGCAGAGCGACGCCATCCTCGCCGAACAAGCCCGCCAAGTAGTAGCGCCCATCGGGAGTGACAAGTCCATCATACGGCTGCAGGCCCGCCGCAAAGCGCTGTGTCGTCGGCCGCCGCGGATCGGAGAAGTCGCTTACCCAGATCTCCCCTCCATCGAACAGCGCGTAGGCGAAGCGCTGGCTCGACAGATCGGCCAAGCCGACGACCTTTGAAAAGCTTCCCGGAGCGTACTCGGCTGGAACTTCGGAGAGCAACTCGAGCGTCTCGGCATCGAAGGCCTTGATTCCGCCGGGACTGTAGTTCTGCGCAACGACGATGCGCCCATCCTGCGAGATCGAACCACCGATCGCATTGCCGGACTGCAGAACACGCTGGACGACCCGCGCGGCGAGCAGATCGACCTTGCTCAAGCCGCCATCGCGGCCGAAAACGTAGGCATGGCGACCGTCGCGTGAATAGACTACCGAGGCGTGCGACAGGTCGCCGAGATCGCCGATGCGCGCGTAGGGCTGACGCCGGGTCGTATCGACGAGCGTCACGTGTCCGCTGGCACGCTCGATGACCACACCGAGATCGCCAGTGCCGCGCAAAGGCGGTGCAGCACAGCCGGCCAGCAGAAAAATCCAAAGCAGGGCAAAGAGTCGGTTCATCGTCATGGCTCGAACAGCACACAGAAAACGGCAATGAGCCGCCTCGGCAACAGCCATTATCGGCACACGGGCCGCTTGGCGGCAAGCCTCTTCCCAAGTTTCTGCAAATTGAGGGCCTCAGATGTCGCGTCCCCGGCACGAGAGTCTCGCGGTTCGGCCCCGCTCACAGGACAGCCTCGATTGCGGCGCGCATTTCTGGCCGGCTCATCGCGCCGAGTTTGCTGCTGCGGATAGTGCCGCGCCGGTCGATGACCACGGAAAACGGCAGGCCGGACTTGCCGTTCCCCAGTGCCTGCATCAGATGCACGCTGGTCTCCAGACCACCGATCAGGGAAAGGTAGTTCAGGTCGTAGGCACGCGCAAAGTCGCGCACACCGTCGCGCTTGCCCTCCTCCTCGACCGCGATGCCGACGACGACCAAGCCGCGTCCCTGGTACTCGGCGTGTACGGCGGTGAGGTCGGGAATCTCCCGACGACAGGGTAGGCACCAGCGGGCCCAGAAATTGATCACCAGCGGCTGGCCCTTGAGCGATGCCAGGGCGAATGCCCGGCCATCGGCGGTGTTCAGCGTCAACGCAAAGAGCGCCGCGGTCGACGGCGGGTCGTCGACCGCCTTGAGAAGTGCCGGCGCTAACAGCAACAGCACAACGAACAGGCTTTTCACGACCTCTCGTCGGGTCATGGCAGATCGCTGCGACGGAAGGTCAGATAACCGAGCAGCGCGCACAGCGAACCGATCGCCAGCGGGTAGAGCAAAGCGTAGAGGCGATAGCCCCCGTTGCCGAAGAGGTCGAGGATGACATAGGCCGAAGGGCCGAGGACGATCAGTTGCGGGTCGAACATCGCCAGCGCGGCGGTGCGGAAAACCTGCAGCGGATTGAGGAGCGCGATGCCGACCGCCACTTCCGGCACCACGCGTCCCTGGATCATGACGCCGAGCAGGATGAGATCGAGGAACAGCAGCATGGACAGCCAGACCATGAAGGCGGCGCCTTGTGCGACGTCGGTGCCGCGCGCGAGCGTCGAAATCAGCATGCCGATACCCAGAAAGCACCAGGCCATGCTGGCCAGCAGGCCGGTGTAGTAGAAGAACATCGCCCATGGCACGTCGATCGACTTGAACAGCGACCACAGCACGGCGGCCAGCATGGCCGCGAAGACGGGTAGAAAAATGGTGACGTAACGCCCGAGAATCTTGCCCCAGAACCAGGCCGCGAGCGACACCGGCAGCGACAGCAGGTACTCGAAGACGCCCGCTTCGCGGTCGCCGGCCACCGAGCGCACCGTCGTAATGAGAACGAACACCGGCAGGATCGCCATCGTCAACTGGATATAGGTCACCAGCAGGCGCGACAGGCCGATGAAACCGAGGACGCGCGATTCGGTCAGGCCAAAAGCAAAGAGGAGAGCGACGATGCCGCCGAACACCAGGCTATAGATCAGGAACCAGCGCGCGCGCAAGGATTCGACGATGTCCAGACGGGCGGTGAGCAGCAGTGCTTTCATGGATGCGGCCTCACTTGCCGCGCGCCAGAAGGCGCTGCTTCATTTCCGGATACGACAGCGTACCGGCTTCGGGAACGGCCAGGGCCGCAAAATGGTAGCCCATCGGGCTCTTCTTTCCCGGCAGATAATGCGCTTGGCGAGCGTCGAGCCAGCCGGAGGCGCGATAGTCGGCGACCCAAAACTCGGTACCCGCCGTTTGCTCGTCGAAAGTCCGTTGCGCCAACCAGAAGACCGCACAACCGATGTCGTCGAACTTCCATATCTTGTGCTCGGGATCGCGAATCTGCGCAGCGAAACGCTGGTCGCTGATCACCATGCCGCAGCGCGCATCGGTATCCCGGTCCCACTTGATGGCCACCGGCCCGCTCGCCGGCTCGCCGCCGCAGCCGGTAAGCGAAAGCCCGACGCCACTACCCAGCAAGGCGGCCAGGAAACGACGTCGCTTCACGCGTTCCACCGCCTCATTGCAGGACGACCCGCGAATCCACTTCCTGCATCTCGATACGCGACAGCAGGCCGACGTAGCGCGAAACCATGCCGAGAAAGCGCAGCCGATCGGGGCCGGAAACGCTGCCGTGCCACTCGACCCCGTCACGCCGATCGACAAACTGCCACGTACCGAGCGTCTTGGCGATAGCGGCATCGGCGCGCGACAGGGTCAGGTGTACCTCGAAGAGCGCCGACAGCTTCGACTCTTCGGCCACGCGATCGTCGAGCACGATTCGGCCGGTGTCCATTTCGACGACGCGATTGACCAGAGACGCGACCTCGTCGAGGCGGTGGCTGGAAATGATCATCGTCGTATTGTCGAGCCGCTCGGCCAGCAGCCCGAAAAAGATGTGCCGCGCCTCTGGATCGAGGTTCGCCGCCGGCTCGTCCAACACGAGCAACTGGGTGTCGCGACCCAGGGCGATGGCGATCAGGAGCTTCTGCTTCATGCCGCCCGACAGGCGGTTGAAAGGCCGTGCCAGGATCTCGTCGACCGCAAGCCCCAGCCGACGGGCGACAGCGCGGATGCATTCGGCGTCGGAACGGCAAACGGCGGCCGCAAACTTGACCAGTTGGCCGACCGGCATCTTCAGCGGCGGCGGCAGCTGCGGAACGAAGCCGACCTTGCCGAGCACCCGCGTCCGCTCGTCGCGTGGCGAATGGCCGGCTATGGTCACCGTGCCCTGATGCGTGTATTCGCCGAGCAGGCAGCGAATCAGCGTCGTCTTGCCGGCGCCGTTCGAGCCGATCAGAGCAATGCGCTCGCCAAGTGCCACCTCGAGACTGACGCCGTCAAGAACGCGATGCTTCTTGAAGTCCTTGCCGACGTTTTCAAAACGGATCATTGGCGCGCTTTCTCAGAGCAGCCTGTCGAGGCCCTTGACCGTGAAGACCAGAGCCCCGCTCGGACAGACATCGACGCACAGACCACAGCGCGTGCAATCCGGACCGATCGGTGTGTGCAGTGCGGCGGCCCGCCCCTTGATGACTACGTCAAGGACATGCGGCACCAGACAGACCTTGCGGCAATCGCCCTCGTGGAAGCACTTCTCCAGCCGGTACTCGATGCGCAACGGTGAAATGCTGCCCACCATACCATAGGTCAGGCCGATCGGGCAGACATAGCGGCACCAGGCGCGGCGCGAGTAGACGACCTCGAAAACCAAGAGCAGCAGAACCCAGCCAAGCGCGAGCGATGGACCGTAAATCAGTGCCCGCGACAGGATGCCGGTCGGCGAGAGGGTCTCGAAGACGGTGTAACCGGTCGACATCGCGAGCAGCGCGAAAACGACCCAGAAGACGGCGCGGACGCCACGGTGGAACTCGTGATCGCTGACCCGTTTGCGCGCCACCAGTACGAGGTGTAGCCATTCGAACCACTCGGCGAGCAGGTGATAGGGGCAGACCCATGAGCAGAACGAGCGCCCACCGAGCAGCGCCCAAATGACGAACACGGTGGCCGTGCCAATGAACAGATTGACGATGATGTGCTTGTGCGCCAACATCACCTGCAGCGCCGAGTTGAGGTCGATCAGGTGAAAGCCGACCAAGCGCGAGGCGGTGAGCGCGCCTTCGAGCATCTGGATGTCGAGCCAGAACGAGAAGGTGAACAGGAGGTTGACGAGAAGCAGGACCGCCCAGCGCCGGTTGCGCCACTTGTGAGTCACCAGATTATGGTCGCGGGCATGCTGCTTGAGCGCCTCGAAGTCGGCCTTGGTCATCCGCTTCAGGCTGTGCACCTGCTTCGCTTCCGGCGTCACCACGACGGGCTTGCGCGGTGCGGCGCCGAACATCACGCGCAGGCCTTCGAGCTGGCTCATCACGCTCTCCAGGGCTGGCGCGGCTCGACCACGATCGCCGCCGGATCGACCGGGCAGATCATTTCGCAGACACCGCAGCCGACGCATTGCTCAAGCACTTGCGGGCGATAGTGCTTGCTGCCGTCCTCGGCAATCGTTTCGTTCATCGTAATTGCGTCCTTGATCGGGCACTCGCTGACACATAAATTGCAGAGATCGCGCTCGTAGGGATGATCGCGCAGCGCGATCGGCTTCCAGCGATCGACCGCCACGTCGCGCAGCCTTCCCAGGTGGTCGGCACCACGAGCGAGGCCGCTGAAGCTCCTCCCCTGCACCGCGAGGCACGCGTCGGGGCGCGACAGGCGCGCAACGCCGATGCGCTCGGCCAGGTTCAGCGTCGGTTCGGCGTCCATCTCCTTGGCCTTGAGCACCGGCGCGTGGGCCAGCGGCATGCCGGCCCGCGTCGCCAGCGACGCCGGCTTCCGGTAAGTCAGCGATCCCGTCGGGCAGGCCAGGATGCACTGCACGGCGTCGCAGGAAAAGTCGCAAGCCTGGGCACGCGCATCGATGTACGGGACGCCGAGTCCGAAGCCGCTTGCCATGTCGTCGAGCCGGATCGCCGCCACCGGGCAGACTTGCACGCACTGCCCGCACTTGATGCACGAGGAGAGGAGATCGCTCTCCTCAAGCGCGCCTGGCGGCCGCAAGCGTGACCTGCTGGCGCTGGCCACCGGGATGTAGCCCAACATCGCCAGACCGAGCACGCCGCCGACCATGAACGCCGAGCGAATGAACTTGCGCCGCGTGCTCTGCGCACGCACGGGTGCCCGCCTGCCGCTCGCCGGAGGCTGTGCCACCGGCTCGGCGTCGGGCGCGTCGTTTCCCTGCTCAGTGCTTGGCTGATTCTTCATCTGCCTTACCCCTGGCCGCTTGCGGGCCCTTTGTTGAATATCGGCCGCTCGTCGCGCAACAACAGGACGGGTGTCGAGAAAGGAGCCAGCCGCTCGAGAAAATCCAGCATTTCCATCATCGGTGCGTTGCGGAAGAAGCGGGCGTAGGGAATTTCCATCCACAGTTGGTCGGCGTAGGCATAGAGTTCGTGCGGCCGATCGCCGACGTTGTCGAGGTCGCGATCGAAACCCTGATAGTCGTCCCAGTAGTTGCCCTGCCAGACGTTGTGGCGCGCACTACCGGTGTCGCCCAGGGCCACCTGGCTCAGGTTTCCCTCGAAAACATTACCCTCGACCCGGGTGCCCTCCTTGTCGGCGAGAAAGCTGATGCCCACGCCGTTGTAGGCGATTCGGTTGCCACGAATCGTGATCGTGCTGTCGGGCTCGAAGGGCGACATGTCGAGGCCGACGCCGACACCACAATAGATGATCTCGTTGTCCTCGACCAGCACGTCGGACGCCTCCTTGAAACCAACCGCCATGCCGGTCGGCCCGTTGGCACGCGAGAAGAGGTTGCGGCGAATCGCTCCCCCTCCCGAATACATGACGTAGACGCCTACCGCGTTATCGTAGAAACGATTGCCCTCGACCAGGTTGTTGGCGGCAAACATGAAGTGAATCGAATAGCGGCTGCGTCGGGCGACGTTGTCCAGGTAGCGGTTGTCGTTCGAGTACCAGGCGACCATGTCGCGCGAATCCTCGATGACGTTGCCGGCGATCAGGTTGCGGTGGCTGTACCAAAGTCGAAGGCTGTCGCCACGCGTACCGAGGTCGAAGGGCTTCGAGCGAATGTGGTTGCCGCGCACGACGTTGTCGTTCGACTTCTTGAGGTCGATGCCGAACAGGCAGTCGTCGATGCGCAGGTTCTCGATCACGTTGTGGTCGCCGCGAACGTTCAGGCAGGCGTCGTCGGAATCGTGCGACACGCCCGAATGGGTCAGATGCAGACCGCGCAGCACGGCCCGGCTCGCCGCAAGAACGAAGACCGTCCCCTTGCCGCCACCATCGACGGTCACTTTTCCTTTCCCGTCTATGGTCAGCGTCTTGGTCACCACCACCGGACCGGAATAACGGCCCGGCTCGAGTGTCAGCACCGATCCGTCGGGCGCCGCGTCGATCAGTTTCTGCAGGAAAGGCAGCCCCGGTACGCGTGGCGATTGCGGGATTGCGGCAGTTTCGTCGATGCTGCCCCAACCGGCGGCGGCAGGTGCGCCCATGCCACCGAAGCGGCTCGTTTCGCCGACCGGCGAACCGCCACTGCCGCGCGCACCGCTGCGCTGCAGCGCGGTCAGTGCGTCTTCGGCGCCCGGCGAGGGAAGTACCACCAGAGCAAGCCCGCCAGCCAGCCCGGCGGCGAGCAGACGACTGAACATGGCCTACTCCGCCGACCCCTCGCGCAGTTGTCGGCGCCGGATCAACAGCGCCAGCAGAAGGCAGACCATGACGACGACGAGCAGGGCGTAGCCCCAGTAGGGGTACGAGTAGGTGGAGAACTGCGCCACCTTGCCCTCACCGAAGACGGTCGGCATGAAAGGCTTGAGCGTGAAGGCGCCCCAGGGATGCATGTTGTGCCCGAAGAACCACAGCCAGCCGGCGTAAGTGACGAGGAAGACGACCGGCAACAGCGCCGGAACCAGCGCCAGCAATAGAGAAAAGCCACGCATCCGGGCGACGCCGACGACCAGGATCAGCATCGCAATGAGCGTGCCGGCAATGACCAGGTGGGTGACCGTGGCGACCTTGTCGCCCCATACCTTGATCTTCTCGGGCTCGTTGAAGAAGGTTCCGGTCTCGCTGACGTACTGCGCGACATGCCTCGCCAGCCCGCCCAGCACATACTGGTCGACCAGCATCCAGCCGGCGACGAGGGTGAAGCCGACGGCCAGCAGCAGAACACGCGTCCTGCGGCGAGGCGACAGGAATCCGAGCAGCATCACCGTGAACATGCCGAAGAAGAACTTGGCCAGCGGCTTCTCGACTGGCGCGCCGGTGGCAATCGGAAACATCCCGACATAGTGGTTGATGGTGTTCATCTCATGCACGCAATCGAGCCCCTGCGCACCCTGGTCGAAGTCCTTGCCCTTGTCGGTGATCGGGTTGTAGCGCTCGTCTTCGTGCGAAATGTCTTTTTGGATGATCTCGCCGGCCATGCGCGTTCCCTTGCCGGCCGCCTGGCAGCCGTTGAACACGCCGTTGAAGTGAAAATGAATGCGGATGCCGTCCGGGAAGGCATCCGGCGGGTAGTTTGGTGCCGTCAGCGAGACCCACCAGATCGGTGAAAAGTAGGCGACGATCATCAGTACCATCGCCACGGCGGTGAGCGCCGCGACCATCAGGTGCTGCTTGTTGGCGGGTACGGCCGACATTCCGCGATGCTCCGGCTTACTTCTTCTTAGCCGGCGCCTTCGCCTTGCACATGTTGCCCGGCATCACCAAACTCGCCTGGTAGGCGGAAATGGCGACGAGTTGGTCGTTGTTGTACTTCTTGATGATGGTGACCATATCCGGATTGGCGTTGCGCCGGTGGCCGTCACGAATCTCGGTCATCTGGCGCAACAGGTACTTGTAGTGCTGACCGGCGATCACCGGATAGAACTTGTCCTTCGCTCCTTCGCCGTTCGGGCCATGGCAGTTCTTGCACTCTTTCTCGTACAGTTCCTTGCCTATTGCCAGTTGCTTGTCGAGATCCTTGCCGTCGTACTTGCCGTGCTCGAGCGGGATGCAGAGCTGCTCGATATAGGCAGCGACATCGGCCAGTTCCTGTGGATCGGTCAGAGTCGCGGCGAACGGATACATCGTCGGGTTGTCGCGCAGACCGGCCCGGATGTCGGCCATCTGCTTGATCAGCACCGTCGTATGCTGGCCGGCGAGTTGCGGGAAAGTGCCGTCCGGACGGCCGGCACCCGATGGCAGGTGGCAGGCGCCGCAGACCTCGTAGGCTTCCTCGCCGCGCTTCTTGTCGCCTTTGAGCTTCAGCGCTTCGATTTTCTCACCCTCTTGGGCGTTCCACTTGTAGTCCTTGCCCTCGATGCCCTGCGCCTTGGGTGCCGGCGGTGCCGCCTGCGCCACTCCGGCGGCAATCACCGCCAGAGAAACCGCCAGAATCAGTTGTTTCATTGTTCACTCCCTGTCGTTTGAGAATCGATACGCGTCAATCTAGCAAGCGCTCCCGCGTTTGGCGTTGATAATTGTCAAGTCACGCGCGGCCGCTCGCCGGCCACGTCTCCTCAGGGCTTGAGCTTGGCGATGTAGTCGGCCAGTACTTTGATCTCTTCGTCGCTGACCAGGTGCATGACGCCCTTCATGGCCGCCGAGTTGCCGTTCGCCCGCGCGCCGCTCTTGATGTCGAGCATCTGTCGTTCGATGTACTTGGCGTTCTGACCGGCAATCTTTGGATAGTCGGGCATCAGTGCCTTGTTGCCGGCCGGACCATGGCAGGCGTTGCAGGTCTTCTCGGTGTACAGTTTGGCGCCGTCGGCGGGTGGCGCGGCCATTACGGGCGCCGCCACGGCCGTCAATGCGACAAAAGCGAGCCGCTTGTGCATGGAAATTCCTTTCTTGATGGGAAAGCGGGGACCAGAGTCACTCTGCTCCCCGCAAGTTGCCTGTTTATCGATCGAGACGCGTGCGCTTTATCTGCGCGGGCTACTTGACCTTCTTGGCGCCGTTCTGCTCGAGATAGGTCTTGGCGCGCAGGCCGAGGTCGGCGGCCTTGACCTGGTATTGCCAGATCTGCTCGGTCCACAGCGCGGCGTTGTTCCAATCTTTCTTGCCTGCCGCTTCGTCCGCCTTGGCCCTGGCGTCCTTGATCTTGCTCAACTGATCGACCGCGTCGTCCATCATGTTGACCACATCCGGGAAGTCCTTGTAGTTGACGCTGGTGATGTAGCCGACCACCGAGTCGATCACCGCCTGCGTATCGGTCACCTTCTTCAACTGCGCCTTGTAGTCGGCCTCCGTATAGTTGGCACCTGCCGCACCGGCGGTTTTGCTCGGTTTCCATCCTTTAGGCTTGACCAGCAGGTAGCCCTGCATCTCGAGGTGCAGCGCCGAGCAGAATTCCGTGCAGTAGTACGGGTAGACGCCTTCCTTGTCGGCTTTGAACTTGACGGTCACCGTCTTGCCAGGTTCGACCGAGGCGTGTACGTTGTAGGTCGAAATCGTGAAGCCGTGCGTCTCGTCCTGCGCCCGCTCGAGGTTGGTCAGGTGGATGGTGACCTCGTCGCCGACTTCGGCCTCGATCGTCTCCGGCGTGATGTGCGAGCGGATCAGCGTCCCGAAAACTTCGATCTTGTTGCCTTTCTTGACCGTCTTCTCCTCGCCGGCTCGTACCGCACCCGGGTTCGGCTGGTCGGTGCGGCTGTTGGTGCCGACCTTGTAGCGCACACCGGGCTTGAGCTTGCCGGCTTCGATGGCGACCACGTAGTGCGGCTCACCGAGCGGCAGAGGCATGTCGTACAGCAACTGCATCTTGTCGTCGCTGATGTCGATCAACTGATGGTTCTGCGGGTGCAGCGGGCCGACCGGAACGAAGCGGTCGATCGCCAGCTTGTTCAAGGCAACCAGATAGCGACCTTTCGGATCCACCGAATCGCCTTCCATCGTCATCAGGTGACCGATGTTGTAGTGCACGCTGATCTTGTCGAGCACCTTGCCTTCGCAGAAGTTCCACTTCACGACCTGCGAGTCAACGTAGAGCGAGGTATAGGCCACACACGGCTTGGCGTCGTACTGCGTATGCAGCGGGCCAAGGCCCAGTTGCACCTGCGTATGCAGCGCATCCTTCATGTTGATCACCGGGATGCCGTAGGGATCTTTCGATTCGAACTTGCCGGCCTTGATCGCCGCCTGGATCTTTTCGAAGGAGTACACCGAGACGTGCGTATCGAGTTTGCCGGCGACGGTGATGAACTTGCCGTCCGGCGTCACGTCGACGCCATGTGGTGACTTGGGCTCCGGAACCAGGAAGAGAATGCCTTCCTTGATCGCGGTTTCCATCATCAGCACGTCGTGGCCGTTGATCTTCTTCGCCTTGCCGGCGGCCACCAGTTCGGCCGCCTTCTTCCAGTTGATGACGTGAAGATAGTCGGTGTCCTTGGCCGAACAGCCCGCTTCATAGGGCGGCCTGCCCTTTTCGATGCCGCCGACGTAACGCTCGCTACAGAACGAATTGGTAAACGACCAGCCGTCCGACGGGCCTTTGCCGGCGTCCGACAGATCCTGGCTGTACGGTGGCAACTCGAGCGAGAACGACTGCTTGGGATCGATCCGCCCCGCCTTGCGGTCGAACTTCCAGTAAGTGACGCCGCCACGGTACTTGTCGTTGAACTCTTCGAGCGGATAGAACTTCTTGTTCTCGAGCGGCGTCGCGTACTGCGCCGCTTCGATCACGTACTCGGTGTTGGGCGTCACGAAGGCGCCGCCGTGCTCGGACTTGTAGATCGGGTTGACGACGATCTGCTTGGTCTCGAAGTCACGCAGGTCGATCACCGCCAGGCGCGGGTTCGCCTTGTCGTTGATGAACAGGAACTGCCCGTCGTACTTGCCCTGCGTTTCGGAGATTGCCGGGTGGTGCGTGTCGCCCCAGTTGATTTCCTTGCCGTCGATGTTGCCCTGGCGCAGAACCGCTTTCGACTCTTCGTCGAAGCCATACCCCTGCCAGGGCTCGGGCGTGAACACGCCGATGTACTTGAGGATGCGCATCGACGGAATGCCGTACACGATCACCTGTCCCGACTGGCCACCCGAAGAAAAGGCGACGAACTCGTCGCGCTTGCCGGTCGGAACATAAGTCTTGGACGCCGCCAGCAAGTCCTGCTGCGAAAGGTTCCGGCGCTTCATCACGTCCTGCAGCGATTCGGCGGCGTGCGCACTACCGGTAACGGCGAAGCCGAACCCTGCGGCCAGCAGCATGGGCGCGACATGCTTCGTGCGGAATTTCATATTAGCTCTCCCTGTTGTCAGTTCGGGTGCTACCCTATTCGTCCCCATCGCCCAGCAGCCATGCGCCGCTGCGGCAATATGTCGCACATTGTGGTGGCAAGCGGCGGTGGATAATTTAAGGTGGATCAAAGTTTCGCCATGCCGTGGCAAGGCACACCGGCTTTACCGCCGCCCTGCCCTTCGGGTCCGCGACGACGCATTGCGGGGCAACCATGGATCTCAGACCAACCCCAACCGCCAGCCGTCCGACCTGATGACCAAGAAACTGCTGCTTGATGCCGCCATCCTGCTGGGACTCGCCGGAGTCGGCATCGTCGGCTACCAACTGGCTCCCCAGCTCAACCCGAAGACCGACATTGCTCTACCCCTGTCAAACTGCGACCTGGGGCGAGAGTCCTGCGTCGTGATGCTGCCTGATGGAAGCCAGCTCGAGTTCTCGATCGAACCACGGCCGATTCCAGCGCTCAAGGAATTGCGCATGCTGGCGGTTCTCAGGGGTAGCACAGCGCGCAAGATCGAGGTCGATTTCGCCGGCACGACGATGAAAATGGGCTACAACCGCCCGACACTCCAGCGTCAGGCAGGGCGCGGCGATCGCTTCGCCGGGCAGGCCAGCCTGCCGGTATGCCTCACCGGCACCATGGAGTGGGATGCCACGGTGCTGCTCGACACCGGCAACGCAGTGATTGCCGCCCCCTTCCGCTTCGTCACCGGCCGTTGAAGCCAGCCCCATAGAAGACGCGCAACTCGCTGCCGCAAGGCGACCGGAGGAGTCTCCGTTCGTCGTCCAGGCCGTCGGCGAGCCGGCGTCGCGGGTTCTGCCGTAATGCACGACATCCACCCGGGCCGGGGAAGTTTCCTTTGCCATCCACTACGCTTCGGAGTCTGGTCAACCGGCGGCACCTCCGGCCGGCGCCGGCAAGCGCTCCGGCGGCTCGGCCAGCGCCGTTATTGCCACCTGCGCCATCAAGCGCTCGATGACTGCGGGCTTCGGCAGCCACGGCCCGATCCGGGTCAGCGCTGCCGCTGCACAGGCTGTCGCGAAACGGGCGCAATCCGCCACCGACCAGCCGCGCAGCTCGCCGGCGACGAAACCGGCGACCAGCGCGTCGCCGGCGCCGACCGTGCTTCTCACCTCGACGGCCGGCGGAACGGCCCGCAGGAGTTCGCCGTCGGCGACCAGTAGCGCTCCCGCACTGCCCAGCGAGACCAGAACGCCGTCCGGGCCGATGCTTCGCAGCCGATGCCGCGCGCCGATCAGCGACGTCTCGTCCGGCAGCGGCGCACCAAGCAGATCTTCGAGCTCGGCGAGGTTGGGTTTGATCAGCCAGGGTCGGGCACCGGCACCGTGGCGTAGCGCTTCGCCACTGCTGTCGAGCAGCACCCGCTTGCCGGCGACCTTGAGCCGCCTGATGAGACCGGCATAATAGGTGGGGGGAAGGCCGGCCGGCAAGCTTCCGGAAACGACGAAGCAGTCGTGATCGGTACACAGCGCGTCGATCCGCCGCTCCAGCTCGGCGATGTCTTGCGGGCGAGTCGCCGGACCGGGAAAGTTGATCTCGGTGACTGCCGAGGCTCGATGGTCGATGATCTTGACATTGATCCGGGTGCTGCCGGGAACACGCACGAAGGCATCGCCGATTCCCTTGCTGGCAAAAAGTTGATTGAAAAGGCCGGCGTTGTCCCGACCGAGCAGCCCGGTGACGGTAACGCGAAAACCCAGATCGGCGAGGATAGAGGCGACATTCACCCCTTTGCCACCGGGATCGGAGCGTTCCCCGGCGACCCGGTTGACGGTCCCGGTGGCAAAACCGGGGATCGTGACGCTCTGGTCAACCGCGGGATTGAGCGTCACGGTGGCGATGCCCTTCGATGGTTTCATGGGGTTTCGGGCCGCGGAGCGGTACGCCGGGTCACGATCCGCCAGCGTATCGCGCATCCGAATCCTGCGCGTGCAGAGGTTTTCAGGCCCTGGACAGGCGCTCGTAAGCGGCCAGCGCCTGTGCCACCTTCGCCGTCGGTTGGACCGGGTCGCCGCAGCCGAACTCGGCCTGCAGCGCCGGCCGATGGTCGGCGAAGTAGTCGATGACGCCATCGAGATTGTTCAACTGGCGAGGGATGAAGTTGTCGCTCTCGTTGAGCAGTTGCGCCGAGCGGGCGAAGTTGGCGCCGAACTCGCCGATCGTCTCGAGCACAGCCGGCCGACTCCTGGCCAGTGCGGAGTCGAATACCGCCGTATCGAAGCGGGCGCGATTGCTCGTCTCGTCGATCGTGATGCCGAGGTCGCGCAAACCGTGCACGCCGCGCATGGCGCCGTTGAAGGGATTCTCGATGCTCTGCTCAAGTTCGTAGAGCGACACCTCGGCAGCCCGCGTGCCGGCTAGCAAACCACCGGGTTTGACCGTCTCGTCGAAGCGCGCGATCCATTCGTTGTAGCGGCCCACGAATTCCTGCAGTTTGGCCTTGAGGTCGACCGCGCTGTCACCGGCCTTGACCTCGGCGAGCATCTGGCCAAGCGGCTGCAGGCTTGCCACGCCGGCCTGCAGCGCGCTGAGTTCGGCAAACTGGGCGCGGTAGGTGACGTCGCGCCGATTGATGGTGCTCATCATGCGGTAGCCGGCTTCCGGATCGTTGAGGCGGAGATTGCGCCCGAGCGGCGACAGTCCGGTCAAACCCGTGTCGTTGCCCGAGCGGGTCACGGCTTGGCTGAGCCCGACGGCGTCGACGGTCGGCTGACCGAACAAGGTGGTCGCGGCGTCCGGTGAAGCGTTCAGGCGCGCCGACAGCAAGGCCGGGAACCCGTCGGCCACGCCGGCAGCATCGCCTTGCGAAGTCGTTGTGAACAGGCGGAACAGACTGCTGGCCAGGGAAACGGTCGTGAAGGGCGACATGGCATGCCTCGGTGGTCGATGATCCCGTGGTGGCCACCGGGTTGGTGGCTCACGTGACAACAGAAGCAACATCCAGGCCAGATGGAAAGCTGGCGCCGATGCGGCGCCAGCGCCGCTTGCCGGCCCTGGCCACGACTGTCGCTTGCCGCCTGGCAAGCCCGGCAACGGCAAAGATTGCCGCCGCAGGGAAGGCTTCCCTTCGCTGCTCGCCGGCACTTCATCACGCGCGACTCACCACAACGTGCGCGTGTCGATCCAGCTCACCCGCCCGGTCCGCCGTTTGACCTCGTTGTACATGTGCGCCGTTCCGCCCGGTCCGTCGCCACCGCCACCGTTCCACAGGCAGACGAAGCGCACCTTGTGGACACCCCAGGCGAGTGCGGTATACAAGAGCCAGCGGTTGCAGCGTTCAAAGGCATTCGCCTCCTCGCCGCGCGCGCTCTTTGGCAACGGGCCGAGTTCGCTAGGCATGATGCGCGGTGCTTCGGCGAGCGCCGCAGTCAACGCGAAGTAGCGCTGACGCCACTGCTCGCCGTTGCTGGCCGGAAGTATCGAGCGCTCGATGAACTCCGGTTCGTCGAAAGGCAGCAGCAGTTGCAGGCGGATGCCGCGGGCCCGGCAGGCCTCGAGAAACAACAGGTCGCCACCGCTGGCCGCCTGCGCCAGCGCCAGATCGCCGGGGCCGGCGCCGAGTTGGTCGAGCGCCTGCCCGATCTTGGTCGCCGCCAGCGCTTCCCGCTCGGCCGGAAAGCGGGGCGGCTGGCGGCCCGCCGCGTCGATCATGTGGCCGCTGAACAGCAGCACCTGCCGGGGCTCGAAAGGCGGCGCACTGCGCGCGATCTCGCGGTCGACGATGGCCAGCGCGGCGTTTGTCTCGTCCGGACGAAAATCGATGTCGTGCAACAGCGTCAAAGTTTGCCGGCTCGAGTCGAGGGCAAACCAGTCGCGGTTGGCGGCAGCGACCATGTTGCCGTACTCGCGGCGGATGCTGTCGAGCGGATTGACCAGCAGGCACAGCTCGGCGTAGCTGGCGCGCGCCCAGTAGTCCTTGCGGTCGCGCTCCTGCGCCGTCAGGCTGGCCCACAGTACGCCGCCGATGAGGTTGTCGATCACCGTCTGCTGGCTGTCGCCCGCACAATGCCGGCGCAGCAGTTGCAGTGTCAGCGCGTTGATGCCCGAGTAGTGATGCGTCGGATCGGCGACGAAAGCGCGCTGGTAGGGTTCGATCGCCTCGCCGAGTGCCGCGTCTTCGTCCTTCGCTGCGGCATGCATTTGTTGCGGCGTCAGCCCCGGCTGGCGCCAGCGCGCAATCCAGTTCTCCTTCTCGACACGGCCGGCGAGCGCCCAGCATTCGGCGTCCTGCGCATGGTCGTCGGTCAAGCGCTTCACCCATTCGCGCGCTTCTTCGTAGCGTCCCAGGCGACAGAGGCAAACCGCCTTCTTCTCGCGCGCGGCCTTGTCGTCCGGATTGATTTCGAGTGCCCGCTCGAACTGTTCCAGTGCCAGATCGTACTGCTTCAGCTTGAGCAGGGCATTGCCGGCGCTGCGGCGGGCTTCCAGATGCAGTGCCCGCATCGGGGTTTCGTCGGCCAGGACCATGATGTCGCCGGGCCGGTTCTTCTGGCGCGCGACTTCCATGCGGCTGGCCCAGATCGCATAGGCGTCGGAAAACTCGTTGCGTTCGGCAAGCAGCAGCCGCCGCCACTCGGGCTGTTCGAGGTGAGGAATCAACTGGAAGACCGGACTCACCTTGCGTCGCGTCGAACTGGCCAGGCTGGCGCGCACCATCGCCGTGAGCGCCGCGCGATCCTCGCTCAGCGTTGTCGGATCGGGTGCGCCGTCGCGCAGCGAATAGTTCAGCTTGCGGTCGGTGTAGATGTCGAACGGCTGGTAGGGCCGCGGCCCCTGCACCAGCACGACGCCGCGTGCCCGCAAAGCATGGCGCACGCCCAGTTCGTACCAGACGTTGGCGTTGTCCAGCGTCAGGTCGGCAACCACCAGATCGGCGATCAGGAGCTCCTGGAACATGTCGGTTCGGATGTCGCCGGGGCGTGTTTCCTCGTCGGCCCGGAACACTTCGAGGCCGGCCGCCTCGAGCGCCGGACGGATGTACTCGGCGTAGACGCGATTGAAGTCGATCGGCCGACCATCGTGCCCCGGCTTGCTGCCGAAGGGCATGGCGACGAAGGCATGTGGTTTCATTCACGGCCCCTTTCGGGCAAGCGCCGGATCCTGCCGGCAAGAGTCGTCAGGCGACTGGCCGCTTCTTGCCAGCTATCGCTGTCCGCCAGTTGGCGAGCGGCACAGAAAGTCGACAGCAAACGCAACTGGGTGACCACCGAGTCGAGTTTTTTCGGTGTCGCCGGCAGCCCGGCGAGCGCTTCGTCGTAGGCACGGGCCAGTTCGTCGAAGGCCGCCTGCCCGGCGTCGCCGGTCTCCGACAGGCGGCCGTCGAGCAGGCGCTCGACGAGCAGCGACTCGGGGCACATGATCGCATCCCAGAAATCTCCACTGCGGGCGTAGGCTTCGCCGGCCGCCTGAAGGCAACGGCGAGCGAGATCGACCGACGCCAGCCGCTCGGCTTCGTTGGCCGGCCCTAGCAGGGCCGCGATGGCGAGGCGATTGAGCACGTTGTAGGGCCGGAATGTGGCGTCTCCGGGCCTTCCCTCGCCCTGGGCATAAAACTCAGCGCTTTGCGCCAGCGCCGCGTTCATGGCCGTGATCGCCTCGTCGCGCGCCTCCCCGACCGGTGACTCGAGCACGCGTTTGGCAAACAGGCTGGCCTTGCGCTTGGCCGCGCTGCCGCACAGCGCCTGGCGTTCGGAGTGGCTCGTCGCGGCCGCGTCGGCGCGACCGGCAAGCAGTTCCTCGAGTTTTTGCAGACGATGGAGCGCGCTTTCGATCAGCTCGACGTTGTCTGTCATCTCGCCAAGCCGGGCCTCGGCATTGGCCAGTTGCTCGATATCCCGGATCGGTACCCGCCCAGCGCCGTCTTCGGCCTGGATCGCCGCCAGATAGGCAGTGCGCGCCCGGGCGAAATCTTCGAGTTCAAAGCACATCGCGGCCACGGCCGACTGTACCGCCGGCAGCCGCTGCCAGGCAGCCGGACAGCGTTCCTCAAGCAGACGCTGCAGGCTCTTCTTCATTGCCGTGAGCTGGCGTGCCGTCTGCCGCTGCGTCGCCCGCGCCAGGCTCGCACGCCGGCTGAGCAGTTCGTCGAGCAGTTCGTCCGGCGAAGCATAGTCATACTCGTCGTCGGCCGGGCCGGCGAGACGTGCTTCGGCCCGCCAGCCGGGGTCGCCGTAGGCCTGGAAAGCGCCCCAGGTGATGTCTTCCGGTCGGGCTTCCCAGACGGCCCGGCGGGCGGCGAAGACCGCTGTACCGAAAGTGCGCCGTTCGAGCAGCAGGCTGCGGTAGAAGGTCTGGCCGAAAATCATCGCCCCCTGGTCGTCGATCGCCCAACCGGCGACGACGACGCAACGCACGCCGATGGCGATCAGCTCGCGCGCCACGCTGGCGGCCAGCAGATTGCCATCCTCCACCGTGCGCGACGCGACCGCGGATCCGGCACGGTCGGCGTCGACCTTGCCGAGATGGCAGCAGCTCAGGAAAACGAGCTCAGGAACCGTCTCCATGGCGCGGATCTCGGCGGCGGTCAGCAACAGGCCATCGGACAGAACGACGCCGCTGCGCCGCCCGCCGGCGACGTGCGGCTGGTCGAAGACGCCGTGCGCCGAGACGTGCAGCAAGCGATAAGCCCGCTGGTACAGACGCGTGAGCACGTCCGCGGCGCGGCAATCGCGGCCGATCGCCTGCACCACTTGATAACCCAGGCTCTGCAGGATGGTGGCGACTTCGTTGGCCTCGCTTTCGGCGCCGGCGAGATCCGGCGGCTCGCCCGCGTCGGGGTGGCGCGGATCAGGAAAGGCTTTGGCGAAACCCTCGACCGACGGATTGCCGACGACCAGCGCTTGGCGCTCGAAACCCTGGCGCACCTGGCGCCGGAACTGCGCTGCCGCGAGTTGCCGCACCACCGGCGTGCGCACCGCGAGCGGCAGGCCATTGCCGGACTGGCCGGGCTGGTCGGCGAGCATCAACTCCCAGGGCAAATTGGCGGTATAGTCGTCGACCATCAGGACGATGCTTTCGAGCTGGCGCAGCGCATCCTTGAAGTCGTGCGGGATCATCGACTGAAACAGCAGGCGACCGAAGTCCTCCTGCCAGCGCGCGCTCTGGATTTGCTGGCGGACGAGACGCTCGACGAGACCCGGCTGGCGTTGATGGACAATCGTTTCGGCACGCGCCCGCTGGCCGACGCAGAGAAAGCGCAGGCGTTCGGCGATCGCTGTGCGCGGCTGACCGGCGGCCGATTCGCCGGTCGGCGCCGCGCGATCTGACGCCGGAGCCACAGCGGATGGCGGCGCAACGGTCGGCGACTCACGATCCGGCCGGCTGGCGTCGGTGACCATCAGCCGTGGCCAGTAGCTCTGTGCGGCGCCATCGAACAGACGCTGGCGGAGTCCATCGCCCTGCTCCAGTTCCGGGCGACACGCCAGGACCATGGCATGACGTCGGGTCAACTCGGCAAGCCGCGCGGGCATCTCGCGCAACGCGTACACGGCGGTGATCGCGGTGTCCTGATACAGCTCGACGATGTCGACTCGGCCGACGCGAATGGCCAGCCGCGTCGTCTCGTGGAAACGCGCATTGGCTTCGATGACGCCGCGCAGCAGGGCTTCCACCGACGCCGCGACCGACAGGCTGGCCGACGAGTTGTAGCCCAGCAGCAGCGTCGCCAGAGGCAGCTCGCGTTCTTCCTTGCCAAGCACGTCGATCACCTGCAGCAAGTAACGCAGGACGCCGGCGCGTACCGCTTCGGTCAGCGTGTCGACGCTCAGGTTGCCGTCGTAGGCGCCGAGGCCGCAGACCACGGCGCCTCTCAGACTGCCACGTCTTCGCTCCTGTTCGTTGGGCGCGCGCAGGACGACTGTCGCCGTGCCGCGCGGGCCGGCGTAAATACCGAGCTGATAGCGCTGACTCAGATCGCCGTCCAGCAGTTCGCGATCGACGAGCGCTTCGGCGCCGGCGATCGGATCCTGCTCGTAGTGGCCCAGCAATACCGGCTGTGTCAGGAAGCGCAGGTCCATCGCCTTGACGCCGACCGTCAGCCGGCGTTTCGGTCGCGCCGCCACGCGGGTGCGCGGCGCGCCGCCGAGCAGGCCACGCGCCATCGCCTCGCTGCCGGCGAGCGTCGGCGGTCCGGCGTCGTAGGCCACCGGCAGCGGCGACTCGCCGCCGCGCAAAGCTGGCGGACTGCGCAGCAGGCCGGCTGTCGCCCCGCTCTGCAGCAACTCCCCGAGCGCCGGAAAATACTCCCGGGTCGACGCCAGATCGCCGTGTCTGACCGGCATGTAGTAGTAGCTGCCGATGTTCCCGATGCGCCCGGAAGCCCAGGTGACGACGCCGTCGCCCTGCGTCGTGCCGACCAGCCGCAGGCGCGTCGCCTCCTCGCGCAGGCCGCAGGGGGTGTGGCGGGCGACGCCGAAGACGTAGATCGTCTTCGCCGCCCAGGCCTCCGGCAGCGCCGGCGGTCCGTCCTTTTCGCGCTGCCAGAGCCAGCTTGCGGCGTCGAGTTCGCCTTGTGTCGGCGTCGCCGACTGCCCTTGGCCAAACCAGAGGTCGGTGACTTTCTCCCGCAGGCGCTGCCAAGTTTCGGCGGCCTGGAAATTCGGCTTCGCATCGCCTCCTCCGGGCTCGCCCTGGAAGCAATCGACGAAGCCCGGCCGGGGCAGCAACTGCAGCGCGCCGCGGAAACCGGCCACGATCCCGAGCAGCTCGCGCAAGCTGTGCCCGACGTCCAGACGTGCCAACGAACGCAAGGTGTCGCCCTTGCCGAGCAGATTCTCGACCATCGAGTAGGTGCCCTGATTGGGCGTCCCGAGCATCACGAAACGGGCGCCGTCGCGCGCCATCAGCGCATCGATCACCGCCGGCCGCTGGTAGTGGCAGGCGCGGACGAGCAAGCCACCGGCGCTGTGGGCGAGCAGACGGACCGGCTGTTTCGTCTCGTCGAGCAAACGGGCGAGGAAAGTGGCGAGCCGTTCGGCGAGCACGTCGAGCGGCTGCCGCCAGTCGTAGGCGAAGCGCTCGACGCGCTGGCTGCGCGCCAGAAAGGCGCAGAGATCGGCGTAGAACATGGCGAAGGGCTTTTCCGCCTCGATCCCCGGCCGCCCCCAGGCGATCTTCGCCAGCCCGCCACCGGCGATGTCGAGCGGATCGAACCACACGCGGTCGCGGCCGTTCAGCCACAGATGCGATCCCATCAAACCGGGTAGGAGAACGACGACCGGTCGATCCGGAAACCTGGCAGGCAGCGCGCCGCGCGTCACTTCATCCGCACCCGGCGGCTCAAGGTCGGCGAAGGCGCCCGGCAAGGGCTGGAAAGCTGCCAGCGACCGCGGGTCGCCGGCAACCAGCCAGTCGCGCAGTGCGACCCGCGTATCGGCGTTGGTGAAATAGCGGAAATGCGAAACCTCGGGGCCACGCTCGAAGAGCGCGCGCGCCTGCGCCTGCGGTGCGATACCGGCGAACATCGATGCCGTATCGACCACCAGGTCGTTGGCCACACGATCGAAGAAGACGAAATCGGTCAACCACACGCCGAGCCGTTGCCACAAACGGCCACCTTCGATATCGCCGGCGATCACCGCCATGTCGACTCCCGCGCGCACCGGCGCGTCGCGCAACAGGCGGGCGAGCGGCGAGTCGGGCAGCATCGCTTCGATACCCGGTACCAGATGGGCGTTGGTGCGTCGGCGTGCGATCTCGAGCACGACGCGCTTGAACGCCGAATAGATCGGGCTGCCGAAAAAGCAGGGCAACTGGCCGATCAGCGTCAGCACGCCGGACAGGAAGAGATCCAGATTGCCGCTCGCCAGCTTGCTCCCCTGCGCCGGGCTGGCGACCCTCAGGTAGCGTTGCACGACGAGCTGGCGACGGCCCAACTCGCTGGCCAGTTGACGCAACTGCGCGCGCTGCGTGGCGTGCGCGTCGTCCAGCTGCTGGCGAACCCGTTGCCCCTCCTCCTCGTCGGCGTCGCCGGTGCCGGGCAGATCGGCCGTGTAGCGATCGATCAAGGGGTGGAAGCTCGCCAGGCACAGCAGGTCGGCGATCAGACCGCCGCGCGAATGCGAAACGACGCTCACCTGCAGGCCGTCCGGCAACGCGGCGAGCAGGTCCAGCGCGTTCTCGATCGGACTCTCGGACAGCGTGCGGTGTTCGAAGGCGTAGATCCCGCCGGCGAAACGCCGTTCGAGTGCGCTCCACAACTCGCCGTGATCGGCCAGCAGCTCGCCGAAGCTGCTGCGCGCACTGGCCCCCATGCCGTGGATGAAGACCAGCACCGGCCAGCCTTCGGCGGCGGCCCGGCGCAACCCCTCCTGGGCGCGCGCCAGTTCCCGCTTCGCCCATCCTTCCCGGTCCGCGGCCGCCTCGGGCGCCGCGCTGCCTTGCCCGTCGTCCCAACAATACAGGCCCGGCTGGCGATCGAGCCGACGCTCGATCGCCCACATCAGCGCCTTGGTGCCCAGCCAACTGACACCGAGTTCGGCCAGTTCCTTCAGCTTGTCGCCGGCGGCCTCGCCGAGCCGGTCGGCGATCAGTTCGGCCAGCTTCTCGCGCGCCTGGTCGATGATCGCATCGCTGTCGGCACCGACCGTGAACACGAAAACCCGGTTCACCAGTCCGCCGACCGCCTCGCCAACCCACCCGCGGGCCGCGCTGCTGTCGTCACGCAGGCGATCGAAGAGAATCTCGCCGCCGCCACCCACCAGTTCAGGCCGGTTGCGTTCGAGCGACGCCTTGAGCCGCCCCGCGCTGCTGATCAGCACCCCGCCATCGGCCAGCTCGATGAGCAGCACTTCGTCGTCCTGCGTCGCGTAGCGCTGCGCCGCCGCCCCGGCGCCGCGCGCAACGGCGCCGACCTCGAAGCTGGCCCTGGCCTGCAGATAGCCCTCGGGCAGGAAGGGATCACCCGGCTCGCCGGCCGAACGGCGAGCCGATTGCAGCAGCGCCGGCAAACGGGGCTCGTCGCTGCGCCGGCCGCTCAGCTCGAGGGTGATCGTCTCCGCCATCGCGCGCGCCGCCTCAGCTGAAGATCTTGCGCTTGCGCGCGTCGGCGGTGCCGACGATCTGCGGGCTCTGCGGGTAAGACGCCGACGGCAGGAAGCCCGGAGTGATCTTGGCGTACCAGTTGGCGTAGGTCGCGTTCGCCGGCAGCGAGCGGAGCGCTTTCAGCGCGTAGTAGGTGAAAGCACCGCAGGGACGGCCGCCGATTCGCGCATCGTAGCTGAAGTTGTTCGGTCCCTCCTTGCAGCCGGCAAGCAACAGATCGCCCGTCTTGCGCGATAGTGCCGCGGCAAAAGGCGAAGCGCCGGCACTGACCGGCACCGTCGTCAGCGGCTGACCGCTGATGCCGCGCGGCAGGCGGTCGGCCGGCAGCCAGTTGCCCATCGGCATGAAGCGCGGGCGCGGCGCGTCTTCGGCATCCGGGTCGGCCGCCGCGGCACGCGTCACGGTACCCGAATGGCAACTGTCCGAAATCAGCACCAGGCGGACGCCCGCCTTGCGCGCGCTGAACAGCTCGTTGATCTCGTCGTCGAGCAGTGCCTCGCCGCTGGTCTGCAGGTCGTAGGGGCAGAGACCCTCGTCGAGGCCGTCGACCTCGTCGCCATTGGTATCCGGCACGTAGGTACCGTGCCCGGAATAGGTGATCACCACCACATCGCCGCTGGTTGCGCTGGCGATCAGCGTCTGTATGCCGCCGACCATCGCCGCCTTGGTCGCCTGGCTGTCGAGCAGCTTGCTGACCGAAAATCCGCGCGCCGTCAGTTCGGCCGCCCAGTCGTTGGCGTCGTTCACACAGCCGCTCAAGTCCATGTGCGTACCGGGATAGTTGTTGATGCCGATGCAAAGTGCACGTTTGCTCATCGCTGCCTCCTGATGCTGGATGATGGATCGGGGTGACGGACTACGAAAGCAGTCTAGCAAGGCTTGAGTTAATAGGAAACCTGCGCGCTTCGGCGAGCCGCGGCGTGCTGGCAGTGTGGGTAGCCACTTGGTAAAGGTCAGCCCGCTGGAGCAGTTTGCCCCGAATACAAGAAGCCGGAAAAAAATTTGTTCCCACGCTAAACTGCCTATCAAGGCCATCGCCTCTCTCGTTCGGTCGGCGCAATGACGAACGCATTTCACGGAACCGAAACGACGCCTGGCTGACGACCCGTGTGACAGAAAGTGCAGGGAGTTGATCGCTTTCTTCGGAGCCCTCATAGCCAAACTCGCGAAGGAGTTGACACGATGGCACAGCGCGTAAGACATCATCCCTTGTCTTCAAAGAATCAACCGAAGGGTCAAGCGGCGCCCCTTGCGTCCCCTCGATTCTCGCCACTACCAAGCCCCCGTCTGCTCCTCGTCTCCCCTCGGCTCACCGAGTGCGACGACGACTGGATGATGCGAAGAATTTATCGCAACTTGCCGGCTGGATCCCACGACCCCGATGGAATTGCCGGAGGCCATTTACAGACAGAACGTCGTACTGCCCGCTCAGCCCCTCCTTCGCGTTGCTGCGCGCATTGAGCACAGAACCGTCTGCAATTCGTATAGCCCGCGCCTTTTCCCGATTACCAAAACATGCATCTCATGAAAAACACTCTGCCCGTGCTGAAAACGTTGGCCGTCGCCCTGCCGTTCGGCCTCACGGCTTTTCTTTGCGTCTTCGGCAGTCTCACGCTCCAGACACCGGGTACGGAAATGATCCTGGACCCGCGCGAGATATTCGTCGTCCTCGGCGCCGCGCTGACCGGGCCGCTGGGCGCACTACTGATTGGCACACTGGCCGGCATTTATGACCCTGTGCCCGACGTATATCCGGTCACGATCGCGATGCATGTCGCCGGTGCTCTCTGGATGGCTTTCGCCTACAAGAAACTCGTTTTCGAAAACATCACCTCCTGGCTCTTATTTCCCGCGTGGAGCGGGCTGGTCGCGGTTTATTATTTCGTAATTTTGCTTCCGGTCATGGTCTTCGGGAGCAGTCTTTCTCCCGAACTGTTCGCCCACCTATTCCCCGACAATACTCCACCGCAAGCGCTGCTCGCATTTTATGGCTTGGCATGGCCCGAGTTCATTCTGACTTCCGTTACCACGACAGCCATTTTGGCGTTGCTCCCGAAAAGGT
This sequence comes from Accumulibacter sp., assembly GCF_029255285.1. Classification (GTDB taxonomy): domain Bacteria; phylum Pseudomonadota; class Gammaproteobacteria; order Burkholderiales; family Rhodocyclaceae; genus Accumulibacter. Next base: position 41,665 of record NZ_JAPUVI010000022.1, read on the forward strand.
TGCGCAAGCCTCGGTGGTGAACTCCGCTCCCGGCTTACCGTGACGTCTCTTGCTCATCGCCGAAGGACGCTCCAGGTTGCGCTAGGCGGAAAGCGTCCTGCCTTCCTGCCTCGCGTACCTCATCTGCACGTCTATGCTGGCAACAAATCGTTACCTACGTTAAGCTCGTAGCCCAAGTCCCCCCAGCCATCGCCCTTCGTTCGACCAATGCCTTGACAAAGCCATCTCAAAGAATTGAAGCGGTGGTCATCCGCCGCCGGATTCGCAGCCTTGACTGACATGATCCCGAGGTGCTACCAATATTGCATGAGGACATGCGGCACTTGAATCAGCGCTTCCTTGGCGAAGATCAGGGTGAAGCCAGTTGTCGTACAGATTCCTGCGAAAGCGGCTTGTCATGAAGTCCCTGTGGGCCGCCACCAAAGACCGGATCAGCCTACTCGCCATTCGCTTGGGCCTTTGGCTGATTCTATTGCTCAGCCTTCCCCTGCTGGGCATCGTGATCTTTTCGTATCATAATCTCGAAAAAGTTCTCGTGGGCATGTCGAATTCGGCCCAGTTGAAGTACGCTCGCTTGCTGGCGAGTCAAATCGCCAATACCAATCTTCAAGCAGAGGTGCTGTCGAAAATCGTTCAAAACGCCAGCGATGCGGGAGAGCTGATTTTTTTGATCGACGGATCCGGGCGTTACTTGGCTCATTCCGACGTTTCGAAAATCGGATCGTTTCTGCAAGCCGATTATTCAAAGCTGATCACGGAGCCGATCCTTGCCGGAAAGGAAGGCTCCTTCCACGATTTCTCCCGGTCGTCGCTGTTGTTTTCCTATTGTCCTGTCGCCGGAACGGGGATGATCGTCGTGATAGTTGTCCCGCGTGACGACATCGCGGACATCGCCAAGGAGTTTCTGGCAAAAATCGCATCTCAAATCGGTCTCATCGTGGCTCTGATTTCGGCTGGCGGCGTAATCGCGATCTGGCTGCTGATCGGCTCGCCTACCCGCAAGCTGGCGGCTGCAGCCATCCGAATGACGAACGGCGAGTGGTCTGCCCGCGTCGATCCCGAGGAAATGATCGACGACCTCCAGATACTGGCGGCAACTTTCAACGGCATGGCCGAAAGGCTACAGCAGCTCGTGTCGAGCTTGATGGAACTCAACCTGACGCTGGAAGCCAAGGTCTCCGAGCGGACAGCCGAACTCCAAATCGCCAAGAATGCGGCGGAAGCGGCCAATCAAGCCAAGAGCGTCTTTCTGGCCAACATGAGCCACGAGTTGCGCACACCGCTGAACGCGATCCTGGGTTTTTCCGCGCTGCTGCGCCGAGAGGCCGGCATGGGTGGCCGCCAGCGTGAGCATCTCGACATCATCAACCGTAGCGGCGAGCATCTGCTGGGATTGATCAACGACATTCTTGACATGGCCAAGATCGAAGCCGGACGCATCCAGCTAGAGAAGGCGCCATTCGACCTCCAAAGCCTGGTGCATGACGTCGTCGGCATGATGGGGCAACGCGCCATGGAAAAAAGTCTCGAACTGCGCTTGGAACAATCCTCGCCAGTGGCTCGCTACCTATGGGGCGACGAAACGCGATTGCGGCAAGTACTGGTCAACCTGCTCGGCAACGCCATCAAGTTTACCGATCAGGGCTCTGTCACGCTGCGTCTCGCATCCCCGCCGAACCCGAACGGTCCCCGGCTGCGGATCGAAGTCGAAGACACCGGTCGCGGCATCGCTCCTGAAGATCAGGCGCGTGTTTTCGAGTCCTTTGTGCAAGTGGGCAAAACGTCGGCCCAGAAGGGTACGGGGCTAGGCTTGACCATCACTCGCCAGTTCGTTGAGCTGATGGGCGGGCGGATCGGCGTGACCGGCCAGCCGCGCCAGGGTAGTTGTTTCTGGGTCGACCTGCCGGTCGAGCCGGCGGCAGCCCACGAGGTGAGCGCACAAAAAGACAAACGCGGCGAAGTGCGGGGTCTCGCGCCTGGCCAGCCGAACTGGAAAATTCTGATTGTCGAGGATCAGCCGGAAAACGCCCTGCTGCTGAATTGGCTGTTGGAAGACATAGGTTTTCAGGTGCGCACGGCGGCGAATGGCGTTGAGGGAATCGAACAATTTCTTCAATGGCGGCCACACTTCATCTGGATGGATTGGCAGATGCCGAAGATGGGCGGACTGGAAGCGACGCAGAGTATCCGGAGGCTGGAGGGGGGGCTGGACGTCAAGATTGTCGCCCTGACCGCCTCGGTATTTGCCGACCAGCGAGGGGAAATCCTGGCAGCGGGGCCGGACGACATCCTCCACAAGCCGTTTCGACCGAACGAGATCTTCGACTGCCTGGAACGGCTCCTGGGTGTGCGGTACGTCCACCAGGAAGGTGCAGCAACGACACCCGCCGCGGTGGAAACGCCACTGGATTGCACTGCGCTGCCTGAAGATCTGCGTCAGGAGTTGATCGACGCGCTGGTGATATTGGACACCATGCACATCGACGCGCTGATCGGTCGGATCGATGAGCTCGATGCGGCGTTGGGTCAATCCCTGCGCCGGTACGCCGATGCCTTCGATTTCGGGTCGATCGAAAAAGCGTTGCGGAACGCGGTTTGAAATCTGGTCGTATCAGGGCCGGGTTACAATGCATCCGCCGGAAGCGGCGGTAGTAGCGATGTATGATGGCCTTCACTCTCGTCAGGGACGAGTCCCAGGCCTGAGGAGGGCGATCATGGCGTTGCCACCGCACATCGCTTGTCGCCCATACCCCGAAATCGCCCCGATGACCGAAACCCCTCCCCCGCCCGTCAGCCACCTCAATGACCATTTCGACCAGCGCGTCGTCGAGCACGCGGCCGACGCGCGCTGGCTGCCGTCGCCGCAGCCGGGGGTCGAGCGCCGCATGCTCGATCGCGTCGGTCGCGAAATCGGTCGCGCGACGAGTATCGTGCGCTATGCCGCTGGCGCCGCCTTCCCCACGCACGTACACGGTGGCGGCGAGGAGATCCTGGTGCTGGACGGCGTTTTTTCCGACGAGGACGGCGATTACCCGGCCGGCAGCTACCTGCGCAACCCGCCCGGCTCGCGGCACGCGCCTTTTTCGCGCCACGGCGGCACGCTGTTCGTCAAGCTGTGGCAATTCACGGCCGGCGACCGGCAGACGCTCCGCATCGACACCCGGACCGCCGGATGGTTGCCGGGAGTGGTCGCCGGACTTTCGGTATTGCCGCTGCACGAGCACGACGGCATCGAGACGGCGCTCGTCCGCTGGGCACCGGAGACGCGACTGGCGACGCATGCCCACCCAGGGGGCGAGGAGATTCTCGTACTCGACGGCCTGCTTCACGACGAGGATGGCGACTACGCGCCAGGGAGCTGGCTGCGCAATCCGCGCGGCAGCCGGCACACGCCTTTCACTGGCGCCAAAGGGGCGCTGATCTACGTCAAGGTCGGGCACCTCGGCGCCCAGTTGCTCGTCCCGGAAAGCGTCTGATGGCCGGCCTCGCCGCGGCGCGCCGCCCGCCCGACGCCCGCCCGCCGGCCGGGCAACGCAGATCTTGAACGCGCTCCCGGCGTGGGTCTTGCTGCGCCGCCTGTATCCGGTGGCGGCCTTCCTCGCCGGTTTCGTGTGGGATGCGCTGACCATCGGCCAGCGCATCCGGGTGGTCGATTTCTGGCGCCTCGGCGCATTCCTGCTCGGCGCGGCGCTGCTGACGCTGTGGCTGGCGCGCCGCGAGGCGCTCGGCCTGACGCCGCCCGAGCCCGACCGCTCCTTCGCCGGCCGCTGCGGCGCGCTGGCCTGGCAGGCGCCCTACCTGCTGCTGCAGTTCTTCTTCGGCGGCATCTTCTCGGCCCTCTTCATTCTCTACTTCAAGAGTTCCGGCCACCTCGGCACCTGGCTGATGGCGGCTTTTCTCGGCGCCCTGCTGGTCGGCAACGAGTTTGCCGGCGAGCGCTACGGGCGGCGCTTCACGCTGACCTGGGCCTTGTTTGCGCTGAACGCGATCCTGCTGTTCAATTTCGCTCTGCCGCACGCTCTGGGCAGCCTCGATCCGCTGTGGTTCTACGCCTCGACAGCGGCCGGCGTCGTGCTGACGGTCGGCCTGCGCTGGCTGGCACCTCGCCGGCCGGGGCGCATCGCTCCGGCCTGGGGGCTGGCGGCGATACTGATGCTGGCCTTCAGTTTCGACATGATCGCGCCGGTACCGCTCGTCAAGCGACAACTGGCGGTCGGTCTGGATTTCGTGCAGGAGCGCGGGCGCTACGCCATGCAGGTCGAACGCCCGGCCTGGTGGCAGTGGTGGCGCGATCAGGCGAGCACCGTCCATGTACCGGAAGGCGGCCGGCTGTACGGCTTGTCGGCGGTGTTCGCGCCGCTCGGCGTCACGGCGGCGCTCGAACACCGCTGGGAGATCCTCGATAGCGGCGGCTGGCGGGTCGTGTACCGCCGGCCTTTCCAGAGCACCGGTGGCCGCGACCGCGGTTTTCGCGGCTACTCCTGGGTGCTCAATCCACCGCCCGGCGACTGGCGTTTCATCGTCGCCACGCAGGACGGCCGAACGATAGATATTCTTCGCATCCGCGTCGAGCGAGGCACGCCGAAGCGCGACAAGCTGCTCGATCGAAATTTCGACTGACTTTTCGCAATACTGGACATAAATACAGTTATCGATTACGATGACTCCCGTCACGTTGCATCGCAATCCCTTCATCCCTGCGGAGGAGTCACGCAATGAATCGTATCCAGAAGTGGTTTGAGCAGATGGCGGGTGTCGGTCTCGAAGAGCGCCAGCGCTGGATGCTGGCGCGAGAGATCTTCGGCCGGCGGCAGTTCGACGTTTCGACCTTGCAGAAACCGGCCTGCTGGCGCCGGCGGGCGCGCGCTTACGGCGCCTGGCGCTAGCCCCGACGACGGAAGCGCGTACCGGCCGCGAGATTCGTCAGTAGAACGACGGCCGCCAGCCACCCGCTGGGGGCGGCTGGCCAGGTACCGCCGGCGTTGCCGCCGGTGCCGCTCCAGCCGCGTACTCGGTCAGTTCGATGCGCTCGCCGCTGAGCAGCGTGCCGCCTTTGCGCACCGTGTTCTCCATCGCCAGGAAACCGCGCAGGCGTTCCGGCGCGACCCAGGCGGTGCGTTCGAGCTGGGCGCCGCTCGCCAGGTCGACACCGCGCGCTTCGATGCGATAGCTGTCGAAAGTGCCGGCCGGCAGCGTGATCCGCTCGCGGGCAGCGACGCGCAATTCGAAGCGAATGCTGACCTGCCGACCATCCGGCTGGCTGACGATGAACTGTGCCGGCCAGCGTTTACCGAGTGCATAGTCGTTGATGAAGAACTGGTACGGAGTCCAGCGCGTCCCGTCGGGGGCACGCACCTGGTTGCCGAACAGGTCGGTCACTTTGCCGCCATCGTAGTGGACTTCGTCGCCGACGATGCGCAGAACGGTATCGCGGCTGCGCGCCGTCTCGGTTTGCCGGAGCAGATCGATGTGGCGATAGGCATAGCGCTCGCCAGGACGGAAAGGAAGCGCCTGGCCGCTGTACGAAGCGGTCCTGCCTTCGCCGGCGGCGACGCACATTTCCGGGCCGAGAGGCGGCGGCGGGGCGGCCTGGACCGGTTTCTCGCCGCGTTGGCGCAGCACCAGATCGAGCCGATGCTGAGCCAGCTCGGCAAACTTGCCGCTTGGCCGCTGCCGGATGAAGGCTTCGAGCGGCTCCGGAGTGCTCGCCTCGCGCAGCGTGTTCCAGGCCGCCAGGTCGGCTTCGAATTCCTTCTGTTCGCGGCTCAGGTCGCGGACGCTCGCACCGACGAAGGCGAAATCGCCTTCCAGCGACGTGCTTTCCCAGGGAATCTGCGCTCCCGCCGAGGCGCGCCGCACGGCCAGCCGGACGCGCTTGAAAACGTCCTCGACCGGCGCGCCGGGAACCTTCATTTCCTTCAATAGGTTTTCCGTGTACAAGCCGTGCTCGCCTTCGCCGTCGTCGGCCGTATTGCCGGGCGCCGTGGCGTAGGCCAGCAAGGTACCCGGCGGCGCATCGAGCTGCGAGAGCCCACGGTCGTCGGTGCGGAAGTCGCGGCCGAAGGGATTGTTGCGACAGGCGTCGAGAATCACCAGATTGAGCGGATTGCGCGCCCGGCCGAGGCTTTCGAGCAACAGGCCGACGTCTACGCCCTGCGCGGCGATGTCCGCCGGGCGCTGAATCCGCGCATCGACCGGCAGCATGAAGTTGCGCCAGTTGAGCTGCACGCCATGACCGGCGTAGTAGAAGACGCCGACCGCACGGTTGTCGCGTGCAAGCGCGTCGCCGAAGCCGCGGATCGCCTCCTGCAGCTCACGCCGTGGCGCGTCGATCTTGAGATCGACGCGGAAGCCGGCTTCGCGCAGGCGCGCGGCGACGGCGCGCGCGTCGCCTGCCGGATTGACCAGCGGCGCCGCGCTATAGGCGCCGTTGCCGACCACCAGGGCGATTCGTCCGCTGACCGGCTCGGGCGGCGCGGCCAGGGCGCATGGCGGGAGGAGCGTGAGGCAGGCGCCGAGGGCGATGACTCGGTGAATGGGCGGTCGGGCTGGCATGGTCGTCCTGTCTCCTGTGGCTGATCTTCGCTGACGGACAGCGGGTGGCGGAATCGATTCCTGCCGTCATCATGTGAGCGGCAGGAAGTGGTGGTTTGTTGCAGCGTACTGGCCTATTCGTCAACTTCAGGTGAGACCTCTTTGCTTCCCACTTCGTGCTTTCGCGTTCCCAGTAGCCGTTGGCGATCAACCATTTCATTGGTGACGCTTGAACGTACGTGCATGTACTTAGTGATCTGCTCCCTATTGAAGGAGGCCGCGCCAGAGAGTTCGAAAGCCCACTCGCTCTACAGGCTCGGCAGATCTCCGATTTCAAGGACGCGGCCTGAGAAAATGCTTTTCGTGTCTCTCTTTCCCGACTGTCAGCTGACCGGCCTGAATGACATGGTAGAAAACTGCATCGACTAGTTCGCGCAGAGTAACGCCGCGCTTGCCGGTCCCAGTGAGCGAACCCTTAAACAGCATCCCAACCGATTCCGTCATATCGAGCGGTATCAGGCCGGTGGCAGCGGCGAAAACGACTAGCCCGGAGCCCTCTCCATAATGCCGATCGGGACGAGCGTGAGTCGCTACCGAAGATTCTGGCGGCGGAGGCGGCTGACCCAGGTCGATGATGCCGTTCCCTGGCACAACGCGCAAGATCTCCGACGTGTGATCGACTGAGTCACCGCGTGCCCGCCCACCCACTGACTCTTCGTCCCGTCTCTACGCCTAGTGACCTAGAAAGCGTCCTATTCTTAACGGCCCCCGCAAGCCACTGCAACGGTTCCGACCGCGCCCCATAGAGACTCTTGATCGCACAACACAGAACATCAACTCTGTTCTCCGCATTTATCGGTATAGCCGGATGAACATCCGGCAGCCACGAAGGGCAATCTGGAAGACGGGTTGATCCCTTCTCAAACGCGCAAAACAGTTGCGCATGCGCGTAGTCGTGAATACTTTCCCCGATAGGCCCTTCCTGGCTTTCGAAGCGTATCCCAATTCCTCGGTGCATAACGACTTGATTTCCATCGCAGTTCGACTCTATATCTTCAACGAGAACTGCCATCTTGACCCGAAAAACCGTGTGCCCCTCTTTTGACTCGAACGACGCCCGAAGAATCGGCTGTTTCCACCCACCTCTGCCGTCGGGCGGAAGGTGCAAGAACGTTCCTTTAGGAAAAACCGAATGGTCGCTTTCGTTTCCGTTCTCTAACTTTTCGGCAGGGACAGGAGTGAAAAGCTTCCGAACCTCTTCCCCAATTCGACGCGCACGTGCCTCGCGCGTGTGAATGCCCCAACTGAACTGCTTCTTTGCCAGCTCCGCCAGCAATAGCCAGATAGTCTTTGGGTTATCCAACTCATCGGAGCGAGCCATAATTTACTCCAGGAGACGGCCATTTGGTTGGTAATCAACGTCAGACAACGCGGACATCCATGGAACCAACTTTCTGAAATCCGGATTGACACACCGGCGCACATCGAAAACGCTCGAAACGCGAACTTTAAACTCGCGAGTCTGTTCCCTTGTAACGAAACGAGAAATGTCCTCACAAAAGTAGGCATCGGGCGCCGACGACTCCCAAGGATTAGCAACTTCGGAGATCCACTCGGTTTGAGCTATTTCTGGCCAGTACCAAGCTGGGCGAGATAGCCAGTACGACTTTTCGAAGGCTAGCCGTGATAAACGAACATCCAGCTTCAGCTCCGATGGCGATGCGATCCGCGCATACTTATTAAATTCCTCAACAGACGCGTCTTTGACGCCCAACAGGCTAGAATAGCGCTCAACTAAGTGCGGCGCATCGACAAGAATATCCTGTGCCGCGAGCACTGCATGGTCCAACCATTGCCCAATACGTGCCGCGGCGATACGTGCAACAGCGTCGTCCGGAACCTGGTCTTTGTGGCGAAGGCCCAACGATGAACTCGTCACGATCTCTCGAACGGTAAATTGATCCGACGATTTTTTTGGCGTATTGCGGGGTGTAATCCAGGCAACCGTTTCTCTTGGGAGGAGCCGCCACGCCTCATCATGAAAACCAAGCACGTCTTTTATCGATTTGTTTAGGCTATCACCACTAACATCGTCGACCCGTTTATCGATATCGTCCACTAGCTTTGGCAGCAGTGGCCAGTACCAAGGCCGAAAGCCGGCAGGCCATACGTAGCTCCAAAGACCTGGATTGATCACTTGCCTATCGCCTAAATTAACGTCGGCAAAAGATTCTGGAAAATGACCCGTCAAATTCAAATCGAAAGGATTGGATCCGAATTGATTGACAGCCACGATGATTTTGCAGTGGGAGTAGCAGCGAGCCAGGTACGCAATCTCCTCGCCGGTAATCCACTCACCATGTGATGCATTAATCAGATCGTAATCGACAATAAGAATATCTATTTGATCAAATAGGTTATGATGATTATCATTTGTCGAAGACTTTTTTCTAGCCATCTTGCGACGTTCCATCAAGCCCTCTATAGCCGACCGAAACTCACCATCGTCTTCCGCAACAATAGCTTTGATCTCGAAACACTCGTCGAAGCCAGGGATCCTGGAAAGCCCCTCCTGCCAATTCTCCCTGTTTTGTCGCTCGTCATCGCAAATCCCAACCACACGCTTGTTTCCCATCATGAGTCCTTCCAGAAGAGCTGGAACTTCGTCGAAAATTCCGTATCGGGTGCCACAAACCCTACCTCACAGCCCGCCTGATCGGCAAGTAGCCGGACAATGGTCAGACCTAGGCCAGTGCCACCGATACCCAGTTGCCTGCGCTCAGGCGTTAGCTCCAAACGGCGTTCGAATGGCTGAAACAGCGCCTCCGCTTCGTTGACATCCACTCCTGCGCCCGTGTCCTGAACCCATATGCATTTGCCACTGCCTGCAGACCCACTGGAAATCACAATACGCCGTTCATTGCTATCGATCAGGGCATTGATAGCGTTAAGCAGTACGTTTTGAAACACAGCATTCCAAGCCGCCAAAGTAGCCGGTGGCAAACTAAGATCGTCGTCCACCGCTTCCGTATCGATAGGAATTCCTCGGGCTAGAGATGCAACTCGACGGGCGATGTCCATAAGGACGGCGCGAGCGCGATAGCGTTTTCGCTCCTCCCGTCCCTCCCGGTCCAGTAGCGGTGCAAAAAGCGATCTAGAAGCCCGCGCCCTATTTAACCATTCGTCTATTTCGCTTACCAGAGGTTGAACGCTATCGTGTAGCCCTCTAGTCTTTTGCAGCCTACCAATCAACCGTTCTAGGATGCGATACTGCTGGTTGATCTCATGCTCACTCGCCAATGCCACCATGCCTGCCGTAGCTAGTGAGCCCATGAGTTCCATATGAGCGAGTGCGCGCTTCGCTTCCATCCGACTTGCCATAACAGCATCGTGAATGCGTATGCTGACTTGGCTAAATACTTCCGCTGGAATTGCTTCTCGGAAGTCCTCAAGCGCCTCCTCGACTCGCTGAAGCTTCTGCCTCACTGGCTCGTCAGGCCTGGGTGGCGTAGCATCGACAGTCCGAATTTTCTCGCGTGTAGCGTAGTAATCGAGCGCCCACCGCACCGCATCGCGCAAACACTGGTAGGCAGAATTATGGACCAGACGGTCACGCGAAACCTGGATCTGCAGATGGTTGTTCTTACGCAGTTGTTCTTCAGTTGCCAACCGACGTTCCTGCGTAGTGTTTACCTCGACGACACCAAAAAGACGCGAATTAGTGGGAAGAAACTGCATACCACGCGGAACCTGAAGAGCTTCCGGTAGTAGCTTCGATGTGTGAATCCTATGAGCATGATCCAATTCGATGCCCAACCAGTCTTGCTGGGGACCGTAATATGGCAACCGAAATCCAGCATCGTAGATCCCCACCCCTCCGAATTCGTTGAGGTACCTGCGGGCGTCATTGACACTAATTCCATGGGGTTGACGATGCCTTAGGTGAAAGACCCGAATGTCAAATGACACCTGATGTAAAAAACACGGATCAATCGGGTATTTTTGCTGAAATCGTTTTCCACCGTTGAACTCCAGAGAAAGGTCGAGATGGTATCCGTCATTTTCGCGAATCAGCCGGCCACGCAGACGGGCATGCCACAGGTTCAACGCGGCATCAGTCACAAGCTGGAAGGAATCCTGAAAGTCCGTATCTGATCCAGACAAGTCGATTTCGAATCGATTTGGGTCATCTTCACGAAGACGACCTACAAATGGCGGCTGCAGCCACCAGACTTGTCTTGCCAACGACTTAAAGTCCTGCTCATCCCAACTCTGGTTCAATCTTTCCAGTGTGATGCACGTTCCGTGATGTCGCCCTCCTGGAAAAACTGTTTGGCACGAACGAACGTTGATCTGCGCCTCAGCACTAGTGAGGTAGTTGGCCTCCACAGCTTGGTCCCAATCAACAAAAGCTCGTAGTTCGGAGTTCGCATCATGTTCCGAGACTGTGATTAGCTCAATCGTCCGCGCCAGGAACTGAACAGAAAGACGCCCAACGCCCTTCGATCCTGTTATCGGTCGCGCCAACTTTCTTGACGTCTTCTGCGAAACCTTGTGAGTCGAGCCAATGTTCATCCAAAAACGCCTGAATTCATCTGAATCCATACCGTGCCCGTTATCGGCGATTTGGATCCGATCTAAGTTTGGTTCCACGTGAATCTCAACCCGTGAGGCGTCGGCGTCATAGGAGTTTTTAATCAACTCAGCAAGTGCGATGTGAGGTTGCCCAACCAGTCGCTCCCCCAACTCCTTAAGCAGGGCCGAGGCGACCGTGAATGGAAGTTTATAGGATTGGGAAGTCATTCCCTGAATAGTGCCAAAGTGAGGAGATAAGACAGCTTCATTGGCACAGCATTTCCAATCATCTTCGATAACGCTTCATAGCTGCTAGCTGCCGAAAAATCGAAGAAATCTGGGAACATCTGCAGACGAGCGGCCTCGTGAGCGGTTATGGTGCGCGGCAGTGTTGGGTGAATATACCGCCCTTGCCCAGGTGAGCCAAATCCAGTAGTTATCGTATTTGCAGGTAGATCAGGCCGGAGGCGACCATACATGGCGTAATAGCTGTGCTTCCCTTGGTGACATCGTGGACGATGCTCGTTCGGCAAGTCGTACTCCCCATTTTCAAATAACCATAGAATGCGCTCCCGATTGGCTACGCTTAAATTTCTAGGCTTATCCAGTAAGCTTTGGGTTGAATAGCCAGCTAGATCATCAATAGCCCAAGCAACACTCCGTCGGCCATCGACAGTGTGGTCCGAAACGACGGTAGCAATATCGATTGCTCTTTCCTGCGAAGCGACTAGCACATGCCTTTTGCGTTGTTGCGGCACACCGATGAGTGAAAGGTCAACTGTGTGTTCGTCGCACGCGTAACCAATTGCCTCCAAGGTTTCACGAGTAATAGCCAGCGATCCGCGAAGGTCGTGGATAACCGATGCAACATTTTCGACAATCACGTGGCGGGGTCTAGAAATTTCGGCAAAACGTGCCACTCGGAGGTAAAGATCATTTCTATCGTCATCGCGGCGAGTATGATTATTGAGGTTCGAGTGTCCCTGGCAAGGAGGTCCAGCGACCAGTATGTCGATTTTATCCAGTTGGTCGAGCAAACTCTTCTCGGCATAGGTAACCGGTCGACCAATCATACCGTCGACGTATTGCGTTAAGTCGCCCTCTAAAGCGAGTTCAGGGCGAAAATTAGCCTGATAAACAGCTAGTGCGTGATGATTCGCTTCCATAGCCAGTAAGAGGCGGAAAGGGCGACCGCTCGCGTAGCATGCCTCCCTAATACCTAAAGTTAGTCCGCCACATCCGGAAAACAGGTCGACGCAGGTGATAACATCCAAACCATTGCGAGGCACTGGTGGGTGACTTGACGAGCGAAGCCATGCCAAGTCGTATGCGTCGGGAGGCGACAGTGTAGTCGTAGACGGTGGGCATACCAGGCAGGTTGTACGGAGCTGGTCGTTGGCTAGTTTTACCCTTCGAGCCACTACGTTATCCTTCGGGTGGAGGATAAACGATTCGAGCCGGCCGCGCGCTGCGTTCAGGAACTGCAACAATCGCGCGGACAACTTAGACAGGTCGGCGACTTCGCACTCCCAAACATCTTCGACTATGAAACCAAGACTCTCCAATTGAACGCGCAGTCGGCGATCGCGCTCTCGGTTATCGGCAATCTTGGCCCGCCACGCTTGTGTGTTGGTCTTGGACTCAACTCGACCATGGTCACAATCATGACCGTGCCAAAAACAACCATTTATTCTGACTACCCAGCCTTCGGATAGACTAACTACATCCGGTCGGCCTGGAAGATTTCTTGTTTGAGTGCCGAAATGCGCGCCGAGTTCGGTCAGAACCTTCTTTACCAACTGTTCAGGTACTGTGTCTTCCCGCGCTATGCCGCGCATTCGCGCAGAGTGGTCAATTCCTGATGTCGTCGCGAGGTTCACAAACCAATGCCTTTCGAGAACGATGACATACAGATGGGCTTGCCGTAACACTAAAAAGGTCACGCCGACAGTCGCTTTGGCAAGTTCCCCCAGATATTTGCGACACGGACGGCGTTCTAGCGGTAGGCGAACTGGTCAGGCTCTGCAAATCTCTCATAAGAAGAACAGTCGAAACATGCAGAAATTGGCCCCCGCGGACCAGTTGTCACTGCCTGGTCGGGGGCCATGGGTTCGCGGCTTGTTCCCTAAAACCTATACCGCTACCGTATCCGCCACCTCGCTGAACTCCCGGATCTGGTCGAAGTTCATGTAGCGGTAGATGTCGGCCGCCTTGGCATTGACCGCCTGTACCTGCTCGAGGTACTCGGCCGGTGTCGGGATGCGGCCGAGCAGCGCGCAGACGGCGGCGAGTTCGGCCGAGCCGAGGTACACGCGGGTGTCGATGCCAAGACGGTTCGGGAAGTTGCGCGTCGAGGTCGACATCGCCGTACTGCCTTTACGGATCTGCGCCTGGTTACCCATGCACAGCGAGCAGCCGGGCATTTCCATGCGCGCGCCCGACTTGCCGAGGATCGCGTAATAGCCTTCCTCGTTGAGGATCGCCGCGTCCATTTTGGTCGGCGGGGCAATCCAGAGACGCGTCGGAATGTCGGTCCGTCCTTCGAGAACCTTGGCCGCGGCACGGAAGTGTCCAATGTTGGTCATGCACGACCCGATGAACACTTCGTCTATCGTGTCGCCGGCGACGGTCGACAGCAGCTTGACGTCGTCCGGGTCGTTGGGACAGGCGACCAGCGGCTCGGTGACGTCGGCAAGGTCGATCTCGATCACTGCCGCGTAGCTGGCGTCGGCGTCCGCGCGCAGCAGTTCGGGTTTGGCGATCCACGCTTCCATCGCCTTGATGCGGCGGCCGAGCGTGCGCGCGTCCTGGTAGCCGTTGGCGATCATCCACTTCATGAGCGTGATGTTCGAGCGCATGTACTCGATGATCGGTTCCTTGTTCAAGGCGACGGCGCAGGCCGCGGCCGAACGCTCGGCGGCGGCGTCCGAGAGCTCGAAGGCCTGTTCGATCTTGAGGTCCGGCAGTCCTTCGATTTCGAGGATGCGGCCCGAGAAGATGTTCTTCTTGCCTTTCTTCTCGACCGTCAGCAGGCCGGCCTGGATGGCATAGTAGGGAATCGCGTTCACCAGGTCGCGCAGCGTCACGCCGCGCTTGCCGGCTTCGGCAAGCGAGCCCTTGAAGCGCACCAGCACGGATTCCGGCATGTCGAGCGGCATCACGCCGGTGGCGGCGGCGAAGGCGACGAGGCCGGAGCCGGCGGGAAACGAGATGCCGATCGGGAAGCGGGTGTGCGAGTCGCCGCCGGTGCCGACGGTATCGGGCAGCAGTAGACGGTTGAGCCACGAGTGGATGATGCCGTCACCCGGACGCAGCGCGACGCCGCCGCGGGTGCTGATGAACGAAGGCAGCTCGCGGTGCATCTTGACGTCGACCAGCTTCGGATAGGCGGCGGTGTGACAGAAGGACTGCATCACCATGTCGGCCGAGAAGCCGAGGCAGGCCAGATCCTTGAGTTCGTCGCGCGTCATCGGGCCGGTCGTGTCCTGCGACCCAACGGTGGTCATGCGCGGTTCGCAATAGGTACCAGGCAGGATTCCCTTGCCTTCCGGCAGACCGCAGGCGCGGCCGACCATCTTCTGCGCCAGCGAATAGCCCTTGCCCGGATCGGCCGGGTTCTGCGGCAGGCAGAACAGCGTCGATACCGGCAGCCCAAGCGCCTCGCGCGCCCGGGTCGTCAGACCGCGCCCGACGATCAGCGGAATGCGGCCACCGGCCCGCACTTCGTCGAGAATCACCGGCGTCTTCAGTTGTGACTCGGCGATCACGGCGCCGTTCTTGAGCGCCGTCACTTGCGAAGTGGAGGTATCGATCCGCAGTTCGATCTCGTCGCCCATTTCCATCTGCGCGACGTCGAGTTCGATCGGCAACGCACCGGCGTCTTCCATGGTGTTGAAGAAGATCGGCGCGATCTTGGAACCCAGGCAAACGCCGCCGAAACGCTTGTTCGGCACGTAGGGGATGTCTTCGCCGGTAAACCAGAGGACCGAGTTGGTCGCCGACTTGCGCGACGATCCGGTGCCGACGACGTCGCCGACGTAGGCGATCAGATTGCCCTTCTTGCCGAGTTCCTCGAGCTGCTTGATCGGGCCGCGCTCGCCCGGCTTGTCGGGGTCTATTCCGGGACGCGCGTTCTTGAGCATGGCCAGCGCGTGCAGCGGAATATCGGGACGCGACCAGGCGTCCGGCGCCGGCGACAGGTCGTCGGTGTTGGTCTCCCCTGTGACCTTGAAAACAGTCAGTTTCTGCGTCGCCGGAACCGGCGGCCGCGAGGTGAACCATTCCGCATCGGCCCAGCTTTGCAAAACGGCGCGCGCATTCGCGTTGCCTTGGTCGGCCAGTTCCTTGACGTCGTGGAAGAAGTCGAAGACGAGCAGGGTCTTCTTCAGTCCTTCGGCGGCGATCGCGCCGGTCGGGCCGGTGAGCAGTTCGATCAGCGGCTTGACGTTGTAACCGCCAAGCATGGTGCCGAGCAGCTCGGTCGCTTTTTCCTTCGAAACCAGCGCGCAGATTTCCTCACCTTTGGCGACGCGGGCGAGAAACTCGGCTTTCACCTTGGCCGCGTCATCGACCCCGGCCGGAACGCGGTAAGTGATCAGCGACACCAGGTTCTCTTCTTCGCCCTGCGGCGGATTCTTCAACAAATCGACCAGTTCCTTGGTCTGCCCGGCAGTCAGCGGCAGGGGTGGAATACCAAGCGCGGCGCGCTCGGCAACATGGGCACGATAGGATTCCAGCACGGCGAGGTCCTTTCTCAAAGGGTTTACAGCGGGCAAAGCGCCATTGTACTGCAAGGCCGGAGGAGCCGCTGCAGCGAGCCATGGACAAGAGGCTGCGAGCCTGAACAGCGTAACGTCGAAAATGCCTCCTTGCGGGCAAGGCTTCCAGCGCGCTATAGTGGCGGCGCGAATGGGAGAGCGCGGCAGTGCCGCCGCCGAAGGCGCAATCCACCCGGAAACGCTCAGGCAAAAGGACCGTTCGTGCACTGAACTCTGGAGAGCGGCGCCGTGCACGGCAAGGCGCCCACCGATGGGGCAAGGCGGCTGCGATTGCCGCCCGACAATCTCTCAGGTACATGGACAGGGGGGTGAACTCGTTTCGAGTTCGCCCTTTTTTTGTTTCGGGAACAAGCTTTAACGACCACATCCAAGGGATTGATACGATGCAAAAAACTGTCCTGAACGAAAGCCATCGCCGAAGCGGCGCGAGAATGGTCGATTTTGGCGGCTGGGAAATGCCTCTTCACTACGGGTCGCAGATCGAGGAGCACCACGCCGTTCGCCGTGACGCCGGAATGTTCGATGTTTCCCACATGTGCGCCGTCGACCTCGAGGGTCCGGAAGCACGTCCCTTCCTGCGCCGGTTGCTCGCCAACAATGTCGACAAGCTGAAGGCGCCGGGCAAGGCGCTTTACAGCACCATGCTCAACGATTCCGGCGGCGTGATCGACGACCTGATCGTTTACCACCTCGACGAGACGCATTTCCGCCTCGTCGTCAATGCCGGTACGGCGCCGAAGGATCTGGCGTGGATGGCGGCGCGGCTCGACGAATGGCGACTGGCGGCGAGCCTGACGCCGCGCCGCACCGGCTCCGGAGCGCTGGCGATGATCGCCGTCCAGGGGCCGCAGGCCCGGCAGCGAGTGTGGCAGGTCTTGCCGGAGCAGCGCTTGGCCTGCGAAGCGCTGCCACCTTTTGTCGCCTGCGCGACGGGAGACTACTTCGTCGCCCGCACCGGATATACGGGCGAGGATGGCTACGAGATTACACTGCCGGCCGAGCGTGCCGCCGCCCTCTGGGAGGCCCTGGCGAATGCCGGGGTACGTCCTTGCGGCCTGGGCGCGCGCGACACCTTGCGCCTGGAAGCCGGGATGAATCTCTACGGGCAGGACATGGACGAGACCGTCTCGCCGCTCGATGCCGGCCTGACATGGACCGTAGACCTGCTTTCGCCGCGCGACTTTGTCGGCAAGGCGTCCCTTCTCGCCCGGGGGCAGCAGCAGCAGTTCGTCGGTCTGTTGTTGCTCGAGCGCGGCGTGCTGCGTGCGCACCAGCCGGTGACGACGGTTCAGGGGCCAGGGGAAATCACCAGCGGCACTTTCTCGCCGACGCTGCAACAATCGATCGCTCTGGCTCGCCTGCCACTCGCCACAGCGCTCGGTGACACGGTCCAGGTCGGCGTGCGCGGCAAATCGCTCGACGCTCGCGTGGTCAAACCGTGCTTCGTCAGAAATGGGCGTATTCTCGTCTGAACATATTGGGTTTGTCTGGCTAGCTGCCGTTTTCGATTTTTTTTCAGGAGGAGACAAAATGAGTATCCCGGCCGACTTGAAATACACCAGGAGCCATGAGTGGGTCCGCGCCGAAGCCGATGGCACGGTCACCATCGGCATCACCGAGCACGCCCAGGAACTGCTCGGCGACCTCGTTTTCATCGAATTGCCGGCGATCGGCCGTGTGCTGGCCGCCGCTCAGGAAGCCGCGGTCGTCGAATCGGTCAAGGCGGCGGCCGATGTCTATGCGCCGCTCGCCGGCACCGTGGTCGAAACCAATCAGGCGGTCGTGGACGCGCCCGAAACGGTGAATCAGGACGCCTACGCCGGCTGGCTGTTCAGGATGCGGCCCGCTACGGCGGGCGACCTCGATGCGCTGCTCGACGCCACGGCGTACCAGGAAATCGTGGACGCCGCCGCCTAGACGACCCCCCCAGCCCTACCGGAACCTGCGATGAAACCCCAGACCTCCCTGCCAAAGCTCTCCGCCCTCGAACAGAGCGACGACTTCTTGGGCCGCCACATCGGTCCCGGCGACAGCGAAATTGACGCCATGCTGGCCGACATCGGCGAGGCCAGCCTGGAACAGCTCATCGAGCAGACCGTACCGGCGGCGATTCGCCTGACGGCGCCGCTGGCGCTCGGCGAACCGCGTCCCGAACACGAAGCGCTCGACGCGCTACGGGCGATGGCCGAACGCAACCGCGTTCAGCATTCGCTGATCGGGATGGGCTACGCCGACACCGTGACGCCAAAGGTCATACTGCGCAATGTCCTCGAGAACCCCGGTTGGTACACCGCTTACACGCCTTACCAGGCGGAAATTGCTCAGGGCCGTCTGGAAGCGCTGCTCAATTACCAGCAGATGGTGGTCGATCTTACCGGCCTCGAACTCGCCAACGCCTCGTTGCTCGACGAGGCGACCGCCGCCGCCGAAGCGATGACCATGGCCCGCCGGGTGAGCAAGTCGCCCTCGAACCGCTTTTTCGTCGACGCCGCCTGCTTCCCGCAAACCCTGGACGTCGTCACGACACGTGCCGCTTTCTTCGATTTCGAACTGGTCTTCGGGTCGCCCGAGGACGCGGCACTGCAGGAGGTCTTCGGCGCGCTGTTCCAGTATCCGAACGACCGCGGCGACATCGGCGACCTTAGCGGCCCGATCGCTGCCGTCAAGTCGCGCGGCGGTGTCGTCGCCGTCGCGTCCGATCTGATGGCGCTGGTCCTCCTGCGCTCGCCCGGCGAGATGGGTGCCGACATCGCACTCGGCTCATCGCAGCGCTTCGGCATTCCGCTGGGTTTCGGCGGCCCGCATGCCGCTTTCTTCGCCACCCGCGACGAGTACAAGCGCGCAGTAGCCGGGCGTATCATCGGCGTCTCGGTCGACGCGCATGGCAAGCAGGCGCTGCGCATGGCGCTGCAGACGCGCGAACAACACATTCGGCGTGAAAAGGCCAACTCCAACATCTGCACCTCACAGGTTCTGCTCGCCAACATGGCCGGCATGTACGCCGTCTACCACGGGCCGCAGCGGCTGCGCACGATCGCCAGCCGCATCCACCGCTTGGCGGCGATTCTCGGCCAGGCGGTACAGCGCGCCGGTTTGCGGGTGCTGACCCGACACTATTTCGATACCTTGCGGGTCGAACTCGGCAGCCACGCGCTGACGGCCTACAAGGCGGCCAGCGATGCCGGCTACAACCTGCGCCAAGTATCTCCCGGCGTACTGGGAATCGCGATCAACGAAAAGACCACTCGCGCCGACATCGCCAGGCTGATCAAGCTGCTGACCGGCGTCAATGCCGACATCGACCGGCTCGACGAACAACTGCAGCACGCCGACCCTAGCCTGCCGCCGGAGCTTCTACGGCGTGACCCCATTCTGGGGCATCCGGTGTTCAACACGCACCATACCGAACACCAGATGCTGCGTTACCTGAAGCGGCTGCAGAACAAGGATCTGGCGCTCGACCACTCGATGATCTCGCTCGGCTCCTGCACCATGAAGCTCAACGCGACGAGCGAAATGATACCGGTCAGTTGGCCGCAGTTCGCTGACCTCCATCCCTTTGCACCGCTCGATCAGGCCGAAGGTTACCTGCAGATGATCGGCGAGCTCGAAACCTGGCTCAAGGCAATCACCGGCTTCGACGCCATCTGCCTGCAGCCCAACTCCGGCGCACAGGGAGAATACGCCGGGCTGGTCGCCATCGCGCGCTACCACGCCAGCCGCGGTGACGCTCAGCGCAAGGTCTGCCTGATTCCCCGGTCGGCCCATGGCACCAACCCGGCAACCGCACAGATGTGCGGCATGCGGGTGGTCACCGTCGATTGCGACGACGCCGGCAACATCGAGGTCGCCGATCTGGCGGCCAAAGCCGCCGCGCACGCCGACCGCCTGGCCTGCCTGATGATTACCTACCCGTCGACACACGGCGTTTTCGAAGAGGCGGTGAGAGATATCTGCGACATCGTCCACCGCTATGGCGGCCAGGTCTATATGGACGGCGCCAATCTCAACGCGCAGGTCGGGCTGACCTCGCCGGCCCGCATCGGTGCCGACGTCAGCCACATGAATCTGCACAAGACCTTCTGCATCCCCCATGGCGGTGGCGGCCCGGGAATGGGGCCGATCGGCCTCAAGGCCCACTTGGCGCCGTTCATGGCCAACCACCGCGTGCAGCCTCTCCCCGGTCCGCATGCCGGTCAGGGAGCGGTCGCCGCGGCACCCTGGGGATCGGCTTCGATCCTGCCGATTTCGTGGATGTACATCGCCATGATGGGGGGCAGCGGCCTGAAACGCGCCACCGAAGTGGCGATCCTCAACGCCAACTACTTGGCTAGCCACCTGCGGCCACACTACCCGATTCTGTACACCGGCAAGAACGGCCGCGTCGCCCACGAATGCATCCTCGATGTTCGCCCGCTCAAGGCAGCGACCGGGATCACCGAGACCGACATCGCCAAACGTTTGATGGACTATGGCTTTCACGCCCCGACGGTAAGCTTCCCGGTTGCCGGAACGATGATGGTCGAGCCGACCGAATCCGAATCGAAGAGCGAACTCGACCGTTTCATCGCCGCCATGGTCGGCATCCGCAACGAAATCCGGCAGATCGAGCTCGGGCACTGGCCGGCTGACGACAACCCCTTGAAGAACGCCCCGCATACCCAGGCGGACATTGTCGACGCTCACTGGCAACGGCCCTACAGCCGTCAGGAGGCGGTTTTCCCCTTGCCACACGTGGCGGCGAACAAGTTCTGGCCAAGCGTCAACCGCATCGACGACGTCTATGGCGACCGCCACCTGTTCTGCGCCTGCGTGCCGATGACCGACGAGCATCACTAAGACCGAGACCACACCACAGGAGGCACCACCATGACCGCAGCGCTGTACGAGATAAGCGCCGAGCGTCTCGAAGGAGGCAGCGAATCGCTCGCCGACTACGCCGGCAAAGTTCTGCTCATCGTCAACACCGCCAGCCAGTGCGGCTTCACGCCGCAATACGAAGGTCTCGAAGCGCTCTACCAGCGCTATCGCGAGCGCGGTTTCGTCGTCCTCGGGTTTCCGTGCAACCAGTTCGGCGCACAGGAGCCGGGCGAGGCGGAGGAAATCGCTTCCTTCTGCCAGAAAAACTACGGCGTCACCTTCCCGATGTTCGCCAAAGTCGAGGTCAACGGCGACGCCGCGCATCCGCTGTATCAGTATCTCAAGAAGGCGGCGCCCGGCCTTCTCGGCAGCGAAGGGATCAAATGGAACTTCACCAAGTTTCTGGTCGGTCGGGACGGCAAAGTTAAGGAGCGCTATGCGCCGGCCACCACTCCGGAGACCTTGGCCCGCCACATCGAGGAATTGCTTTGACGACTGGACGGCAGACGCGCCGGACGACCGCAGCACACGTTCCGGGCGACTCACCGCCCGCCGTCGATGCCTGAGCCCGACTACAGCGCCATGCTCCGCTGGCCGAACGTGCCCGCCTGCTACGGCTGGCTGTCGCTCGACCGACGCGGCCGCTGGCGGCTGCGTGGCGAGCCGGTCAGTCATCGCGGCCTGAACGATTTCCTTGGCCGGCAATATGCACACGACGAACGAGGCAACTACTTCGTCCAGAATGGCCCGCAAAGGGTATTCGTCGAGCTCGAGTATACGCCGTGGGTGCTTCGCCTCACGGCCGACAACGCGCTCGAAACGCACGTCGGTGAAGTGGTCGTCGAGTTGCGCGGCGCGGCGCTCGACGAGGATGGGAGCCTGCTGCTCGAAATCCCGGACGGCATCGCGCTGCTCTCGGACCGCGATCTGCCCGTCTTGCTCGGCCACCTGCGCTTGGCGAATGGCGAACCCGCTGACGACGCCGCGCTGCTCGCGTTCCTCGACCAGCCCGACGCCACGGCCAATGCGCTGACCTTCGTCTGGCATGGAAATCGCTTCCCGCTTAGCGCGCTGCGCCGCTCGGCGGTCGCCGGGCGCTACCGTTTCGTCGCCTCGCCGCAAAGCGCTGCCGCCGAAACCCGGCCGTGAAGCGATCGCCAGTCTCCGCTGGCCATGCCGCGCTAGTCGAAGCAGTGCGCGCGACGGGATGGACTAATTGCCCGCCTTCGCCAATAATTGCGGCCCGTTAACTACCACGCGTCCGACTGCGCAAGATCGGACCGTCTCTTCGCCGAGGTGAGTCATGCGCTATCAGGTTTTCGTTGAAGAAGAGGAAGGCGCCGATGGGGCGGGGGACCTCGGCAACTTCGACAATCTGGACGACGTCTGGGAGTTCATACGCAGCCGCCTGCCAACCGGGGTCTTCAGCGATCGTCGGCTGGTCTGGGTCAAGGACCGCGAAGCCGAGGGCGACGTATCGTTTTCCCTGACCTCCGAACTGTGGGCCGAACACTGCGAAACGCCGCTCGCCTTTGCCCGCTGCTTCAAGATGTTTTTTTCCTTCAAGGGCAAGTAACCACTCCGTGCTGCCCGCGACAGGTCGCCGCGCAGGTCCGGGATGAAGCTCCCGGTGGCGCCTCCGGCTCCGCCCGCGCCACCGCGCTCGCTCGGCCTGGCGTTCCTGTTGACGACCCTGGTCGCCCTGGGCCCCTTGTCGACCGACCTCTACCTGCCGGCGCTGCCCACCCTGGCACGAGTTTTTGCCAGCGACGCGGCGGGCGTTCAACTGACCCTGTCAGTTTTTCTCGCCGGCTTTGCCTGCGGGCAGATCTTCTACGGTCCGCTGTCCGACCGCTTCGGCCGCCGGCCGGTCATGCTGGCCGGGCTGGCGATCTATGGCGCGGCGTCGCTCGCCTGCGTGTTTGCCGACAGCATCGAAATGCTGATCTTCGCCCGCTTCGTGCAGGCGCTGGGGGCCTGCGCCGGACCGGTGCTCGGCCGCGCCATCGTGCGCGACGTCTGGGGGGCCGCGGAATCGGCGCGCATCATCGCCTACATGGGCGGCGCGATGGCGATTGCGCCGCTGCTCGGACCGACGCTTGGGGGTTTCCTGACCGTGCTCTTCGGCTGGCAGTCGAACTTCGTCGTTCTGTTGCTCGTTTCGCTGCTCCAGTTCGCGGCCGTGGTCAGCCGGCTGCGGGAAAGCAATGTGCATCGCGACCCGGCCGCCACCCAGCCGCGCCAGATGCTCGCCAACTTTCGCCGTCTGCTGGCGGACCGCCGCTACATCGGCCATGTACTCACCTTTTCCTTCTCCTACAGCGCCTTGTTCGCCTTCATCTCGGGTTCGTCGTTCGTGCTCGCCGAACGCCACGGGCTGACGCCGCAACTGTACGGCATCTGCTTCGGAATCGTGGTCGCCGGTTATCTTGTCGGATCGCTGGCTTCCGGCCGACTGGTCCGCCGTATGGGTGGGCAGACCCTGCTGCTTCGCGGCGCCTGGCTCGGCGCCGTCGCCGGCGCCACGATGTGGGTTCTCGAAGTCGCCGAAGCACACAGCATCAGCGCGATTCTCGGGCCGATGTTCTTCTGTACCGCAGCTACCGGGCTCGTCATGCCGAATGCCATTGCCGCGGCGCTGGCGTCCTACCCGGCCATGGCCGGTTCAGCGTCGGCCCTGATGGGTTTCTTTCAGATGACTTTAGCCGCGCTGGTCGGCATCGCCGTCGGCCACGGCCTCGCCGCCGGCGCCGGAGCGCTGGCCGCTGCCGTGGCCATCTGCACGGCGCTTACTCCTTTGTCCTACCTGGCGCTGATCGGCGTCCGCCGCTCTTCCTGACGGCAATGAACTCGAGGTCAGGCGAACGCTCAGGACATTCCGGACGGCGCTGCGTCGGCACTCGGCGGCCGGCGGTAGCGCCGGATTCGGCTAACATGAGCGCCAGCCGCCCGCTACCCGCTCCGGCCGGAAGTCGGGCGCGATGCTTCATCGATGGGGAGGGATGACCTTGCTAGCCAGAGAAACCACACCCAGCGCGATCGTCAGGTATCTCGATCAATACGTCGTCGGCCAGGAGGAAGCGAAGAAGGTTCTCGCCGTCGCCGTGTACTCGCACTACCGCAAGATCGCCACCTTTCAAAAGGAGCGGGGAAGCATCGCAAAAAGCAACATCCTGCTCGTCGGACCGTCGGGCACCGGCAAGACACTGCTCTGCGACACCTTGTCGAGAATGCTCGGCGTTCCCTTCGTGACCGCCGATGCGACTTCACTGGCCCAGACCAAGTACGTCAATGAAGAAATCGAAGCGGTCTTGCAGAGGCTGCTCGACAAGGCCGACGGGAGCGTCGACCAGGCCCAGCACGGGATCATCTTCATCGACGAGATCGACAAGCTGAAGGCGACGAACACGTCGGCGCGAGCAATTTCCGGCGAAAGCGTGCAGCACGCGCTGCTCAAGATCATGGAAGGCGCGCCGGTCAAGCTGAAGAACGAACGCTACATCGATACCAGCAACATCCTCTTCATTTGCGGCGGCGCGTTCGTCGGTCTCGAGAACATCATGGCCAAAACGCATGGTTTCGGTTTCATCGCCACCTCGGGCGACGACAACCAGAACATCCTCGACCGACTCAACAAGCGCGTGAAACCGACCGATCTCTTCGAGTTCGGGCTGATTCCCGAATTCACGGGCCGCCTGCCGGTGATCGCCAACCTGCACCCGCTAAGCAAGGCCATGCTGGTCAGCATCATGAGCTTGCCGAAGAACTCGATCTATCGGCAATACATCGAGATCTTCCGTGGCGAAGGCGTCGAACTACGCATCAGTCAGCGAGTCTTCGAGCAGATTGCCGAAATCGCCATCGAGTACAAAACCGGAGCACGCAGCCTGCGTGGCATTTTCGAGGAACTGATCACACCAATTCTCTACGTCGTGCCGGACGATCGCGGCATCGGCCGGGTCGAAATCCGCTCCTTGTTCGAGGACGCTCGCCTTGTCCGAAGAGACTGAACGCGCGTCGCCAGCGACGCCCTTGGCCGACGCGTTTCACCGCGCCGGCAGTGTGTGCCATCCAATCGTCCGGCTGGCCGGCGCGGCGACGCGCGTCGTGCTCATCGCTTATCTGATCATTTGCGGCGGAGTCAGCATGTTCCAGGATCAACTCCTCTACTTCCCAGAGCCGGCCACGCTGGCCGATATGCTTTCCGGCCGCCAGTCAGCGTGGCCGACCGGCGGCGACTTCCGCGGCCTGCTAAGCGAAGCGGATGGCCCGGCGCGCGCCACGGCGATCATCTTTCACGGCAACGCCGGACACGCCGGACACCGCGGCTTCTACGCCGGCATACTCAACCGTCTGGGCTTGCGCGTGATTCTCGCCGAGTACCCGGCCTACGGCCCGCGTGCCGGCGAGCTCGGCGAAACGAGTCTGGTCGCCGACGCCGAGCGGACGATCGCCCTCACCCGCCGCCAGTACGCCGGACCGCTGCTGCTCATCGGCGAATCGCTCGGCGCAGGCGTTGCCGCGGCAGCCGGCGCGCGACAACGTGATGCGATCGCCGGCCTGCTGTTGATCACTCCCTGGGACCGCCTCGAACAGGTGGCCAGCCACCACTACCCGCTGCTGCCCGTCAAGTGGCTGTTGCGCGACCGTTACGACAGCGTCAGCCACCTGGCCACCTTCGGCCGGCCGGTGCTGATCGCCATTGCCGGTGAAGACCGCATCGTCCCGCCGCACTTCGGCCGGGCGCTTTACGACGCGCTGGCCGAACCCAAAAGGCTGGCGCTCATCCCGGGCGCCGGACACAACGACTGGTTCGATCGTCTCGACGACGCCTGGTGGCGCCAGACGATCGATTTTTTGTTGGCCGGCGGCCACTGAAGCGCCGCCACCGCGCCGCCTCCAGCCCTCCTGAACCGGCGGCCTGGACGAGAGGCCGCTTGATCCGCTCAACCTTTTCCCACGTGCGACCGTTAATGGAAACAAGAGCCTCGCTCTGCGGAGAACTGCCATGATGCACACCTGCACGGATCGCACCGATCTCGACGAACTGATCGGCAACCAACACTGGGACGGACAACACCTGCTTTTCCACTATGGCCCGCTGGCGCAGGCCATGAAAGGTGGCGAGGAGCTGATTCTGGAACATAGCGAGACGCTGTCGCCGCTGTTGCGGGCAAAGGTGGGCTTCCTGCTCGGCGACCTCTTCATCGACGACACCTCCGAGCTGATCCATCCGCACGACGGTTTCCGGTTGACGCTGAGGTGAACGAGCGCGGGCGCGGACGTGAGCCACCCGCCACCCGCCACCCGCCAACGGCAATCTTGCGCAACCGTGCGCCCATCAGCGCGGCTTGTCCGCGCTCCCCTCGAGACTCCCGAGTTCGGCGCAGGTGTTGATATTGACGAAGGCCTCGGGCTGATCGTCGAAAGCCACCTCGACCCTCGGCAGCGTCGCCTGCCATTGCTCCACGCGGCGCCCGCCAGCGGCGAGAAACGCACTCAGGCCTGGCAACACCCGACGCCGACAGAGGCAGAATACGGGTTGCGACCGGGCGTTGGTACGGGCGACCGCGAGGTCGGCGCCACCGGCGGCAAGCGCGGCGTACAACCGGGCAACCAGATCGACCGGGAGAAAGGGCGAATCGCAAGGCACTATCGCCAGCAGCGGGTGAGCCGCCGCGGCCAGAGCGGCGTCCAGGGCGGCGAGGGGACCGGCGAAACCGGGGAGGCGGTCGGGCACGACACGGTAGCCGAAAGCGGCGTAGCGCTCGCGGTTACGATTGGCGCTGACCAGCAGTTCGTCGACCTGTGGCGCCAGACGCTCGAGCACCCAGGCGACCAGCGGGCGGCCGCGATATTCCTGCAATCCCTTGTCGGCACCGCCCATGCGGCGCCCGCGCCCGCCGGCGAGAACGACTCCCGCGATCGACACGTCTGCGGCCTCCCGGTTCATGGAAAAAGCCTTGCTGTACGGCGAGTCGATAGGCACCGGGTGCGATTCATCGGCGCCATTCTACGCCCGGCCCGAGCTTGCCGTCTGGTCAGCACTATCCGCCCTTGCCGGAAACTCCGTGCCGATCCGGGCGGTTGTCGCACGCGGCCGGGAAGCGGCTGTCAAATGGACATCGGACAGAGCGCGACGACGAGCGGGCAAAGCTGGAGCGATACTTGCTTGGATTTACTTGCAGACGAAGGCGGCCGCTGCCTCGACTCCGCGCGTGACTTGTTTTTTCCGTTTCCGACCATCGGGAGGCCGAAAAAACTATCGCCCGCCGCCAACTTTGTCGCAGAAGCTTGCCGCGTCTCGTGAGAAGGTCGTTCCCGAGCCGGGAAGTTCATAGACTTGGTAGGAGATCACCATGGACATCGTCAGTCATTTTGCCGCCCGTTTCGATCGTACTCGCGAGGAAGAGCTTTCACTGGAAGACTATCTCGCGGTGTGCAAGCAGGATTCTCTGAGCTACGCCAGCGCCGCCGAACGCATGCTGCGCGCGATCGGCGAACCGCAGACGGTAGACACCCGCAACGACCCGCGGCTATCGCGTCTGTTTGCCAACAAGGTGATCCGGATTTATCCGGCGTTTGCCGAGTTCTACGGCCTCGAAGAGGCCATCGAGCAGGTCGTCAGCTACTTCCGCCATGCGGCGCAAGGGCTGGAAGAGAGGAAGCAGATTCTCTACCTGCTCGGCCCGGTCGGCGGCGGCAAGAGTTCGATCGCCGAGCGGCTGAAGGCGCTGATGCAGGAGGTGCCGTTCTACGCGATCAAGGGGTCGCCGGTCAACGAGTCGCCACTGGGTCTTTTCGACGCCGACGAGGATGGCGCCATCCTGGAGAAGGACTACGGCATTCCGCGCCGTTACCTCAACCGCATCCTCTCGCCGTGGGCCGTCAAGCGGCTGGAGGAATTCGGCGGCGACATCCGCCGCTTCCGGGTCGTCAAGCGCTACCCGAGCGTCCTCAGACAGATCGCCATCGCCAAGACCGAGCCCGGCGACGAAAACAACCAGGACATCTCGAGCCTGGTCGGCAAGGTTGACATCCGCAAGCTCGAAACCTATGCCCAGGACGATCCCGATGCCTACAGCTTTTCCGGTGGGCTGTGCCTCGCCAACCAGGGCCTGCTCGAATTCGTCGAAATGTTCAAGGCACCGATCAAGGTTCTGCACCCGCTGCTGACCGCCACCCAGGAAGGCAACTTCAAGGGCACCGAAGGTTTCGGCGCGATCCCCTTCGACGGGGTCGTCCTCGCCCACTCGAACGAGAGCGAATGGAAAGCCTTTCGCAACAACAAGAACAACGAAGCCTTCCTGGACCGCATCTACATCGTCAAGGTTCCTTACTGTCTGCGCGTTTCCGAGGAAGTCAAGATCTACGAGAAGCTGCTGCGCGGCTCGTCGCTGGCCGAAGCCATCTGCGCGCCGGGCACCCTGAAGCTCATGGCCCAGTTCGCCGTGCTCACGCGCCTCAAGGAACCGGAAAACTCGAGCCTCTATTCGAAGATGCTGGTCTACGACGGGGAAAGCCTGAAGGACACCGATCCGCGGGCCAAGAGCTATCAGGAGTACCGCGACTACGCCGGCGTCGATGAAGGCATGAGCGGCATCTCGACGCGCTTCGCTTTCAAGATCCTCAGCAAGGTGTTCAACTTCGACTCGGCCGAGGTCGCCGCCAACCCGGTGCATCTGATGTACGTGCTCGAACAACAGATCGGGCGCGAGCAGTTCCCGGCCGAAGCGGAGGCCAAGTATCTCTCGTTCATCAAGGAACACCTGTCGCTGCGCTACGCCGAGTTCATCGGCAAGGAAATCCAGACGGCCTATCTGGAAAGCTACAGCGAATACGGCCAGAACATTTTCGACCGCTACGTCACCTACGCCGACTACTGGATCCAGGATCAGGAGTATCGGGACACCGACACCGGCGAAGTCTTCGACCGCGCGGCGCTCAACGCCGAACTCGAGAAGATCGAAAAACCGGCCGGCATCGCCAACCCGAAGGACTTCCGCAACGAGATCGTCAACTTCGTTCTGCGCGCGCGCGCCAACAACCAGGGCAAGAATCCGCTGTGGACGAGCTACGAAAAACTGCGCACGGTGATCGAGAAGAAGATGTTCTCGAACACCGAAGAACTGCTACCGGTGATCAGCTTCAACGCCAAGGCCAGCGCCGACGACGTGAAGAAGCACGAGGACTTCGTCAACCGGATGGTGAACAAGGGCTATACCGCGAAGCAGGTGCGCTTGCTCTGCGAGTGGTATCTGCGCGTGCGCAAGAATTCGTGACCCGGAGTCGACGAGCTGCCTGGAGGACACCCCTTGCAACAGATCATCGATCGGAGGCTGGCCGGCAAGAACAAGTCGATCGGCAATCGTGAGCGCTTTCTACGCCGCCATCAGGCGCAGATCCGTGAGGCCGTGAAGCGCGCCATCGCCGGCCGCGCCATCCGCGACATCGCTCAGGGCGAGGACATCCACATTCCGCGCCGCGATATCAGCGAGCCGGTTTTCGGCCATGCGGCCGGCGGCCGGCGCGAAACGGTGCATCCGGGCAACCGCGATTTCGTACGCGGCGACCGTATCGAACGTCCGCCAGGCGGTGGGGCCGGCGGTGGCGGCGCCGGGCAAGCCGGCGATTCCGGCCAGGGGGAGGACGATTTCGTCTTTCACCTGAGCAAGGAAGAGTTCATGCAGGCCTTCTTCGACGACCTGGCGCTGCCCAACCTGGTGCGCACGACGCTTGCAGACACGCCCGAGTATCGGACACGGCGGGCGGGCTTTTCGAGCGACGGAACGCCGAACAACCTCCATGTCGTGCGCTCGATGCGCGGCGCCATCGGTCGACGCATCGCGCTCGGCAGCGAGTCGCGACGCGAGCTGGCGCGCCTCGAAGAACTTCTCGCGAGCTATCGGGCGCCCGCCGCGCCGGTTCTGCCGGCCCAGGAAATGGCGGCGCTCGAGCGCGACATCGCGGCGCTGCGCGCCCGCCTCCAGCGGATTCCGTATCTCGACCCGATCGACCTGCGCTATCGCAGCCGCGTACGCATGCCGGTGCCGACCGCGAGGGCGGTGATGTTCTGCCTGATGGACGTCTCCGGGTCGATGGACGAGGCGCGCAAGGATCTCGCGAAGCGCTTCTTCATCCTGCTCTACCTCTTCTTGACCCGTCATTACGAAAGGATAGATCTCGTCTTCATCCGTCACCACACGCAGGCGCAGGAGGTCAACGAGAACGAATTCTTCCATGCCACGGAAACCGGTGGCACCGTCGTCTCGAGTGCCCTGGTGCTGATGGAAGAGATCGTTCGTGCGCGCTACCCGAGCAGCGAATGGAACATCTACGGCGCCCAGGCGAGCGACGGCGACAACTGGCACAGTGACAGCCCGCGCTGCCGCGAACTGCTGGCACGCGACCTCCTGCCGCTGTGCCGCTACTTCGCCTACATCCAGGTGGTCGAGGAGGAGCAGAGCCTGTGGCAGGAGTATGCCGCGCTGGCGGCCACCTCGGCTGCCTTCGCAATGCGCAAGGCGACCACCATAGACCAGATCTACCCGGTTTTCCGCGACCTCTTCAGCCAGGAGATACGTGCAAGATGAGCGCTACTAGCGGACAACGCCCCTCCGCCGGGCATAGGGTCGCGCTGGACGGCGAGGCCGGCCAGCGCCCGTCGGCGACCCGGCAGGACGCGCCGCGCCTGCCGGCACCGAGCGACTGGACTTTCGATCTGCTCGACCAGTACCACACGGCGATTCGTGCTACCGCGCAACGCTTCGGCCTCGACACCTACCCCAACCAGCTCGAGATCATCACCGCCGAACAGATGATGGATGCCTATGCGTCGGTCGGCATGCCGGTCAACTACCGCCACTGGAGCTATGGCAAGGAGTTCATTGCCACCGAAAGGAACTACCGGCGCGGCCAGATGGGCCTGGCCTACGAAATCGTCATCAACGCCAACCCGTGCATCAGCTACCTCATGGAAGAGAACACGCTGGCCATGCAGGCGCTGGTGATCGCCCACGCGGCCTACGGCCACAACAGCTTCTTCAAGGGCAACTACCTGTTCCGGATGTGGACCGACGCCTCGTCGATCATCGACTACCTGGTCTACGCCAAGGACTATGTCGCCGCTTGCGAGGAGCGCCACGGCCTGGACGCGGTCGAACTGTGGCTCGACAGTTGCCATGCGCTGATGAACTACGGCGTGGACCGCTATCGCCGGCCGGGCAAACTGAGTCTGGCCGCCGAACGGGCACGCGCCGAAGAGCGCGAAGCCTACGCCCAGCAACAGGTAAATGAAATCTGGCGCACGTTGCCGCTGCGACCAAGAGCGGAGACCGCCGAGAAGGAGCCGGCGCACTTTCCCGCCGAGCCGCAGGAAAACCTGTTGTACTTCATCGAGAAGAACGCACCTCTGCTCGAACCGTGGCAACGTGAAATCGTCCGCATCGTGCGCAAGGTGGCGCAATACTTCTACCCGCAGCGGCAGACGCAGGTAATGAACGAAGGCTGGGCGACCTTCTGGCACCATCACCTGCTGAACACACTCTACGACGACGGCCGCTTGGCCGACGGCTTGATGCTCGAATGGCTAAAGTCGCATACCAACGTCGTCTACCAGCCGCCGGTCGGCGATCCGGCGTATCGCGGAATCAACCCGTACGCGCTGGGTTTCGCGATGTACTCCGAAATCAAGCGCATCTGCCAGGCGCCGACCGACGAAGACCGCGCCTGGTTCCCGGACCTCGTGGACAGCGACTGGTTGGCCACGCTGAATCATGCCATGCGCAACTTCAAGGACGAAAGCTTCATCGGCCAATACCTGTCGCCCCGCCTGATGCGAGCCTTCCGGCTGTTCTCCGTGGTCGACGACGAACGCGCAACGACCCTCGAAGTGTCGGCCATCCACGACGAAGCGGGTTACCGCAGCTTGCGAGAAGCGATGTCGCGCCAGTACGACCTCGGGTCGCGCGAACCGAACATCCAGGTATGGGGAGTCAACCTGCGCAGCGACCGCTCGCTGATCCTGCGCCACACGCAGCACGACGACCGTCCGCTGCATGAAGGAGCCGAAGAGGTACTCAAACACGCCGCCCGCCTGTGGGGCTTCCCGGTCCATCTAGAAAGCGTCGACCGCAGCGGCCAGCCAACGCGCCGTTGGACGGTAACGCCCCCGCTCATCTGAGGCCGCCCCCGAACGGTGCTCTCAGGAGAGCAGTGCGGCCAGTTTCTCCTCAAATTCGCCGAGCCGCTTGCGGCCGTCGCCGGTCAGCGCGATGGCCGCGCGCCAGTCGCCATACAAGTGGCGCAGTTCGTCAATCCCCGGGCTCCCTTCGATGCGCTCGATCAAACTCGAAGACGCGATGCCGACAAAGGCGGAGAGCGTGTTCACCATGAAGTTGCGCGCCATCGTCAAGCGTTCTTCATCGTCGGCCGGCGACGGCGCACTGCCACCGCCGCGCGCCCCCGGGTGGGTCGACAGGGCGGCGACGAAGCGCTCATCGATGACCGCGAGCTTGCTCTCCAGATCGCTCAATTCCCGGCGGCCCTCTTCGGTCAGCGCCACCGCCTCGCGCCAGGCGGAGGCCATGCCCAGCAGATGCTCCAGGCCGGGAGCAGCGCCGACCCGCCGGCTGAGGCTCGCCGCAGCACTGCCGACCAAGGTGTCCAGCGCGTTCGTCATGAGATTGCCCGCCATCTTCAGGCGTTGCTCGTCAAGGGCCGATGGTGCGGCGCCCGGGCGGGCCGAAGCGTTCGAAGGCGCCGATGCAGTCGCTGACGGCTGACGCAACGGCGCGATGAAGCCCTCATCGTAGAGTTGCCGGCAAACGGCCGGCAGCGTATCGCCGGGAAACATGGCGGCCAGCGTTTCGTAGTCACGCTTGCCGTCGATCATGATCAACACCTGACGAACACGCATCGGCAAACGGCAGCTGCGTTTCTCGATTTCCTCGATGCCCTTCGGGGTCTTGACACAAATCGGTATCACGGTCATCAACCTCCATTCACCGAGAGGCAGGCCAGCTTCCCGCGCCTTGTCTAAGTACCGGCAGCCCTCGTAACGCCCTTTCCCACCCGTGGACCAAAGGCCGCGAGGGCATCGCCCTGAGCCGACGGACGGAAACGAAAACGAGAGTCGGAAGTTGTCGCTGGCTCGGACGCCATTCCGGCGTCAGGAAAAAACCACATTGCCCGGAGTTGTCAATCCGAGAGTATAGGTGTCGCCACCAAGCGCGGTCAATCGACGATTCATCGCCACGGTGCATGAAGAGAACGACGCCGCGCAACCGAGATTCCCGATGCTGGCGCAGGCCAGTTCGGCCGTGCCGCGTGCTCTGCGGCCGATCGCCACCCGAGCAGCCCGACCAACCCGACAAAAATCGCCCGACGACCAGCTCGAGCGCAGTCCTGCCTCACCCGAGGTCGACCACGGCACGCCACAGCCGATGTCCGGAAAGCAGATACTTGCGCTCGAAGGGGCTGATCGCCGCCGCCGGCTGGAAAAGCTCGCAATGCACCTCGCGCTGCGTCAGTCGTCGCACCGCGAAAGCGTGCTCGGCGACATAGATCGGCCAGTTGCTGCGACACTCGAGAACCCCACCGAGGGCGAGTAAGGCGGGAAAGACCGGGTGCCCGTGCCAGCGGCGGCCGAGCTGACCGATCTTGGGCCATGGGTTGGGATACAGGAGATAGTGACGAGCCAACCGGACGCCGGCCGCGTCGAGCAAACGCCAGTAGTCGACCAGGTCGGCACGCCGCAGATCGAGATTCTCCGGCCAGCCGGTCGTGTCGCGTCGGTGGCGTGCGAGGCGGGACGCCGACCGGTCCACACCAATGACGTAATGGTCAGCAAACTCGCGCGCCAGAACGAGGCTGCTTTCGCCGACGCCGCAACCCGCATCGAGGATCAGCGGCGCGCTTGGCGCGGCGCGCTGCCAACGCTCCAGGCTCGCTTCGAACGCAAACCGGTTGTAATCCGCACACGGCTTGCGAAAGATCGCTCCGGCATGGCGATCGAGCAGTCGCGACAGGTGCTCGTGGACGCCGGTCTGGGCGCTCGACGGGAGCCGCGAATTAGCTTCCATCGGCGGCTGGACGGTGACCGGTCGGCGGCAGCGCGACGCCATGCCGCGCCAGCGCGCGCGAAACTTCGTCAAGCTCGCGCAGCGTGCGGACGGCCGAGAACAGGACATCGGCCTGACGATAATTGCGCCGCAAGGCGCCCAGCCACAGCTTGAGCCGACCGGGCGCGCGGCGCGCCGAAACCTTGCCGCAGACCTGCTGCCAATAGGAGGCGAGCAAGGTTTGCAGCCGGGACCAGTCGGCTGCGCGATCGGCCTCGGGCGCTTCGCCGGCGGCAAGCGCGCGAATTCGCCCGGCAAGAAAAGGATCGGCCACCGCGCCGCGCCCGAGCATCACGTCGTCGCTAGCGCTCAGCGCACAGCAGCGGACATGATCGCTGGCCGTCCAAACGTCGCCGTTGGCCGTCACCGGTGGCGCCACCACTTCGCCGATGCGCGCCACCCACTCCCAATGCGCCGGCGGCCGATAGCCCTCGGCGCGCGTCCGCGCGTGCACCACCAGCGAGACGATTCCCCCGGCGGCGAGGGCCCGCGCGCAGTCCAGCGTCCTTGCCGTGTCGTGCACGCCGAGCCGCATCTTGGCGGTAAACGGCATGCCTGCCGGTACCACCCGGCGCACGGCCGCGGCAATGCGGAACAGGCGTTCGGGGTCGGCGAGCAGAGTGGCTCCGCCGCCATGACGGTTCACCGTCGGCGCGGGACAACCAAAGTTCAGATCGATGCCGGCCGGCGACAACTCGGCCAGTTGTGCCGCGTTCTCGGCCAGGCATACCGGATCGCTGCCCAGCAACTGCACCGCTACCGGCGTTCCGGCCGCGGTGCGGCTGCCTCTGTCCAGTTCCGGACAAGCGCGGCGAAAAGCGCGTGGCGGCAGCAGGCTGCCCGACACCCGGACAAACTCGCTGACCGCCAGATCATAGTGGCTGGCACGCGTCAGAACGTCGCGCAGGATATCGTCGATCAGGCCCTCCATCGGCGCCAGAAGCAGTTTCCCCATCGCTTGGCGCCGCCCCAGGCTAGCGATCGAGCAACACCGAGCGCGGTCCGCGACCGCCCTCCCAGGTCAGGAGCTTGCCGTCGGCCGAAAGGGCGATGGTCGATCCGGCACCGGCCGCGACGGCGACGATCTGTTCCGCGATCTTCGTCGGCTCGACCGTGAAACCGGCGCCCCAGGCCCACAGCGAAGCGTCCTCGCGGATCGCCACCGAATGCGAAGCGCCGGTGGCGATTCCCTTGGCCTTCTTGAAGATGCTGCCCCAGGCGAGAGCCTTGTCACCGAGGCCGTGCCTCGACAGCGGGCCATGGACATTACCGCCGGTCCCGAAAACCTGCCCGTCGCCGGCCAGGTACAGCGCGTGTCCGGTGTGCGCCCGAACGGCGGTCGCTTGCGCCGCTGTCTTGACGAACTCGCCGCTCGCCACAGCACGGCCGTCGCCGTATTGGCCGCGGTTGGCCAAGCCTCTGACGTAAAGATCGCCAGCCGGGTTGATGTAGTAGTCGGTGCCGTCGCCCACGGCCGCCGCGATGGCCTTCTCGGCGACCTTGCGCGGCGGCTCCCGGCCGCTACCTTGCCACAGCGTCCGCGCCCGGTTGATGGCCAGCCAGCCGGTAGCGCCGGCCGCGAAGCTGACCACGTCACGCATCAGCACGGCGGCGTTGGCCGGCGACGTGGTCCAGCTCACCAGGCTGCCGTCCTTGCGCAGCGCGTAGTAAGTGTCCTTGCCGACGCCGACCTGGACGACGCCGGACATCATCGGCTGCGGCCGCTCGCTACCACTCCAGCCGTAGGCTGTGCCGGCGACGATCGCCATGTGGCGATCGTAGTAGGCTGCCAGTTGCTCGCCCGAGCTGTCGGCGACGGCGGCGGGTCCGACGATGGCCGCCACCAGCCCGCTAGACAGGCGCCGCAGGAGCGCCGCCCGGCCGGCACGCGACGCCGGCGGTACTTTCTTCAACAAGTTGCTCATCACGCTCTCCACATTCTGTCGACTGCCGGCAGACTCAACCCGGAAGGCTTTCGCACATGGCCGGCGCCGCCCGCTCGTGCCGCGCGAAAGGCAGGCGCTCCATCAGATAGCACAGGCAGTCCTGGCGCACGATACGCTCGTCCAGAGTCAGCATGGCCGGCGTGGCGGCACGCCGCAGCGCGATCTTACCGTCACGGCAGTCGAAAAAGTCCGCCGCCAGGTCGCGGCCGTCTTCGTCACGAACGTCGAGCGGCGAATCGAGTCGTGTGCGCCCGAACACCGTCCCGGGTTCGAGTTGGCGGAAGTTCATATGGTCGAGTTGCGGCGCGAAGTCCACGTCGGCCAAGGCGTTGCCAAAAGCGAAAGACACCGACGGCGCGACGCGTACCGTCGCCACGGTATGGTACAGATCGATATCCTGCTCAGGCACATCATGTGTCGGGAAGCTCGCCAGATGCAGGCAAGCCTCGATGAGGCGTGCCGCGTGCGCCTCGTTGGCCGGGCTGCCGGCCTTGCCGCATTCGACGGTGAGCGCCGGACAAATCGGCGAAAACGCTGTCGTTTGCGTACCGGGCAGGCCACGAAACCAGACGACGGTACGCGAAAAAAGCAGGGCCAGTTGGAGAACCGACGAATCTAGGCGGTTTACCACGCTGTAGTGCGGGTTGATACCGGTGTTGTTGTGAATGTCGATACTGGCAAACAAGCCACGCTCTTGCATGCGCCGATGCACCTCGGCCATCGCCGCCTGCTCGGGAAATTCCCCAGGCCGGTCGCCACCCGGCCACACGCGGTTGTAGTCGGGCTGCCTATCGAGTCGCCGCAGGCCCTGGCGTGCCGCCGCGACATTGCCGACGAGGATGGACAGTGCGCGCGGCAAGCGTCGCTGGCCGTAGGCTCGCAGGACGGTCTGCAGGGCGACGACACCACTGTCCTCGTTGCCGTGCAGGAGTACGGAAACGAACAGCGGCGCCGGTCGCCGCCCGGGCAGGTGAATCAGCGTCGGGCCAGTCAGCAGGCGATGAAGTTCACGAGCCGGAGTTTCGAGGAAGCCTTCAGGCAGCGATTCGAGAATGGTCAACATCAGGGAAGGGAAAGAAAAACGAAAAAGGAAGCAATCAGAGAACCCACTCATGAACCGGCAGAAAGCCGCGCTGGTAGGTCAGATAGTCGGCGGTCAGGCGACAGAAGTCGTGGTGTTTGGCGTAGTGCGCGAGTTGCCAGGTGGCGCCGTTCTGGCCGCTCTGTAGGCGGTCCGCGATCACTCCCAAGTAGCGCTCGGCGTCGGCGTCGGCCAGGTCGAGCCGGGCCAGCCCTTCGCGTGCCAGCGGCAGCAACTCGCCGACCAGCAGTTGGCAGGCGCTCGCCTCGCGGCCATCGAGCCAGATCAGCGGTGCCGACAGACCATGGCGTGCCGCACGGTAGAAGTTGTCGCGCGCCACGGCGAACGGCAAGCGCGACTCGGGCGCCACCGCCTGGCGGGCAAGCATGTGCACCGCGCCATAGTAGAAAGCCGCGTTGGCAATCATGTCGATGATGCTCGGGCCGGCCGGCATCACCCGCTGCTCGACACGCAAGTGTGGCGCGCCATCGGCGTCGAAACCGATGAGCATTCTGGTCCAGCGCCAGATAGTGCCGTTGTGCAGGCGCAGGTGGGCATAGCTGCCGAGCGGCCCTGGCTCCTCGAAGGGCAGCAGCACGGCGTAGGACGACAGGTTCTCGGCGAACAGAGCGGTCGGATCGGCCGCCAGATAGCCCGCTCCGAAAGTAACGCGCAGGCATTCGGGATGCCCCGGATCACAGCAATCCACAGCCTGCTCGAAGAGCGGTACGCGCGTTTCATGCCAAAGCGCGCGCTCGAACAGGAAGGGTGAATTGGCGGCCAGCGCGACCAGCGGCCCGGCGAGCAGCAGCGACGCGTTGTAGGTCCGCGCCGCCTCGCTGGCCGGCGTTTGCAGGTGGACCTGGAACGAAGTGGTCGCCGCCTCGAGCATCACGTCGGCGTGCGTCGTCGACAGCCGGTCGATGCCTGTGATGTCGAGTGCCAGCGGCCGGCCGCCACGCAGGGTCAGGATCTGCTCGTTGAGCATGGCGTAGCGCTTGTATGGCGACATGCTGGCGAGCGACAAGTCCGCTTCGCGAACCGTCGGCAGCGTGCCGATGGCGATCAGCGCGGCCGCCTCGTCGGCCGCAGCGTGTTGGCACTGCTGCCAAGTGGCGGTGAGTTCGCTTTCCAGCCGTGACAGGGCCGTGCCGCACAATGGCTGCGGAGTGCCGTTGAGTTCGACGTTGAAACGGGACAGTTCCGGGACCACCAGCGGACTATCCAGGCGGGCCAGAAACGACACGTTGCGCGGCACCGGAAAGAAGTGCTCGTCGATCAACCAGGCCTCGAGTTCGAAGCCGGCAACCGGGCCGGAACTGGCAAAGTCGCCGCGTGCGTAGGCTTTACGCGCGTGCCGTGTTTCCTGCGCCAGACGTCGGCCGAAGCGGGCGAAGTCGTCCGCCGTGAAGCCATCGCGGCCAATTTGCTTTCCCATCGGCTAGGCTTTCCTCGAAGTAGCGTGCGCGGCCGGTCTCGTCGCGCACAGTCTAGGCATCCTGGGCTCTCGGTCTCTTGCCATAGATCAAGTTTCCGGCTCTCGGCCGGCAGAGCCGCGCCTCGCTGACGTGAGGGGCGCGTCAATCGCCGTTGGCTGAATGAGCGCGGTAAACGTGAACCGGCGCCATCTCGGCCGGAACATAATGGGACAACCAATGCTCACCCGGTGACCACTCGTGCAGCAAATAGCCGCCCGGCTCCAGCGTATAGGCCAACGGCCCGTCCTGCAGAGCGATCTGGTGCGCCGGGGAAGGCGCCGTGCGCGCCGGTCGACCAGCAAAGCTGCTGCTGACAAAACGATGCACATGTCCGCAGAGCAGGCCTTCGACGCCCTCATGGCGGGCCAGCCAGCACGCCAGACCCGGCCCGTTGCGGCAGGCGATGGCATCCATGCCGGCAATGCCGACGGCGAACGGCGGATGGTGCATCGCCAGCAGCGCCGGCGCCTGCGCCGGGCAGTTCTCCTCGAGCCAGTCGAGCTGCGCCGCCGCCACCTCGCCCCACTCCCGGCCGGGAACCAGCGTATCCAGCAACAACAACGCGCCCTGGCCCAAATCGATGCGCTGACAGCACAGCCCGCCCGCACTCCAGGCCTGCTCCGGGAAGGCCGCCCGCAAAGCAGCACGATCGTCGTGATTGCCCGGCAGCAGCGCGTAGGGAAACGGCAGTATCGCCAAGCGACGACGCAACAGCGCGTACTCCTCGCGCCGGCCGTTGCCGACCAGATCGCCGGTAATCAGCAACAGATCCGGCGGCGGACCGGCCGACACGCGGCACAGCGCGGTGTCGAAAGCCGCCTGCGTGTCCACGGTGCCGTACAGCGCGTGTTCGGTCAGGTGAAGGTCGGAAAGCTGAACGATTCTCACGCCCGCAGCTTAACAAAAAAAACGCTCGTGCGGCGGCGCTCCGCGTTCGCCGCATTTGCCGGCGCGTGGCCGTTCCGCCGCTCTGGAAAGGCCGGCCTTCGAACCGAGCCTATCGGTTGTTCGCGCCGTTCCTCCTGCCGTGGCACGGCACCCGGCATCAGGGAAAAAACGGTTAGCATTACGCTTTCCCCTGACAAAGAAGAGCCGGGACCAACTCTCCGAGGAGAAGGCCATGATTTTCGAACAAATCGCCACAGGTGGTTGCCAATCGTATCTGATCGGCTGCGGCGAAACCCGCGCCGCCGTTCTGATCGATCCGGAAATCAGCCAAATCGACCACTACCTGGCGCTCGCGGCCCGCGACGGCTTGCGTATCCGCTACTTGATCGACACCCACACGCACGCCGACCATTTCTCGGCGACCCGGCAACTCGCACGCCGACTGGACCTGCCAACCGTGATGCACCGGGCCAGTGGGGCGCCGTTTGTGGACATGCGGATCGACGACGGCGAAATGATCATTGTCGGCAAGCTGCGCCTGCAGGCCATCCACACGCCGGGTCACACGCGCGACTCGATGTGTCTGCAGGTCGAAGACCGCCTGTTCACCGGCGACACGCTGCTGATCGGCGCGACCGGCCGTACCGACTTGCCCACCGGCGACCCGGAGGCGCTCTACGACAGCTTGTTCAATCGTCTTCTGCGCCTCGACCCGAACCTCCAGGTCTTTCCGGCGCACGACTACAAGGGTCGGCAAAGCTCGACGATCGGACAAGAGATCGCCACCAACCCACGCCTGCGGCAACGCGACCGCCGTGCCTTCGTCGACCTGATGCTGAACCTCGATCTGTCGATGCCGACGCATGTCACGGAGGCGTTGCGCACCAACATGAGCGGTGGAAAGCCCGTCGCCCAGTTGCTCGCCGAAGCGGCCGCACGCGTACCGTTCATGTCCTTGAGCGAACTCAAGGCGCGCATCGGCGCGGCCGAAAGCGACCTGATCGTGGTCGATGTGCGCGAGCGCGACGCCTACGAGGGCGGCCACATTCCCGGAGCGCGCCTGCTGCCGCGCGGACAGCTCGAGTTGAGGGTCAACCAGGAGTTTCCCGACCCGACGCGACGCCTTCTCACCTGCTGCGAACTCGGTTACATCTCGACGCTGGCCGCGGCCACCTTGAGGGAAATGGGTTTCCTGCGCGCGGTGGCACTCGACGGCGGGATCAAGGCCTGGCGCGAAGCCGCCTACCCGCTCACGACGGGACGCGAAGCGTAAGCCGTTGGTTTGACCGCCGGATTCGTATCGGGGATACTTCGCCGGCTCGTCTCGACCCACCCAGCCAAGGACATCGCCGACCCCATGCGCACCCGCCGCCTCTTCCTGAACCGCCTCGATCCGGCGCACGAACCGGACGACGCCGTAGTAGTGATCGATGTCCTGCGTTCCTTCACCACCGCGGCCTATGCCTTCGCGGCCGGCGTCAGCGCCATCTATCCGGTGGACAGCATCGCCGGTGCCTTCCGCCTGCTGCGCAAGCTGCCCGACGCCTTGACCACCGGCGCGATCGGCGGCGGCGATCCGATACCGGGTTTCGATTTCGGTAATTCACCGTCGGCCCTGCAGGGCTCCCACCTCGCCGGCCGACCGCTGATCCAGACCACGGCCGCCGGCGTGCGCGGCCTGGCCCGCTTTCGCCACGCGCGCGCGCTGTTCGCCGGCAGCCTGGTCGTCGGCCGCGCAACGGCGAAAGCGCTGCTCGACCTGCAAGCGACCGAAGTCTGCTTCGTGATCACCGGCGAATGGGTCGACCGCGACGGCGACGAGGATGTCGCCTGCGCCGACTACATCGAGGCCCTGCTGCACGGCGACGATCCTGACCCGGCGCGGTACGCGGCGCGCGTGCGCAATTCCGATTTCGGTCGGCGCTTTCAGGCCGGTGACAACCCCAGTCTGCCAGCGGACGATCTGGCCCTGTGCGCGCAAGCCGATCGCTTCGACTTCGCGCTGCGCGCCTCGCATACCGATGGCCAACTGCAACTACGGCGCTCGGGGGCGACACTCCGTAACGCTTTGCTGTTGCGCGAAAACGGCTACGCGCCGGCGCCGGCCTAGCCGCTCGTCGGTTTCCTTCGCCCACCGACAGGCCCGGCGGCCGGCCGGAGCGGCGCCTGGCGGCTCGCGGACCTGCGTCAGGACTCTCCCGGACCGCTCTCCGTCGTCTGCGGCTTCGCCGCGCCGAGCTGCCGGCCAAGACGCAGCGCCATCCAGCCGAGCAGCGCCACGCCGAGCAGCAGGCTCGCCCACAGAGTCCAGCGCCGCCAGTCGGGCGGCTCACGGTACGCGCTGTGGCCGGCGAGGGTCGACACGACACCGGTCGTCGCGCGGCCGACCGGAATCGGCAAGGGCTTGCCGTCGTCCTCGACGCGGTAGCCGGGAATCAGCGTCGCCAGCGGATAGGTGGCTGGCGCCGTGCCGGCGCGACCGTAAGCGAGCAGAAAAGGCGGCGCCCCGCGGGCCGCGAAGACCAGGCGTTGCGGCAACCAGCCGACGGCCAGTTCGGGCCGGCCGGAGCCGATGCCGCCGCCACGCTGATCGACGCGCAGCAACCAATAGCGATCGCTCGTCGAGGGGATCGCGATCTCCGGACTGGTCACTTCCTGACCATCCGGAGTCAGGCGGTAGACCGTGCCGACGGCAACGCGCCGCCAGGCATCGCCGGCCCGGGCACGAGCCAGGAAATCGACCGCCACGACGCTGTTGGACTGCGGCAGAACGAGTCGCAGGCGGTCGACCGGAAACTGCCCGCCGAGGTCGAAAACGTATTCGCCAGCCGCCGCGGCCTGCCCAGCGACCTGCCGCCAGCGTCGCGGCGCCTCGCTGATGGCGGCGCCGGGTTCCAGCGTCAGGCCGGAAAGCTCCAGCGGTCTTCCCGCAGGCGGCCACGAGAGACGGAAGTAGCGCGCCCGATGCGCCGGAAATTCGACCCGCAGCCGCTCCAGCCGCTGTTCGCCAGCCGTCAGGCTGACCACCGGAGCGTCCGCGACCAGCGTCGTCCAGCGCGCGAGATCGTCGCTCGCCTCGACACGCAAGCGCGTCACGAGGTCGCCGGAGGCCGTCGGCAGTTCGAGGGTCAAGGCCTGCAAGGCCGTCTCGACGCGGCTCGCATCGATCAGGTAGCCGAGCAGCGTGCTCCGCCGCGCGGGCTTGTCAGGCGCGGCGTTCATCGTGAACACCGTCTTGCCGGTGCCCCGTTCGACGCGCAGTTCCACGCCCTCGACACCGGCCGCGGCGTCGCCGCGCAGGGCGAAGAACGGCCGTCTGAGCGGCTGCCCGGGCGTTCGCGCCGCGTCCGTCCGCGGCCGGAAAGCATGCGGCACGGGCTCACCCGCCGCATTGAAGACGCGCAGATCGCCGAGATCGGAGCGCGTCACCCCTTCATGCACCACCGGCGGGAGTTCGAACTCGAACAGTGCCTGCGCGCCGCGGGTCTCGATCGGCAGACCGAAAGCGAAGTCGCCGGGCTGTTCGGCGGCGACCAGACCGTTGACCAGCCAGAGCAGAAACGTCAGCCAGACTCTCATGTCGCCTCCCCGGAGCGCTTCGGCGGCACCGGCGCGAGATAGCCGATGAGCAGCATCAGGACGCCGACGCCAAGGAAGGAGACGATACGCGCGATGGTGCCGACGTTCGACAGATCGACCAGAAACAGCTTGCCAACCACGACGGCCATCAGCCCTCCCCCGACGAGCCATAGGCGGCGCTGAGCATGCCGGGTGGCGAAGACCATCGCCGACAGCGCAAGCAGCGTCCAGAACAATGACAGCGACGCCTGCACCAGTTCCGAAGCCACCAGATCCGGCAGACGAAGCGGCACGCCGGCCCAGTGATGCAGCGTACGCAGCAGGGCCGCATTACTCCACAGGAAGGCGGCCGCACCGCCGAGCGCCCAGGCCGGCGCCAGCGCTGCCGTGGCGAGCGGCGGCAAGCCGAGACGGCGAACTTCGACGAACCAGGTGGCAACGACCAGCAGCACGCCGGCCTGCGCCAGGTCGAGCGGATTGAGCAGGGGCAGGTAGGGCAGCGGCCAGGGATCGCCGTCGGAGACCACGTTGCTGAAGACGAACCAGCCGGCCAGGAAGAGCGCCAGCGGCGTCGCCCCGCCGACCAGATAGGCGGCGCGATGCGCCGCCACCGGCCAGGCCGTGCGCTCGCCGCGCAGCGCCAGCCAGGCGAGCAACGCACCGGGAACGAGCGCCCAGGCGATCAACGGCCAGGCCGCCCGGCCGGCGACCCAGGTATCGATCGCCCACGCCACTTCCCAGGCACCGAGCGCCGCCAGCAAGCACAAGCCCCCAGCATGCAGCCACGCCAGCCAACCCTCGTCGACCGCCTCGTGCCGGTGCAGCAGCCAGAGGTGAACGGCGAAAGCGAGCGGCCAGACGAGGTAGCCGAAATGCGCCAAGGGATGGACGTCGTGGACAACGGTGCCGGCGGCGATGAGCGCCATCAGCGGCAGCAATGCCAGCGCCGCGCAGCGTGCCGCCGGCCAGTCCAGACGCCGTGCCAGCGCACTGCTGGCGAGGCAGGAGCCGGTGACGAAAGCGAGCAGCGCGTTACCCTGCCAGGCCGTGCGGACGTGGCGCTCGATTTCGTGCAGCCCGCCGCCCGCCCACCACGCGATGCCCCAAGCGAACAGGGCGGAAGCCAGCCAGCGCTCGGCCGGCGACAACTCGTCGCGCCGCCGCTGCATCAGCCAGCCGCAGAACAGGCCGCCGACGGCAAGCAAGCAGGCGCCGAGATAGACACTGTTGAGCAGCGGCCAGGCGCCGACCGCGGACGTCTGCTCGACGAGATAGAAAATACCGCCGAGCAATTGCAGCAGCACGCCGAACAGCCGGGCCAGGAGTCGTTGCTGCCGCACGCCGACCCAGACGATCGCGGCACCCTCGAGGGCCCAGGCGGCCGACGTCCAGCGTCCGTCGAAAGCGAGCGGGATGGCCAGGGTCGCGAAGACCACGCCGAGCGCCAGAAAGGCTTCGACGAGCAGCCGCCGCCCTTCGCCACGGCGCGCCCACAGGGCGCGCGCGAGACACAGGTAGAAGGCGCCGAGGGCCAGGGCGCTGAGCGCGGAACCGTACTCGAACGTGCGTACCAGACCGACCTGCAGGCCAAAGCCGATGAGCGGCGTGCCGAAGACCAGCGTCGTGTCGAGATGGCGTTCGCCGCGTCCTGGCGGGCGGCGCGAGAAGAGCAGCGGGATCGCCACATAGATCAGGAAGAAGAGGATCAGAAATGGCTGCGTCGTCGCGTACGAGTCAGGCAAGTAACGCAGCACGCCCCAGGCCGTCGCGATGCCGAAAGTGAAGGCAAAGCCGGTCACGTTGAGCACCCGCCAGGACTTGAACCAGGCGATCGCCAGGATGCCGCCGTTGAGCACGGCGTAATAGGCGAACAGCGCGACGTGGCTGCCGCCCCCGGTCGACGCCAGAATCGGCGCCAGAAAGCCGCCGG
Source organism: Accumulibacter sp. (assembly GCF_029255285.1). Lineage (GTDB taxonomy): Bacteria > Pseudomonadota > Gammaproteobacteria > Burkholderiales > Rhodocyclaceae > Accumulibacter. Next base: position 86,435 of record NZ_JAPUVI010000022.1, read on the forward strand.
CCGCACCGAGCACCGCCAGGGCCCTTGAATCCTGTCGTACCGCGAGTAGCGCCGAGAGCGCCGCCACCGCCCCCAGCAAGGCGAAAGCGGGCGCCGCCGACAACAGGCCGAACAGGCGCAGAGCGCCGAAGATCGTCAGATAGAGCAGGCCGACACCACCGCCCTGCAGCACCAGACCGAAACCTTCGCGCGTCGAACGCAAACGCCAACCAATGGCCAGCAGGACCAGCGCCGCCAGCGCGACGCCGGTGAGCCGCAGTTCGATCGGCACCTGCAGGTGCTGGTAGGAGTACTTCAGCAGGAAGGCGACACCAAAGAACAGCACGACGACACCGGCACGCGCCATCGGGTTGCCGCGCAGCAGTCGCTCCCCGAGCGACGCCGCCGGTGAGGCCGTGAGGGCAGCGGCGGTGCCTTCCGCCGCGACCGACGGGCGTGCCGCCGGGAGCGGCGTGGATGGTGGCGCGTCGCTCGGCACCTCACGCCCCGCCGGCAAATCCGCGGCCACCGTCGATCCGGCCGCCGGCGCTTGCCGCGCCGGTGCACCATCCCGGACGACGGGCGGCGGCGTCGAGCGAGCGTCCGGCTCGGCCGCCGCGGCTTCCGGCGCGTCGCCCTGCCCCGTCAGCGCTCCCGACGCCAGCGACGAGCCCCGTTCCAAGCGCTCGAGCCTGAGCTGCAGCCCGGCCAACTGCGCCTCGATGGCCTGCAGGCGATCGTCGGCCGCTTGTTTGGACCTGGTGCCCAGATACCCGCCGAGCAACCCGCCGAGCAGCGCACCGGCGATCGCCAGATTGAAATCGATACTCGCGGCCAGAACCGCCCCCAGCACCGCCCCGAAAAACCACATACGATCAAGCCCTCCGCTGTCGCCGTGCGTCGCCGCCCCACCGCCGCGCGCTCGCCACCCGTCACGACTCGCGGGCCGCTTCACCCCCCCCAAGATTCCGCCCTGCCCCGCGCCGGCCGGATTCTCGGCGCCCGCAGCCGCAGTTTAGCAGCGAAACGCGAAGCGCCGACGCCGCATCCCGACCGGCGCGCGCGCCGCGAGCGATCACTCGACCGTCCGCCACGCTTGACAATTGCCGGGGACAAGACCAAGAATCGGTTCCCCGGCTTCAGCCCAACGACCAGCTCGAACGCATGAGCCACGACTACCGGGTCTACCTCTCATCGACCAGGAAGGACCTCGAAACCGAGCGACAGGCGGTGGCCGAGGCGTTGGGCGGCAAGTGCATCGTCCAGCAAAGCTATGGCGCGAGCGAAAGCGACCTCATTGCGACCTGCCTCGACGATGTCGCGGCCTGCCACATGTACATCGGCATCGTCGGCCTCCGTTACGGCTATTGTCCGGTCGATCCGGCGAAGAACCCGGCCGGCAAGTCGATCACCGAACTGGAATACGAGCAGGCAATCGCCAAGGGCGTGCCACGCTACGTCTTCATCAAGGACGACAACAGCGCCTTCATACCGGCGCACATGGACACCCACACCAAGGAAAACGGCGCCGGCGACCGGATCAGGGAGTTTCGCGATCGCCTGAGCGACGGCAAGGAGCAGGTGCCGGCCCTCTTCGCGACCAGCGACGACCTCAAGTGGAAGGTTCTCGAAGCCTTTTTCTCGTTCAAGGCGCATCGCGAGGGCGGCGGCGCCTTCATGCAGGCGGGACGCCGCCTGACGGCGGAGCTGGAGCGCGACATCGCCCTCGCCTTCGTCCCCGGCACCGACGACCTCGACCAGCGCAGCGTGAGCGGACTGCCGACCCCATCGGGAGGCGAAGACCGTCGCTTTCTGCCCTTTGCGATCAGTCCCAACGACCCGGCTTACCTCCTGTCGCTCGATCCGCCGCTGCGACGCAGCCGCGCCGTCTGCTGGGCACTGACTCCAGCCTCGCTGTCGCGCTACCGTGAGCAGCCACAACTGCTGACCGACGTACTGTCACGGGTTCGCCGGCGCAGCCCGGTTTTCGCCCTTCTCCAGGGCGTGCCGGCGACCGAACTCGAACCGGGGTGGCAATTCGACTCGACACTCGCGGTCGGCGCCGGCCAGTTGCAGGCGCAGACCGCCGACACGCTCGATCGCCTGTACCGGCACGTGCGCGAGCACTCGCAGGCGCTCGGCCAGGACCGGCGCGTCGCTCTGCCCTGGGTGGTGATCGCCCTCAAGGCCGGCGAAGCCGCCGATCTGGCGGCGCAAACCGATCAGGTCATGGCGGCATTCAAACCGGCTCAGCGCAGCGTCTGGAAAGACCAGTTCGAGCGCCTGCGCAAAGCCCTGGCCGCGACGACGGGCAAGTCGTGGCCGGAAGACTTCTACGGCGCCACGCGTGCCGACTGGAAACCCTTCGGGCAGAAAAAGCGGGACATCGCCACGCTGCTCGCCGAAGTGGCGACCGAGATCAACGGCGAACGACAGGCGGGCAGTCGGGAATCCCGGCTGCTCGGCGATGCGATGCTACACCTGCAGCGCTACGAGTTCGACGACTACGTCGACGACCGCCTCGGCTCCCGGGCCGCCCTCGCCGGCTTGAAGGATCGCGGCTGCGTCGTGCTGGTGGACGAATTCGCCCTGCTCCATCCGGCGCTGCGCGCGCACGCCGAAACCTTCCTGACCACCCAGCGCGCCGCCCTGGTCTCGGCCAATCCGACCGACCCCGCCTGGTGTTCGGTCGACGAGCTGCTCGACGACTTTTCCTTTCTGCGCGTCGGCAGTCTGTTCGAACGCTTCGACAAGATCGGCGACCCGCGCTGCGAGCTCGCCCTCAACAGCCCGCGACGCCTGGCCCGCTGGCTGCGTATGATCCTGCCGGAAATGGTGACGACGCTGGGCGCCGGCGAGAGCGACCCGGGTCTGGTCGGCCGGGCCGACCAACTGCTGGGCTGAAGCGGCGTGATCTTCACCTTTTACTCGTACAAGGGCGGCGTCGGCCGCTCGATGGCCATGGCCGGCGTCGCCTACCTGCTGGCGCGACGCGGGCTGAAAGTGCTGGCCATCGACTTCGACCTCGAAGCACCGGGGCTCGAGCGCTACTTCTTCGAGTCCGAACCGGCGGCGCGCGTACGCGAGCATCCCGGCCTGATGGACCTGATTCAGACCTACAAGCTCGCGCTGACCAGCGAGGCAGAGTTCGAGGCGGCACGCTTCAAGACGTGGTGGAACTTCGTCTACGAAGCCATTCCCAGCCTTCCCGGCGGCGGCCGCGTCGACCTGATGACCGCCGGCCGACGCGAACCGCCCGCGGCGCTGCGCGATTACGCCTACGCCGTGCGCAGCTTCGACTGGCAGGATTTCTTCGACAACTGGCGCGGCGAGCGCTTTTTCGACTGGCTGCGCCGCCAGCTCGCCGAGGGCGAACGCGCCTACGACGTGGTGCTGGTCGACAGCCGCACCGGCGTCACGGAGATGGGCGGCATCTGCGCCTACCAGCTCGCCGACGTGGCGATCATGCTCTGCGCGCCCAATCTGCAGAACATCGACGGCACGCTTGCGGTGGCCAACGATTTTCGCAGCGACGCGGTGATTGCCCTGCGCCGCGGTCGCCCGCTCGAAATTCTGGTCATCCCGGCGCGCCTCGAGGAAAACAACCCACGCTGCGAGGATTTCTTTCACGAGTTCGAGAGCAGGATCGGCAGCGAATTCCTGCCCGCCGCGCTGGCCGCCGCCGGCCTCGATCACCGCTCGCTGGCACTGCCTTACGATCCGCAGATCGCCGTCATCGAACGGCTGGTCGGCGAGGAAGACACGACGGCGCGCGCCGAGCAGGTCTTTCAGCGCCTGGCGCACGCGCTGACCCTGCTCGCCAGCCGCGACGGCAAGCTGCGCGATCTGCAGGCGCAGGCGCTGGCCGAGCTGCATGGCACGGAGGCCGCACCGGCGGCGCAGGTCGCCGACCCGACGCGTGCCTCGGCGGGCTACGACGTCTTGCTCGACTATCAGGGAAGAAACCAGCGCGCCGCGGCGGGCGAACTGGCGAGACGGCTCGAGGCGGACGGACTGCGCGTCTGGTTCGACACGCCGCGCTTGGAAGCCGGGAGCAACTGGCCGGCGAGCCTGGAGCGTGCGCTCGAGGAAAGCGAGTGGCTGGTTTTCCTGGTCGGCCGCGAGGACGAGGCGGACGCCCTGCGCCGCGCCCGACTCGACCGGGCCAGGCGCCGCGGTCGGCCACGCCTCCTGCCGGTGATGGTGGACGACCCGCCAGCCTACGAACTGCTCGTCGACTACGGGCTGGACGACTTGCAGAGCGTCGCGCTGGGGCCTCTGCCGGGCAGCGATTCGGGCTACCGGGGACTGGTCGCCGCGCTGCGCGACAAGCGTGCGCCAGCCGCCGCGAAGCGCCTCGACGGCCCGCCGCCGCTGCCGTCCGACGACTCCTCCGTCGCGCCGTATCCCGGCGGACGACCCTTTCGTGAAGACGAATCGGCTTTCTTCTTCGGCCGCGACGGCGAGATCGATGAACTCCTCGCCGCCCTCGACCGGCACGACGTGCTGCTGCTGCACGGCCCGGCCGGAGTGGGCAAGACTTCGCTGCTCATGGCCGGCCTGGCGCCGCGCCTGCGTCAATCTCCGGATCCGGCCAGGCTCCCGGCCTGGTCGGTGGAATACATCGACCTCGCCGCCGCCGGTGCTCTGGAACGCCTGGCGCGACGCGGCGGCGGCGACGACAGCCGGCCGCGCTTGCGCATTTTCGACAGCCTCGACAGCTTCCCCGAAACTGGCAGCTTCGCCGCGCGCGCCGAACGCTTCGCGCGCCTTGGCGAAACCCTGGGTGATGCCGGGCCACGGCAGAAACTCGTCCTCGTCTGGCGCGAAACGCTGGACGAAAGCGAGCGCCACGACGTGCTCGAAAGCTGGGGCGGTTCGACGATCGGCCAGGTGGCGCTCTACCCGCTGGGCTACGAGGCGCTCAGCGCGGCGATCCGCAAGCCCGCCGAGCGGCTGGGACACCTGTGCGAACCGGGACTGATCGAACGTCTGCTCGACTCCGCCGGCACGGGCGGCTCGGGTCAGGCCGCCGTGGCGCATGTCCAGCGGCTGTTGCCCAGCCTGTGGGCCGAGCGGCGCCGCGGTTGGCTGACCAACAAGGCGCTCGCGCAGGCGGGTGGCGTCGCCGGCGCGCTGCGCCGCGCGCTGCAGGAATTGCGCTCGACCCTCGACCCGACACAGAGCGCCGCCCTGCGTGCGCTCGTCTGCCATCTGCTCGACCTCGATCCCTCGCTGCGCCTGACTCCGCGCTGGTGCGCCTGGCGCGACCTGCGCACGCTGCCGGCGCTGGCGCCCGATCCGGTCGCCCTGCGCGACCGGCTGGCCGAAAGACACCTGCTCGAACTCTGGCGTCTGGGTCCGCTGCAGAACGATCCGGGTGGCGCCTGGTGCGCGCTGGCGAGCGGCAGCGCCGACGCCTACGAGAGCGACGAGTTTCTCGCCGACGCCGAATTCCTGCTCTGGCGCCGCCGCCTGGCCGCCCTCGTGGCAAGCTGGGATCCGGCGCGGCACGACGAAGAAGCGCTGTTGACCGGCGGCGCGCTGTCCGAAGCCGAGGACTTCGCGGCCAGCCATGGCGCCCAACTGACGGCACGGGAAAGCGACTTCATCGCCGCCTCGCTCGCCTTGCGCGAAGAGCGCGCCGCGCAGATCCGGCAGCGCGAAAGCGAACGCCTGGAAACGGAACGGATCCGCGCGGCAATCGAAGAAGCCGAGCGCGAACGCGACCGCGCGCTGGCCGAGAGCCGGCGCGCCGATGCCATGGCGGCCACGGCAAGGCAGCGCGCGCGCTGGGCGATCGGTCTGATGCTCCTGAGCGTGCTCGCCTTCGGCCTGGTCATCTGGTTCTACGGCGAATCCAGCAGACAGCGGGCGGAAGTAAGACTCGGCAACGCCACCAGCCTCGTGCGGGGCCATGCCGACAACGATCCGACGGCCAGCGCCCTGGCGCTGGCGGAAGTCCTGGCCGATCCGCGGGCCTCCGAGGTCGCCTGGCGGGCGCACTTCGACTTTGCGGGCCGGAATCTCCACTTTGCCACGCGGCTGCATCGCGCTCCGGTCAACCATGTCGCCTTCAGCCCCGACGGAGAGTTGATCGCCAGTGCCTCGCGCGATGCGACGGCGCGCCTCTGGCGGGGCGACGGCGGGCCGCCGCACGAACTCAAAGGCCATGCCGACTGGGTCTATCAGACGAGCTTCAGCCCCGACGGGCAACTGGTCGCCAGCGCATCGCGCGACGGCACGGCGCGGCTGTGGCGGCGCGACGGCACGGCGCTCGCCAAACTCGAGGGCCACGCGGGCTGGGTCAGGCAGGTCGCTTTCAGTCCCGACGGACAGTCGCTCGCCACCGCCTCGGACGACGGAACAGCCCGCCTGTGGCGGCTCGACGGCAGCCCGCTCGCCACCCTGGAGGGCCATCGCGGACCGATCAACCATCTCGGCTTCAGCCCCGACGGCCGCCTGCTCGCCACCGCCTCGGACGACGGCACAGCCCGCCTGTGGCATGGCAACGGCACCCTTCAGGCCGAGCTGAAGGGCGATGGCCGACCGGTCAACCACGTCGCCTTCAGCCCCGACGGGAGTCTGCTCGCCACCGCCTCGGCCAACGGCGGAGTGCGGCTGTGGACGACAGCCGGCAGCCTGGTGGCCGAACTCGAGGGTCATCGCGCCTGGGTCTACCGCGTCACCTTCAGTCCCGACGGCGAGCGGCTCGTCAGCGCTTCGGCCGACCGCACGGCGCGTCTGTGGGATCGCCGCGGCCGCCCGCTGGCCGAACTCAAGGGCCATGCGGGCTGGGTCACCCATGCCACCTTCAGCCCGGACGGACAGACGCTGCTCACCACCTCGGCCGACCGCACGGCTCGCCTGTGGCAGCCCGACGGCACGCTGCTGGCGGTGCTCGAGGGTCATGGCGACTGGGTCACGCACGCCGCTTTTCACCCCGACGGCCGGTCGCTGGCGACCGCTTCGGACGATGGCACGCTGCGCCTCTGGCGGCTCGACGGCACACTGCTGGTCAAACTCGAGAGCTACGGCAATCGGGTCCGGCAAGTCGCCTTCAGCCCCGACGGCCGCTTACTCGCCACGGCCTCGCGCGACGGTGCGGCGCGCCTGTGGCGGCGCGACGGCACCCTCGTCGGCCAGCTTGCCGGCCACGGTGAAGCGGTCGTACAGGTCGCCTTCAGCTCCGACGGCGAAACGATCGCCAGCGTGCCGGAGAACGGCGCGCCACGGCTGTGGCGGCGCGACGGCACGCCCTTCGCCGAACTCGCGGGTCACAGCGCCGCCGTTGGGCGTCTCGTCTTCAGCCCCGACGGCGAGACGATCGCCACCGCCTCCTTCGACGGCTCGGCCCGCCTGTGGCGACGCGACGGCACGCCGCTCGCCGTTCTCCAGGGGCACGGCGACGTCGTGTCGGACATCGTCTTCAGCCCGGACGGCCAGACGATCGCCAGCGCGTCGGACGACGCCACGGCACGCTTGTGGCAGCGCGACGGTACGCCGGTCGCCAGGCTCGCGGGCCACGGCGACGCGGTCGCCAGCGTCGCCTTCAGCCCCGACGGGCAGACGATCGCCAGCGCGTCGTTCGACGGCACGGCGCGCCTGTGGCGGCGCGACGGCACGCCACAGGCCGAGCTCAAGGGCCACCGCGGGTCGGTCTGGGAGGTCGTCTTCAGCCCCGACGGGCAGGCGCTCGCCACCGCCTCGGAAGATGGCACGGCACGCCTCTGGCGCCGCGACGGCACGCCGCTGGCCGAACTCAAGGGCCACAGCGACTGGGTCACTCACCTGGCCTTCAGCCACAATGGCCGGTGGCTCGCCACCGCTTCGCGCGACGGTACGGCCCGCCTGTCGCGGCGCGACGGCACCCTGCTCGCCGAACTCGAGGGCCATGGCGGCTATGTCAATTACGTCGCTTTCAGCCCCGACGATCAATGGCTCGCCACCGCTTCGGACGACGGCACGGCGCGCGTCTGGCCGGTTTCGAGTGGCGCCTTCATCGAGCGCGTACGCGCCGTCGCGCAGCCCTGCCTGCGGCCCGAGCAGCGTCGCTTCTTCTTCCTCGAGGACGCCGCGAGCGCGGAGCAGAAGTCCAACGCCTGCCTGCTGGCGACCGGGCGCGACGGCGCCGGAATGCGGCCAGCGAACTGATTTCATTCACGTCGTGTATTGACGGGCCCAGCTCTCGGCGACGGGAGCCCTACTCCATTCCCGCGGCGGTTCAGCCCGTGTGTCTCGGAGCAACGGCGCGCAGCCACATGCGCTCGACTTGTTCGGTCATGTTTTTCGGCAGCAGTTCGACTTCCCGATGACTGTTGGCGTAGACCCGGAACAATTCGTCCGCAAAAGCCTGACCGATCTCTTGCATATCGGAGAAGTCCAAGATCACGCTTCTAAACCTGTCAAATCGCGCAATCAGACGTTTGGCCTGAGAGCGAGAAACCAACTGTTCGTCGCCAAATCTGGCCAACTTCATCGGAACGACAGTCTTCGAGAAATCGTAGTCCTCGGGGGCGTTTGTGTACTCCGCGTACACCTCTCCGGCGGTCCTGAGCGAAGTCAGTGAGATGCGCATGAAGACGGCAGTGCCGTTTGGAAAGATTCCCGGCACCTCTTGCAGCCAATCGCGCGGTGATCTTGCTGCGTGGTCGAACTGCAGTCCGTTAGCGTTGATCGCGAAGAAGTCGAACATTCTGGAAGTGAAAAACACTCTCTCCCCCGTATGTTTGGCCGGATCCGTCGTAAGTTTTCCTTTTGCCAGTTCAAAAAGCGCCTGCCTCATGTCCGGCAGCCCTAAAGCATCGGTAATCCTGGCAAAGATGCCTACTCCGTCATCGGAAACGATGATTCTCAGCGCGCTTTCGTCCTGACTGACCCAAATGAAGACGGACTCGCCGCCCGAGTGGTCAATTGCGTTGTTGACCATTTCAGTGAACCCGTGGCCAGCGATACTCTGTATGTTTGGTGCCAGATTGAAGTACGGTCTGAAGTCCCGTTCCCAAGCGACATGCTCTTCAAGGCCTGACAGCAGATAGAGGCGCGACAGCCGGCGCTTGTGCCCCGGGCTGAAAACCGGGTGAGTGGACGGGCCGCTGCGGGCAATCCAGCCATCTCGTTCAAGGCGCTGGACGTACCTATTGGCGGCTACACGCGAGATGCCAAGGCGATCGACGTAGTGCCGCGTAAGGTCTCGTGGGTGCTCGGCGACGTCCTTCGTGACCGTGCGGACAAGTTCATCGAAACGAGAAGGCTTAGCCATCGCAGAGGGTTGTTAATCAAGACCCCTACGATTGTAAACTTAAGCCATGATTGCTGTAAACTATTCTTCCGTCTAGGGTGGGGATGCCGAGCGCCCCAACGGCAGCCCGCCGCTGGCCGACCCGCGCCACGTCTTCTTCCTCGAGGATGCGGCGAACACGGAGCAGAAGGCCCAAGGACTGCCTGCTGGCGGCCGGGCGCAGCAGCGTGGGAATGCGGCTAGCCAACTGATCGGCAAAGAAGAAGCAAAAGAAACGACACGGACTGAACTCTAGGTCGCCCCTGGCAGAACAGACTTTGAGGGAAGCTCAGAACTCCGGGCGGAAGAGATTCAACTCATCATAGACCGCTAACGTCTTCTGAAAAACGATCCGGCTGTCGAACTCCCTGAGTACCTTGCTGCGGCCAGCTTGACCCATTCGCTCGCGGGTTAACGGTTCGCAGCAAAGGCGGCGAATGGCGATCGCCAAAGCCGCGGCATTCTTGACTGGAACCAGCAGCCCATTGACCTCATGCTCGACAATCTCCCGACAGCCGGGCACATCGGTGGCAACGAGGGGAAGCCCACAGGCCGCAGCCTCCACGAGACTACGAGGTACACCTTCACCATAACTCGGAAGGACTGCGATGTCAGCTCGGGCGAGCAGAGACGGCATATCCTTAACGTGACCCATTAACGTCACGCTTCCTTCCTGACGCCACTCCGCAAGCTGCTGAGCTGAAACTGAGCTTGGGTTACCGGCATCCATGTCGCCCGCGATCAAGAATTCCGCCGCAACGCCTTCATCTCGAAGCCGTCGAGCTGCGGTAACATATTCCCCCAAGCCTTTTTCCCAGAGCAAGCGTGAGGCAAGTACGACCCTCAGCAAGTCCGAACGCTCAGGTCGAGCGATTGGTTGGAAACGCGCTGTATCGACGCCTGAACCTCGGATCAGACGAATCCGCCCCTTGTCGATTACCCTTGCCTGCTCGAAAATCGCTTGATCGTCCGGGTTCTGCAGGATCAAGAGAGTATTGCCACCACTGAGGGCGAGGCGTAGCAATTTCCGCACTGGAGGACGAAGCAGGCGTGCTCGCAGGCTGTCACTTGTAAAGACATGCCCAAGGCCAGTAACGGCGTTGATCTGGCCGCGAATACCGAGCGAGCGAGCAACCAACGCACCGTAGACCACGCACTTCAGAGTGAAATGGTGTACGAGATCGGGGCGTTGTTGCGCGTATATACGACGAATCTGATCAAGCAAGTGCAACTCCCGCACCGGATTGAGACTACGCCTTTCCATCGGCACCGTCAGCGCCTGGAACCCCGCAGCCTGTAACTCGACGACATACGAGCCTGGTGGCGAAAGCATCACCACCTCATGACCACACTCCCGAAGGTAGCGCGCCAAAGGTAAACGAAAATTGTAGAGATACCAATCAGTGTTGGCGAAGAAGAGAATTTTCATTGTCCATATTCTTCGAACTGAAAGGAAATAAATTAGCTTGTATTGACGAAAACAATCTCTCTTCGAGCATCAACATTTCGCTCTTTAAAGAGAGCGCAGCGAACGCGAAATCGCGAGTCCGGCGCCCTCAATCGCAAAAGCATGATAACCAGCAACACAATAGCGCGTCAACCACAACCTCTCATATTTTAATCGAGCCGAAAAACACCTTAATCGTAGCATATCGATCGATACGGCCAACATGAATCTATAGCGCATCATGTGAAATCTACCGTCAAGAGTCGAAACTTCACTAATCTGGAAGTTCCTTCGTCGTCAAAAAATTCTTCACCAATCTGAACTTTCCACTTGTCTCTCTAGCTATCTTCTCAACCGTCTGTATCGTAATCGTAACGCGGTCTCCGAGACGTAATAGCAGAGCTCTTCTAAATCTGTCTTCTTGCTCTTGATCATAACCTGTGCCGGAAACTACAAAAACCGTGACCGAGTCCACACTCTCTTGAACAATCTGAAAGCAAACAATTCCCTTCACATCCTTAGTGCAGTTACTAATGTTTCCAAGGTTCACTCGCCCGTTTTGAGGTGACCATAGAAAGTCCGACGTACGCCCGTCAATAAACTCCACTACCGGGAACGCGGACCCACACGAGCACCGGTAATCCGATGGCGCCAATTTTACGCGGTCGCCGATCCGATAGCGAATCAAAGGAGTGCCGCGGGTACTAAACGAGGTCACCAGCAACTGTCCTTCGATAGTCGGCTCAAGATCATCGTCAACCACCTCAAAAACACCCGTTAAAGGATGAATATGCAACCCGCCATTTTCGCATTCAAGTATAAACGGCGCTCCTTCAGAAGAGGCGTACTGATCATACAAACGGCACCCAAGCACACTACCAATCACCTCCCGATACGTTGGAAGGACCGTTTCGGCTGTTGGGAAAAACGCTCGCACGGAGCCCTTAAACTCAAGCCCTCGCTCACGCGCCATGACACACATATCATAAACACTCGACGGAAACCCGACAATGAACTCGGGAGCGAACGACGTAAAAGATCGCCAATAAGCATCAAAGTTATCTGAGGAAATGTGAAATGTCGAAAAGTATCGTATGTTCCTTAGGTGGTCATCTCTATAACAAATTCCCCGAGCCAAGTCGCCGCGGCGAGCAACAGCCTTTCCGCTAAACCACGCCGTCCTTTTTCCTTGCGCATATCCATAAGCTGACCGAAACAAGTCAAGAATGGCATGTCGCTCCTGAATATCTTCAAGTGTGTAGACCACCTTCATCGAGGCACCCGTGGTACCCCCGGTTAAGCTAACATCTCCCTCTTTCTCCGCGACAGTTTTAATTAAATCGAGGTTGTTGAGTAGCTGTTCTTTCTCTAAAACTGGGAAAGACATCAGATCACTTGGCGAGTAGTCCCGATACCAAACGGATCGCCGAACGGCATGCTCAAGAAACTCCCGCAACCTACGCTGCTGCTCCCTATCAATTGTAAAAAAATCCGCATCTCTAAAGTCACTAAAATACTTGAGGTAGCCCCTATACGCTCCACCTCGCCGTCTCTTGTGAAGCCACATGTTATAGAGAGTGATGGCGAGGTTCTGAATGCAGACGGGCGCATAGGAAAGAACAATCTCCTTCGTTTTCATGATCTGACAGCCTTTTCGTATACTGAAACGTGCTGCACGCAGGCCCTATGAATTGTAAATTCGTAGCTATTGGCAAGTGCGTTATTCGAAAATTCTCGCCGCCTCATCGAGTCGCCTAAAAGTAGACCTAGTCCGTTCGAAAACGCATCGGGGTCATCTGGAGGCACGACAATCCCGTTTCTTAGAACTTCGATAACTTCGCGACAGCCACCAACGTCCGTTACGACACACGGCAACCCTGACAGACCTGCCTCGATAAGAGCTATGGGCACACCTTCCCAGGCTGAGGACATCAAGAATACATCTGATTTAGCCAGTTCATCAGCGATGTGAGTGCAGTTTCCCAGCAACATAAGATTCTCTGTCAGCCCTAATGCTTGTATATATTTTACCAAGGAATCGACGTGCTCGGCCGGCCCTTCGCCTGCGATGTAGACCACAAAATTTTCTCTCAACTCGCGTGTCAATCGCGAGATCGCATCAACGAGAAGAAAGTAATTCTTTTGGGGCGTTATCCTGCCCACCGCAATTCCCCGAAGCTTCTTTCGATTGAACGAGTCAGTAGAGATTTGATGCAACTTAACCGGGTCTACGGCGTTTGTAATCGTAACCACCGGCTTCCTGGTATAGGAGTGCAGTCTCGATGCGCATAAAGTCGATATTCCTACGTACGTATGAACCCTAAAATTAAACGCTCGAAAGATCCACTGGCTAATTCTTGGCTCACTGCTATGATGTGTATAAATACAAGGGATTCGTAGTAAAGCGCTAAAGACCACACCATACGGCAGATGGCTGTGGTAAACTTCTACACCATGTTTTCTTGCAAAGTCTCGTACTCTAGAAACTCCCAGCCACGGCTTCTTTCGGCACTCATTGCCAGCAAAAAAGTACGTTATTCCTTCGGACTCGAGCTCAGCAAGAAACGCACGCTCGTACTCTAGGTTACGCCCGACATCCGCCGCACGCTCCAAGAAGCCAACATAGACTCTGTGGCCGACTCGCGATAACTCTTTGCTCAAGTCTTTTACATAAACCTCCGCACCACCCGAAGCTGGGCATGAAATGAAATGAAGTATGTTCATCGCTTTAAAAAAAGTTATATTATAGTGGAGATCACAGAACTACTCACTAATCCGCGAGGTCCACTTACAAGAAAAGCAGGGCTGGTGAGCAGAACCACCACCAGAGTGAGCGAAAAGGACTGATTTTATTGTTACCGCAACCAGCCACGCCAGCTATTAAGTCGATTCGTATATTAACTTGCTTATCGACTAAACCAGGTTTTTGTTACTAAACGCGTGAGTGTGCGCATCAGAGTACGCCACGACTATCCGCGTTCCCGCCATACCCGACCAGCTTCTATTGGAAAAATTCGGCCCCATCGAAGCAACACCCCAAGAATAATCCACATCGGAAGCAATTGATTATAGCCGGTAACAAAGCCACCACAGCAAAGCCAGACGAACAAAACTGACAAGCCGACCAGCTTCTGTCTCGAACTAGCAATCGAACGATAGATCAAACTAAAACACCAAAACAAAGCACCAACTCCAACCAAACCTGTTCCCATTACATAGCCTATCAAGACACTGTGAACGGTTTCACCTCCTGTGGCCCTAGATGACAAAACCACTACCTGGTCTAAACCATATCCAAAAAGAATTGTCGACATTTCTCCGGCATTGAGACTGGCTGTAATTCCGAAGATCAACGACGCCATCCTTACATTCCACGAAGCATCTTTATCATCCAGACTATCAAGCCGACTCGTCCAAACTTCAAACATAAGGTCGCCAATGTATAACATTACAACTATGATACCAATAACACGCGATGCTCTTACTAAACCGCCTTTCTTGCTCTCGACGAACATGAATCTCATTATTACTGGCAAAAAGCCACACAGCAAGATCACCGCGCCTCCTGTTCTGCTCAGGTAAATCATGAAAGTACCTGCTATGACAGAACCTAAGTAGAAGCCGCGACGAGAAAACGATAGCACCCTTTTATCCGACGGAAACAATGCTAGCCCGAGAAGAATAACCAGCCACGGCCCAACGCTCGCGAACATTGCCGAAGGCTCTGGAAAGAGTCCAAAAGAACGTTTAGTGTAGACAGCAAAAACGTTCTGCGCCGCTTCCGTGTCCAGTGGAGCAAAAGAGGGGTTAACGAATAACCAAGCGAATGGAAAGTGCTCCATCTGATAAGAAATCTGTTGAACGACTCCCAAGGCGCTCTGAAGAAGTATCGCTGCCGCCGACCATGTGAGAATTCTATGAAAAGGTAGACGGTCAGCGACAGCGCTTCCCGCCACCGTAGCTAATAGCGCAACGCCAGTCATCGCGGTGGCGTTCCATACCGTCTCGGACGCTGTCCCAAACGATGCGGAAAGCAGCAGCGGAAGCATCCAAATAAAATAGAACTTCACTGCCGTCCGCGGTAGCCAGGCATGTCGTATTAGTTGTGTAACTAAGATAACTACCGAGAGCACATGAGCAATTTGCAGTCCCGTGGACTTACCAAGTGGCAGCGCCGGATAAGGAAAAAAGGAAAAAAAAGAAAACGCAGATGACATGGCAATCCAATTATAAAAGACTTATGCTGTTTTGTTGTGAATCAGGCTTATAGAGGGCAGTGTTTCACTTCAGGTCTTTGGGCTTGCCCCTCACCCGCTCATTTTAGCTCCTATCCGGGGGCCAATTAGTCTGGCACTAGGGGCGGGTGTTGGAGCTAGCCACAAAAATCCCAGAAAGCCTAGCGCTTTCGACGCAAAGAGTTCTCTTCGCTCGCACTTGACGGCACTTGAAACGCTGGTGTGTCCCACCTCTGCGTTTAGCTGAATCCCGCATCAGGAGCAGGGATGGCTTCTTTCACACGAAACTACATAGATCCTCATGAAACTATCAAGAGCCCATCGAATAGCTTGTCAAAAATGCTATACAACTAACGTCTTCTAAAATTCACCGTTCGAATATACTCGGCTATACACCTCAAGTAGGCTCTTGGCATGCATATCCCAACTCAACTCTTTAATAGCTAGCCCGAGACCGGACTCGTAGCAACCCGACCGGCTACGGGCGAGTGCTACGCTCATTGCCTCGCTCAAGTTTTCAGCAGTAAGTTGGGAAACTGTTTCACCAATATTAAAACGCCGCACAACCTCGCCAACCGCCCCAGCCATCGACGAGACGACCGGAACCCCGAAGCCAAGCGCGTTAAACAAGACTCCGCTTTGTGCCGAAAAGTCTTCATAAGGAAGTACCACAATACATGCTTTCGCGAACATCAAAGGAAGGTCGCAATCTAAAATAAAGTGATCAAACAGATCAATGCTAATCCCTTCACTCCTAGCCAAAGCCATCAACGGGCGTATTTCGTTATTGAAGTAATTCTGTTCTTCCGGGTATCCAGCGATTACTAGCTTCTCGACAAACTTCTTTTGGCGGACCGCCTGGATTAGAACGTGCAAACCCTTGTTTCGTCGAATGTTGCCAAAGAAGAGAATACTATCGCGGCGAATTCGCGGTTCGAAAGATGGCAAGTCATTTCTCTTACTCCACACACCATGTGGCGCCACCTCCACGAGACGACTACGGCTCCCTAGAATCGCGTAAAGATTTTCACGAAGACTATCGCTATGCACAACCAAAGCGTCGCACTGTAAGAACGTAAGTTTTCTCACGGAGTCTACTAAAGTCTGAGGAATATAATGTGGATAGCGATGCAGCCGAACGTTGTGAACGGTATAGACAACCTTTCTCTTAAGTATTTTCCGCAACAAAAAAATCACAGCGGGCCCAAGCCATAAGCTTAACTCCTGAAAGTGAACCAGTCCTACCAACGGATGATCTCTCAACCAACTGAGCAGCGTCCACTCCCGCCGAAAATAATAAACGACGCGCGACAAACGCCAAATCCAGACTGTTGAATAAGCGTTTTTTGGCTTTTGTATGGGCAACAACCTGTAAATTTGGTAAATGGAAGAAGAAAAACGCTCCGCCAGGTTCGCACTCGTAACAAGGGAAAAATCGTAATGAACGCCGGAAATACAGGATTGCCTCGCCGCAGCTTCCAGCACCTCCTGGCTGTAAAGAGCATGGCCGCCAGCGCTGGACGGCGTATACATCGCTACAGAAAGAGTTTTCGGCGATGCTGTGGAATAAAAACTCGGCATGGTTATCAGATAGGATAGAAAATCTAACGGAAAAAATTTTTCGGCGCAGGCGTGATTAAATATCTTTAAAATCACCTGCGGCCTAAATCGCTGGAAAAGATTTGTTGTCTACTATTATTTTTTTCCAAGAGCAATGGAGGCACTCAACCAGATCGCAACGGCACCTTCAGCGACGACACATGCCCAGACGATATCGGCAAGCGTAACCGAAATAACTGACTTCGCGGCAAAAGCGAAGACATACGCTACAGTCATGGCCGCAGTATAATGCGGGCCAGCTCCAGCGGCAAAGTAGTGTCTCGCTGCTAGTTGATTTGTCGACATAACAAAAAAGTAGATTGAATAAGGAAAAATAAGGGCTGTGACGATGGCTGTATGCTCTGGGCTAAAACTGCCTCTCTCATATATAAGGCGTACTAGGGCTTCGCCGAACATGGCCATTGCCAAAGCGATTGCGACATTTGGTAAACAAAATAGAAAAAAAGTGATTCTTGGTAGAGCGGTATCTCGCGCCATGGCACGTGCGGCGGCTGACTGATAGATTTGTCCTAGCTGCGAACTTACTAGGGATAGCGGTAGCATACCAATTCGCATCGCGAAAGCGTTGACAGCGACCAGTCCTTCTCCCAATCTCGCCGCGAAGTACACATTGGACAATTGATTCAGGTTAAAGCCAATATTTTCAATCGATGAAGCGGCAAGCGAGCGGCCAAAATTATAGAACTCTAGTGCCGGTATCCGGCTGTCAGCTTTCTTGATACGCTTCTTAAGCACTGCTAACGCTATTATTCCGGTGAGAAACGTACCAATCGTGTACGACCATGGAAGTGCCTGGGTGAGATGGGTAGCGTCGGCGGCTAGGAGATAGAAGAATACCAGAGCCACAAGCATAGCGGCGGATTGAATTCCGGCCAGAAGTGTAGCCGCGATGTGCGCGCGCTCTCCGTGTAAAACTCCAAACGCAACTCCGGTCACAACGATGGGAAGTATCGCCAAAGTCAGGATTTCTGCAAAGACATCAAGTAAGGGGTTAGCGTGACGGAAGCCAAGGAATAGCGCTAGATGTTCAGGAGGCAACATGGCCAATGTGATGCTGAGGGCAGTTGCCAAACAGACCAGGGCGTAGAATATTGGCCGTAGAAAACTCCCTCCTCGTTTCGCTTCATCGTAACGAGCATAAGCAGGAACAAACGCTAAATTAAAAGCTCCCATCATATAACTTAGAACGAACGATAGTAGCTGCTGTATTGCGAAGTAGGCGTCAGTTACGTGAGAAACGCCAAACAAACTGGAAACCATGACCTCACGCAAGAACGCGAGCCCCTTTCCTACGGCATTTATTGTAAGCTGCAACAGCGCGCCGTGCCATCGGCGACGATTATCCCTCATTTGAGAAGAATCACCGGCGATTGAGCGGTGCGGTTGGGCGAGTTTGTAGCGTAGACTAGTGAAAAAAACATTTCTAGAGAATTCTCGCAGCTTTTTTAACCGGTTTTACGTCATGGAAGCTTGGCTCTTCGCCTGTTACGGGCCGTCAATATTCGTGCAAATCTGGCAGGAAAAAACTGCTTGAATGGCAATAAGCGCGAAGCTGGCGTATTTTCAATTTGATTACACTTATGACCGCCGGGAAAAGGGTACGCTGTGCCTAGGCGAATAAGGCCACACCCTGCTCCTGGCACGACTAGGGCGCCACTCTATTGTGCGCTCCGCCACGAGACCATTTGTAGGCTGGAAAAAACTCTGCGCTAAGAATCTGCTGTCGTGCCTACCATTAACGTGGCCTGAGGGAAGCCAATTTAAAGCCTATTAATGCCGCGAACGGCATGGTAAGAGTGGCAAACTCGAAACCATTACGTCGCTTGCGTGGAAGCACACGAGCAACTCGTAATAACGGTTGGCCGGGTCAGACGTTACCACCCGCGATTAGGGCACTATGGGACTTGGCAGACGTAGGCAACGACTGGAGCTTCTCTCTGTGTTTGAGACGACCTAGTCTGGTGGTTGCCCCGATGTTATTTCTAAATATCGGTGGCACTAAGGCTATACCGGACACAGAGGATTCGAAGACGCTACCGCTATGCCCGAATACACGCGCATTGAGCACCTGCCATGGGTGTGTCACCAAAATCTACTCCATTTTGTTAGTTCATTCCAGCGTCTTGTCGGGATTATATCGTCCTAACACCAGCACGACGACCCAAGACCGTCGCTGCGAGAAAGATCGGCCGCACTTCAGTAGAACTGCACGGGAATACTAGGGGAAGCGGTGGCTCAAAGCAAGGACTACAAAGGGTGCCAGTAGTAAAAGTGGACCGCCAAGGCCAAGACAAGAATCGGTGAAACGACCCCGTTCGGGGCATATCCTTATACACAAGTCACCCCGGAGCCGCCTCACGCATGAACTGGAAATCGAAGACGCAGTCCATGACGCGCTGCTAGCGTTGCCCAGATGCCGCCAGTAGCAGGTTGCCCCAGGATGACGAGTGACGACTTTCAGTGTTGTAGCTAGACTGGCCGAGGCGTACGGGCAGCCCAGAGCAGCCTCGATGCGGGATCTAAGCACGACGAATCTCGGTTACGATCTGCAGTTGTTCGATGTTACGGGCCGACGGAGCCCGCGACCACGCCGCGTAGAACCCGCTGGTTGATACCCTCTCACACATTGGCCGGATCAGATACGCGTCGATAGGCGCTTCGTTGCACACGTACTTCACATCGGCTCCTTTATGAAGTACACCGCCGCCTTCTTCAATATCTTTCTCTCCGTCCATCCGCCCGCTTCGCAAGCTCGTGCGGCAGTCGCGTCAGAGCCGCTTCCGGTTCGCTCTCCAGCGACCTCGTTGACGCCTGGGTGGGTGGCTCGCCTTTACGCACCTGAAAAAAACAGTTCGCCAACGTCCTCGACGACATTTCCAATGATCGCGCTACCGCCGAAGCACTGCGCGCACTCCCGACCATCGGCTACACCGTGCCCGCTCTAGCGGCTAACTCCGATTCACTTTTTTCATGTCGAACTCTTACAAGGTCAATAGACCACACCTCATGGCGTCCATTTTTTGGGTCCAGATCACCGCACGCGCTCTTCGCTACACGCCCGCATGGCGCGCCTGAGCAACAACTCCGATCGCTCTTGTGCTGCGGTCTGAGTCCTTGATCGAAGGAGCAAGTACCAACTATTTAGCGATGATCAAGATACTTCTTCTTCAAAGCATCGTCGCGAAGCCGATCGCGATCTTCCGCCGTCAACGGTGAGCCACTCTCGATCTGTTGCCTCCATGGCCCGAGTATGTCATTGATGGCTTCGCGAATTGACGGTTGCGATGGAGACGTGTCACCGCGCTGCCCACCTACGGAAGCCTGTTCCCCCGAGCAGTCACCTCTCACGGCTGCGACTAGTTCGTGATCAGGAATAAACACCGTCAAGTGGATTCTAGAGTGCTTCAGATGGACGCCGGCCGGCAGCACTAGGCGCCCGTCGTCGTAAATAGCTTCCACTTGCATACTTGCATCTCCTCTCACTGGAGTAAACCGGCGACCGGACGTTGCCTTTTCCCTTCGGTGCGCCCCCGCCCCCAAGAGGAGCCGCTGGCCTCGAAGGCCGTAGCGGCTCCCGGCGGCGGCGTCAGCCGGCGATCGCCGCCAGCGCGTCGTGATAGGCGTAGCCGAGGTCTTCGGCGACTTCGCGGCAGGTGACCTTGCCGAAGGCGACATTGAGCCCGTTGCGCAGGTGCGGGTCGTCCTTGAGTGCCTGGCGCCAACCCTTGTCGGCGATCTGCAGGGCGAAGGGCAGGGTCGCGTTGTTGAGTGCGTAGGTCGAGGTGCGCGGCACGCCGCCGGGCATGTTGGCGACACAGTAGTGCACCACGTTGCCGACCACGTAGGTCGGGTCGGCGTGCGTCGTCGCGTGGGCCGTCTCGCAGCAGCCGCCCTGGTCGATGGCGACGTCGACGATCACCGAGCCCGGCTTCATCGCATCGACCATCTGGCGCGTGATCAGCTTCGGCGCCGCGGCACCCGGAATCAGGACGCCGCCGATCACCAGATCGGCGCGCAGAACCTGCTGCTCGACATTGTCGCGGTTCGAGAAGACGGTCATCACGCGCGCGCCGAGTACGTGATCGATGCGGCGCAGGACGTCGATGTTGCGGTCGATGACCACCACTTGCGCGCCGGTGCCGACCGCCACCTGCGCGGCGTTGGTGCCGACGACACCGCCGCCGAGGATGACGATGCGCGCCGACGGCACGCCGGCCACGCCGCCGAGCAGGATGCCCATGCCGCCGTGCGCCTTCTCGAGACAGTAGGCGCCGGCCTGGATCGACAGGCGGCCGGCGACTTCCGACATCGGCGCCAGCAACGGCAGACCGCCGCCGGGCTGGGTCACGGTTTCGTAGGCGAGGCACACGGCACCGCTGGCGACCAGGTCGGCGCACTGCTCGGGGTCGGGCGCCAGATGGAGATAGGTGTAGAGGATCTGCCCCTCGCGCAGCATGGCGCGCTCACCCGCCTGCGGTTCCTTGACTTTGACGATCATTTCGGCGCTCGCAAAAATCTCCTCGGGCGTCGCGGCGATCGTCGCGCCGGCTTTCTGGTAGACCTCGTCGGTGGCGCCGATACCGCGCCCGGCGCCGGTTTCGACCGTCACCTGGTGACCATGCGCGACCATCTCCCGAACCGACGACGGGGTCAGGCCGACACGGTATTCGTGGTTCTTGATTTCCCTGGGTACGCCGATGTGCATTCTCTTGTCTCCTTGCCCTTGGTTCTTAGCTGGAAAGTCGCGTCAGCGACTCGCGAGTCTCACCGCCTGCGCTTGCGCGGGAGCGGCTTGGCGGTGCGCGGAGTGGTCGGCGGCGCCGGTGCGCTGGAACGGCGACGACCACTGGCGCCGACCATCTTATTTTTTTTTCCCCGTCGGTGGCGGTTTTTTTGGCCGCCGCGGCTTGCCAGCCGGCCGGGCTTCGCCGGGCCATCGGGCCGCTACCCCGCCGCCGAGCCATGGCTTCGTCCGCGACGACGCCGGCGCAGCCGTGGGGAGCGTGCCCGCTTGGCGACGATACGGCGGCCGAGCCGGGCTGTCGGGGCGCGCGGGAAGCGAATCGTCGTGTCGGAATTTTTTACACTCGTCACCGAGAGAATTCTCACGTTTCTAGCAAGTGATTGATATAAGTTAGTCAATGAATTTAGTCACGATGTTTGCTTCATGTCGCTCAAGCGTGTGTGCCGCGCCCGATGCTCCGCCAGGAATTTCCCGGGGTCGATTGATTGGCTGTCAGGCGCACTCTCAAGTTCGAATTAACTATCCATAGATGGAGGATTCAAGCGATGTCTCATTCTGCCTCTCGCCTCGGGAAGAAGATGCTTCCCGCCACGCTGGCCGCGGCGTTGCTCGGCCTCGGTCTCCAGTCGGTAGCCCCGGAAGCTTCGGCGGCGCCGATCAACCTGCCGACGCCGAGTTGCGGCGTGACCGGCAACTGCCTGGTCTTCGACGATTTCACGGTCTATTCCCTGGGTCTGCTCGAGTGGTACAAGGACAACAAGCCGCCGCTCTACGCCACCAACAACTTCATCGCGCAGTCGAACGAGGCGAATGTTTTCGTGCTCAACTTCAATGGCCAGGGTACGCCGGCACAGGGAGCGGGGACGAATATCGACAACCCCTACGACTCGATGACCGGCAACCCGAGCGGCCCCGGCAGCGACGCCGACAACCTGCGCTTCCTGATGGCCTCCAAGTCGCTCAACTCGGGCGGAGCGGCGAACGACATCCCGAGTGATCCCACCGGCACGGGCGGCTGGGACAACCTCGCGCAGGCGGCCAACGTATCCAACTCGAACACCTTCACCTCGCAGTTCCCGGCGGCCAAGTTCTCGACCAGCGCGGCGTGCCAGACGAACATCAACACGCCCGGATGCCTGCCCTTGTGGGACGCCAAGATCAGCGACCTGAAGACCGCGCTCAACGGCAGCCCGCTGGTCGGCCTGTTCGAATTCAACGAAACCGGCAACACGGGCGAACTGGTCGGACAGGATCTGGTCGCCTACGCGCAGGTCATCCTGCACAGCACGACGAGCTCGGCCAAGAGGGTTTTCACTTTCTCCGGTAACGGAACGCTGCCTTTCCAGCAGCAGGCGCAGGAAGCCAACAAGACTGACCTGCTGCCGACGGCGGACGACAAGTGGGCCAGGGTGCACGCCGAAATCTGCGTCAAGAAGAGCACGGGCGAGGTCTTTCTCGGCGAGTGCGCCGACTCGCCCTTCGACTCGGGTGACCGCGAGACGATCAATCAGGCGCTGGGTGCCAACCGGGCCGACTTCGCGATCTTCAATAAGGAGCTGAACGACATCATCTACGGCAAGCACGCCGATTCCGGGAAGTACGACGTGGTCACCTTCGATGTGCGGCTGGCCTACCTGAACGACGGCGGCGACCGCCTGTGGTTCGGTCCGGCGACCATTCCGGGGGAAAACGTTCCGGTACCGGGAACTCTGGCCCTGCTGGGCAGCACCTTGCTGGGCTTCGCCGCGGCGCGGCGCCGTATCCGCGCCTGATACCGCGCTCGACACCGCAGGATGGCCGACCCGACCCCCGCCCCAGGCGGGGGTTTTCCGTTCTGGCGAGGACTCGCCGCATTCCGTCGCCTCCCGCTCCCGCCCCGAGCCAGCCTGGCCTCAACGAGGCGAAGTGGCGGGCGGTCGGATAGGCCATTTCGGAGCTGAGTATCGATTGCTCGACATCGTCCCACTTTCCCAGGTAAAGCTGCACCTCGGTCCGGGTGGCAAGCGGCTCCGCCAGCGACTCGCCGCTCAGCGCGGCCTCCGAAGGCCCAGGTCCAGCACTTTCTGTGGCTGGCCCGACATCAGATCAGCCGGATCGTTTTGCAGGAAGAACTGTTTGGTACAACGAAGGACGCAGCGATCTGGGGGAGCAAGCACTCGCGCCTGCGTGTTGGAGAGTGCTCGCCCCTCTGGCAGCCAGGCCAGCTTCCAGTTGGCAACATGGGTCGGTAGCCCAGCGCTGGCAGAGGAAGGCACACAATCCGGAACCGCGCCAACCAGGTCGACCCGCGGCAAGGGGTGCGGTATGATTTCCCGGTTTCCGGCGTGCCGGATTGATAGAGGACGGTTCTCATGGAACTGGTCAAGCTCGGCAAGAAGGGCCAGCTATCGATTCCCCGATCGATACTGAAAAAGCTCGGACTCGAAGGCGATATCGCCATGCTGGTGGACACCACCGGTGACGGCGCCATCGTGCTGCGTCCTGCGGCGGTGTATCCCGTCGAAATCTATAGCGACGAGCGCATCCGAGAGTTCGACGAGTCCGACCGCATGGATCCCGCGACCGCCGCCCGGCTCGCGCGTACTATCGGCAAGATCTAGTTGCGGCTTTTCCTCGACGCCAACGTCCTCTTCTCCGCCGCCCACAACCGACAGGGCAACGCCCGTGCGCTGTTTCGTCTGGCGTCGGAGCGCGGCATTACCCTCGTCGCGTCGTCCTACGCGGTGGAAGAAGCCGTCCGCAACATCCACCTCAAATTTCCTGAGTACGCGGCGGAACTCGCTTCGTTGCTCGAAGGATTGGTCCTCGGCCCCGAACCCTCATCGGCCCTGGTCAGCGCGGCCAAGGACTGCGCGCTGCCGGAGAAGGACGCTCCCATCCTCGCCGCCGCCATTGCCGCCCGGGCAGACGTGCTGGTGACTGGCGACCGGAGGCATTTCGGCCCGCTTTACGGCAAGTCCATACACGAGGTGCTGGTCCTCACGCCGGCTGTCGCGCTCAGCCGTTCGCTGGGCGCTGGCTCGCCCGAAGGCTCAGCGAGCTAGTGCAGAAACAAGACCTGACCGTTCGCAGTAACAGCAGTAAGTGTAGCGGGTGGAAATCCCGCATGGGGAGTTGTCCATACGCCCCAGTAGCCTGAGGAAGCGGCGTCGTGGTGACACGAGGTCGTGAGTTTCCCGACAGCGAGAGCGCAGGCCGTAACGCGAGTGAACCCATGAGTAGCCTAGTAGATTATCTGGCGAAGCCGACTCTGTGGTCAAAATCCGCGCCTGATACCGCGCTCGAGCACCGCAAGGTGGCCGACCCGACCCCCGCCCCAGGCGGGGGTTTTTCGTTCTGGCGAGGCGTCGCCGCATTCCCTCGTCTCTCCCTCGCCGCCCCGAACCTGGCTGCGGGTCAGGCAGGGTCACAAGCTGGCCAGTACCTTTTTCGCCTGTTCGCGCAGTTCCGACGACGACGGCTCCTGGGCAAGGACTAACTCGAGTTCTTTCCTGGCTTCCGCCTTCTTGCCGGCGCGCGCGAGAGCGGCGCCGTAGTGATAGCGCACCGACATGAGATCGGGCAGTTGCCCCGCCGCCTTGCCGAGCAGATCGATGCCGCGCGACCCCTGCCCCTGCTCGACCAGAATCCAGCCGAGAATGTCGAACACGCGCGGGTCGTCGGGGGCCAGCTTGAAGGCGAGTTCGGCCGTCGGTAGTGCGCGGCTGTCGTTCTCGCGCAGGTAAAGATTGGCCAGGTTGCCCAAGGCCACGACGTTGTTCGGGCTCAGCCGCAGCAGTTCCTCGTAGTGCGCGATGGCGATGCGGTCGCGCCTGGCCTTCATGTACACGTCGGCCGCGTAGGCACGTATCGCCAGATCGCGAGGATACTGCCTGACCCAGTCGTCCAGTCTTTGATACGCCGCCTTGCTGTCGCCCGACAGTGCGAGCGCGCGATGCAGTTTGATCAAACCCGGTGTGGCGGCACCCTTCTCCAGCGCTTTCTCGTACGCCTTGATGGCTTCCGGATAGCGCTTTTGGGACAGCATGATGTCCCCCTCGCGATCGAAACCGAGCGGCGACCGGGCTTGCCGGGACTGCATCTGGCGTGCGATCTTCAGCGCCGCGTCCGGCTTCTGCTCGCCGAGTTCGAGTCGTATCAGGGCTTCCTGCGCCGGCAGGAAGTCCGGTTTCAACTGCAACGCCTTGTTCAGCGTCGCCCGTGCCGCGCCGGTTTGATAGATGGTGATTTGCGCCAGCGCCAGCTTGAGTTGCGCTTCGGGAGACTGCGGCAGCTTCCTGGCGATACCGGAAAACGTTTCGATCGCCGCCGTACTGTCGCCGGCGGCGAGCTGTGCGCTGCCCAGCAGGCTGACGGCGTCCACGTCGTCCGGGTTGGACGCCGCCGCATCCTGGGCCGCGGCGAGCGCTTTCTGCATCTCGCGCCGGGCCAGATGATGCTGGACCAGGGCGGCACGTGGCTTGATCTGCCGGGGGTCGGCCCGGATCGCCCAGTCCAGCCATGCCAGATACTCGCTTTCCTTCTTTTCGAAGGCGGACAACTCCGCCAGCGCCAGCATCGCCTCGACGTTCTTCTCGTCGCGCGCCAGAATCGACTCGAAGCGCTGGCGGGCGAGCGCGGGATTCCCGTCCTGGATATCCAGCCGGGCCAGACTGAGCGCCGCGGAAAAGAAGGTGGGTTGTATGGCGAGCGCCTGCTCCAGGGCCTTGCGCGCCCCGGCGCGGTCTTCCTGGCCCACCAGGGCGCCGGCACGCAGCTCGTGGGTGACCGGGTTGTTGGGCAGCTTCTTCTCCAGCGCGGCGATATCCGACAGCGCCTGGTCGTACTCCTTGCGTTTCAGGCGTAGCGTGACCAGCAGCAGATCGGCTTGGCCAAGCTGCGCGTTGAGACGAACCGCCTGTTCCAGGTCGGTCAGCGCCTGTTCGGTGTTCCCGGCGACCAGGTGGCCGGTCGCCCGGCTGGTCTTGATCGTGGCGCTCTGCGGCTCCAGCGCGACGGCGCGGTTGAGATAGCTCATCGCTTTCGCGTAATCGCCCGTCCACAGGTAGGCGTCGCCCGCCAGCGCCACGAGTTGCGGATCGTCGGGATGCGCGGCGAGCGCGGTCTCCAGCGTCGCCAGGGCGCCCTTGGCATCCTTTGACTGCAACTGTCCGCTGGCCAGGATCTTGGTCGCCAGCAGATTGTCCGCATCCCTGGCCAGCACCCGCTTGGCCTTGTTGATGCTCTGCTCGAAATTGCCCAGTCCATGGCTGGCGACGGCATGGGCGAGCAAGGAGGCGAGGTCGTCGGGTACGACCGCGAGAACCTTGGCGAGCGTGGCGCTGGCCAGGTCGAGGTGGCCCCGTTGCAGTTCGAGAATCCCTCGCGAGTACATCACCAGGGGATTCTTGGGCGTCAGGCTTTCGGCCGCCTTGACGGCTTTGTCCGCCGCGTCCAGGTCGCCCTTCTGCAACTGCACTCTGGCGGCGGCGAGATGAGCCAGCACCTGCGACGGATCGATGGCGGTGATCTGACCATAGAGCGCCGCCGCCTCGTCGAGCTGGCCAGCCGCATGGCGTAGGCCGGCCTTGAAATACAAGGCATCGACGAACTTCGGGTCGCGCCGCAGAGCCTCGTCGACCCGTTCTCCGGCGCGCTCGGCCTGGCCGTCGAACAGCGCCAGCTTGGCCTCGACGAGGCGAAGCGCCGGGCGATCGGGATAGGCCATTTCGGAGCTGAGTATCGATTGCTCGACATCGTCCCGCTTTCCCAGGTAAAGCTGCGCCTCGGCCCGGGTGGCAAGCAGATCCGCCAGGGGCTCGCCGCTCAGCGCGCTCTCCGGAAGGCCCAGGTCCAGCACTTTCTGGGGCTGGCCCGACATCAGATAGGCTCTCGCCAGCGCTGGCACCAGCCGGCTGCGCTCGACACCCAAGGCGTTCGCCTTCGTCAGTTCCGTCTCGCCATCCCGGTAGGCACCCTGTTTGACCAGCACTTGGCCCAACAGGAGGCGGGCCTGCGAATTGTCCGGCTGTGCCTGCAGGACATTCTTGAGCGCGATGACCGCTGCCGCGTAGTCGGCCTTTTGCGCCAGCGCCTGCGCCTGCTCGAACTGCTGTTCGGGCGACTGGCGATCGCACCCGCCGGCGGCCAGGGCGAGGGCGACAAGGCTTGCGAGGCGAAAGTTGCGGCGAGCTGACGGCATGCGGTACGACTCCTACCCAAGTCAATAAAAGAAGAGGCGGCGAGCCTGAGGCCGCAGCGTGCCGCGCGACGCACGGCGGCGTTTCCTGGCGACTGGCTCCCCACCTGGTCGCGGAGCGCGACAAATCGCGGGGATGATAGCAGAGCGCGAGGCGCTTCACTTTCGATGTTCGAAGCGCTCGTCCGGCAAGCGAACGGCAGCGAATTGTCGCGCCTTGCGGCCTGCGCATAAGGTGGCGAACGGGTGGCCCCCACCACGTGCCGCCTGGCGGCCACCCGACAACGCGGCTGCCCCAACCCTGGAGAGATATTCCACCCGTGGCCGCTGGCCCTCTGGAAACTGGAGTCGCAGCGCCTTGCTGACGAATTGCCGATCCTCCCCCGGAGCATCCGCCTGACACGCGACGTATTACGCGCCGAATGGAACTACGTCATTACTCCCAGTGCCACATAAAAGTTCGGCTATTATTTAGTAGTGTTAGCCTTTCTTTTTTTGTCTTTGCACCACGCCCTCGTGAGCGCGCTGACCAGCCTCGCTAGTAGCCGCCTTAGGAACCTGCTGGCGGAGGCCGGCATGAACTACCCCGATCTGGCCACCCCACTTACTCGTTCGGCGGATGACTATGCCAGCGAGGATCTATTGAGTGCGCCGCGGTGCCCGCCGGAGGGGTAACATGGATGTCGCTTCGCAAGCTCAAGAAATCCTGGCCGGAGGCCTTCGTTTGGGTCGCCAGCGGGCTGGAAAACGCCTAGGGAAGGCCTCGATGCGGCAACTGGTATTGCCCCGTCTCGATACCTCGCCGCCGCGCTCGACTTCACCGACCAAGCCAACGCTGGGAATGCACTATGGATATTGCTAGTCAGGCTGCCGTATCCGGTCGCTCCTCCCTCGTTACGCAAGCCTTGCGGCATCGCCGTACCGCGGTCGCCGCCTGTTTTCTCGTTTCGCTCGCTGTCGGTTGGCTCGCCGCCGAAATCTATCGCGCCGTCAACGAATTCTCTTTTCGCAACACCATGGCGTCCATCGCCCAGCGCGAGGCGGCGAGTTTCCACAATCGCACCGTGGTTGGTCGCGGCATGGGCATGGTGGCGCTGGCCGGACAAAGCGACCCGACCATCCGCGACGCGGCCAAAGAAACCGACATTGAACGCGCCAAAACGCAAAGAACCCGCCACGCCGCCTTGCATACGCTGGCCATCAGCGCGGGAGCAGAGCATGCCTTCGTGACCAACAAGGCGGGGCTGATTACGGCCGACTGGGACTATAGGGGGGTTTCGCCGATCGGCCAGGATGTTTCATTTCGCACCTACTTCAAGACAGCGATGGGCGGTACGGAAAACATCTACGGCGCCAAAAGCTTGAGCACGGGGAGGCGGACTTTTTTCGTCGCCGCGCCGGTGCGCGCCAGCAGCGAACCGGACAGCGAGATCATCGGCGTCGTTGCCGCACGGTATTCGGCGGTGGAACTGGATGACTTCCTGACGCACGACCCGAACGTCACCGGTATGGTCGTTTCGCCAAGCGGCGTGGTTTTCGCTGCGAGTCGCGCCGATTGGATCATGCGCGCCATGCAGGAAAGCAGTGACGAACAGGTCAGAGCAGTCAACGCATCGAAGCAGTTTCAAGTGCTGACCGGCGCGGACGGGGGCTTCCTGCGGCTACCGTTTTCCTTGAACGAGGATACCGTTCGCGTCGATGGTCGCCGTCAGGCCCTGTTGCGCTACCCGATCAACTGGCGCGACACAGGTGGAGACTGGACAATCGTGTTGCTCGCTGACTTGCAGGCGGCCGTTCCGCTGGCGCGTCGCGTCGCAATCGGCCTTGCCACCGCGCTGGTAGCGATGATATCGCTCTCGTTGTTGCTCTCCGCCATGCACGGCCGCGCCCGTCAGCGCGCAGCCGAACTGAAGGTGCGCGAAAGCGGACAGCAGTTGCAGTCTCTGGTGGACAACATCCCCGGCGTGGTGTTCCGGTGTTTGCCGCACCCGCCTTGGACCTTGCTCTTCATCAGCGACGAAATAAGGAAACTTTCCGGTCATCCCACGACCGATTTTCTCGACCCGAACGTGCCGCGCTCCATTGGCGACATCGTTCATCCGGACGACAAGGTGCGCATGGCCGCTGATCTGGAGCGGGCGGCGACCGATCTGCAAGGTGACAACGCGGAGTATCGCATGATCGACGCCAGCGGACAGATACATTGGGTCCATACCAAGAGCAAGATGGTGCGCGGCGTGGACGGCGGTCCGTCGTTTCTGGACGGAGTGATTTTTGACATCAGCGGGCGCAAACAGGCCGAACAGGAGCTTCAAGAGGCAAAGGAGCAGGCCGAGGCGGCGAATCACGCCAAGAGCCTGTTCCTGGCAAACATGTCGCACGAGCTGCGCACGCCGCTGAACGCCATCCTTGGCTTCTCCGACATCGTGCGCCGCAGTCCTGGCCTCTCGGAGGCGCAGCGGGTGAACCTGGAGATCATCCACAAGAGCGGCGATCACCTGCTCGGCCTGATCAACGACGTGCTCGATCTGGCCAAGATCGAGGCCGGCCGCACCCAGATTGCTCGAGAGCCGTTCGACTTGTCCAACCTGATTGTCGGCGTCACCGACATGATGCGCTTTCGCGCCAAAGAAAAAGGCTTGTGGCTGCAGGTGGTTCAGGCTTCCGACTTTCCGCGGTATGTCGTCGACGACCAGATCAAGATACGCCAGATTCTCATCAATCTGCTGTCAAACGCGGTGAAGGCAACCGAGAACGGCGGCATCACCCTGCGCCTGGACGTCGAATCCGGTCCCGCCGAGCGCCTGGTTCTGGAGATTGAAGACACCGGAGTCGGTATCGCACCGGAGGATCAAGAGCGAATCTTCGAGGCTTTCGTTCAGACCGGCAATGTCGGAGCGCGCCAGGGTTCGGGACTCGGCCTGGCCATTACCCGGCAGTTCGTCGCACTGATGGATGGACAACTGACACTTGCCAGTGAATTGGGCAAGGGCAGCATCTTCCGGGTCACGTTGCCGCTGCAACGGGCGCTCCCGGAAAATCTGCCCGAAGCGGCGCCCGAGAAAGGCGAGGTGATCGGTCTGGCGCACGGACAGCCGAGATACCGTGTGCTCGTCGTCGACGACAACCGGGAGAACCGGCTACTGCTCAAGCAGTTGCTGGAGCAAGTCGGCTATCTCGTGAAGGAGGCCGAAGACGGCGTCGCAGGCGTGGCGTGTTATCAAAGCTGGGCACCAGACTTCATCTGGATGGACAGGCGGATGCCCGTTATGGACGGATTGGAGGCGACCAGGCGAATCCGCGCGCTGCCCGGCGGAGATAAAGTGAAAATCGCCGCGGTTACCGCCTCCTCGTTCAAGCAAGACGATTTCTTGTTGCTCGAGTCCGGATTTGACGCCATCGTGCATAAGCCATTCCGCACCGAGGAGATTCACAGTTGCATGGAGAATCAGCTGGAGGTCGAGTTTGTTCGCGCCGCGCCACCACAGGTCGAGCCGGTTAGCGAACTGTCGTGGAAGGCCTTGGCGGCACTGCCCGAACCTTTGCACCAAGCTCTCGCAGAAGCGTTCACCGTGCTTGATGGCGATCAGATCAAAGCCGCGCTGGCAGCCATCCGCAAGTACGACCGCGAACTGGCCGCCGCGCTCGGCCGTCTGGTGGATAACTATGACTACGATCCCATCCTGGATGCGCTTGGCCGAACATCAGAGGCGATGCCATGAACGCCGAGGCTCTGATTCGATGCTTCACGATCGAATCGTGCCAGCCAGCGGGCCTGTACGACGCCGCGCCAGGCAGGGCTTCTTTGCGCGCGGCCCTTTCCGCGAACCGGCGCTTTGCGAAGACGGCCGATGGCGGCCCACCGGTGAGCCTCTGCACGGACGCCCGAAGAGCCGGCGAGTCCGCTCCTTGTCGATACGAACGTTTCTGAGGATTTTCGGAATGGCTTGGTGGTGCATGGCCGGGCGGCGTCAATCCGTCTGCGCCGGATGTGTGGCTGGCCGGGTGAGGCGTGCCGGACCGGGCTTTCCTCGAGAGGCGGAGCAGCGGCGCAAGCGAGTTCGGGGCGCCAACCATCTTGAAATACACGGGAGACAACGCGCATGAAACCGTCGGCAAAGCAAGGTCACCCAGGTGCGAGTCGCTTGGCGCGACTATCCTTGGCGAGCAGTCTGCTGTTCATCCTCGCCGGCGCTCAAGCGCAAACACCGGGCGAACCTCCTCTCGTGAGGCCGATCGGCAAGCCGTGGGACAGCGGCAATGGCTTTGCCTTTGCCAAGAAGGAAGAAAAAACGCGCAAGGCGCTGAGCGGAATAGCCTGCACCATGAATGCGGCACAAGAGCGTGTCTGCTTGATGGTGTTCGACGAAGGTTGGCAAGCCAGGTTCGCCACCCTCGGTCATCACAAACTCACTATCGATCCGGAAGAAGTCAAGCTGAAGGACCCCGAGAAGGAAGAACTGGACGCCGAGGGAGCCGCAACGGACGGCAGCTACTTCTACGTCACCGGCTCCCATTCGGCCAAGCGCAATGGTTGCGTGGAGAATGTACACAGCCGCCATGTCATCCGCTTCCGCCTGGACCCCGCCACCGGCCGAGCCCAGCGCTCCCGGAAGGGAAAGTTGGTAGACGACGATGACAAAGGGCGCTTGTGGTCGATCATGCAGTCGCGACCGGAACTCAGGAAACATGTGAGGGAAGGCGACCACTGCGGTGTCGATATCGAAGGCTTGGCCGTCAGCAAGGGAAGACTGTACTTCGGCTTCCGCAGTCCGGCCGGCATTTTGTCGGTTGATGCCGAGGCGTTATTCAAAGGCGGCGACCCGAAGGTCAAACTGGCACTTGTCGAACTCGGCGCTGGACGCGGGATACGAGACATGGTGGCTGTGGAAGACGGCTTCCTGCTGCTCACGGGCCCCGACGATGACCGGAAGAACCAGTACACGGTGAACTGGAGAATCGACTGGTGGGACGGGAATAGCGTCACGGCAAGAACCCTGGCCCAACTCGACCTGAGCGCGCTCAATGAACCTCGAACGTTGCGGAAAGGAAAATCGCGCGCCTGCAAGGACAACGATGAAATCAAGCCCGAGGCGATGACAGTGCTCGACAGAACGCCGAAAGCCTATGAACTGCTTGTCTTGTCCGACGGAATGTGTGACGGCGGGGCAATGACATTCACCGTGAATCGCTGAACTCGGCAGGGCTTCTTGTCCTTCACCGGCCTCGCCCCCGCCGGCCCGCTGATTTCCCCGATCAAGGCAGGGCCTTTTCCGGAGAACCTTCGATGAACAGCCATGCCTGGTTGTTGCTCGGCCTTTACATGACCGTGCTGCTGCTCGTGGTCAGGCCGCTGGGACTCCATATCGCCAGGGTGATGACGATGGACGATCAGGCGACCCCGGTGAGCGGCTTCGAAGGAGCGGTGTTCCGGGTCTGCGGCATCCGGCGCAATGCCGAGATGGGCTGGCTGAACTACGCGCTGGCCGTGCTGCTCTTCAACGCGCTCGGCCTGGTCGCCGTCTACGCCTTGCAGCGCCTGCAATTCTGGCTGCCGTTGAATCCGCAGGAAATGGCCAACGTCAGCCCCGGCTCGGCCTTCAATACAGCGGTGAGCTTCGTCACCAATACCAACTGGCAGGGCTATGACGGCGAATCGACGATGAGCTACCTGGTCCAGATGCTGGGACTGACGGTGCAGAACTTCCTTTCCGCCGCCACCGGCATCGCCGTTGCCATCGCGCTCGTGCGGGGCTTTGCACGCCATTCAGCGTCGGGGATCGGCAACGCGTGGGTCGACCTGTTCCGCGTCACGGTCTGGATCCTGCTGCCGCTGTCGCTGCTTTTCGCGCTCTTCCTGGCCAGCCAGGGCGTGCTCCAGAACTTCGCCGCCTACCAGGAGGTAACAACACTGGAAGCCACCAGGCACGGCAATGCCAAGCTCGACACCGACGGCCGGCCGCTCGAAGACGACCCGGGCCACGCCGTCGCCGAGCCCGCCACGGCACCCACGCAGACCTTGCCGATGGGTCCGGTCGCCTCGCAGGTGGCGATCAAGATGCTCGGCACCAACGGCGGCGGCTTCTTCAACGCCAACTCGGCACACCCCTTCGAGAACCCGACGCCACTCGTGAACTTCCTGCAGATGCTGTCGATCTTCCTGATTCCCGGCGCGCTGTGCCTCGCCTTCGGCCGCCTGGTCGGCGACGAACGCCAGGGCTGGACGCTGTTCGCCGCCATGGCGCTGCTCTTCGTCGCCTTTGCAATGGCGGCGATCGTTTTCGAACAGCAGGGCAATCCGCGGCTCGCGCAGATCCGCGTCGGCGAGACGGCGAGCGTGAGCACCACGGCCTTGACCGACGGCAACATGGAAGGCAAGGAGACGCGCTTCGGCATTGCCGATTCGGCGCTCTTCGCCACGATCACCACGGCGGCCTCCTGTGGCGCGGTGAACGCCATGCACGACTCATTCACGCCGCTCGGCGGCGCCGTGCCGCTGGTGTTGATGCAACTCGGCGAAGTCGTTTTCGGCGGAGTCGGTTCCGGCCTCTACGGCATGCTGGTCTTCGCCGTGCTGGCGGTGTTCATCGCCGGCCTGATGATCGGACGCACACCGGAATACCTGGGCAAGAAGATCGAGGCGCACGAGATGAAGATGACGTGCCTCGCTATTCTCGCCACACCCCTGCTGGTCCTCATCGGCACCGCCATCGCCGTGATGACCGAGGCGGGTCGCGCCGGCATCGCCAACCCCGGCGCGCACGGCTTTTCCGAAGTCCTCTATGCCTTGTCGTCAGCCGCCAACAACAACGGCAGCGCCTTCGCCGGACTGTCGGCCAACACGCCTTTCTACAACGGCCTGCTGACGGTGGCGATGTGCTTCGGCCGTTTCGCCGTGATCATTCCGGTGCTGGCAATGGCCGGGTCGCTGGCCGCCAAGCAGCGGGTCGCCGTGACCGCCGGCACCCTGCCGACGCACGGCCCGCTGTTCGTCGCGCTGCTCATCGGCGTGGTGCTGCTGGTCGGCCTGCTCAACTATGTGCCCGCCCTGGCGCTCGGCCCGCTGGCCGAGCATCTGGCGCTGTGGTCGGCCCGTTGATGGCTGGAGGATTCGATGACCCGCAAGACCTTTTCCCTGTTCGACCCGGCGCTCGTCGGGCCGGCCATCGCCGACGCCTTTCGCAAGCTCGACCCGCGCGTGCAATGGCGCAATCCGGTGATGTTCGTGGTCTATGTCGGCTCGATCGTGACGACGTTGGCGGCGTACCCGGCGCTCGGCGGTGCGCGCCGGGAAGCGACCTCTTTCGTCGTTGGCGTTGCCGTCTGGCTGTGGTTCACGGTGCTCTTCGCCAACTTCGCCGAAGCGCTGGCGGAAGGACGCAGCAAGGCGCAGGCGGCGTCATTGCGCGGCCTCAGGAAGCAAACCTGGGCCAGGCGGCTGCGCGCCCCGCGCGCGGACGCCGACCGGCAGACGGTGGCCGCCGACGATCTGCGTGTCGGCGACGTGCTCCTGGTCTGCGCCGGTGAAACGATTCCCGCCGACGGCGAGGTGATCGAAGGCGTCGCCTCGGTCGATGAATCGGCGATCACCGGCGAGTCGGCGCCGGTGATCCGCGAGTCCGGCGGCGACTTCTCGGCGGTCACCGGCGGTACGCGCGTGCTCTCCGACTGGCTGATGGTGCGTGTCACGGTCGATCCCGGCGCGACCTTCGTCGACCGGATGATCGCCATGGTCGAGACGGCGAAGCGGCAGAAGACGCCGAACGAGATCGCGCTGGCCATCCTGCTGGCCACCCTGACGATCGTTTTCCTGGTCGTCACCGCGACGCTGCTGCCCTTTTCCCAGTTCGCCGTGACGGTCGCCGGCTCCGGTTCACCGGTCAGCCTCAGCGTCCTCATCGCGCTGCTGGTTTGTCTGATTCCGACGACCATCGCCGGCTTGCTCTCCGCCGTTGGCGTGGCCGGCATGAGCCGCCTGCTGCAGGCAAACGTGATTGCCACCTCGGGTCGCGCGGTGGAAGCCGCCGGCGACGTCGACGTCCTGCTGCTCGACAAGACCGGCACGATCACGCTGGGCAATCGTCAGGCCGCGGCCTTCCTGCCCGCCGAGGGAGCGAGCGAGGCTGAACTCGCCGACGCCGCGCAGCTCGCGTCGCTCGCCGATGAAACGCCGGAAGGCCGCAGCATCGTCGTCCTTGCCAAGCAGCGCTTCAATTTGCGCGAGCGCGACGTGCGCGCGCTGGCAGCGCAGTTCGTGCACTTCTCGGCGCACACGCGGATGAGCGGCGTCGACGTGCCCGGCCGGCAGATTCGCAAGGGAGCGGCCGACGCCATTCGCCAACATGTCGAGGCCATCGGCGGCGCCATGCCGGCGTCGGTCGTGACGGCAGTCGAGGCGGCCTCACGGCGCGGCAGCACGCCGCTGGTCGTCGCCGACGGCAGGCGCGTGCTCGGTGTCGTCGAGCTGAAGGATATCGTCAAGGGCGGTATCCGGGAACGTTTCGCCGAACTGCGCCAGATGGGGATCAAGACGGTGATGATCACCGGCGACAACCGGCTAACCGCCGCGGCGATCGCCGCCGAGGCCGGCGTCGACGATTTTCTCGCCGAAGCGACGCCGGCCGCCAAACTGGCGCTCATCCGCCGCTACCAGGCCGAGGGCCGCCTGGTGGCGATGACCGGCGACGGCACCAACGATGCGCCGGCACTGGCGCAGGCCGACGTCGCCGTGGCCATGAACAGCGGCACGCAGGCTGCCAAGGAAGCCGGCAACATGGTCGACCTCGACTCGAACCCGACCAAGCTGATCGAAGTCGTCGAGACGGGAAAGCAGATGCTGATGACGCGCGGCGCGCTGACCACCTTCAGCGTCGCCAACGACGTCGCCAAGTATTTCGCCATCGTTCCGGCCGCCTTCGCCAGTACCTACCCGGCACTCTCGGCGCTCGACGTGATGGGTCTGGCGAGCCCGGCCTCGGCGATTCTCTCGGCGGTCATCTTCAACGCGCTGATCATCGTCGCGCTGATTCCGCTGGCGCTCAAAGGCGTCCGCTACCACGCCATCGGCGCCGCCAGCCTGCTGCGTCGCCATCTCGCGATCTACGGGCTCGGCGGCCTGGTCACTCCGTTCATCGGCATCAAGCTGATCGACCTGGCGCTGGCTGCCGCCGGCCTGGCTTGAGGAGGCCGCAATGAGAACGCTGCTGCGTCCCGCCGTTTCCCTGTTCGTCCTGCTGTCGCTCCTTACCGGCATCCTCTATCCGTTGCTGGTCACCGGCGTCGCCCGCATCGCCTTCCCTGCCGCCGCTGGCGGCAGCCTGATCAACCGCGACGGCAAGCCGATCGGCTCCGCGCTGATCGGGCAGAACTTCACCGACGCGAAGTACTTCTGGGGCCGCCCGTCGGCAACGGCACCGATGCCCTACAACGCCGCCGCGTCGTCGGGATCGAACCTCGGACCGCTGAACCCGGCACTCGTCGCCGCCGTCAGGAGCCGGGTGGAGACGCTGCGCGCCGCCGACCCGGACAACCGGCGACCGGTACCGATAGACCTCGTGACGGCGTCGGCCAGCGGCCTCGATCCGCACATCAGCCCGGCGGCCGCCGACTACCAGGCACAGCGCGTCGCCCGCGCGCGCCATCTCGGGATCCAGGCCGTGCGGCAACTGATTGCCGAAAACACCGAAGGCCGTGATCTCGGCGTCTTCGGCGAAGCGCGGGTGCATGTCCTGCGGCTCAACCTCGCTCTCGACGCGCTGACGCCGTAAACACCGGCGGCCTCGCGAGAGCGCCTGTCGGTGGCGGGAAAAGCGGGCGAAAATGCCACCATGCCAACTGACGGAGCCCCCGATGCTGATCAATTGCATTGCCTACTGCGACGGCAAGAAGCTTGCCGATATCGAGATCGATGAAATCAGCGACTACCTGAAGCGTCCCGACTGCTTCGTCTGGGTCGCGCTGCGCGATGCCACCCCGGCGGAACTCGAAAAGATGCGCGTCGAGTTCGGGCTGCACGCGCTGGCCATCGAAGACGCGAACCACGGTCACCAACGACCGAAGCTCGAAGAGTACGGCGACACTCTGTTCGCCGTGATCCACCTGCTCGAAATGGAGCATCGCGAGATCACGATTGGCGAGGTGAACGTATTCGTCGGCGGCAATTTCATTCTCTCGGTGCGCAACCGCAGCGGCCAGCCCCTGGTGGGTGTGCGCGAACGCTGCGAACGCGAGCCCGAGTTCCTCAAGCAGGGATCGGGTTTCGTCCTCTACGCCTTGATGGATGAAGTGGTCGACCGCTATTTTCCGATCGTCGATAGCCTGGAATCCGAACTCGAAGATATCGAGGAAACCATCTTCGAGCGCGGCGCGGCACGCCACAACATCGAGCGCCTGTACGAGCTGAAACGCCGCGCGACCCTCGTCAAGCACGCCGTGGCGCCGCTGATGGAGGCGGTCGGCAAGCTTGCCAGCAGTCGCCTATCGCCGATCGCGGCCAGCAGCCGGCACTATTTCCGCGACGTCTATGACCATCTGACGCGCATCAACGCCAACCTCGATGCCCTGCGCGACACCATCGGCACGGCCATCCAGGTCAGCCTCTCAACCGTGGCCATCGAACAGAACGACGTCGCCAAGCGCCTGGCCGCCTGGGCCGGGGTCTTTGCCGTCGCAACCGCGTTTGCCGGTATCTGGGGCATGAACTTCAAGCTGATGCCCGAATTGCAGTGGGAATACGGCTACCCGATGGCCTTGGCCGCGATCGCTGCTGCCATGGGCTTTCTCTTCTTCCGCTTTCGGCGCCTGGGCTGGCTGTGACCGAACGTCCCGACCCGGATCGACTCCTGGCACGCGTCCAGGAGGAAGACGCCAAGGAGGCGCGCGGCAAGCTGAAGATCTTCTTCGGCGCCTGCGCTGGCGTCGGCAAGACCTACGCCATGCTTCTGGCCGCTCGTCAACAGCAAGGACTGGGAACGGATGTGCTCGTCGGCGTCGTCGAAACGCATGGCCGCAAGGAAACCGAGGCTCTGCTGAGCGGCCTGGATCGGCTCGCGCCGGCGGAAATTTCCCATCGCGACAAGGTTTTCCGGGAGTTCGATCTCGACGCCGCGCTAGCACGCCGGCCGGCGCTGATCCTGATGGACGAGCTGGCCCATGCCAACGTCGCCGGTTCGCGCCATCCGAAGCGCTGGCAGGACGTGCACGAACTGCTCGCCGCGGGCATCGACGTGTACACGACGGTCAACGTGCAGCATCTGGAAACGCTCAACGATGTGGTCAGCGGCATTGCCGGCATTCGCGTCTGGGAAACGGTGCCCGATCACGTCTTCGACGAAGCGGACGAAGTGGTGCTCGTCGACCTGCCGCCGGACGAACTGCTGCAGCGCTTGAAGGAGGGGAAGGTCTATCTGCCACGACAAGCCGAACGGGCGATCCGCCACTTCTTCCGCAAGGGTAATCTGATCGCCCTGCGCGAGCTGGCGCTGCGCCGCACGGCCGACCGCGTGGACGACGAAATGCTGGCCTACCGCCACGAAACGTCAGTGAGCCAGGTATGGCAAACGCGCGATGCGCTGCTGGTATGCCTCGGACCGGGCAGAGGCGGCGAGCGGCTGGTGCGCGCCGGGGCGCGGCTGGCCGGGCGGCTGGAAGCTCCCTGGCACGCGATCCACGTCGCCACGTCTGGCGCGAGGCCGGAGCCGGAAACGCAGCGGCAGCGCGTCGTGCAAGCGCTCGAACTGGCCGCCTCGCTCGGCGCCGAAACGGCGACACTGGCGGCTGAGGACGCGGTCGCGGCCATCGTCGACTATGCGCGCGAGCAGAACCTCTCGCGCGTGATGGTCGGGCGCGACCACCGGCGCCCCTGGCAACCCTGGTATCGTTCGATCGCCGACCGCATCGGCCAGACCGCGCCCGACCTCGATGTAGTTCAGGCGGCACGCAGCGAGGCGAAGCGCAGCGCAGCGCCGGCGCCTGCCGCGCCACCGACAGCCGGCGATTGGCCGGCCTATCTCAAGGCGGCGGCGATCTGCGCCGCGGCGACGGCGCTCGCGGCGCCGCTCGCTGGCGCGCTCGAGCTCACCAACATCGCCATGTTGTTCCTGCTCGCGGTACTCATCGTGGCCACGCGTCTTGGCCGTGGCCCGGCCGTGGCAAGCGCCTTTCTGGTGGTTGCCGCCTTCGACTTCTTCTTCGTGCCGCCGCGTTTTTCCTTCACGGTCAACGATGCGCAGCATCTCGTGACCTTGGCCGTGATGCTCATCGTGGCCTTGATCACTGGCCAGCTCACGGCACGCTACAAGCAACACGCCGAGGTGGCGACGCAGCGCGAAGCGCGCGCCCGCGGGCTTTACGAAATGGCACGCGACCTCTCGGCCGCCTTGCTGCCGATGCAAATCGCCGAAGCTTGCGATCGCTTTCTATCGCTCGAGTTCGGCGCTCAGGCCGCCTTGTTGCTGTCCGACGCCAAGGACCGTCTGCAAGTGGAAGTGGTCAAGGCCGGAGCGGACGGCGCCGGCACGCCGATCATCGACGAGGGCGTCGCCCGCTGGGCCTTCGATCATGGCGAGGCAGCCGGGCTGTCCACCGACACCCTGCCGGGCAGTCCATTGCTCTACCTGCCGCTCAAGACGCCGATGCGCACACGCGGCGTGCTCGCGATCGCACCGCGCGACCCGCTACGCGTGCGGGCTCCGGAAACGCGTCGTCAGCTCGAGGCCTTTGCCAGTCTGGTGGCGATCGCCGTCGAGCGCCTGCACTACGTCGAGGTGGCGCAAGCCACGCTGCTGCAGATGGAATCCGAGAGCCTGCGCAATTCGCTGCTGGCGGCGATCTCGCACGATCTGCGCACGCCACTGAGCGTACTGGTGGGGCTGGCCGAATCGATCCGGCTGACGCAGCCGCCGCCGACCGAGGCCCAGGCCCGGATTGTCGAGACGCTTGAGGAGGAAGCGCTACGCATGAGCGCCAAGGTCGGCAAGCTGCTCGATATGGCGCGGCTGCAGGCCGGAAAGGTCGAACTCAAGCGCCAATGGCAGCCGCTGGAAGAAGTCGTCGGCGGCGCGCTGGCCGCCACCGACCTGCTCCTGGCCGGACACGCCGTGCACACTGCCTTGCCCGACGGTCTGCCGCGGCTCGAGATCGATGCCGGGCTGATCGAGCGGGTGCTGTGCAACCTCCTGGAGAATGCCGCCAAGCACACGCCGGCCGGAACCCGCGTGGACGTCGGTGCGGCGCTGCGCGGGAGCGAGGTCGACGTGTGGGTGGACGACAACGGCCCGGGTTTGCCCCGCGGGCGCGAAGAGAGCATTTTCCAGAAGTTCGAACGCGGCGCGCGCGCGCGCACGACGCCTGGCGTAGGTCTTGGCCTGGCCATCTGCCGCGCCATCGTCGAGGCGCACGGCGGCAGGATTCGTGCCGAGAACCGCCCCGGCGGCGGCGCGCGTTTCATCTTCTCGCTGCCGCGCGGCGTGCCGCCGACGCTTCCCGAAAACGGCGGAACTACATGACCACCTGCGTGCCCAATTCGACGACGCGATTGGCCGGCAGCCCGAAGAAGTTGGCGGCGCTGCCGCCGTTGCGGAACATCCAGACGAAGAGCTTGCCGCGCCAGTGGCTCATCTCGGTATTCAGGCGGGGAAGCAAGGTTTCCCGACCGAGGAAGAAAGAGGTGTCCATGGGGTCGAAGTGGAGCCCGAATTCGGCGCACCCGGCCAGCGCGTCCGGCAGATTGGGCGGCTCCATGTAGCCGTAGAAGACCTTGACCTGCCACAGGCCGCTGGCCAGTTTCACCACTTCCACCCGGCTGGCCTCCGCTCGCCGGGGGACGTCGAGAATATGGACCGAGACCAGGACGAGGCGCTCGTGCAACACCTTGTAGTGCTTCAGGCTGTGCAGCAGCGAGTGCGGGACGCTGTCGGGGTTGGAGGTGAGGAATATCGCTGTCCCCGGTACCCGTCGCGCCCCGGCGATCGCTTGCAGGAAGCTTCGCGTATCCATCGCGTCCATGGCCAGATGCGCGCTGAGCAGGTCGCGGCCGCGCTTCCAGGTGGAAAGCAGCAGATAGACGGCGAGGCCGAAGAGCAGCGGGAACCAGCCGCCGTCGGCGATCTTCACCGAGTTGGCCGAGAAATAGGCCAGATCGACGATCGCGAAGGGCAGCGCGCCGAGAAGCGCGCGCCAGACAGGCCAGCCCCAGACGTATCGCGCGACGACGAAGGCCAGCAGATCGGTGATGAACATCGTTCCCGTGACGGCGATGCCGTAGGCCGCCGCCAGGTTCGACGAACTGCCGAAGCCGAGCACCAGTACGATGACCGCAAAGAGCAGGCTCCAGTTGATGCCCGCCAGGTAGATTTGCCCCCTCTGCTGATCCGACGTGTGGCTGATCTCCATGCGCGGGGTGAAGCCGAGCTGAATCGCCTGCTGCGTAATCGAGAAAGCGCCCGAAATCACGGCCTGCGAGGCGATCACCGTCGCCACCGTGGACAGTACGACCATCGGATAGAGCAGCCAGTCGGGGGCGAGCAGATAGAACGGGTTGGCGATGGCCTCCGGGTCGCGCAACAGCAGCGCCCCTTGCCCGAAATAGTTGATCACCAGCGCCGGCAGAACCAGGCCAAACCAGGCCCACTGGATCGGCTTGCGGCCGAAGTGCCCCATGTCCGCATACAGCGCCTCGCCGCCCGTCAGCACGAGCACGGCGGCACCGAGGGCAAAGAACCCGAGCATCGGGTTGTCGTCGAAGAAACGGACGGCGTGCCACGGCCCCAGCGCGCGCAGTACCGCCGGGTCATGGGCGATGCTCAGCAGGCCGAGCCCGCCCAGGGTGAGGAACCAAAGCACCATGATCGGCCCGAAGAACGCGCCCACGGCGGCGGTGCCGCGACGTTGCACGGCAAACAGGCCGACCAGGATCGCCAACGAAATCGGTACGACGTAGGGCTTGAAGGCCGGTGTCGCGACTTCCAGACCCTCGACCGCCGAGAGCACGGAAATGGCCGGCGTGATCACCCCGTCACCGTAGAAAAGGGCCGCCCCGAAGAGGCCGAGAACGATGATCAGCCGGCGCTGCCACGAGCCCGGCGCGATCGGCCGCAGGGCCAGCGCCATCAAGGCCATGATGCCGCCTTCGCCTTTGTTGTCGGCGCGCATGATGAACAACACGTACTTCAGGCTGACGACGGCCATCAGCGACCAGATGATCAGCGAGAGAATGCCGACGACGTTGTCAGGGGTGATCGGCACCGGATGGTGCGCGCCACCGAAGACCTCCTTGATCGCGGACCGGGGACTGGTGCCGATATCGCCATACACGACACCA
Organism: Accumulibacter sp.; assembly: GCF_029255285.1. Classification (GTDB taxonomy): domain Bacteria; phylum Pseudomonadota; class Gammaproteobacteria; order Burkholderiales; family Rhodocyclaceae; genus Accumulibacter. The sequence continues at coordinate 129,237 of NZ_JAPUVI010000022.1, forward strand.
AGGGCGGCCAGCGACAGGCTGGCCAGACGGCTCTCGCCGGTGTTTTCGGACATGATGCTTACCTCTTGCTTCAGGATTCAGGATTGAAAGCGATAGCCGACACCGGTCTCGGTGAGAATGTGTTGCGGCTGGGTCGGGTCCATCTCGAGCTTCTGGCGTAGCCGGCCAACGTAGATGCGCAGGTAGTGGCCCTGCTCGCTGCGCCCCGGCCCCCAAACTTCCCGGATCAGGTGGCGATGCGTCAGTACCTTGCCGCTGTTGGCTAGCATCACCGCCAGCAGGCGATACTCGATTTGCGTCAGGTGAAGCTCGACGCCGCCCCGGCTCACGATGCGCCGCGACAGATCCACCTCGACATCGCCGAAGCGATGCAGGGGACTCGCCTCGCCGGCTTGCCAGTGGCGTCTCAGCAAGGCCCGTACGCGCGCCAGCAACTCGCCCACGCCGAAGGGTTTGCAGAGATAGTCGTCGGCACCGGTATCAAGGGCGGCGATCTTGTCACGCTCCGTCGAGCGCGCGGAGAGGATGAGAATCGGCACCATCGACCAGCTACGCATGTCGCGGATGAATTCCATGCCGTTCATGTCCGGCAGCCCCAGGTCGAGGATCACCAGATGCACCTGGCCACGAGCAAGCTCGTCCAGGCCTTGGCGCGCCGTGGCCGCGGCGAACGCCGCGCAGCCCTCGCGGCGCAAGGCATCGCAGACGAAGCGGCGGATTTGCGGTTCGTCCTCGACGACGATGACCTGCGCCATCGTCTCGTTCATGGCGTACCCTCGTCGTCCATGGCGGGAGGCGTGCCAAGAGGAAGGGTGAAACGGACACGGGCACCGCCGGGGCGGTTCTCGGCGACGATCGTGCCACGGTGCGCGTCGACGATGGCCTTGCAGATCGCGAGTCCCAGCCCGGTACCGGCGACGGCCGGCTCGCGCTCGCCCCGGGCAAACAGGTCGAAAACCTGGTCGATGCAATCCGCGGGAAAACCCGGCCCGTCATTGCCGATAGCGATTTCCAACGCCTCGCCGCACGTGCGTGCCAGCACCTCGATGCGCGCCCCCGGTGGGGAATACTTGACGGCGTTCTCCAGCAGGTTGCACAGGACGCGTTCGAGCAGCACGGCGTCGAACTCGACGAGCGGCAAGTCCCGCGGCACCTGGATGTCAAGCCTGCGGCTGGCGAGAAGACCCGCCAGCAGGCGGATGCTGGAGCCGACGATCTCCTCGAAGGCTTGCCACTCCTTGTTCAGAGTGATGCTGCCGGCCTGCAGGCGGGCCATTTCGAGCAGGTTGGACATCAGGCGATGCATGGCATGCGCCTGGTCACGAATGATCGCCGCCGTCTCGATGGCGCCTTCGTCGAGCGCCGGCTGCCGGTGCACGAGGGTATCGGCCAGCCCGACGAGACTGGTCAGCGGCGTCCGCAAGTCGTGCGACAGCGACGACAGGATCGATGCGCGCAACCGCTCCGCGGAGACCCGCAGTTCGCTGTCCTGGGCAGCCTCGGCGTAATGCAGCCGTTCGAGCGTGATCGCCAGCAGCGAGGCCACCGCTTCCAGCAGGGGTCGCAGTGCGCGCACCCGCTCGACGTCGTCCGACCGTGGTACCAGAGCCAGCACCCCGAGGACACGGGTCGGTGCCACGAGGGGCAAGAAGACGATCGCCACGCCCATGCCGGCCAGAGGATCGGTTTCGACGACGGTGCCGCGTTCGTAGGCCGACCGCGCGAAGCCCTCTTCCAGATCGTTCAGGTGGTGGCTGCCGTATTCGTGGTAGGAGAACCCCTTGCTCGAAGCGTCGGCGACCAGAACCGTCGCCTCCAGCTCGACGGCACCGAGGAACTGCCGAGCAATTCCGGCAACCCGGTCGGCCGTCAGGGCGCCGCCCAGATCGCGTGCCAACTGGTAAAGGAGACGCGTCTCCTGTTCTCGAGACTGCGCCTCGACGGTCCGCTCGGAAAGCAATGCCGCCAGATGCGACGAGATCAGTCCAACGGCAAGCATGACCGCGAAAGTCACCAGATACTGCCCGTCGGCGACGGCAAATGACAACTGTGGCGGGACGAAGAAGAAATCGAACAGGGCCACCCCGAGGAAGGCCGCCATGACCGACGGGCCGCGTCCCAGCCACACAGCGGCGACGAAAACCGTCAGCAGAAAGATCATCACGATGTTGGCGAGATCGAGCAGCCCACGCAAAGGAAGCGTGCCCAGCGTGGTCAGAGTGCAAAGCGCGGCAGCGACCAGATACGGTGCACGGCGCCAGCGGGAGGACGACTCGGTATTCATGGCCGGCAAATGGGCTGGAAAGGAAATGCTGTCAGTGTCCGGAATGCGAAGTAAAAATGGTGTAAACATTTGCCGACGGGGACGCCCCCGGCCCCCGGCCAACGCCGTCGCCAGGGGCACCCCGAACCGCCAGAGTCATTCTGTCGGGGGCTCCTCTTTGCTACTATCCACCTCGTTTGACCCGCCCGTGCCGCGTGGGGCGCTCCGCCGTCGCAGGCAGCGCCAGCGCGGCAGACTCCCTGGTCCGAGTCGGTAAGCGTGCCCAGAACCTCTTCCCTCAACGCGAGTGTCCTGACATGAAGCACCTGGAAGTGCGGCAAGCGACATTCGGCGCGCCGCGGCACGCGCCATGACGGCGTCGACGATGGGCATCGTCGTCGTCGAGGACGAAGCCAACATCCGGCGCTTCGTCAAACTGGCGCTCGAAAGCGAGGGTTTTCAGGTCTTCGAAGCCGACAGCGTCAAGCGTGGCCTGATCGAGACCGGCACGCGCCGCCCGGACCTGGTGGTGCTCGATCTCGGCCTGCCCGACGGTGATGGCATCGACTTCATCCGCAATCTGAGAAACTGGTCGGAGATCCCGGTGCTCGTCCTCTCGGCGCGCACGCCCGAGATCGACAAGGTGGCGGCGCTCGATGCCGGCGCCGACGATTATCTGACCAAACCCTTTGCTGCCGCCGAGCTGCTTGCCCGCGTACGCGCGCACCTGCGCCGCCGCAGCCGTAGCGGTAGCGGCAGCGGCACGACGCTCGCCGAGTTCGGGTCGATTCGCGTCGACCTGGCGCGGCGCACCGTCGAACGCGACGCTGCGCCCCTCCACCTGACGCCGATCGAGTATCGGCTCCTCAGCTATCTGATCGCCAATCCGGACTGTGTGCTGACCCACCGCCAGATCCTGAAAAACGTCTGGGGCCCCGGGCACGCCGAGGACAGCCACTATGTCCGCGTCTATATGGGAAACCTGCGCCGCAAGATCGAGGACGATCCCGCCCGACCGAAGCACCTGCGCACCGAAGCCGGGGTCGGCTACCGTTTCGTCGGCGCGTTGCCGGGCGAGTCATGAGCGACCCATGCTGGCTGAGCCGCACCGCTGCCGACGACGCGCAAGCGCGGCGCAGGCCGAAGTTCGGCAAGCCATTCCGCCCGGCGCGGCGACCTATCCTGCCAAAGGACTGAACATGCCCTTTACGCCTTTCCACGTGGGACCTGGCTTGCTGGTGAAGGCACTCCTCCAGGGAAGCTTTTCGCTACTCGTCTTCGCCTGGGCGCAAATCGTCATGGATATCCAGCCGCTGGTCGTCCTGATGACAGGCGAAGGGCACTTGCATGGTTTCTCGCACACCTTTGTCGGCGCCACGCTGATTGGTCTCGGGTCGGCGCTCACTGGAAAGTACGCGGCGGAGTTCGGGCTTCGCCGCATGGGTCAGTTTCGTTACCTGCCGATCAGTTGGCCGGTCGCGGGCAGCAGTGCGCTCATTGGTTCGTACAGTCACGTGCTGCTCGATGGGGTGATGCATGCGGATGTTCAGCCACTTTCCCCCTTCCTCCTGGACAACCACCTGTTTGGCTTCGTGTCCGTTACGGAACTTCACAAGTTCTGTCTCTACAGCGGGATCCTTGGTATTGGCCTGTACTTCGCCATCTCGCGTTGGCTTCGCAGCCGCAACCGGGATGGGTGACGCTGAGCGAAAGCTCGCCGGCACAGCCTGTCGACGCCGTGCCGCTTCCGTCGCGACAGCGGCCTCGACCTCGGCGCTCTGCCAAACCTCCTCCTGCATCCGGCGCCCATAGCGGCTGCCCTTCTCCATGACGCGCGCCTGCCGGCTGTTTGGTAGACGCCCCGCCCGGCCACCGCGAAAGGACAAGTTGCGGCGAGCTGACGGCAGCGGATTGTTGCGCCTCGAGGCTTGCGTATAAACTGGCGGAGGCGTGACCCATTGCGCGCCGCCTGGCGGCCACTCGGCAAGGCGACCGCCTCGACCCTGGAGAGATATCCCGCCCGTGCCCGTCACCCGCCACGCCTTCCGGTCGCCTGCCTGGGACCGCGTCGCCGCATGATCGCCAGCGACTTCGCCGGCGGCGAGAAGCCGCCGGCCGCGCAGCGCCGCGAACTGCCGCCGGCCGCCGCGACGATCACCGCCGAGTTGGCCGGTTTTCGGCGCGACATGCTGCGCTTTGCCGTGTTGCAGTTGCGCGACCAGGCGACGGCCGAGGATGCGGTGCAGGAAGCGATGTTGTCCGCACTCGAAGGGGCCGACCGCTTCGCCGAGCGGTCCAAGCTGAAGACCTGGGTGTTCTCGATCCTGCGCCACAAGATCGTCGATATCATCCGGCGCCGGGCACGCGAGCCGAGCTACGAGCACCCCGAAGAGGAAATCGACGAGGAGGACTTTGCGCCGCTGTTCAAGACCAACGGTCACTGGCAGAGCGACGCGCGGCCGTCGGATTGGGGTGACCCGGAAAAAAACTTCGAGAATCAGCGCTTCTGGACCATCTTCGATAGCTGTCTGAACCGCCTGCCGGCAGGCACGGCGCGCGTTTTCATGATGCGCGAGATGCTGGGCCTGGAAACCGAGGAAATCTGCCAGGAACTCTCGATGAGCAGCAACAACTGCTGGGTCGTCCTGCACCGGGCGCGCATGGGTCTTCGCCTGTGCCTCGATCAAAAATGGTTTGCCGCCGGCGACGGGAGCAGACGATGATGAACTGCCGGGAAGCCGCCCGCCTGATGTCCGACGAACTGGACCGCGAGCTTGCCGCCAGCCGGCGCTGCGCCTGCACCTCCTGCTGTGCGGCGGCTGCCGCCACTATCGGCAACAGTTGGCTTTCCTGCGCCGGGCTTGCCGGCAGGAAACGACGGCCGACGAAGCGCCACCGCCCGGCCCGCCTCCGGCCGGCTGAAGCCGGCGGCCAGCGGCCGCGCGGTGCGGCCGTCAGCCGCCGACGACGCCGCCATCCCGACGCCGGATCACGACGGTCGCCGAACGTGGACGGCCACCGGTCGCTTCGGGAAACTGACCGGCCGGCCAACGCGAAAGCGCTTCCGGCCGGACGGCGTCGGAGCGGCCGCTTGCCGGCTCGCCGGGATGCTGGATATTGACGAACAGGTTGCGGGAATCCGGCGTCGCCGTCGGGCCGCTGATTTCGCCGCCCCGCGGCCCGCTCAGAAAGCGCCGGATTTGGCCGCTCACGACGTCGGCGACCAGCATCTGGTTGTTGCCGAAAGCCCGGTACTCGTCGCTGCCGAGGGCACTTCCCGAAACATCGGTGGCAATCCACAGCCGCCCGTCGCGGTCGAACCACAGGCCGTCCGGACTGCCGAAAAGATCGCCGCGGATGTCCCCGCGCTTGTTGGCGTCGGCCTGCCGCGGATCGCCGCAGAGAACGAAGACGTCCCAGGCGAAGCTGCCGGACGCCGCGTCGCCGCCCGTTTCACGCCAGCGGACGATGTGGCCGAAGCGATTGTCGGGACGCGGATTGGCCGCGTCGGCCGTGACCCGCTGGCGGTTGTTGGTCAGCGAGCAATAGACCTCGCCGCTTTGCGGATGGACGGCAATCCATTCCGGGCGATCCATGGCTGTCGCCGCCACGAAATCGGCCGCCTGGCGCGCCCGGATCAAAATGTCGGCCTGGTCGACAAAGCCGTTGGCCTCGTCCAGACCATTCACACCATGCTGCAGCGCGATCCAGCGACCGCGGCCGCCGGCCTCGAAGCGGGCGACGTAGAGCGTCCCGAACTCGAGCAGCCCGCTGCCGCCAGTCGGCGCGGTGGCGTCGAAGCGGTCGCGCGAGACATACTTGTAGATGTACTCGAAGGCTTCGTCGTCGCCCATGTAGACCACCACCCGGCCGTCGCCGGCCAAGGTGACGGTCGCTCCTTCGTGTTTGAAGCGGCCGAGCGCCGTATGCTTGACGGGCGGGCGGTCGGGCTGCCAGGGATCGATCTCGACGACCCAGCCGAAACGGTTGGCCTCGTTCGGCTCGCTCGCCACGTCGAAGCGGCGGTCATGCTCGTGCCAGCGCATGCCGGCACCCTTGACGCGGATGCCGTAGCGCTTCTGCGCCGCCGTCGGTTCGCCGAGGCCGTTGAAATAGAGGTTGAAGTTCTCTTCGCAGCTCAGGTAGGTGCCCCACGGCGTGACGCCCATGGCGCAGTTGCCCAGCGTGCCGAAGACGACATTGCCGCGCCGATCGTCGCGCGTGCGCAAAGCGTCGCTACCGGCGGCCGGACCGTCGATGCGCAGCGGCGTGCGGGCCGTGATCCGGCGCGCATACGCCGACGGCCGCCGGACCTGCCAGCGCTCGCCGCGCAGTTCGACTTCGATCACCGAAACGCCGTGCGCGTTCTGCGACTTGCGCGTCTTGGCATGGCTCCAGTCGGCCATGCCGTCAGTGTGCAGCAGCCCCTCGTCGGTGTATTCGTGATTGATGCACAGCAGACCGTGGGTCGACGACGGCCGGCCGCCGTCGTCGAAGGGAAAGAAGTGCATTCCGTCGTGGTGCATGCCGGCCTGCACCGCCTGCTCGTCGGCGCTGTTGCCGGCATCGGCCCGGAACGGCGGGCCGTCGCCGACCGGGTCGCCCCAGGCAAAAAGCAGTTGCACCGTGTAGCCCTCGGGAACGTTGACCCGATCGTCGCTGCCAGGATCGATCGGCCGGAAGCCGATGGCTGGCCGGCCGAGCGCCGGCGCCGCGGCCGACATCCCGAAGAACGACAGCAGCGCGCTGCCGAGACCGCTTTGCAGGACGCGGCGCCTCGTCGTCGCGGCTTGAGAAAGCGTTTCGACCAGTTGGTCGAAACGTGGATTGGCGTGGCTCGTCGGATCGTCTCTCATTGGCGGCGCGGCTGGTCGGTGGGCGAAGAGTTGGATTATCGCGCAAATTGCGATGCGCAACCGTGTTGCATTTAGCCAAGGAACGAGGCAAGATTCGGCCTTCGCCGTCAGACGAAACATTCCCCACCGGCCCGCCTTCCCCGCTACCGATGACCTCCGCCGCACGCCCCGACCGCCCGCCCGGCGCCACCCGCCGCAACCCCGTGCTCTGCGCCGGCGCCGGCGTACGCCTGAGCTGGGCTTTCGGCGCGCTGGTCGTGCTGTGGGGGACGATCTTCTGGGCACTCGATTGAACGCCGCCTCCGCCGCCGGCACGTGGACGCGGCCGGCCTCGCCCATCCTCCGCTTCGAGAACCTGACTCTGGGTTACAACCGACACCCGGCGGTGCATCACCTGCACGGCGAAGTGGCGACCGGCAGCCTGCTGGCGATCGTCGGCCCGAACGGCGCCGGCAAGTCGACGCTGCTCAAGGCGATTGCCGGCGAACTGCGGCCGCTGCAGGGCCGCATCGAGCTGCACGGCGTGGTTCGCCCGCAGATCGCCTACCTGACACAATTGGCGACGCTCGACAGCCGATTCCCGATGGTCGTCCACGACTTCGTGGCGATGGGACTGTGGCGCGAGATCGGCGCCTTCGCTGGCCTGAACGGCGCCCAGCGACGCCGTGTGGACGCCGCGCTCGGTACGGTCGGCCTGGCCGGCCTCGAGAGCCGGCCGATCGGCGCGCTCTCCGGCGGCCAGTTGCAACGCGCGCTGTTCGCCCGTGTACTGCTCCAGGACGCACCGCTGGTTCTCCTCGACGAACCCTTCGGCGCCATCGACGCGGCCAGCGTCCGCGACCTGGCCGGCTTGATCCGCAACTGGCACGGCGAAGGCCGGACGGTGATCGCCGTCCTGCACGACCTCGAACACGTGCGCCGGGAATACCCGGAGACGCTGCTGCTGGCACGCGAAGTCGTGGCGCGCGGCGAGACGGCGAAGGTCCTCAGCGACGCCAACCTGCAGCGCGCGCGCCAGCTCGCCGAGCGACGCGCCGACCCGCGACAGGCGGCGATCTGCCACGACGACGGGGACCGACCGTGAGCGAAACACTATTGACCATGCCGCTGCTCGCTCCCTTCGTCGAATTCGGCTTCATGCGCCGGGCGCTGGCCGGCTGCCTGGCGTTGTCGCTCGGCGCGACGCCGGTCGGCGTTTTCCTGATGCTGCGCCGGATGAGCCTGGCCGGCGATGCGATGTCGCATGCGATCCTGCCGGGTGCCGCCGTCGGCTATCTGATCGCCGGCCTGTCGCTGCCGGCGATGACCGCCGGCGGCCTGCTCGCCGGCCTGGCGGTGGCCGTTTTCGCCGGCGGTGTCGCACGCCACACGGTGATCGAGGAAGACGCCAGCCTGGCGACTTTCTATCTTCTCTCGCTGTCTGCGGGCGTGCTGATCATCTCCTTGCGGGGCAGCAGCGTCGATCTGCTGCACGTCCTGTTCGGCAGCGCGCTGGCACTCGATGACGCCACGCTGCTGCTGCTCGCCGCTTTCACATCGCTGTCGGTCGTTGCGCTCGCCCTGGGTCTGCGGCTGTTCGTCGTCGACGCGTGCGACCCGGCTTTCCTGGCCCGCATCAGCCGCCTGTCGCCCATCGCCCACTACGGTTTCATGATTCTTCTGGTGATCAATCTGGTCGCTGGTTTCCATGCCCTCGGTACGCTGATGGCGGTCGGCATCATGATCCTGCCGGCGGCAGCGGCGCGCCTGTGGGTCGGCAATGTCGGCCCACTGCTCCTCTGTGCGGTGGGTGTCGCCTTTCTCGGCTCGCTGATCGGGCTGCTGTTTTCGTACTACGTCAATCTGCCGGCCGGACCGGCCATCGTCCTGACGCTCGGTGCCCTGTACCTGCTGTCGCTGGCTCTCGGTCCGCTCGGACCGTTGGCCGGCCGCCGGCGGGCCGGCTGGCATTTCGAGCGCTAGGCGCGGGAGACAAAGCATGCACGGAGTTCTCGAGCTTACCGGGCGCCGCCTGCTGGCGATCGCCCGCTGGGCGGTCGTGGTCGTCGCTCTGAGCGGCCCGGTGGCGGCTGGCGAAAGCCTGCCGGTGGTCGCCAGCTTCAGCATCCTCGGCGATCTGACGCGACAGATCGGTGGCGAACGTGTCGAGGTACACAGCTTGATCGGTGCCGGCGCCGACGCCCACGTCTACCAGCCGACGCCGGGCGATGCCCGGAAGCTGGCGGGCGCTCGCCTGCTGGTCGTAAACGGGCTCGGCTTCGACGTCTGGATAGACCGTCTTCGTCAGTCTGCCGGCTACCGCGGCAAGGTCGTCGTCGCCAGCCAGGGCATCAACGCGATCCGGCCGGGCCCGGGCGGCCAAGTCGACCCGCACGCCTGGCAGGACGTAGCCAACACCCGCCGCTACGTCGACATCATCGCCGAAGCGCTGGCCGACCTCGACCCGACCGGCAGGCCGCTTTACCAGGCCAACGCCGCTCGACTGAACAAGGCGTTGGCGACGCTCGACAGCGAGATCCGCTCGGCGTTCGCGGCGCTGCCGCCGGAACGGCGCAAGGTCGTCAGCTCGCACGACGCCTTCGCCTATTTTGGCCGCGCCTACGGCATCCGCTTCATCGCGCCGGTCGGCATCAGCACCGATGCCGAGCCATCGGCGGCCGACGTCGCGGCGATCATCCGGCAGATCCGACGCGAGAAGATTCGGGCGATGTTCATCGAGAACATCACCGACCCACGGCTGCTCGAACGTATCGCCCGCGAGTCGGGTGCGCGTCTCGGCGGCACGCTCTACTCGGACTCGCTGGCCAAGGCCGGTAGCCCGGCGGACAACTATCTCGGCATGATGCGCGAAAACGCCAGAACGATCAGGGCGGCGCTCGCCGACTGAACGGCGGCGGCGTGTAAGCCGGGTGGCGACGAAGAGCCGTCATCAGACTGTCACAAAGGCGGCGCATGATGACTCGTCGGCACGACCCGTGCCCTTCCCCTGCCGTTCTGCCGAGGACACCTCACATGATGCTGCGCCTGCCGTCGATTTCTCTTGCTGCGCCCGTCCTGCCGGCGCTTCTTTGCACTGCGGCGCTCGCCGTCAGCCCACTAGCCAGCGGCGCCGAAGCGGTGGTGAAGATAGACGGTTCGAGCACCGTCTATCCGATTGCGGAAGCCATGGCGCAGGAGTTCCAGCGCGCTCGGCTGCACGAAGTTCATGTCAACGTCGGCGTTTCCGGAACCGGCGGCGGTTTTGCCAAGTTCTGCCGTGGCGAGATCGACATCGCCAGCGCCTCGCGGCCGATTCTCAAGAAGGAAATGGACGACTGCGCGAAGACCGGCATCCGCTACTACGAAATGCCACTCGCCTACGACGCGCTGACCGTCGTGGTCAACCCGCAGAACAGCTTCGTCAACCGGTTGAGTATCGCCGACCTTCGAAAGCTCTGGGAGCCGCGAGCGCAGGGCAAGGTTAACACCTGGAAGGATGTCAACCCGGCATGGCCGGCCGACCGTATCAAGTTCTACGCGCCGGGCGCCGATTCGGGGAGTTCCGAGTACTTCAGCGAAGTCGTCGTCGGCGTGGCGAAGGCTGGCCGCAGCGATGTCGGAACAGCGGAGGACCACGCCGTTCTGGTAGAGCGCATCGCCGCCGACAAGGACGCGCTGGGCTACGTGGCACTCGACTACTACGTCGAGAACCAGCAGAAGCTCAAGGCGGTGGCGATCGGCGAAGGCAAGGAAGCCGTCCTGCCGACCGTGGGCAACATCCGCAACGGCAGCTACCAGCCGCTGTCGCGCCCGGTTTTCCTGTATGTCAGCGAAAGGGCGCTCGACAAAACCGCCGTCCGGCAGTTCGTCGAGTTCGGCATGAAGAACGCCGCACGCCTCGTCGACGAAGTGAACTACCTGCCACTGCCGGCGCGGGCCTACAGCGAGAACCTCGAGCGCCTGAGCGCCAAGAAAATCGGCAGCGTCTATGGCGGCGAGGACAAGGGCCGCCTGCGGCCAAGCGGCGCCATGCAAATTCTCGAGGCGCTGATGCACGGTTCGTGATCACACGACCCGGCCTCCTGGCCGTGAACCGCGCAGGCCTGGTGCGCAGTCCCGAAAAATTTTTTCCCCGCAAGCTCTCATGGAGATCAGCATGTCATCGTCCGACCCTCCCTCCAGCGCCGACGCCCTGCGCGCCGCCGCCCACGAACTGAAGCGCCGGCGGACCGCCGAAGCGACGGTCGACAAACCGCCCGGCAAGACCGGCAAGAAAGCGAAGGCCGACAAGGCGGCGACCGTTCGCTGCACGCTGCGCTTGCCGGCCAGCGAGTACCGAAAACTGGCCAAGCTTCGCAAGCGCCTGGCGCGCGAGGGGGTGCGCAGCAACCGCGCGAAACTCGTCCGCGCCGGACTGACGCTGCTCGTCGGACTGCAGCGCAGCGACCTCAAGGCGGCGATACGCGATGTCATCGCGCCGGAACCGGCAGCCGAGGAAAGCTCGGCCGTATCGGACTAGGCGGGCCGCCACCCTGGCCGGGGCACCGCCACCGGCCGGGTCGGCGTCATCAAGCTGTCACAACGCGCAGGCATACTCCGGAGTCGTCGCCGATCAACAACCGAGGAGTCCGCCATGAATCGCCTGCTACGCCAATCCACCCTCCCCGCGCTGGGCTTCCTGGCCATTCTGTCTTTTGCTCCCGCCGTCGCCGCGGCCCCGGCGGTGGTCAAGATCGACGGTTCGAGCACCGTCTTTCCGATCACCGAGGCCGTCGCCGAGGAATTCCAGAAAGCCAAGAAGGGTGCCGTCAATGTCACCGTCGGCATCTCGGGCAGCGGCGGCGGTTTCAAGAAGTTCTGTCGCGGCGAGATCGACCTCGCCAACGCCTCGCGGCCGATCCTGCGCAAGGAAATGGACGACTGCGCCAAGGCTGGCATCCGCTACTACGAAATGCCGGTCGCCTACGACGCGCTGACCGTGATGGTGCATCCGCAGAACAGCTTCATCAAGAGCCTGAGCGTCGCCGAACTGCGGAAGATCTGGGAACCCGCGGCGCAAGGCAGGATCATGAGCTGGAAGGACGTCAACCCGGCGTGGCCCGACCAGAAGATCAAGCTCTACGGTGCCGGGTCGGATTCCGGCACCTTCGACTACTTCACCGAAGCCATCGTCGGCAAGGCCAAGTCGAGCCGCGGCGACTACACCGCTTCGGAGGACGACAACGTCCTGGTGCAGGGAATCTCGGGTGACAAGGGAGCACTCGGCTACTTCGGCTTCGCGTACTACATCGAGAACCAGAAGAAGCTGAAAGCCGTCGCCATCGACGGCGGCAAGGGGCCGGTCGCACCGACACCCGAGAATGTCGACAACGGATCGTACCAGCCGCTGTCGCGACCGATCTTCATCTACGTCAACGAGAAGTCGCTCGAGCGGCCGGCGGTCAGGGAATTCGTCGAGTTCTACATGAAGAACGCCGCGCCGCTGGTCAAGGAAGTGAAGTACATCCCGCTGCCGGCCCGGGCCTACACCGGCAACCTCGAACATCTCGCCCGGAAAAAGCTCGGCACCGTTTTCGGCGGCCAGAACGAGGTCGGCCTGACGATCGAACAGTTGCTGAAACGCGAAGCCCAACTCTGAGAGGCCGTTCGATGAAGCTGCGCCGCCACATCGCCGAACGCGGCATCGAGGGCCTGCTGCTGCTGGCCGCGCTGGTCTCGGTGTTCACCACGCTGGCCATCGTTGCCATTCTCGTCTGGGAGTCGGTCGTCTTTTTCCGCAGCGTCGCACTGCTCGACTTTCTCACCGATACCCAATGGACACCGCTTTTCGACGACGCGCACTTCGGCATCGTCGCCCTGCTCTCGGGCACCCTGACGACGACCACCGTCGCCCTGCTGGTCGCCATCCCGCTGGGCACCGTGCTCGCCATCTATCTCTCCGAGTTCGCCCCCTTCCGCGTGCGCGAGGTCGCCAAGCCCTTCCTCGAAATGCTCGGCGGTGTGCCGACGATCGTCTACGGCTACTTCGCGCTGCTTTTCGTCACGCCGCTGCTGCAGCGCATCCATCCGGATCTGCCCGGCTTCAACATGCTGTCGGCCGGCCTGGTGATGGGCGTCATGATCGTTCCCTACGTCAGCTCGCTGTCCGAGGACGCGATGCGCGCGGTGCCGATGAACATGCGCGAAGCGTCCTATGCAATGGGTGCGACACGCCTGCAAACGGCCGTTCTGGTCGTCACCCCAGCGGCGTTCTCCGGTCTGGCGTCGTCGTACATCCTCGGCATTGCGCGCGCCGTCGGCGAGACCATGGTAGTCGCCATCGCCGCCGGCATGCAGCCGAGCTTTACCTTCAACCCGGCGGAACCGGCGGCGACGATTACCGCCTACATCGTCCAGGTGGCACTCGGCGACCTGCCGCACGGTTCGATCGGCTACCAGACGATCTTCGCCGCCGGCCTGACGCTGCTGCTCATCACGCTGCTCTTCAACATCGCCGGCCACGTCCTGCGCAGACGCTTTCGCGAGGCCTACTGATAATGTCCACCCTGTTTCTTCCCGCGGCCGACCTCTCGCCGCCGGGCACCGGCCAGCGCGACATGCGCCGCCTGATCGCCCGCCACCGCATATGGGACCGTCTGTTCGGTCTGCTCGGCGTCCTTGCCCTGTTGTTTGCGCTGCTGGTCTTCGCGCTGCTCTTCGGACAGATGCTGGTCAATGGCCTGCCCCAGCTTTCCTGGGACTTTCTGACCAGCTTCCCGTCGCGCCGCGCGGCCAGCGCCGGCATCCTCTCGGCCTGGGTGGGAACGGTCCTGGTCATGCTGGTCACCGCCCTGGTCGCTGTTCCGCTCGGCGTCGGCGCCGGCATCTATCTTGAAGAGTACGCGCCGAAAAACCTGCTGACCGACATCATCGAGATCAATGTCACCAACCTTGCCGGCGTGCCGTCGATCATCTACGGCCTGCTCGCGCTCGGCCTCTTCGTCTACCAGTTCGGGCTCGGCCACAGCATCGCCGCCGCCGGGCTGACGCTCGCCCTGCTCATCCTGCCGGTCGTCATCGTCGCGACGCGCGAGGCCATCCGCACGATTCCGCAGCAGATCCGCGAAGGCGCCTACGCGTGCGGGGCGAGCAAATGGCAGGTCGTCGCCCACCATGTCGTCCCCTATTCGCTGCCCGGGATCATGACCGGCGTGATCATCGGACTGGCCCGCGCGATCGGCGAAACGGCACCGATCATTACCATCGGCGCGCTGACCTTCATCGCCTTCCTACCGCCCTCGCCTTTCGGCCAGCCTGGTCAACTGCTTTCCTTCGAGTGGCTGGCAGCACCCTTTACCGTCATGCCGATCCAGATGTTCAACTGGATTTCGCGTCCCGAGGCGGCTTTCCAGGCCAACGCCGCAGCGGCCGGCCTGGTACTGGTGGCGATGACGCTGTCGATGAACGCTATCGCCATCTGGATCCGCTACTACTTCCGCCAGAAGATCAAATGGTGAGCCAGGCCGCCGTCCGCCCGACCGAGAACCCGACAAGGAAAAGCATGGTGACTACTACCGTAAGCACGCCGAGCGCGAAACCGTCGTCCGAACTCAAGGCGCAGGTCAATTCGCTCAGCTTCTACTATGGCGATTTTCAGGCGCTGAAAGGCATCGACTTTCCAGTCGAAAAGAATCAGGTCACGGCGCTGATCGGCCCCTCGGGTTGCGGCAAGTCGACCTTCCTGCGCTGCTTCAACCGGATGCACGATCTCTACCCGAACATGCGCTACGAGGGAGAGATCCTGCTCTACCCGGATGGGATCAATATCGTCTCGCCCGAGGTCGACCCGATCGAGGTGCGAATGCGCATCGCGATGGTCTTCCAGAAACCCAATCCCTTCCCCAAGTCGATCTACGAAAACGTCGCCTACGGGCTGCGCGTGCGCGGTGAGCGCCAGCGAAACGTGATCGACGAGAAAGTCGAGGAGGCGCTGCGCAGCGCCGCGCTGTGGGACGAAGCCAAGGACCGCCTCAACGAGCTGGCTTTCAACCTGTCGGGCGGTCAGCAGCAACGCCTGTGCATCGCGCGCGCGCTGGCCACGGACCCCGAGATCCTGCTCTTCGACGAGCCCACATCGGCGCTCGACCCGATCGCCACGGCACGCATCGAGGAACTGGTCAGCGAGCTGAAGGAGAAGGTGACCATCCTGATCGTCACCCACAACATGCAGCAGGCCGCACGCGTCTCGGCGTATACGGCCTTCATGTACGTCGGCCAGTTGATCGAATTCGACGACACCAAGAAAATCTTCACCAATCCATCGTCCAAGCTGACCGAAGAATACATCACCGGCCGCTTCGGCTGATCAATCGCCGGTCAGAACCAGCAGGATGTCGGCGTACCAAGCACAGTTCAGGCCAAGCGCTTCGTCGAGTTCGAGATCACGCGTGCCGACGTCGAGCCGCGCCGAATGGACGCCGAGCAGCCACCATGGCAGATCGCCCGGCGCCGCGCCCGCCTGCGGCAGGCGCATGACGACCGGCGCACCACTCGTGCCGCGGTGCGTTCGCGCGTCGGTCAGAAAATAGCCTTCGCCCTTGAAGCGCAGTCCGAAGGACGAGGCGAGGACCGCCTGACGAACCACCGGCAGGTGGTGCAGCGTGTCGTGGAAGCCGAGCGGAAAACCGACCACCAGGAGCGACGAACCGACCTCCACCAGGTCGTCGGCGCCGGGCAGGTGGGCCGCTGTGAACGCGCGGTAGACCGTCGTCGTCGGCAGTGCGGCGCGCTCGATCTCGATCACCGCCACGTCGATCTCGCCGGCCGTATCGGTCCCTTGGCGCCAGAGGCTGCGGCCGGCGGCATAGAGCGGAATCGAGAAGCCGATCGACTCGGCCATGTTGGCCGGATCGATATGCAGTTCGATCTCGATGCGCTCGGGGAAATGCCCGCTTGCTTCATCGACCAGCACGTGTCGGCTGGTCACGATAAACAATCGCTCGCCGCGCGCGAAGAAGAAACCGCTGGCATTGGTCAGCGCGCGCTGGCCCTGGAAAGTGCACAAGCGGGCCGCGCTAAGCAGAAGACTATCGATCATCGCGTCGAGCGGAGCCGTCGGCCGCTTCGCCAAAGGTGCTTGCCGACTCGCCAACGTTGGCCGACAATGGGTCGCTTCGCCGCATCGACCGCTGGCACAGCCAACGGTTCGCCAGCGGCCACTGGCGACAACCGATTTTTTTTCTCGACTTGAAGGAGATAGACAGCATGGGCTTACTCGATTCGGTACTCGGTTCGGTGCTCGGCGGCCAGCCGTCGGCGGGCGCTGGTCAGGACAGCGGCGTGGCCGGTCTGCTGGGCACGCTGCTCGCCAATCCGCAACTGTTGCAGCTTATCACGGGTCTGCTGGCCGACGACGGGGCGCACGGAGGGCTGGGTGGTTTGCTCGACAAGTTTCGGCAGGCGGGTCTCGGCGAAGTCGCGGCATCGTGGGTCGGCTCGGGTCAAAACCAGCCGATTTCCGGTGACCAGCTTGGCGAGGTGCTGGGGCCGGACATGATGGCCGATCTCGCCGCCCGGCTGGGCACCGACCCAGGTGCGGCGGCCGGCCAGTTGTCGCAGATCCTGCCGGGCCTGATCGACCACCTGACGCCGTCCGGCGAGGCTCCGCAATCTGGCCTGGGCAATTCCGGCGACCTGATGGGCATGCTCGGCGGCCTGCTGGCGGCACGCTGATCGCCGCGCCGGCGCCCGCCGCCGGTAGTGGGGGCGCCATGGTCACGCGCCCGCGCTTGATGCGCCCCCAGACGAGCCGAGCGGTGGCGGCTCAGCCTTTCTCCATTCCCCGCGTCTCCGAAACGACGCTCCACACCCGATAGCGCACCTCGACGCCCTCCGGAGCATAGACGACGACCGGCAAACGGCTGTTGTAGCGCATCAGGCGGCGTTCGCCGCCCAGCGTGACGAAGCGCTTGACCTTGGGCAGGTTCGGGTCAATGGCCATCAGGGTGCCCGCCATGGGACCCAGCCGGCTGACGACGTAGCGCGGAAAGCCCCAGCCCGGGATCGTTTCCTGCTCGATGCGGCCGGCGAAAAAATACCGATTTTGTGCGTCGACCTCGACCGTCTGACCGACGATCAACTCGATCCGAAAGTCGGATTCGTCGTCCTGCCGAGGCAGTTCGAGCACGTAGCGCACCATTCCCGCCTCGGCCGCCGGAAACGCCTTCATCTCGTCGGCCGCCTGCGCGAACGGCACGCCCCATAGCAGCCAAACAAGCGGGGCGAAGCAACGCAAGCCTTTCATTTCGTCTCCTTATGCCTATACCGCTCGACGTCTCCTCGCCTACCAGAGCGTGATCCTCCACACGCCACCGGGAGAACGAGTGAAGCGGCAACGCGCCTCGCGGCCGAGTTCAATCCTGCGTTCGAAACTGCCCTTTGAGCGAATCGAACAAACTTCCAGAAGAACCAGCTCCGGAAGCCGCTTCCTGCGGCCGAGAGTTGGTGCCGGACGCTACCGGCCGATTGCCGACGGCAAGCGTTCTCTTGGCCACCACCGCCGAGTCCGCGGGAGTCTCGGCCGGCGCCGCCGCGTCCATCTTTGCGGCCACGTTGTTGGTGCTGACCTTGAAGTAGAAGTCGCCGGTCAAGGATGAGGAATCCCAGGGGATCTGCTCGTTGCGGGAATCCGCGGCGACCCCCTTGCGCGTGTTCTTCAGCACGTCCTCGATCTTCTGGTTGGGAATTCTGATTTGTCGTAGCAAATGCGTCGTGAACAAGCCGTTTGGCCCGACGCCGTCCTCGGCGGTCTTGCCCGGTGCCGTGGCGAAAGCGATGACCGTGCCAGTCGGAGCGTCGATCGAGGCCAGCCCGCCACGGCCCGACGAACGCCACGATCGCGCGAACGGGTTGTCGCGACAGGCGTCCAGAATGACGACATTGACACGCGACTTCGAGTCTTCCAGCTTCCTGAGAATCGTCGCCAGATTCAGCGTCATCGACTGCACGTCGCTTTCCCGTTTGAGGTCGGCGTCCACCGGGATGAGGTAGTTTTCGCCGCTGACCTGCATGCCATGCCCGGCGTAGAAGACCACGGCAGCGCCGCCCGGTTTGATCGCCCTGCCAAACTCGTCGATTGCCGCGTGCATGCGGTGGAGTCCGGCATCCTCTACGGCGATCACCTGAAAACCCGCTTTTCGCAACTCGGAAGCCATGGCGCGCGCGTCGTTGGCCGGGTTGGGCAGCGGGCTGCGTCGATACTTGGCATTGCCGATCACCAACGCGCTGCGCTGCCCGACGAACAGAGCGTCCGGAGCGATGTTCACCGGCGCCTGCGTTGGCTGCGAAAACGCCGGCGGCGAGTTGGCTCGGGTGATCGTCTGTGGCGCGGCGCCCGCTTCGAGGCGCTCGGTCTTTACGAGGTCGGCACGCACTTTGGCCATCGCGCCGGCCTTCCTGAGGTTCTCTTCGTTGCGCGCCAGCGCGGCGGTAATTAGCGCATTCGGCGAAGTGGCCAGGCGATCGGCCGTCCGATAGTGCTCGTTCGCCCTCCAGAAAGCGCCCGCCGCCTCCTCGCAGACGCCGAGATCGTAATTGAGCGCCAGGGACTCCCTCTCCTGCTCGTAAACCTCACGCAGCATCTCGCACGCGCGGTCCAGGCGTCCGCCCGTGGCAAACCGGATCGCTCCGGCAAAGCGCTCCTTGTTGACCGGCGAGCGGATCTGTTCATCGGGATCCATCAGCGCAATGGCCATACTGAGCTCGTGAGGAACGATCTTGCGCAGGATTTCCTCGACCACCGCCGCCTGCGTCTGCCCTAGCAGAACGCGACCATCCGCTGGCGAGTCGTTGCCGCAAGCCTCGCTGTTCGCCTGCTTGCCGATTGCCTGGCCGAAAACGGTGTTGCCCGTCCTCGCGTCGATGAGCCGGACCTGCACCTGCATGCTCGCCGTGCGCGCCAAACACGGGACGCTGACTGCGCGGCCGGAAACGCACTTGCTGATAAGCTTCTTCGGGTTTGCCGACTGATCGCAGACGTACTGCGTCGTACTGCGGCGTTGCTCCTGGATGCCGGCAAGGGTGACCTCGCCGATCAGAAGAGCGTCACTTCCCTGGGAACGCGCCGCACCGGCTAGAGAGCGGTTGTCACCGCCGAGCGAACGGCCGTCGGGGGCGCGGTTAACCGAACGGTAAACAGGTTTGCCCTGCACACGCGCATTGATCATCGCGTTTTCCACGGCCAGCGACAGACTGTCGCCGTAGTTCCCCGAGAAGCGGGCCACCGACACCGACTTGTAAGCCGCCGCCGCCGCAATCTCAGGCGCCTGCAACATCGTCACCTGCGCCCGTTGCGGCAGGCAGCCGGCCAAGCCCAGACAGCAGACGACGATTGCCACGCTGGTATTCGACAATGGCGTTCCCCCAAGGATAGAAAACCCTCTCCGACTCGGAGTATAGGAGCGACTTTCGCGGGCGGTCAATATCGGGTCCGCCACTGCCATCCGGCCACACCCGACGGCGGTGGCGCCAGCGGCGGATTTAGCGCAGCGCGCCCGGCAGGCATGTTTTAATGACGGCCACGGCCGCTACGGCCCCGCTCTTCCGGGGAGCCGTGGCGGGCCGGAAGAGCGTCAGGACAAGGAGGGCGGACATGGGAATTCTCGACTGGCTGTTCACCAAGCCCGATGAAGCGAGCGGGTCGGCGGTCGACGCGGCGGTCATCGACCAGCGTATCCAACAGGTGCTGCGCATCGTCAACCCGCGCCTCAAACTGGTCGCCGGTTACCACCGCAAGCTGGCGCCGGCGGTCGTACGCGCCGTCCTTTACTGCCGCGAGATCGAAGCGCAGATCCCACCGGCGATCGAAGCGAGCAGCACCGCCTGGTCCGACAGCCCACTGTTGCGCGCGCTGTTTGTCGGCGCACCTGACGTCCCGGCGCTCTTCAGCCGCAGCGTCGCGGTACAGGACTTCTTCGCCGCGTCGGCCGGCGCCGAAGAGGTGTGGGCAACCCTGCGCTTCCACGTGCGCCAGCGCGAGGTTTTCGGTGTCGCAGTAGACGGAGATATCGTTCGCCACGACGTTGCGCAGACGACCATCTCCTTCAGCGACAAGAAGGTCGTCCTGCCGAGCGGCAGCGAACGCGACGCGCGCCTCGAAATCCGGCGCCGCGCCTTCAAGTTCCTGGTCACCGAGGTTCTCGAACAGATCGCGGCGGCCGACCTGCAGCGCAAGGACCTGGCCGAACAGCGCTCGATGCTGGGAACACGGCTGCGCATTCTCAAGAGTCAGAGCAGCGGACTCGAGGCGATGCTCGACGAAAACGGCGGCACACGGCAGCAGATCGAAAACGTCGAGCGCCAGCTTGCCGAGAACGAGCGTGCACTAGCCGCTTTCCCGAGTGCCGGCGAGACGCTGGAGAACGTCATCTGGCGGATACGCGAAGTGCTCACCCATGCCGCGGACTACCTTCGCATCCGCACCGTCGCGCTGCGGCTCGACCCCTTCAACGTCGCACTGCCCGAAGGCAGCGGCGAGGCGGCGGTCGAGCTTGCGCTGCCGACGGTAGTGGTCCAACGGGCACCCGAGGTGCAACTCGTCGCCTGCCGTTTTCCGCGGTGCGAACTGATAGACCGTTCGAGCCTGCTCGACGAGGCACGGCGGCGGCTAGGCTGAGACCGCGCCTGACATGGCGACGGCCGGGCCTAGTCGGCCCTCTTCCAGCTCGCGTCCGGATTGAAACTGCGCATCTTGACCGCTTCCACTTCGGTAGCCTTACCCAGGTTCTTTTGGTAGACCGTGCCATCGTGGTTGACGATGAAGGTCATCAGGCCCGAGATACCGTACCGGGCCGGGTAGGCAAGCACCGCAAAACCGCCAATCATTCGGTCCTTCACCAAATAGCTGTAGGCCCCGCCGGAAGCGCTCCGGCCCTGCGCCGTCAGCATCCGGTAGCGATAGCCGTGATAAGCCTGCGGCTGGCTGTTAGCCGACCGGGTGCCATATCCCTCGCGCGCCGCGGCACCGACCAGCGGCCCCAGTGGACTCGGCGGCTCGCCTTCCCGGACCGGCCAGAAGAGTCCGTCTTTACGTCCTTCGGTCGACATGAAACGTTGCGCGTAGTCCGCCAACCCGTTACCGTCCGGGTCATTCGCGGCGTATTCGCGTTGTGCATCGACAATCGCCAACAGGGTCTGAATCGCGTCCAGCTCGTTGCGGCCAATACGCCGGTTGATGACTTCCTCCCGGCCCGCCTGCGCATCGAACTGCCAGCCGCCGCCGCGGCGCACCAGGGGCGCCGGAAACGGCCAGTCGCCGTCGCCGACCAGCAAAACGGCCCGGTCTTCCGAGAGTTTGCTGACACTGTGCTTGCGGTCATACTCGACGAGAAACTTCCGCCAGTTTTCCCGATCGGCGACCTGATCGCCGCTCGACAGCCAGCTCCGAGCGCTCGGCCCCACGACCGCCAGCAACGCGCCGACATCCTGTGTGCGCACGGCGTCCGCCAGTGCGCCGACGGCGTCTTCAGGCGCCGCAAAAACCTTGTGCGCGATGTTTCCCCCGCTTGGCGACGGCGGTGCCGCGTGGCTTGCCGGCACCATCATCGCGACCAACAGGGTGACGGCCAGAGCCCGTATCGTTTTCTTCAGTTCCATCATTCTTTTCTCCGCAGAAAGAGGTGAGTAGTTCAGTTCAACGGCCACCACGGCCACCTCCTCCGCGACCACCGCCTCCGGCAAAGCCGCCACCACCTCCTCGTCCCCCCCCGCCGCCGAAGCTTGCGCCGCCGCCGCGGCTGCCTGCATCTGCCCGGCTGGCGCTGCCGCGCTGACTGGCCTCACGCGTGGACGCGCCATTGCCCACCCCCGAAAAGCCGCCGCCACCCGAACGGTCGAAGGCCCCGCCGGCACCAGGCGAAGCCGCGCCATCGAAGCGGTTGCCGGCGCCCGGTCTGCTGCCACCGGTGTCTGCTCGTTCCCGACCCATCGAAGCGCCGCCCCGCTCGGCGTTCTGCATGCGATTGCCGGCCGCCGCGTGGTCCGAAGCCCTCGGCTCTCTCCGACCAGCCTCGCCACGACCGACCTCGCCACGGCCTGCCTCGCCACGACCACCGAGATTGGTGTCGCGCGAGCGGCTATCGGCGTCCCGAACGCGGTTGTCAAGTTCGCCGCGGTCCATGCCTTTGAGCTCCGAACGTCCAGCCTCGGCGCGGCCGCGAAAATCTTCCCGCGCCTTGGCGGCCTGGGCGTTGGCGCCGCGATTGTACTGGTTGGCAACGTTGGCATCCCGGTACGCTACGCCGCGGCGGTGATCGACGTTGTGATTCCAGTTCGCATTGCTGATGTTGGTACGATTGAACGAGTTGTAGCGATTGACATTGACGTTGACATTGCTGCTTCCCCAACCCCAGTTGCAACTTCCCCAGATCGCCGCACCGACAACTACGCCGGTCGCGAAAGCCAGCCCCGGCGGATAGACGTAGGCTGGCGGATACACGGCATACGGGGGCGTCGGGTACCACCAGGTGCCATAGACCACGGTCGGATTGTAGGTCGGCACATACACGACGTCCGGCTTCGGCGACTCGACGACATAGATCGTCTGACTCCCCTGCGTTTCGGTCTTCACCACTTGCTGCGGTGTCGACTTGAGATTGCCCGCCGCGTCCGCCCGCGCACGCAAGCCCTGCACGGTAGCCATGACGCCCTGCTGCTGGGCGAGAAAGGCATCGCCCAGCTTCTGCGTCCAGTCGAGATTCTCGTTCATCTGCTGCAGCACTTGTGGCACGGCAGTCAGCGATTTGACGGCCGGATCCCAGGACTGCTTCGCCATGGCGTCTTCGAGCGCCTTGCCGGTGACTTTGGGATTCGCCTTGACCCAACGCGCCGCCTCGACGACTTCAAGCGGGTAAGTCGAAGCCATCAGCACCTGCGCCAATAGCGGATCCGGATAGAGGGCAATCGGCGCCAGTAGCCGATCGAGTTCCTGCTGCGAAAAACTCGCCGTCGGGCTGGCGAAAGCCGCAGCCGCCGGGGAGGATGAAGTCTGCTGCGCCATTGCCGGGTTAATGGCAAAAACGAGTGCCGTCAGCAACGCACAGGGTCGGGAACATGTTGATTTCATCGCGCATCCTCGGACAGAAAGAAAGAAACCCGGGCCACACCACCGGCGAGTCCTCGGAAACTGGCCAGCGGTCGAGCTCTTCGCTCAACTGTCAGCATAGACCGCCGGCCGACGCCTTGGCAAGCCTGCGAAAGACGGTCGGTCGGCCATCGCGTTGAAAGTGATTTGGTCGGACTCGATGATCCGAGTCAAACGCAGCGCGAGCTAGTATGATCCGTGCCACTTGCTCTTGGGAGAATCCAAACCATGACCACACTATTCAGCCCACTTGCCTTTGGCGCTTTGAACGCGCCGAACCGGATCTTCATGGCTCCTCTGACGCGCTGCCGAGCCGACGCCGAGCACGTCCCCACGCCGTTAATGGACGAATACTACGCGCAACGCGCCAGTGCCGGACTGATCATTGCCGAAGCGACAATGGCCATGGCGGGCAATTCCGCTTTCTGGACGGAGCCCGGAATTTACTCACCGGCACAGGTCTCCGGTTGGCAGCGCACCACCCGTGCGGTACACGCCGCTGGCGGCCGGATTTTCCTGCAGATCTGGCATGGTGGTCGAGCCTGCCATCCACTGCTCAACGACGGCGCGCAACCCGTTGCCCCCAGCGCCCTACCGATTATCGGCGACGAAGTGCACACGCCGCAAGGCAAGCAGCCCTACGTCAGGCCGCGCGAGTTGCGTGACGACGAACTGCCCGCTATCGTCAGCGGCTTCGCCAAGGCTGCCGAGAACGCCCGGGCGGCAGGCTTCGACGGCGTCGAGGTCCATGGCGCGAACGGTTACCTGCTCGACGAGTTCCTGCGCGACGGCGCCAACAAGCGCTCGGGTCCCTACGGTGGCCCGATCGAGAACCGCGCTCGCCTGCTTTTGGAGGTACTCGAAGCGGTCTGCGCGGTGTGCGGCAGCGACCGGGTAGGACTACGTCTATCGCCACTCAACAGCTACAACAGCATGATCGATAGCGACCCGATAGGACTTGTCACCTGGCTCGCTGGCCGACTCAACGACTTTGACCTTGCCTACCTGCACGTCATGCGCGGCGATTTCTTCCGGCAGCAAAGCGGCGACGTGCTGACGCCTGTTCGGGCAAACTATCGGGGCACGCTGATCGGCAACATGGGCTATACCGCTGACGAAGCAGAACAGGTAATCGCCGAGGGGAAGCTCGACGCCGTCGCCTTTGGCACCAGTTTCCTGGCCAACCCCGACCTGCCGGCAAGGATCAAGGCCGGCGCACCGCTGAACCGACCTCACGCCGCCACGTTCTACACACCCGGCGCGGAGGGCTATACCGACTACCCCACAATGGCGTCCTGAGCGGAGCGGTGCAGGCGCCCTAAATCACCGACAGGCCGTTTTCGAGGTCGTCCTGCAAGTCGACGACGGCCTCGAGGCCCACGGCAATGCGCAGCAGGTCCTCCCCGATGCCGGCGGCTACCCGCTGCTCGGGCGTGATCCGACCGTGAGTGGTCGATGCGGGATGGGTCAGCGTCGTCTTCGTGTCGCCGAGGTTGGCGGTAATCGACAGCAGACGGCAGCTATCGACGACCTTCCATGCTTCGGCACGCGCTCCCCTGACGGTAAACGAGACGATCGCGCCGCCGCTCCTCTGCTGGCGTCGCGCCAACTCGAACTGCGGGTGGGAAGGTAGCCCGGGATAATAGACGCGTGCCACGGCCGGATGTCCTTCCAGCCATGACGCCAGTTGCAGCGCCCTGGCCGATTGCGCTTCGAGTCGAATCTGCAGCGTCTCTAGCCCTTTCAGCAGCACCCAGGCGTTGAACGCCGACAGCGTCGGACCCGCCGTCCGCAGAAACTTGAAAACTTCGTCCGTCAGCCGCCGAGGCCCAGCCACGGCGCCCCCCAGAACGCGGCCTTGTCCGTCGAGAAACTTGGTCGCCGAGTGCACGACCAGGTCGGCGCCGAGATCGAGTGGGCGCTGCAGAATCGGCGTACAGAAGCAGTTGTCCACGGCGACCAGAATGCCCTGCGCATGTGCCACCCCGACCAGTGCCGCGATGTCGGCGATTTCGGTCAACGGATTCGACGGTGTTTCGAGAAAAAACAGCTTCGTTTCCGGTCGCATTGCCGCTTCCCAGGCCGCCACATCCGTCTGCGCGACAAAGCTGGTGCGCACCCCGAAGCGCGGCATGATGGTGCCTAGAAGCTGCTGCGTGGCACCGAACAAGCCCGTCGAAGCAACGATATGGTCGCCGCTGCTGCACAAGGCCATGATCAGCGAGAGAACGGCCGACATCCCCGACGCCGTGGCAATGCATGCCTCGGCGCCTTCGAGAGCGGCCAGACGATCCTGGAACGCGGCAACGGTCGGATTGGTAAAGCGCGAGTACACATTGCCCGGTTCTTCACCGGCAAATCGAGCCGCGGCCTGCGCCGCGTTGTCGAAGACAAAACTCGAAGTCAGGTACAGCGCTTCGCTGTGTTCGTTGAACTGACTGCGCTGCTGGCCGGCGCGCACGGCCAGCGTTTCGAGGGAATAGTCGCGATCGGACGCCATTCGAGTTCAGGCCGCCGACATCAGGTTGAGCTGCAACTGCTTCGACGTCCAGCGGTCGTCTTTGGTCAAGGCATGGTGACCCTCGCGCGCGCGCTCGACGGCGTCAAGGTAGGCCGGGCTGACATCGCCAGTCACATAGGTGCCATCGAAGCACGAGGTATCGAAACGGCAGAGCATTGGCCTCAATTCGTGGATCGACGCTTCCAACGCATCCAGATCCTGATAGACCAGCGCATCGGCGCCAATCTCGAGCGCGATCTCCTCGCCGCTGCGTCCCGTGGCGATCAGTTCGCTGCGCGTCGGCATGTCGATCCCGTAAACGTTGGGAAAGCGCACGGGGGGTGAAGCGGAAGCGAAGTACACCTTCAGGGCGCCGGCCGCGCGCGCCATTTCGACGATTTCGCGGCTCGTCGTTCCACGTACGATCGAATCGTCGACCAGCAGGACACGCTTGCCCTTGAATTCCTGCGCCACAGTGTTGAGTTTCTGGCGCACCGAGCGCTTGCGCGTCGCCTGACCGGGCATGATGAAAGTCCGACCGATATAGCGGTTCTTGACGAATCCTTCGCGATACGGAACGCCGATACGTTGTGCCAGTTGCATCGCCGACGGGCGGCTCGAGTCCGGGATCGGAATCACGACGTCGATTTGCTCGACCGGAATACGCTTGATCAGCTTGTCCGCCAGATGCTCCCCCATTCGCAAGCGCGCTTCGTAGACCGACACACCGTCGATCACCGAATCCGGACGGGCCAGATAGACGAACTCGAAAATACAGGGCGAGAGTACCGGGTCCTGCGCGCATTGACGTTGATGCATGCGGTGCTCGAGGTCGATGAAAATCGCCTCGCCTGGGGCGACATCACGCAACACCTGAAAACCGAGCGTGTCGAGCGCCACCGACTCGGAAGCAAACAGATACTCGGTGCCCTCCGGTGTTTCATTGGTGCCGAAGATCAACGGCCGGATCCCGAAAGGGTCGCGGAAGGCGAGCATGCCATACCCGGCGATCATCGCCACGACGGCATAAGCGCCTCGGCAACGACGATGAACGGCGGCTACCGCGGCAAAAATCGTGTCGAGATCGAGACGACACCCCTGCGCTGTCGCCTGCAACTCGTGCGCCAGGGCGTTGAGAAGCACTTCCGAATCGGAGCTGGTGTTGATGTGTCGCAGATCCTGGCGAAACATCTCTTCCTTCAGTTGGTCGGTGTTCGTCAGGTTGCCGTTGTGCCCGAGGACGATCCCGAACGGCGAATTGACATAAAACGGCTGTGAGAGCGCGGCGTCGAACGCCGAGCCGGCGGTCGGGTAGCGACAATGGGCGATTCCCATGTTGCCGGGCAGGGCCCGCATGTTGCGGGTCCGGAAAACGTCGCGCACCAGACCCGAACCCTTGTGCATGTGAAAAGCATCGCCCTCGGCGGTGGCGATTCCGGCCGCGTCCTGACCGCGATGCTGCAGGACCATCAGGCCATCATAGAGCAGCTGGTTTACCGCTGTTGTGGCGACTACCCCGAGAATCCCGCACATAGTGTGTCCCTACCCGAACCTGATTCGTTTAGCTACGTCCGCCGGCAACCACGGCCGGCTGGCCAGCACCGCCGTTTCGAGCGGGGCGGAGAAATAGGCGTCACTCCACCACTTCTCCTTCGGCAATGAAGTCATTCCGCCCGCCGCTACCAAGACCAGGACGATGAGCACACCCCGAGCGACGCCGAAAATGACGCCGAGCAGGCGGTCGGTGATGGTCATGCCGAGCGCCTTGAGCAGACCGCGGATGGCCAAGCGAAGCAGCGCCATGGCGATCAGCACGACCACAAAGACCGCGACCCAGCCGGCGACGACACGCAGAGCCGGGTCGGCGATGGCTGAGAATACGGGCGCCAGCCCCGTACCCCACGTTTTCGCCGCCAGGAAGGCCACCAGCCACGCGACCAGGGCGATGATCTCGCCCACCACGCCACGCCACAGGCCCAGCACCAGAGAGGCCACGACAATGAGCGCTACGGAATAGTCGAAGACTGTCATTGTCGACCGGCGACAACTCCATTGATGCCGCTGCGCTTCAACTTCTCGAGCGCCTTCTCGGCCGCCTCGCGAGTGGGAAAGGGGCCGGCGCGCACCCGAGTCTTGGTGCCATCCGCCGAGGTGAGAAGCTCGGTATAGCTGTTGATGCCCAAACCGCCGATCTTGCCCTGGAGCTGCTTGACGTTGTCGGGATTGGCAAAAGCGCCGATAAGAATGACTTGCTGCCCGCTCGCTTTGGCCGGCGCGGCGGCCGACGGTTTGCTGGTTACCGGGGCGGCTTGTGGCGCTTCATCCGTCACGGTTTTTCCTGCCTCATCAACCGGCTTGTCGAGTGGCGGCTTTTCCGCCGGTCTGTCGACCGGCTTGTCAGCCGACTTCTCGACCGGCTTGTCGGCAGGCTTCTCCAGCATACGCTCAGTCGGTTTGTCGGCCTTCTTTACCGTCGCTTTTTCGGCAGGCTTTTCCGACGCTTTCTCGGCTGATTTGTCGGCTGATTTGTCGGCTTTCTTGGCGACCGGTTTTTCGGGTGTCTTTTCCGCCGCCTTGACGGCTTTCTTGTCCGGCACCTGTTCCGGCAGTTTCTCGGCCGGCTTGACCACCTTCTTGTCGGCCGTCTTCTCGCTCGGCCTGCTCACGGTCGGCTTGCTTGCCGACACGGGCGCCTGAACTTTTTGCGCCGTATCGCCTGCCATCGTAGACTCGGCCGGCCGATCGGCGGCTGCCGGCGGCAGGGCCGGTGTTGGCCCGACACGGGCGGCCAGTTCGGCCGGTTTGAACGGCAACTGATCCTGACCGGGAATGCGTATCTCGACGTTCTGCGCCTGCTGCTTCGGCTCCTCGTCCATGACCATCGGCAGGATCACGGCAGCAAAACCGGCAAAAGCAACCGCCCCGACGAGACGGCGGCGAGCCCGTTTCTTGAGTTGCAGTTGCGGGTCGGAGGATTCAGTCATCGGTATCGTGGCGTCCACTTGCTTCGCTCAGCGGCCACGCTGCAAGTTGCGCATGATGGCCGCGACCGTGTAGAACGATCCAAAAACGACAATTCTATCATTTTCCCCGGCCAGCTTGGCGGAACGCTCGAAGGCGAGAGTCGGTGAAGCAAAGCACTCGACGCTGCCGGCCGGTGCAAAAGCGGTCACGAAGGTCGCCAGGAGATCGGCCGACGCACCACGGACGACCTCCAGGTCGGTCAACAACCACCGGTCAATCTTGCCGGCCAGCGGCGCCAGCGAAGCGGCGATGTCCTTGTCCGCCAACATGCCGACAACCGCCATTGTCCGGGAAAAAAACCCCATCGCATCAAGGTTGTCAACCAGACTGGCGACGGCCTGCGGATTGTGCGCCACGTCGAGAACGACGGTCGGCCGGCCCGGCAAGACCTGAAAGCGTCCCGCCAGCTGCAGCTCGATAAGCCCTCGCCGAACGGCCTGCATCGAGACGGGGAGCAAAGTCCTGAGCACCTCGACAGTAGCCAGCGCCGCGCTGGCGTTGTGCAACTGACCGCGGCCGCGCAAAGCGGGGTAAGCCAGACCACCGCGACGTAAGCCGCCACGCCCCCAGAAGGTCCACTGCCGCTCGTCGCCGAAGAAACCGAAGTCGCGTCCGAGAAGGCGCAAGTCGGCGCCGACCGCCAGCGCGCGCTCGATCAGCGCCGGCGGCGGGTCGGGATCGGCACAGATCGCCGGCTTGCCGGCACGGTAGATGCCGGCCTTCTCGAAAGCGATCGCGGCACGCGTTGGACCCAGCCAGTCCGTGTGATCGAGAGCAATCCCGGTGATCACCGCACAGTCGGGGTCGTAGGCGTTGACCGCGTCGAGCCGACCACCGAGACCGACTTCGAGAATGATCAATTCGACCTCGCGGGCGAGAAAGACCTCGATGGCCGCCAGCGTGCCAAACTCGAAATACGTCAGAGGCGCTCCGGTGACCAGTCGCGCCGCCTCGACTCTGGCAAAGGCGTCACACAGCGTCGCATCGTCGACCGGCTGTCGGTCGATACGTACGCGCTCGTTGTACTCGAGCAGATGGGGCGACGTGTAGCAAGCGACCCGGTAGCCGGCAAGCGAGTAAATCGCTTCCAGATAGGCGCAGGTCGATCCCTTGCCATTGGTGCCGCCGACGATGATCAGCGGGCATCCGATGCGCTGCGCCAAAGCCCGGCTGACGAGTTGGATACGTTCCAGCCCGAGCTGGATCCCCGCCTGGCCCCGCGGATGGAGTTTCTCCAGGTGCTCCAGCCAGCCCGCCAACGCGCAGTCCGCGCTAGCACCTGGCGCCGCGATCACCCGGCAGTCCTCACGACAAGGCGGGCCGCTTCAACAACAGGGTCAGCAAGTCTGCCAGTCGCTCCTTCATCTCGCGCCGGTCGACGATCAGGTCGACCGCCCCCTTCTCGAGCAGGAACTCGGAGCGCTGGAATCCTTCGGGCAGCGTCTCGCGGACGGTTTGCTCGATGACCCGCGGACCGGCAAAACCGATCAGCGCGCCGGGTTCGGCAATGACCAAGTCACCGATGAAGGCGAAGGACGCCGACACGCCGCCCATCGTGGGATCGGTCAGGATCGAGATAAAGGGCAAGCCGGCGCGCGAAAGACGCGTCAGTATGGCCGACGTCTTGGCCATCTGCATCAGAGAAAAAAGACCTTCCTGCATGCGCGCCCCGCCGGACGCCGTGACACAGACGAACGGTACGCCATTGTCGACGGCCGCCTGAACGCCACGCACGAAGCGCTCACCAAGCACCGAGCCCATCGACCCGCCCATGAAATCGAACTCGAAAACGGCGAGGACGACCGGCAGGGTCCGGATGGTCCCGCGCATGACCACGAGGGCATCCGTTTCGCCGGTGGCCGCCGTCGCATCCTGCAAACGTTCGGGATAGCGACGGCTGTCCGTGAAAGCCAGAGAGTCTAGCGGCAATACTTCGGCGCCGACTTCCACCCGCCCCTCGGCATCCAGCAGCAGGTCGATTCGGGCCCGCGCGTCGAGACGTTTATGATGACCACACTGCGGACACACGTGGCAATTGTTCGCCAAATCGCTGGCGTAGAGCACGGCTTCGCAAGCCGTACACTTGCTCCACAGACCTTCCGGTAGCGACGACCGGCGAGCGACGCCGCTGTCATTGCGCTTGATTTTTGGTGGCAGCAGTTTGTTCAGCCAGCTCATGACCTTCCTCGCGACGCGGCCGCATCCATCGCCTGACGAATGCCAGCCAGCAGTTTGCCGGCATCGGCAGACGCCGTGTCGGACGACGATTGCTCGATTTCCTCGATGATCCGGCTGCCGATGACCACAGCGTCCGCGACCTCGGCCACCGCGACGGCGGCGGCCGCGTCACGGATCCCGAAACCGACGGCTACCGGAACCCCGGTGCGCGCCCGTATTTCGGGAATGCGGGTGGCGACGGCGGCGACATCGAGCGCCGCCGACCCGGTAACTCCCTTCAACGACACATAGTAGACGTAACCGCTTGCCAGGGCACCAACCTGCGTCATGCGTGCCTCGCTCGACGTCGGCGCGAGCAGAAAAATCGGATCGAGGGCATGCCGGTGCATGGTTTGCGCGAACTCCGCGGCCTCCTCGAGCGGATAGTCGACCACCAGGACGCCATCCACACCGGCATCGAAAGCGGCAGCGGCAAAAGCCTCGAGGCCCATCGATTCGATCGGATTGGCGTAGCCCATGAGGACGACCGGCGTCTCATTGTCATCAGCGCGAAAACCCGCCACCATCTCGAGCACTTGGCGCAGGCTGACACCCCTGGCCAAGGCGCGCTCCGACGCCCGCTGGATGGTGGGCCCGTCGGCCATCGGATCGGAAAATGGAACGCCCAGTTCAATGATGTCGGCCCCGGCCTGGACCAGCGCATGCAGCAGGGCTACGGTCAGTCCCGGGTCCGGATCGCCGGCCGTAATGAACGGGATCAGCGCCTTGCGCCCCTGCGCCTGCAGACGCTCGAATACAGCCTGTATTTTCGACATGGTCAGAAGGTAATGCCCGATTTTTCGGCGACGGTGTGCATGTCCTTGTCACCGCGTCCGGACAGGTTCACGAGCAGAATGCCATCTTTTGGCAGCGTCGGCGCCAGCCTGCCGGCGTAGGCCAGGGCATGGCTCGATTCGAGCGCCGGAATGATGCCTTCGAGCCGGCATAAGTCGTGAAAAGCCTGCAGCGCCTCGGCATCGCTGACGCCGACGTATTCGGCGCGACCGCTGTCCTTGAGCCAAGCATGCTCCGGGCCGACGCCCGGGTAATCGAGGCCGGCCGAAATCGAATGCGTCTCCATGATTTGTCCGTTCGCGTCCTGTAACAAGTAAGTCCGGTTTCCGTGCAGCACCCCTGGCCGTCCGGCCGTCAGTGACGCGGCGTGACGTCCCGTCGCGACGCCCTCGCCGGCCGCTTCGACGCCGATCAAGCGAACGGCGCCTTGCGGAATGTAGGGATAAAAAATCCCCATCGCGTTCGAACCGCCGCCCACGCAGGCAATCACGGCGTCGGGCTGGCGACCACATTGCTCCTGCAGTTGCACGATGGACTCGCGGCCGATGATCGACTGGAAATCACGTACCATCATCGGATAGGGATGCGGCCCGGCCACGGTCCCGATGATGTAGAAGGTATTGGAGACATTCGTCACCCAATCGCGCATCGCCTCATTCAATGCATCCTTGAGCGTTCGCGAACCGCTGTCGACCGGCACCACGGTGGCGCCGAGCAGTTTCATGCGGTAGACGTTGGCGGCCTGTCGCCGGATGTCCTCGGAACCCATGTAAACGACGCATTCCAGACCATAGCGGGCAGCCACGGTCGCCGTCGCCACGCCGTGCTGGCCGGCGCCGGTCTCGGCGATGACGCGCGGCTTGCCCATGCGGCGCGCCAGCATCGCCTGACCGATGCAGTTGTTGATCTTGTGCGCGCCGGTATGGTTCAGGTCTTCACGCTTGAGGTAGATCTGCGCACCGCCGAGCCGTTCCGACCAGCGCCTGGCGTGGTAAACCGGACTCGGTCGACCGACGTAATGGCGGAGGTCGTAATCGAACTCGGCGGTGAATTGTGGGTCTCGCTGCGCCGCGGCGTAGGCTTCCGTGAGCTCAACGAGTGCACCGATCAGGGTTTCGGCGACGAAGACGCCACCGTACTGACCGAAATGGCCACCGGCGTCAGGCAAATCGTAATCGTTCTGGGTCATCGACACTATCCTTGCGAGTTGGCGACAGGGCGCTTGTCAGCGCCCGGGAAAAACCTGGCGCCGTCCTCTTAGGTATGTTTGGCCACGTGGTAACGCCAGCAGCGCCGCGTCAGACCACCGACTCTCCTACGCATCGACCACCCCGCCAAGACCCTGTGCATCACTCCCGGCCTGTCGACCGAGCCGCCCGTACTGCCGCAACAAAGGCATGCATCTTTGCGGCGTCCTTGATTCCTTTGCCCACTTCGACCCCTGACGACACGTCAACCGCCGCCGGTCGCAGACGGCGCACCGCTTCGCCGACATTGTTGGCGTCCAGCCCGCCGGACAGAATCAGCGGCCGACCGAGCGACTCGGGCACCAGCGACCAGTCGAAAACCTTGCCGCCGCCACCGTAGCCGTCGACGAAAGCGTCGAGCAGAATCGCCTGCGCCGATGGAAAGGCGGCCGCGTATTGTAACAAATCCAGCCCCGGCCGGACGCGTGCCGCCTTGATGTAGGGTCTATCGAACTGCCGGCAGTAAGCCTCGTCTTCGTCACCATGCAGTTGCAGCACATGCAGCGGTACGGCAGCCAGCGTCGCACGAACGACTGCCGGATCGGCATTGACGAACAGCCCGACCAGGGTGACAAAGGGCGGAACGGCACGCGCCAGCTGCGCCGCCGTACGAAGATCGACGCAGCGCGGGCTCGGGGGATAGAACACCAAACCGAGGGCGTCCGCCCCAGCGGCCACCGCGTCACGCAGATCTTCGCGGCGTGTGAGCCCGCAGATCTTGATGCGCACCTGGGTCGACGCCGAGTCCATGCCGCTCACGCTAGTGCCAGGAGTGGCCGAAGCGCGGTGTCGTCGAGACTTGGCAAACCGATCTCCGACGGGTACCTGACCTCGACCAGATACAACCCGTTGGCAGGAAAGGTCGGCGCCGCCAGACGGCGGTCGCCGGCCGCCAGCAATTCCGAAATCCATTCCGGCGGGCGTTTCCCTTGCCCGACGCAAACCAGGCTGCCAACGAGATTGCGCACCATATGGTGAAGAAAGGCAGACGCTTCGAAGTCGAAAACAAACAACTCTCCAAAACGCCGAACGGTTGCCTGGCGCATGATCTTGACCGGCGACGTCGCCTGGCACTCCGCGGCCCGGAAGGCGGAAAAGTCTCGCTCGCCAAGCAGCCGGTCGGCCGCCGCCTGCATCCTTTCCACATTGAGCGGGTGATGATACCAGCCGACCCGGTCATTCCAGAGGCCCGCGCGGTGCGCCCGGTTGATCAGCAGGTAACGATAGCGCCGGGAACAAGCCGAGAAGCGCGCGTGGAAGTCGTCGGCGACCGCTTGTGCCCAGCGCGCGGCGACCGCCGGCGGCAAGAAAGTGTTCGTTCCGCGCACCCAGGCGAACATGGAGCGCTCGACGTCGGTATCGAAATGCACCACCTGCCCCGTCGCATGAACCCCCGCGTCGGTCCGCCCGGCGCACACCACCCGAAGTGCGGCGCCCGAAAACTGACGCAGGGCATACTCGACAGCATCCTGTACGGTGACGCCACCCGGCTGCGTTTGCCAGCCACGAAAAGCGCTGCCGTCGTATTCGACGGCCATGGCAATCCGCATGCCTCAGGCCTGCCGAATACAAACGGCCACCACGCTGCCGGCAACGAGCAGCACCACCAGATAGTCTGGCCAGGAGAACGGGCGATCGGCTATTTCGAACACCTCGCTCGAACTGCCGGTGGTCACGTCGAGCAGGTTTCGCCAGTCGCGTGGGCGGGGTAAAGTTTCAAGGTAGCGCAGGACCAACAGTAGCCGCACCAGCCCGCGATCAGGATCCACTCCCAGGCGGCGTAGCGGTTTCAGCAAGCATCTCATTCCGCTGAGCAACTCGGGGACGGGCATTCGCTCACGCAACGTCGCCACCACCAGCAGCACCAACAGCAAGCGTCCGACCTGCGTCAGTGCGTCAACCAAGCCCTCACGGCTGGGTGCCAGCACACCACTCCACACCGGCTCACCAGCGCTGCCCCAGGCGATGATGACAAACAGGGACAAAAATAACCAGCGCGCACTCCAGGCGAGCCGTCCGCAGCGCTGCAGCGCCAAGCCGCCAAACGACAGCACGCCGAGCAAGACCGCCACCAGCAGGCCGCCTTTCAGGTTCTGGATGAGCAGCACGGCAAGGAGCCAGATCAACAGCCCGCTTGCCGGATGCATAGCCCAATCCGTTGCGTCGGCCCATCCCGGAAACAAGACTTCGCGGCCGCCCCTATCGGCAGACCGCGATCGCCTGTCGCCCTGACCGCCGACACCTAGTCCCGCAAACTAGCGAGAATCGCGCTCGCCGCATCGCGCTGTAAAGCGTCACCGTCCCTGAGAACCTCCTGCAGGAGTTCTCGCGCCCCTTCCAGATCACCCATTTCCTGGTAAGCCCGTGCCAAGTCGATCTTGGTCGCCACTTCCTCGCTGGAAGTGATCTCGGGTTCCGCGGTGAGGTCGATGTCGGGAGGAAAGCGCGAATCCAGCCCGGCGTCGGTCTTGTCGACCGAGAAATCGGGATTGACCAGCGTATCCTCCTGCTCGACTTCGAAAGCAGAGTCCAGCGATTCGCGGGCGACGCGTGCCGCCGCGGGCGCCGTCACATCGACCTCGGCCAGATCAAGGCTGATCGAAGACATGTCAAAAGAGGGATGCTGCATCGCCTCGCCGAGAACCGTCGACTCGGTCAACCTGACGTCGAACTCGAGAGCGTCGGCGCCCGCAGAGCCAATGTCGAGCACCTCTTCCGGAATGAACTGAGCCCGCACTTCTGTCGTTGCGCTCGGCCCACCCGACGACTCGGCGGCGAGATCGAACGCGAAATCCAGGCCACCGTCGTCCGTCGACGTGCCAGCCTCGGACCCCGGGGCGATCAGCATCGTGATCTCCGGCGGCTCGATGTCGTCTCTCGGTTTGGGCTGCATCGCATCGAGTTCTTCGGCCGACGGGGAGGCAGCCTTCGGCTGGGAAGTCGCGAGATCGAAATCCAAAGGCTCGCGCTGTGCCGGTTTCGGCAGCGAGAGCGTGGTCTCGAGATAAGTGTCGTCGACCGGCGCTGCCGTCGCCGGCTTGGCGTCGCCGATGCCAAGGTCGAAGTCGAGTCCCAGGAACTCGACCGCCTGGGTTGGCAACTCGTCGCTAGCCGCCGGCTCCACGGCCACCGCCGACGCGGTCGCCGCCGCGGCGATTAGTGACAGTTCCCCAGGCTTGGTGAGCGTATCGCGCAAGGAAGCCGGCGATTCGTCCGGGAAAGCCGCAGACAAGGGCGGCTCCGAAGTCTTCGGCGGCTCGGCGACGCTCGCCGGGCGTACGATTATCGTTGT
The DNA here is from genome assembly GCF_029255285.1 of Accumulibacter sp. Lineage (GTDB taxonomy): Bacteria > Pseudomonadota > Gammaproteobacteria > Burkholderiales > Rhodocyclaceae > Accumulibacter. The sequence continues at coordinate 165,527 of NZ_JAPUVI010000022.1, forward strand.
TTCGGCGTCCCGAGACGGCGGCGCCGACTGTCCGACAGCACCATACATCGGGTTCTTCGGATCCAGCTGCAAGCCCATCGCGGCGGCTTTCGCCCAGTCGGCGCCCACCCCACCCGTCGCGCTGAAGAGCTCCGTAGCCAGCGTATCAAACGGCTTTACGTCCTTGCGACCCAGGTAGATCTCAAGCAGCTTGAGGTGGATGGCATGGCGCAGCGGATCCTTCTGCTTGGCTTCGAGAAGAATCTCTTCGGCCTGCGCGTCCCGGCCATAGGCCATGTAGACATCTGCTTCGGCAACCGGATCAACCTCATCGGTATCGATACTGCCCGGCCCAGCCTGACTGAAGTCGGTCTGCGCCATCGAATGCGACGTGTCGACGCTCTGGCCACCCGTGTTACGAAAAACCGAGTTGGCTACCAGGCTGTCGGTTCGTGGCGCCAGCGTGCTGGTCGTCGCCAGCGACCGCTCGCTCTCGCTTTGGTGACGACGTCTGGCCAACCAGTAGGCGGCAAGAAGCGCCATGATGCCTCCGCCTCCCGCCAGGAACGGCGTACTGGTCATGAGTTCCGCCACGAAGCTGGGCTCCTCGACCGGTGGCGGCGGTGCCACCGCGATCTTCGGCTTGGGTGCGGCAACGGGCTTGGGCGCTTCAGCAGCCGGCTTCGGCTCTTCCGGCTTCGGCTCGGCTTTCGGTGGCTCCTCCGGCTTGGCTTCGACCTTGGTCAGCGTTTCGCCCGGCTTGCCCTCGGCCGGCTGATCGGCGGGCTTGGTGGCAACCGCTGGCGCGGCCGGTGGCGACGCCTGGCCGCCGGCCGGCGCGGCACTACTCGGTGCCGGCGCGCCGGCAGGTGTGGCGACCGGCGCCCTCGCTTCTTCCACCACCTTCTTGGCTTCGACCGGCGGCGCGGCCTTGCTGGCCGCCTGTTTCTCCAACTCGGCCAGCGTCTGGCTCTTCAACTCGACCAGCCTCTGCAACTCGGCGACATTTTTCTCGAGGCTTGCCAAGCGCTCGTTGGCCTCCTTGAGCGCTTTCTCCTTGGCAATCAGGTCTTCATCGGTCCGCTTGGCAGCGACGACCGGCTTGCCACCCGCCGGCTCGGTCTTTGATACTTTCAGTTGGTCCTTGGGTTCGGCCGTCGGCGCGGCCCGGTCTTCGACCCGGGTCGTGATTCGGCCCGTCGCCTGCTGCCTGAGCGGCTCGTCCGCCAGCGGGGCATCGGCCGCCCCAGCGGCAAGTTTGCGGCGATAGCCTCCCCAATCGGACGACTGGGCAATCACGACTCTCTTCGCTTCGTCGCGCGGAATGGCCTCAAGCGTGGCCTTGTCCGGGATCGCGAGAATTCTGCCCGCCTTCAGCCGATTCATGTTGCCCCGGTCGAAGGCGTCCTGGTTGGCCTGGAACAGCCCGACCAGCATCTGGTCGAGCGACACGCCTTCGGGCCGCAGTTCGCTGGCGATTTTACCCAGCGTTTCGCCACGTCTCACCTCGTAGGTATCGGTGCCACCCTTCGCCGCCTGCTCGCTAACCCGCGGTTTGCTATACGATTCGACGCGTCGCGGTCTATCGAGCGCGCGCTCGTCGGCGACCTGCCTCGGTGGTACCACCGGTCTGGTAAGCACCGGCGCCGCAGCCGTCTTGGAAGCGTACTCGGCAGGATCCAGAAGAAACGTGTACTCGCGAATCACGCGACCGGTCGGCCAGTTGATCTCGAGCAGCAGATCGACAAACGGATCGTTGATCGGCCGATCCGAACTCAACCTGATGACCGCCTGGCCATTCGGACGCTTGTCGAGGGTGAAGCGGATACCGAGCAAGGTAGAGGCGTAATCGACCCCGGCCTGTTTGAACGCCTCCGGAGAAGCCAGTTGCGCTCTTAATCCCGAGAGCTCCTCGCGCGTCGCAAAGACCTCCACCTCGGCGCGCAGCGGTTGGCCAAGGGCAGAGAGGACGGTGACCTTGCCCAAACCAGCGGCATGGGTAACCAGCGGCGTGGCGGCAGCGACCAGCGCCGAAGCAAGCACCCACGCCGAGGTCCGCAGTCTGAAATTCCTTGCTGTGTGTTGTGTTTTCTTGGCCACGGCGCCACCCTGCCCGTCGAAATCGGAATTATTAAAATAACATCATGAAGTTAGCCATGCAAGCTAAACTTGCCTGCAATTCCACGCCCGGCGGCGGGGCGAAAACCGGCATTCCGCTTCGCTCGCGCCTTCGCACTTCAATCAGTTGTCGAGCAGGATTCGCAACATTCGCCGCAGCGGTTCGGCTGCTCCCCACAGAAGTTGGTCCCCGACCGTGAAAGCGCCGAGGTACTCCGGCCCCATGGCCAGCTTGTGCAGGCGGCCAACCGGCACCTGCAGGCTACCCGTGACGGCGGCCGGCGTGAGTTCCCGCTCGCTGCTTTCCCGCTGATTGTCGACGAGCTTTACCCATGGGTTCGCCTGCGCAATGACGTCAGCGATTTCGTCCAGCGGAACATCCTGCTTGAGTTTGATCGTCAAGCCCTGCGAATGACAGCGCATGGCGCCGATACGCACACACAGACCGTCGACCGGAATGCTGCCCGGCGTACGAAATGCCGGTCGACCGAGAATTTTGTTGCATTCCGCACCACCCTTCCACTCTTCCTTCGACTGGCCACCGTCGACCGGCACGTCGATCCACGGGATCAGGCTTCCGGCCAGCGCGGTTTGTCGGAAGTGGGTCGTCGGAAAACTCGGCGAGCGCATGCACTCGGCCACTTTGCGGTCGATCTCGAGAATCGCCGAAGCCGGATCGGCCAGATCGGACCGGACGGCATCGTGCAGGGCGCCCATCTGCAGCAGCAACTCCCGCATGTTCTGCGCCCCGGCACCCGATGCCGCCTGGTAGGTCATGGCGCTGACCCACTCGACGAGATCGTTGTGCAACAGTCCACCGATACCCATCAGCATCAACGACACCGTACAGTTGCCGCCGATCCAGTTGCGACCGCCCTTGCCCAGTGCCTCCGTGATGACGTTCAGGTTGACTGGATCAAGGATGATCACCGCCTCGTCGTGCATGCGCAACGTGGATGCGGCGTCGATCCAGTGCCCTTGCCAACCCGCCGCGCGCAGCTTGGGGAAAATCTCCTTCGTATAGTCTCCCCCCTGACAACTGATGATGGTATCCAGCCGGCCGAGCGCTTCGACCGACATGGCATCCTGCAGCGGCCCGGTTTCCTTGCCACCAAACGCTGGCCCCTGACCGCCGACCGCCGAGGTTGAAAAGTAGAACGGCTCGATGTGCTCAAAGTCGCCCTCTTCGTGCATCCGCTGCATCAGCACCGAGCCCACCATGCCGCGCCAACCCACTAAACCAACCTTCATCATTGTCCTACCTCGTACCGGTAACTCGACTTACAACGCCGCCAGAACCGCGTCACCCATGGCACCCGTGCCGACCCGCTGGGTGCCCGGCTCGTAAATGTCTGCCGTTCGATAACCCTGCGCCAGCACTCGCTTGACGGCGCTTTCGATGCGCCGCGCGTCGTCCTCGCGCGCAAAGGTATAACGCAGCATCATCGCCACCGAAAGAATCGTCGCCAGCGGATTGGCCACGCCCTGGCCGGCGATGTCCGGTGCCGAACCATGACATGGCTCGTACAGACCCTTGTTGTCGACATCCAGCGAAGCCGAAGGCAGCATGCCGATCGAACCAGTGAGCATCGACGCCTCGTCCGACAGAATATCGCCAAACATGTTGCCGGTCACGATCACGTCGAACTGCTTGGGATTGCGCACCAACTGCATCGCGGCATTGTCGACCAACATGTGGCTCAGCTCGACATCGGGGTATTCAGCCGCTGTTTCGCTGGCCACGTCGCGCCACAACTGGGTTGTCTCGAGAACGTTCATCTTGTCAACCGAACACAGCTTACGATTGCGCCGCCGCGCCGCCGCGAAGGCGACCCGCAAGATCCGGCGGATCTCGCTTTCGCTGTACTGCATGGTGTTGAAACCGAAGCGCTCCTGCCGGCCGTCAAGTTCGCGCGTTTCTATCCCGCGTGGTTGGCCAAAATAGATGTCGCCGGTCAACTCGCGAACGATCAGGATGTCGAGACCGGCGACCACCTCGGGCTTCAAGGTCGACGCGTTGGCAAGTTCGCGATAAAGGACTGCCGGACGCAAGTTGGCAAACAGGCCAAGCTGCTTGCGGATACCCAGCAAGCCGCGCTCCGGTCTTTGCTCGCGTGGTAGGTTGTCCCACTGGGGACCACCGACGGCACCGAGCAGGACCGCGTCCGCGTCCTGGGCAAGTCTTTGCGTCGCCTCCGGATACGGATCGCCGGTCGCATCGACTGCCCCGCCGCCCAGGAGCCCTTCTGCCATTTCGCAGTCGAGGTCCAGCGCCTGCAGAACGCGCACGGCTTCCGCCATGATTTCCGGGCCGATACCGTCGCCCGGCAACACACAGATCTTCATTTTCAGTCCTTCGATTCCTGACCTTGCGAGGTCGTACATCGTCTTGCCGGACGATGCCTTCGCCCGCCACGAGCAAACCCGGCGACTCCCGACGACGACCGCCAACGGACGGATTATGTCACAGTGCTCGGCGGCTGTCTGTCGATCGGTGGTCCGGCCGGCGGGCCGCCAGACACACCGCAGCTACCCGCGCGGCGCGCGCGGCTTGCCGACTACCGTAAGATCGGCTTGCCTGACCCACACAGCGACACATAGCAATCCCGCCAGCGCGAAGGCCGAACTTATGGTGTAGGTCGGCGCCGCGCCCAAACCTTCCCACGCCCAACCGCTGAACAGACCGCCGGCCAGCCCCCCGGCGCCAAACGACACACTCGAGTACAACGCCTGACCACGTGCCTGGCAACGACCCGGAAACCAACCGTTCACTGCGGCTATCGCCGCGGCATGGTAAGCGCCAAAGGTCAGTCCGTGCAGGAGTTGAGCAAACACGATCAACGACAGCCAATCGACGCCCCAGCCGATGATCAGAAAGCGACCGACCGCGGCAACGAAACTGGCAAGCAGAATCTTCCGCAAGCCGAAGCGGTGCAGCAAGCCACTCATGAAATAGAACACGACGATTTCGGCCAGCACCCCGAGTGACCAGAGGCCACCGACCAGCAGCTTACTGTAGTGGTGATCGGCAAGATGGATCGAGTAGAACACGTACAGCGCGCCATGTGCCGCCGACATCGCGAAACACGCCGCGAACAAGCCTCTGACGCACGGCTGGCGGAGGATCTCGGCCACCGGCAGTTGGTCGTCCGACGCCGCGTGCAAAGGCGCTTCCGGTATCGCCAGCGCATGGAGGAGGATGCCGATCAGCGTGCCGACGATGACCCATAGGAGGCTCCGCAGGGACAGCGTGTCGAGCAGCGCACCGGTTCCCAAGACGGCAACGATGAAGCCGATCGAACCCCATAGCCGGACGCGACTGTAACGCCCCGGCTGCTCACGCAAGTGATCGAAGGTCAGCGTTTCGACCAGAGGCAGAGCGGCACTCCAGAAAAACGCCAGCAGCGCCATGGCGAGCAGCATGGCGGCAAAACCCTCAACAAAGAAAAAAGTCGAAAATCCGGATAGACTCAAGGCAGCCGCCAGGCGAACAACCATCACCCGTCGAGCCAGCCGGTCGGCCAAAGCGCCCCACAGATAGGGCGCGCACAGGCGCATCAGTTGCATTTGCGACATCAGCAGGCCGATGTCCCAGGCCGAAAACGCCAGCGACTGGAGGTAAAGCCCGAAATAGGGCGAGAAAGCGCCGATAAAGGCGAAATAGTAAAAGTAGTAGCCGGAAAGGCGCCAATAGGGCACAGAATGCATCCGGCAATTCTACCGGATGCACCGCATCAAGCTGGCGACGCAGCGATCAGTGGCCGTTCCGGTGCGCGACGAGCATCCGGTACATCTGGTCCTTGAGCCGCACACGGTGCTTCTTCATGTTCTCGATCGTGAAATCATCGACCGGCAAGTCTTCCTCTTCGAGACGTTCGACTTCCCTGGTCAGATTGTGGTATTCATCATACATGCTGCCGAATTGCTCGCTCGAGGTCTTCAGCGTGTGGATCACATCCAGATACTCGGGAAACTCATGATGAAGGTCGTGGTGCTCAACTTGCATGATCCTAGCCTCTCACTGATCGATTCCGGCTCGCCCCATGCGCAACCGGACGGCGCGATTATAACCATTGCCGCGACAGCCCGTCATCCCGCTACGCGGCCGGCAATCCGCGGTGTCGCCGAAACGACATCGCCACATTGGGCGCGGTGACGCAGCGCCTGATCGATCAGCACCAAGGCCAGCATCGCCTCGGCAATCGGCGTCGCCCGAATGCCGACGCAGGGATCGTGACGTCCGTGCGTCTCAACCATCACCGCCGCACCCGACCGGTCTACCGAGCGGCGCGGCAGGCGGATGCTCGAAGTCGGTTTGATGGCCAGGCGGACGACCAGATCCTGCCCGGTGGATATGCCACCCAGTACCCCGCCGGAATGGTTGCTGAGGAAACCTTGCGGGCTCATCTCGTCACCGTGCTCGCTACCCCGCTGGGCAACGGATGCAAAACCGGCACCGATCTCGACGCCCTTGACGGCATTGATGCCCATCATCGCGTAAGCGATCTCCGCGTCGAGCCGACCATAAACCGGCTCGCCCCAGCCGGGCGGAACACCGGTCGCCGTTACGGTGATCGCGGCGCCGACCGAATCGCCGGACTTGCGCAGTCGGTCCATGTAGGCCTCGAGTTGCGGCACCACTTCTGCGTTCGGAGCGAAAAAAACATTGCCGTCGATCTCGGCGGCGGCAGCAAAAGGAATCTCTATCGGTCCGAGCTGGCTCATCCAGCCCCGGATCGTGATGCCGTGCCGTTCGGCCAGCCACTTGCGAGCAATCGCCCCGGCCGCCACGCGTACCGCGGTCTCGCGCGCCGACGAACGCCCGCCGCCCCGGGGGTCGCGAAAACCGTATTTTTGATTGTATACATAGTCCGCATGCCCGGGGCGGAACGTGTTCGCCAGATTGCCGTAGTCCTTGCTACGCTGGTCCTGGTTGCGGATCAGCAAGCCGATCGGCGTACCCGTCGTCTGCCCCTCGTAGACGCCGGACAATATTTCCACCGCATCCGGTTCGCGCCGCTGCGTCACGTGCCGTGAGGTACCCGGTTTGCGGCGATCGAGTTCGGCCTGAATATCGGCTTCGCTGATAAACAAGCCGGGTGGACAGCCGTCCACCACGCAGCCAATCGCTGGCCCGTGGGATTCACCGAAAGACGTCACGGTGAACAGTCTACCGATGGTGTTGCCGGACATGTCTTCCTCTTGCGCGCTAGAATGGCGGCGAAGTCTACCATAGCGCAGCCACCCAGCCGGAGCCGACCCGATGGCCCACAAATCCAAACGTGCCGCACACAAGCCGGCCGCGGCCGCATCGCCACCTGCCGCAAGGAGCCAGCTTGCCACACCCGGCAATGCATTGCGTCGGCCGGATTGCCGTTGGCAGCGCAGCGTGCGCTATGGCTGGGACAAAGGTGGCAGCCGTGGCGGCCGCTGACGACAGACGCGATGCCGCGCTCGCGGCCGCGCCTGGCCGACTCCCTGCGGCATCCCGCGTGCGAGGACTTCCGCTGCCGCCTTGCTAGCAGCCTGTTGGTCTTGAACTGACATGGCTGATGAAATTGGACGGCAAAGGCAGAAATAGGATGTTTTTTGCCTGAAGAGGCACGATTTACTCCCTTTTCTTGCTACGGCAGACGCAATACGGCCATGCGTTTCAAATTCCAGGCGAGGCAAACCAGTATCCATTCGCCCGTGACGTTCTTCAAGCCCCGCAGGGAGAACTGGCGAAAGCCCAGGACAGACTTGATGATGCCAAAGACGGGTTCGACGGTTGGCTTGCGCAGGGCGTAAAGTGCTCGGCCAGCCTTCGTTTTTAGTTTGTGCCCCATGCGCTGTGCAGGCGTTGCCTCCGCCGGCAGGGCGGCCGGCTCGGTCAAGCGTTCTTGCGGGGCCGGATGGTGTTCGTCACGCTTGACCGCTATGAACGGATCGATCCCTTGCGCCTGGCAGGCCTGGACATTCTTCGCACTGTAAAAACCGGTATCGGCTAACAACTGTTCCACTTGCCCGAGTGAATCCGGCAGCGCCGCCAGTTGCGCCAGCATCGGGACGACCTGCGCCTTGTCGTTCGCCGCTTGGGTGACCGCGGGAGAAACGACCAGCAGACTCCCAGTATCGACGGCGGCCTGGGCATTGTAGGCTTGATCGAAGCCACCGCCGGCAACGGGCATGATGCGCGATTCCTCATCGGTCAGATTGAGTTGGTCTTGTGCCTTGGAACCTGCGACCGGAGGCTTGGGCGGTTTGCCACCGGGCTTTTTGCCGCGCTCCTTGGCGTTCTGCTCGCGGCGTGCCATTTTGGCCTCAAATTCAGCCTGCTCTTTCTCGAAACGGGCTTTTGCCCGTTCTTCAATCTTGGCCTTCGCTGCCGCCATTACCTCGAGTCGGGCCTGACGATGGGCGATTTCCGCCGGCAGCTCCATGCCGTCCGGCACGGCGGATTGGTCGGCTTGCTCGGCCTGCGCCAGCAGCGCATCGACTTCGGCCTTGAGCTGGATTTCCAGTGGCTCAATGTGCCCCCACGACAGGGCGCTGTGGCGTGAGGCATTGGCCTTGATCTTGGTGCCGTCCAGACTGATCGTGCCCAGCTTGAGTAACTGAGTAACTTCATTTCCTGGGCCATCTCCAGCACCTGCACGAACAGGTCGGACAGTTCGTCGTGAAAGCGTCGGCGGAACGTCGCCAGTGTGTCGTGATCCGGAGGCGAGTCCGCCGCAATGAAACGAAAGGCCACCGAGTCGTAGGTGGCCCGCTCTATCTTACGGCTGGAAAAAACACCGTTGGCGTAGCCATAGACCAGCAACGCCAACAGCACCGAGGGGTGATACGCCGCACTGCCCCGCCCCGCGTAGGCTTTCTCCAACGCACCAAGGTCAAGCCCATCGACGACCTCGACAATAAATCGGGCAAGGTGGCCTTCCGGAAGCCATTCATCGACCGACGGTGGGAGCAGGTAGCCGGTCTGGCGATCAACTGAATGAAAACGGCTCATGTCTCACATTGGCTTCGGTGGGCGGGCCTTTATTATCTCAGCTGTCGGGACATAGTCCGACAGGCTGCTAGCCACCGACGCGAACTGTGCGCCGGCCAGAAAAAGCGCAAGAAACGGGTGGCAAACAGGCGCCAGCCGGACGACAATCGGCTCGCCTCACCACTCGACGAAGGCCCGCATGAACGCCGCCAGCACCGCCAGACTGTTTCTTCTCGCCGCCATCTGGGGCGCCTCGTTTCTGTTCATGCGCATCGGTGTTCCGGTTTTCGGTCCGGTCGCGCTGATCATGTTCCGCGTCGCCATCGCCGCCGGCTTCCTCTGGCTGGCCAGTCGATGGCTGGGGCAGACGCTCGGCCTGCGCCGCCACTGGCGGTATTTCCTGACGCTGGGCGTCCTCAACTCGGCGCTTCCCTTCGTTCTCTTCGCCTACGCGGCGCAAGCGCTGCCCGCGTCGCTGTTGTCCATCCTCAACGCCACGGCTCCGCTCTTCGGCGCGGCGATCGGCGCCCTGTGGCTACGCCTGCCGCTGAGCATCCCGGTCGCTCTCGGTCTCGCCTGCGGGCTGGCCGGTGTCAGCCTGCTGGTCGGCCAGAACGTCGCCCTGAGCGGCGATCGCGCTTGGCCCGCGCTCGCCGCCGGCCTGCTGGCACCCGCCTCCTATGGCGTGGCTAGCCTCTACACCCGGATCCATCCGGGGCTGGCGACGCCGTTCGGCAACGCGCACGGCAGCATGTGGATGGCCAGCCTGGCGCTGCTGCCGCTGTTTCTGGTGGCCCCCTTCCGGCAAACGCCAGACGCCGGCGACTGGGCCGCCGTCTCCCTGCTCGGCGTACTGTGCACCGGCGCCGCCTACCTGCTCTACTTCCGGCTGATCGACGATGTCGGGCCGACGCGCGCTCTTTCGGTCGCCTTTCTGATCCCGGTGTTCGGCGTTCTCTGGGGAGTCGTCTTCCTCGACGAAGCCGTGGGCTGGCACACTCTGTTCGGGGGTGCGCTGATCCTGGCTGGCATCGCGCTGAGCAGCGGCCTCCTCGAGCGGCGAGGCCAGCAGGTATGAACGATCCCGGCGAACGCTGCCGAGCCTACGCCACGATCGCCAAAGCGATTCGCTTCGTGCACCAGAATTCGACCAGCCAGCCCGACCTCGAGCAAATCGCCGAACACGTGGGGATGAGTCCGTTTCATCTGCAAAGGACTTTCAGCGCCTGGGCTGGCATCTCGCCCAAGCGATTTCTGCAATACCTGACGCGCCAGCATGCGCGCGCCTTGCTGCGCGCACAGCACGACGTGCTGGCGACAGCTCATGCGGCCGGCCTGTCGGGACCCGGGCGGCTGCACGACCTGATGGTAAGCTGCGACGCGGTGACGCCCGGCGAGGTCCGTGCGCTCGGTACCGGGCTGGCCATCACCTACGGTTTCGCACCGACGCCTTTCGGAACCGTGATCGTGGGGACGACCGGGCGCGGGGTGTGCCACCTGCAATTTCTGCCGTCGGACAACCACGGCGAGGCCATTCAGCAGCTTCGATCGGACTGGCCGTGGGCAAGGCTGATCAGGGACGACAAAAGCATCGCGGAGATCGCCGGCCAGGTTTTTTGCTTGGCTGAACAACAGCCAGGGCGGCACCTGCTGTTGCGCGGTACCAATTTCCAAATCAAGGTATGGGAAGCACTGCTCAGGATAGCACCTGGCCGCCTGGTCTCGTACCGGACGGTCGCCGAAAGCATCGGCCACCCAGGCGCACAACGCGCCGTCGGCTCAGCGCTGGCGCAAAACAGAATCGCCCTCCTGATACCATGCCACCGGGTCATTCGCGAGAACGGCGATATTGGCGCCTATCGTTGGGGAAACGAACGAAAACAGGCCCTACTGGCGTTCGAGGCGGCTCACACCGTCGGCGGCCGATAGCCGATTCGACTCTGGAAAAAAAAACCGGGAGCTTGACGCTCCCGGTTTTCCGAGGACTCGAAACGACCGAATGTTACTCAGTGACCGGATGCCGAGGAAGATCCGACGCCGGTTTCCGACCGAACCTTCTGGGCCGGATAAAGAGAACGCTCGAGTTTGGCCTGCTGGCTGTTGTCCATCTTGGAAACCAGATAGATCACCAGGAAGGAGGCGGTCATCGAAAAGATCGCCGGGGACGAATAGGGGAACAGGGCGCTCCCCTTCGGATTCTTCAACACCGCTTCCCACACCGAGGCCGACAGAACGGTCAGGACAACCGAACTGACCAGGCCGACGATACCACCGGCTACCGCTCCCTTGGTCGTGCAGTTCTTCCAGAGCACCGACATGAAGAGAATCGGGAAGTTGGCCGAGCACGCGATGACGAAAGCGAGCATCACCATGTAGGCGACGTTCTCCTTCTCGAACGCGATTCCGAGGAACACGGCGACGACACCGAGGCAGATGGTGGTAATTCTGGACACGCGCAGTTCGGCCGCCGAGTCGGCGTTACCGCGCTTGATCACCGTGGCGTACAGGTCGTGCGAAACCGCCGAAGCGCCGGACAGCGTCAGGCCGGAAACCACCGCCAGGATCGTCGCGAAAGCCACTGCCGAGATGAAGCCGAGGAAGACGTTGCCACCGACGGCGTTCGACAGGTGGATGGCCGCCATGTTGCCGCCGCCCTTCAGGCCCTTGGCCAAGTCACCATCGACGTAGTACAGCTCGGGCGCCTGGGTCAGCATGACGATGGCGCCGAAACCGATGATGAAGGTCAGGATGTAAAAGTAGCCGATCCAGGTCGTCGCCCAACCGACCGACTTGCGGGCTTCCTTGGCGCTCGGCACGGTGAAGAAGCGCATCAGGATGTGCGGCAGGCCTGCGGTACCGAACATCAGCGCCATGCCGACCGAAATCGCCGAAATGGGATCCTTGATGAGCACTCCCGGGGACATGATCGCATCGTGCTTGGCATGGACTTCCACGGCCTTGGCAAACAGCGCTTCCGGATTGAAGCCGAACTGGAAGAGCACCGCCAGTGCCATGAAGGTGGCACCGGTGAGCAGCATGATGGCCTTGATGATCTGCACCCAAGTGGTCGCCGTCATGCCGCCGAACAGCACGTAGCACATCATCAGCACGCCGACGAGGATCACCGCAACCGTGTATTCGAGACCGAACAGGACCTTGATCAACTGACCGGCGCCGACCATCTGAGCGATCATGTAGAAAGCTACCACGACCAGCGACCCGGTCGCCGCGAAGGTCCGCATCGGCGTCTGCGCGAAGCGGTACGCCGCGACGTCGGCAAAGGTGAACTTGCCGAGGTTGCGCAGGCGTTCAGCCATCAGGAAGGTGATCACCGGCCATCCGACCAGCCATCCGATCGAGAAGATCAATCCGTCGAAACCGTTGGCGAAGACCAGACCGGAAATACCGAGGAAGGAGGCCGCCGACATGTAATCGCCAGCGATCGCCAGACCGTTCTGGAAGCCGGTAATACCACCACCGGCGGTATAGAAATCAGCGGCGGTCTTGGTTCTCGCCGCCGCCCATTTGGTGATGCCGAGGGTAATCGCGACAAAAACGACGAACATCGCGATCGCCACCCAGTTGGTCGCCTGTTTCGTCGTGTTGCCGAGGTCGGCGCCAGCTGCCAGAGCGCCGCCGGCCGCCAGCAGACCCAAAGTCAGGCCGAGAATATTGCGCGTCGATTGGCTGATCATTTTCTGTTCGCCTCCTTGATGATCTCGGCATTCAACTCGTCGAACTCGGTATTGGCACGCCGAACATAGACGTTGGTGAGGATGATCGTGAAAACAATCACGCCGACACCCAGCGGGATGCCGATCGACGTGACCATGCCGGCACCGATCTTGGTCGCCAGCCATTCCTTGTTGAAGGCGATCAACAGGATGTAGCCGTAATAGGCAATGATCATCAGGATCGACAGTGTAATCCCGAATGAATTGCGTTTCTCGACCAGCTGGTGATACTTCGGATTGGCCTCAATCCGTGCAACGATATCGTCGTTCACTTCGCTTTTCCTCCTCCAAAATGGACTTATGTCGAGTCACTTAGCATGACTAGCGGCAGATCATAGTGGCCATTGCTTACTTCGGGCTTACGGCAAGGAAAAAAACCATGGCACCAGCAACAGCTTGTGGAGACTCTTTCGCGTGCGGCTGTCGCTTCAAATGAATGGCGATCACCGTCGCCATGCTGGGCGCTGGCGCGTGCGCCGCGGCGATCGGCCAAGCTCGACATTTCTTCCAGGCGGCCCGGAACTTCGGGCCGCTCGCCGGCAACGGGGAACAATTTCACGGTCGAGACGCCGGTTGTCGTTAGAATTCGTCTTTGTCGCCAATCGTCCGATCGTAGCGCCGCAATGACCGATGCCAGCCTCCTCGCCGAACTGATCTCGCGCTCCGCCACTCGCCATCCCGAAGCCATCGCGCTTAGTTACGGCAAGCAGTCGATGAGCTATGCCGTCCTGCAAAAATCGATCGAGAGTTTCGTCGCCGGCCTGCTCGGTCTCGGACTGCAACGCGGCGAGCGGGTTGCGATTTACCTCGAAAAGCGCTTGGAAACGGTTATTTCAAGTTTTGGCAGCACGGCGGCCGGCTGCGTCTTCGTACCGCTCAATCCCTTGCTCAAGGCCGATCAGGTGGCTTACATCATGCGTGACTGTAATGTGCGCGCCCTCGTCACCTCGAGTGAACGGCTGCCACTGCTGACGCCGGTTCTTTCCTCCTGCCACGATCTGCGGCACGTCCTGGTGGTCGGTGGCGCGCCCCTGGCGAGCGGCGGCGCCCCGCTGGCCTGGCTGCACTGGGACGATCTCTTGCAGGCGGACGGCTCGACGAGTGGCCACCGTGTGATCGATAGTGACATGGCGGCGATCCTTTACACATCCGGTAGCACCGGCAAACCGAAGGGCGTCGTTCTGTCGCACCGCAATTTGGTCGCCGGCGCCAAGAGTGTAGCCAGCTATCTCGGAAACCATGCCGACGACACCCTGCTGGCCGCGCTGCCGCTCTCCTTCGACGCCGGCTTCAGTCAGCTCACCACCGCGTTTCACGTCGGTGCACGCGTTGTCCTGCTCAACTACCTGTTGCCGCAGGACGTGCTGCGAGCACTGGCACGAGAACGTATAAGCGGCCTGACCGCGGTGCCGCCGCTGTACATTCAACTCGCGGAGCTCGAATGGCCCGCCACCATCGGTGAGCACCTGCGCTATTTCGCCAACACCGGCGGACGCCTGCCGCGCGAAACGCTGGCCGCCCTGCGCGCGCGGCTGCCCGGCAGCAGGCCCTATCTGATGTACGGCTTGACCGAGGCCTTTCGCTCGACCTACCTGCCACCGGAGGAAGTCGACCAACGACCGGACTCGATCGGAAAGGCCATCCCCAACGCCGAGATCCTCGTCCTGCGCGAAGACGGCTCACCCTGCGCGGCCAACGAACCCGGCGAACTCGTCCATCGCGGCGCCCTGGTCGGCATGGGCTACTGGAACGACCGCGAAAAGACGGCCGAGCGCTACCGGCCACTGCCCACCAACACACCTGGCCGCGATAGCGGACTGGTGCTGCCCGAAATCGCTGTGTTCTCGGGCGACACGGTGCGCATGGACGAGCAGGGTTTTATTTACTTCATTGGTCGTCGCGACGAAATGATGAAAACCTCCGGCTACCGGGTCAGCCCAACCGAAGTCGAAGAAGTTCTTTACGCCACTCGCCTGGTCGGGGAATGTGTTGCCTTTGGTGTCGACCACCCCAAGCTCGGACAGGCCATACAGGTGATTGTCACGCCGCCCGCCAATGGCTGCCTGGACACCGACGCGCTGCTCGCCGAATGTCGCCAGCGGATGCCCGCCTACATGGTGCCATCGAACATCGCCGTCCGGCCAGGTCCTTTGCCCCGCAACCCCAACGGCAAGCTCGACCGCAAGGCCTTGGCCGGCGAATTCCTTGGCGACGCATCGGCGGCCCCAGGCGAGACCGCCCCGGAGACTCCCGGCGGAGTGGTCGTCGAATGAAGCAGGCCGAACGGAGCATGCCCAGCCACGCCTCCATGGGCCAGTTCTCGGTCGAGGACGGCGAACTTCAGGTCGGCGGCATTCGGCTGTCGCGCCTTGCCGCACGCGTCGGACAAACCCCCTTTTACGCTTACGATCGGCGTTTGCTGACGCAGCGTGTGCGCGAGCTACGCGCTGTGCTGCCAGCTTCCCTGCGGCTTCATTACGCCATGAAGGCCAACCCGATGCCGGCCGTAGTCGGTCACTTGGTGGGCCTGGTCGACGGCATCGACGTCGCCTCGGGCGGCGAGCTGAAAGTCGCCCTGGACGCTGGCGCAGACGCGCGCGAAATCAGCCTGGCCGGCCCCGGCAAGCGGCATAGCGAGTTGCGGCAGGCCGTCGCCGCGGGGATATTGGTCAATCTCGAGTCGTTTCGGGAGATCACCGAGTTGGCGGCGATCAGCCAGGCGACTGGCTACCCGGCACGCGTCGCCGTGCGCGTAAACCCCGATTTCGAGCTGAAAAGCTCGGGCATGAAGATGGGCGGAGGGGCCAAACAATTTGGCGTCGACGCCGAACAAGTGCCCGAACTGCTGGCGGCGATCCGCCATCATGGACTGACTTTCGAAGGATTTCACCTCTTTGCCGGGTCGCAGAACCTGAAACCCGAAGCGATTGTCGAGGCGCAGAGCAAGAGCTTCGAGCTGGCCCTGCGATTGGCTCGATCGGCGCCATCGGCCGTTCGCTTCCTGAACCTGGGCGGTGGATTCGGTATTCCGTATTTCCCGGGCGAACAACGCCTCGACCTCCAGCCGATAGGCGAAAACCTCGCGCTCCTTGCCCAGCGCGCGGTGCACGAACTACCCGAAGCCGAACTCGTAGTCGAACTCGGGCGCTACCTGGTAGGTGAGGCCGGCATCTATGTCGCGCGCATCGTCGACCGAAAAGTCTCGCGCGGTCAGATTTTCCTGGTCACCGACGGCGGCCTGCACCACCATCTTTCGGCGTCCGGCAATTTCGGCCAAATCATCCGCAAGAACTACCCGGTCGCCATCGGCAACAAAATGCTGACCGCGGCGCGTGAGACCGCCTCGGTAGTCGGACCGTTGTGCACCCCGCTCGATCTGCTGGCCGACCGAATGGAACTCTCCGAGGCGGAAGCTGGGGATCTGGTGGTCGTCTTTCAGTCCGGAGCCTACGGCATGACGGCCAGCCCGCAGGCCTTTCTCGGCCACCCGCCCTGCCTCGAGGTCGTCGTCTGAGCGCCGGTCCATGTTCGCCAATACCAAACACTTGGCTGACACGCGCCCCTCATGCGCCGCGAACGGCTATCGCCGCCCAACCGGCGCTAGACCACAGGCTGATCTCGAGGCACTGAAGATGAACCCGGCCGGCAACCCGAATCCCCCCTTACCGCGCACCCCCGTACTCGACTGGAGCAGCTTCTCGCCGATCGACCAGGCGCCCGACCTTCCCTGCATTGACGACGTCGGCTACTCGGCGGTCACTACCAGCGGACGCGCCGCGATCTACCAAGCCCTCCGGCAACTTCGCTTGACGCCGGGAAGCGCCGTCCTGGTACCGACGTATCACTGTCCGACCATGATCGCCCCGGTAGTTCTGGCCAATCTGGAGCCCGCCTACTTCCCGATACGATCGGATGGCTTGCCGAATCTGAACAGCATCGACAGCGCGGCAGCAAGACGGGCGAAGGCGATGATCGTGTCGCACTACTTCGGTTTTGGACGCTCTCTGGCAGAGGTTCGCGAGTGGTGCGACGAGCGCCGGATCGCGCTGATCGAGGACTGCGCACACAGCTACTTCGGCTACGCCGGGGAACGACCAGTCGGCACCTGGGGCGACTATTCGACCGCCAGCCTCTCGAAGTTCTTTCCGATTCCCGAGGGGGGTGTTCTTGCGTCCGCCCGAAGACCCATCCCCGACCTCGGCCTCTCGCCGCAGGGCTTGAAGCGGCAGCTCAAGGACTGGGCCAATGTCCTTGAATCGGCGATCGCTCACGAGCGTCTGGCCGGCATCAACAGAGCGCTCGCTTGCCTGTTCCGGCTCAAGGGCCGGTTTGGCCAGGTCAAACCGGAAAGTGACCGCAGCGTCGATCCTTCGGCCACCAGCATGATGCGCGTTTGCGATATGGGCCGCATCTCCCACGCCCCGACAACGGCGGCGCGCGCCCTGAAGGCGATCCTGCCGCGCGGCCAGATCATTACCCGACGTCGACGCAATTTCGCCCTCTACGCCCGCCACCTCGGGCAGGTACCGGGGGCACGTCCGCTTTTCCCTCACGCGGCGGCGGAAGCGGTGCCCTACGTGTTTCCCTTGTGGGTAGACGACGCCGATCGGGTGTACCGCGCCCTGCGCGAGCGCCAGTTCCCGGTCTTCCGCTGGGACAGAATCTGGCCGGACATGCCCCCGGTACGCGATGACCTGGGCCCCTCCTGGAGTCATCACGTACTGCAGTTGCTCTGCCACCAGGACTTGAGCGAGGAGGACATCACGCGCACCTCGCTGGCGACGATTGAACTATTATCCGAGTTCTAGAAAAAGAGGCTCACCGGCCAACGGCCGGGGGGCATGGACTCAGGCATACGGCGGTTGCGGACAGGCCCGATGAGCACAGCGAACATTGATAACCTTCATTGCCGGACGCCCTCCGGTCGGCGTACTCGAGCTACTCGGTCGGCGTGGCGCACATTTGGTGACCTGACCGGTTTCCCCAGCCGTCCCGGCGCGGCAAGGCGAGGTAGGATCCAGGCCAAATCGCCGAGTCGACTTTCTCCTTGAGGAACTTGGAAGATATGCCAGGCCATCGCTCGATTTTTTCTCCCGCGTTACCGATCGCCGGCTGTCAGGCAGACACCGCCGTAACGCGTGACGACGATCGCTCGACTATCGGAGACCGCGCGCCCCGCGCAACCGATTCCCCAAGACTGGCCTGGGAGGTCTGCCGCCTCGACCGTTCGCTGGGTCCGCATGGCCCGCGCATTGACGCGCTGAACCAGCGCTTGGCCGGTGGCCATCCGCTGTTCGACAGCCGTTTTGTCGGCGCGTTGCTAAGACATTTCGGCAGCGGAAAAGAACGTTTGGCGCTGTTTGGAGAGTCGGGCGATTGCCATGGGCTGTGCCTACTGAAGCCCCTTGGCCGGGGATTCTGGAGCACGTTTCAGCCGGCACAGTCTCCCATCTCGCCGCTGCTGGCCGATCGCCGTCCCCATCTTGGCGGATTGTTCAAAGCCTTGCCGGGAATGCCCCTGGCAATCGACTTTCTTGGGCAGGATCCGCAGTACTCGCCGCTGCGCGACAAGCTGACCGATCGCGGATTATCGATACCCCACACGCTGACCATGAGCATCGAACTGGACGGCGACTTCAATGGCTACTGGCGGCAGCGACCGGCCAACCTCATCAAGAACGTCCGGCGTTATCAGAACCGCTTGACTCGTTTGGCAGCAAGAACCCGCTTTCTGCGCATCGCCGACTACCCGTCGATGGCCGACGCTGTCCGCCGCTATGGACATCTGGAATCGACCGGCTGGAAAGGCGAGCAAGGAACCGCCGTATCCACCGACAACGTGCAAGGACGTTTCTACACGGACATCCTCGAAAGCTTTGCCGCCACCGGTCAGGCTAGCATCTACGAATACTGGATCGACGATCAACTCGCGGCCTCGCGGCTGGTCGTCGAGAACCCGCACATGCTGCTCATCCTCAAGACGGCCTACAACGAGTCGCTGGCGGCGTTCGCGCCCGGGCGTCTACTGCTCTTCGAAGTCATCCGCGATGCCTTCGCCAGACTGCCTAGGGGATCCATCGAGTTCTACACCAACGCCACCCCCGAACAACTCGCTTGGGCTACTCACCAACGTCTGATCAAACACCACACCGTCTTTCGCAGCGAGGCCCACGCTCAGGTCTGGCAGTGCGCACGCGCAGCCAGACGGTGGTCCAGGCCAACCGTCAAACCGACCGACGTCAGCCTTCGGCAGTTGGCGCCTGGCGAGGATCTCCCGCCGGCCTACCAAACGCTTTTTGCCAAGGCCGAGGAGCAGAGCTTCGATCTCGGGTGGCCCTGGCTGCGCAATTTCTCGTCCACCGTGGAGGACGATTCCGGAACGGCGACGATCTATGCCAGCGAGGTCGACGGCCATCCGCACGCTGCCCTTCCGGTACGGCTCTCGCCAAACGAGGCGAGACCCAGCCGGATCAAGGCCTTGAGCAACTACTATACGTCGCTCTACGCTCCTGTCCTGGCGCCGGGCGGATCGGTGAAGGACCTTGTGCCGTTGATTGTGGCGATGGCCGACCGCCACCCGAGCGCGACTGTCATGGAGTTCGCGCCCCTGGATCCGGAGTCGCCTTCGACAAACGCGCTGCGTAACGCGCTGACGGAGGCCGGCTGGATCACGCTGAGCCATTTCTGTTTCGGCAACTGGTATCTGCCGGTCACTGTTTCGTGGCAGGACTACTTGGCCGGGCTGAACGGTCAGACGCGCAACACCCTGCGGCGCATGGGCAGAAAATTCGCCGCCGCCGGCGGAAGCCTGGAAGTCGTTGTCGAGCCAAGCGACCTTGGCTCGGCGATCGACGCCTTTCAGGAGGTTTACGCAAAGAGTTGGAAGCTTCCCGAACCCCATCCGCGTTTCATTCCCGGGTTGATTCGGATGCTGGCCGACAGCGGCCGCTTGCGCTTGGGAATTGCCTGGCTCGACCAAAAACCCATTGCGGCGCAACTGTGGATCGTTCAGCAAGGCAAGGCCAGCATCTACAAGCTTGCCTATAACGAAGAGTTCGCCAGATACTCACCAGGCACGCTGCTCACCGCACAACTCATGGAGCGCGTAATCGATCAGGATAAGGTCGGCGAGGTTGACTTCCTGAGTGGCGACGATGCCTACAAACAGTCCTGGATGACCCATCGTCGTGAGCGTTGGGGCCTGGTGGCCTATAACACCCGGAGCGCTGGCGGCCTCATCGGGCTGGCCCGCGCCTACCTGATCCGAACCGCGCGATGGATTCTAAGGCAAACGAAGCCCGGCGCAGCACCCCGGCGCCCGAACAAGAACGCCGAAGCGGTCAGCACCGGGCAATTGACCGACGTTGCGGGGTCCAAGCCACCATGCCCGCCCGCCACCGCGTCGCAGCCAGCACCCGAGGACCGGCCGCTTCCTCTCTCGTCGCGACGGCCGGGCTGAAACCAGGAACCCACAACAGAAACATGTCAACTTCTCCGACCATCTCCTGGAGCAACCTGCCGGCATCCTCCTTGCGACAAGACCATGGCCTGTTGGTGGAATGGGATCGACTGAACAGCGCGCGTAGCGACCTCCCTTTCTTGATGGGCGACGCCATTCTCGCGGCTCTCGACGTCTTCGGCCAAGGACATGAGAGATTGATCATCGGCAAACAAGGCTCAGCAACCGTAGCCACGCTGGTACTCGTTCCACTCGATAACTTATCCTGGCGTACGTTTCAACCCTCGCAGATTCCACTCGGCGCCTGGGTGGCGGAGGCGCATTTGGCATTGGCGGACCTTGCCCGCCGCTTGGTCCGCGGACCGCTCGGTTTTTGCCTCTCACTTTCCATCACTCAGGTCGACCCGCTGTTCGCGCCGCGCGGCGAAGACCACGCTGACAGTCGAAGCAGTAACTATGTCGAAACAGGCTGGATCGACCTGGATGGCAACTTCGAGCAGTACTGGAGCGTGCGAGGCAAGAATTTGCGCCAAAACGTGCGCAAGCAGAAGAGCAAGCTCGTCACCGAGGGAAGGACCGTCGAGATGCGCTCGCTGACTGATCCTTCGCACTTGGCGCAAGCGGTCGAACGCTACGGCGCGCTCGAAAGTGCTGGCTGGAAAGGCCAACAGGGAACAGCGATCCATCGTGACAATGCGCAGGGGAAGTTTTACCGGCGACTTCTGGAGGACGCGGCACGGCGTGGCGAGGCCGTCGTCTATGAATACCTGTTCGACGGGCAGGTTGTCGCCTCCAACCTTTGCCTGCAACGCAAAGGTACACTGGTGGTTCTGAAGACGACCTACGATGAATCGATTGACTATTACTCGCCTGCCGTCCTGCTGCGGTACGATGAGTTGGCGTCCCTCTACCACGGAAAATCGGTTCGCCGGCTTGAGTACTACGGCCGTATGATGGACTGGCATACCAAGTGGACGGGTAACAAACGTCAGCTCTATCACCTGACGCTGTATCGCTGGCCCCTTCTCAAACCGCTCGCCGAATGGCGTCGTCGCCGAACCGTGTCACCCACGGCGGCTCACGACCATTGAGCGACCTCCCGCGCCTACCGACCCCAGAGCGACCAAACCGACCAGGGTCCGGACAGGCGTCGGCGTGCCGCCGGTAGACACAGGTGCCGCGGACGCTGATGCGCGATACCTGTGACGCTCGTCCGACCAGTGACCGCTTGGGCAAGCAACGGTGTCAATCGCCCAGGCACCGCGAAAGCACTGACGATTCTTTCACGCTCAGTACAGCTTTTCGCGTGTATCTTCCGGTCTGTATGGAGGAGCGTGGTCGAGCGGCAGGCACCGAAGCAATGAGCCGCCGTTCGCGGAAGACGGGCCCAGCGAAGCAAGCCGCGCTGGTGCGAGGGCATCGTCGAGTTGGATGCGCGACACGACCATCGACCCCAGCATCAACGCCACAGGCCGGCCAGTGATACGCTTGGCCGACCGAGTTTTTTCTACCTAGGGACTTGCGGGGAGGATCGAACGCGAATGATCGATCAGACTTCAAACTCAAGCAGGGCAGGCGCCGCATCCGGCAGCAACCGGCTCGTCGAAATCGACGCGCTGCGTGGGGTAGCGGCGCTGGCGGTAGTCCTGTTTCACTACACCACGCACTACGCGAGAGTCTTTGGGGCCGACCCGCCACCCTCGATTTCCGTGTCAGGGGGCCACTACGGCGTCAATCTGTTTTTCATCATCAGCGGCTTCGTGATTTTCATGACGCTAGACCGGACCGCGAAACCGATGGATTTTGTCGTCTCACGATTCAGCCGCCTGTTTCCCGCCTATTGGGTAGCGATCGTCATGACCTTTTCGCTCACTCACCTGTTGGGCCTGCCGGGTAAGCTGGTCGACATCGGTGCCGCAGTCGGCAACCTGATCATGATTCACGGCCTGTTTCGCGTTCCCCATGTCGACGGGGTCTACTGGACACTGGAAGTGGAATTGTTGTTTTATTGTGGGATGCTCGCCCTCTTCCGGCTGCGCCGCCTCGACAGCATTCACTATGTCCTGCTCGGTCTATTGGCGGCACGACTGACCTACTTCGTGCTGGAAAAGGCCTTTGGCATCGATCTGTCATGGACGATCTACCGCCTCCTGATCCTCCGACATATCCCCTGGTTTGCGCTGGGCATATCGATATACCTTGCCACCCGACGACGCGAGGGGGAATCCAGGCGTGCGCCAGCGTTGACCGCCGCCTGCGCAATCGTGACGCTGCTCATTGCCGAATCGGTCTTCGTCGGCATGCTGGCGGTGATTCTCGCCGGCGCCGTCTTCCTTGCCGCAACCGCGCGTCTGTCGCCACTCCGGCATGCCGTTTTCGTCTGGTTGGGCGCCATCTCCTACCCACTGTACTTGCTCCACGAAAACATCGGCTGGAGCATTCAACTGCGCTTGCAGGCGCTCGGCGTGCCGATCGATCTCACCGTCGTGCTGGCCATGGCCACCAGCCTCACCCTGGCAACCGCTCTGACGCACTGGGTAGAGCAACCGGCCATGCGCTGGATTCGCGCTCGCTACCGCCGTCGACTGGCGCTGGCATGATCCGAGTCGACCGCGCACCACGTCAAGACACACTGGCGGCGCGCTACGGCCGCTGTCTTGGCCGACAGGCGCAGCGCGGTCAAGCGGGTGAGAATAGGCAGGCCCCGCCGAAGCCGCGACGCTCGTCACAGTCCACCATCGACCCCCGCAAAGGAAACACAAGAATGTTCACGCACTTCGAACGCCTGAAGTTTCTGTCAGCCACCACCACCCGGTGCTTCGTACTGGCTTTGGCGCTGATCGGTGCCGCCACGCGTGCTGGCGGGCAAGTCAAAGATGCGACAGCTGAAGAAATGGCCCTCCTCCCGTCCTACTGCACCTATGTACAAGGCACCGGAAAGTACGAGACCCCTGAGGCCAAACGGTGGGCCGCACGCATGGGACCGGGCTTCTCCGCCATGCATCATTACTGCTGGGGACTGATGAACTGGCAACGTGCCATGCGCGGCAACATGCCGGCAAAAAATCGCGACTTCCTTCTCGGAACGGTGCGGCAGGACTACCTGTACGTCGTCAAGACGACCAGTAGCAACTTCATCATGCTGCCGGAAATCCATACCCGAATCGGCCAGGTGGAACTGCGCCTTTCGCTCTACCATGATGCCGAAAAGTCGTTTGCGCGCGCGCGCGCGCTCCGTCCGGACTACTGGCCGGCCTATTCCTACTGGGCGGACTTTCTGATCACCGCCGGCAAGAAAGCCGAAGCCAAGCAGCTGGTGAAAGCCGGCCTGGAGTACAGCCCCGGATCACGCATGTTGCGCGACCAGTATCGCTTGCTGGGTGGGAATTTTTCCGAGATCGTTCAGAAGACCGCACCAGCAAGAGCCGGTGCGGAATCGGGGATAGCCGATCCGGCACTAGAGGCGACGGCTCCCGACGCCAACGAGAACTCGGCCGCAACCGAAGCTCCCGACGAAGCGCTGATCGGCGATATCGACTAGACTGGCCGCCGCGTGCTCGCGTCGTGTGGCCGACAGTGCGTAGCGGCGTGATAGCATCAATCGCAACTTTGGTGTTGCTTGGCTACGCGCCGCTGCTCAGCGAGCTTCACCCCAGGGAGTTGGCTTGCCGAAGAAGTAGCCCTGCCCATAATCCACACCAAGGTTGCAAAGACGTTCGGCAATCGCTGCGTTACACACGTACTCGGCAACGGTCCGGATACCCATGGCGTGGCTCATCTGGTTGATGGCAGCGACCAGAGCATCGTCCCGCGTGTTCTCACACATGTCTTTGACGAAGCTGCCGTCGATCTTGAGGTAGTCGACCGGCAGCGTCTTGAGGTAATGGAAAGACGATAGCCCGCTGCCGAAGTCATCGAGCGCCAATTGACAACCGTGCCGCTGAAGCGCCGCCATCAGTTCGAGAGCTGGCCCGAGATTCTGAATGGCCGCCGTTTCGGTAATTTCGAAGCAAGCCATATGGGCCGGGAAAGCATGCTCCGCGAACTGTCCTTCGATGAAATCGAGAAGGCTTTCGTCGCTCAGCGAGTTGCCCGACAGGTTGATCGCCAGCTTGGCACCGGCCACTCCGACGCCCTTGGCGTACTCCTTGAAAGCCGTCTGAATCACCCAGCGATCAATGGCTCCCATCAGGCTATAACGTTCCGCCGCCGGGATGAAGGCCGCCGGCAATACCAGTTCGCCTTGGCGCTG
The DNA here is from genome assembly GCF_029255285.1 of Accumulibacter sp. Classification (GTDB taxonomy): domain Bacteria; phylum Pseudomonadota; class Gammaproteobacteria; order Burkholderiales; family Rhodocyclaceae; genus Accumulibacter. The sequence goes on from NZ_JAPUVI010000022.1 coordinate 190,039, forward strand.
CGCATTGCCTTGATGAGCGACCCGCAACAGGGCTTCGTAGCGAACGGTCTGAAAATCCGGACCCGGCAAGGCGACGATCGGTTGATAGTGAAGCCGGAACAACCCCTGTTCGAGGGCGTCTCTCAGGCCCGCCGCACCAAGAATTTCGCTATGGCGCTGGGTACTTTGGTTGTCGGTTCTCTGGTAGACGTGTACGCGGTTACGGCCCAGTTCCTTGGCCGTATAGCAGGCGACGTCCGCCTCGCTCAGCAACTGTACGGTGTCCTGCGTCTCGGCGGTTATCGGCACCAAGCCAATGCTGACGCCAATCTGGTAGCTCCGTCCCTGCCAGTAGAAGCGGTGCTCATGAACCGTGCGCACCACCGACTGAGCAATCACGTAGGCCCGCTCAAGCGGACAGTTCTCCTGAAGGAGAGCGAACTCGTCGCCGCCGATCCGCGCCAAGGTATCCGTCTCGCGGAACATGCCGGCCAGAATGGTGTTGATCTGCTGCAGTAGTTCATCGCCAGCGGCATGGCCAGCCGTATCGTTGACCACTTTGAACTGGTCGAGGTCAAGGTAACACAGCACATGCCGCGCGCCGTCGTAGCGCGCGCTCTTGACGGCCCGCTGCAAGCGCCGCTCGAATTCCGGCCGATTGATCAGGCCGGTCAAGGCGTCGTGAGTTGCGTCGTAGGCCAACTGACGGGCAAGCCGACGGGTTTCGGTGACGTTGTGAAAGACCAGAATGGCCCCCATCAAGCGGTTGTCGCGCCCGCGTATCGGTGCGACGGAATCGTCGATGTCGTATTCCCGACCATCGCGGGCGACCAGCACGGAATGGCTGGCCAAGCTGACGATTCTTCCTTCCTGCAGACAACGTCTGACCGGGTCGGCTGCCGGCTGACGAGATTGATCATTGACAATCCGGAACACTTCGTGCGAACAGCGACCCCTCGCTTCGGCCAGTGCCCAGCCGGTAAGCGCCTCCGCCACCGGATTGAGGTAATCGATACAGCCTGCCGCATCAGTCGTAATCACCGCATCGCCGATCGAATGCAGAGTCACCAGCGCGCGTTCCTTCGCTTCGAACAAGGCGTGCTCAACACGTTTACGTTCCGTAATCTCGATACTGACGCCGATCAGTTGTTCGACCGAGCCGTCATCGCTCCGGATCGGCGCCTTGATCGTATGGAACCAACGCATCTCGCCGCCGCGATCGACGAACCTGATCTCCCGCTCGACCCGACGCCGCCTGCCGTCAAGAATCGCTTGATCATCCTCGCGCAGCGTCTTCAGAAGGTCCGGGTCAGTCACAAAATCTGGCAAGGCGTGACCGACCATTTGCCCCGGCGTCCGGTCGAAACTGACTGCCAGGCTGCGATTGGCAAGCTGAATCGTTCCTTGTCGGTCAAGGACGAATATGAAGTGTGGATTGGCGTCGATGACAGTTCTGAGAAACGCCCGCTGCTGCTCGATTTCCCGCTGCGCGAGCAGGAGTCGCTCGACCAGCCTGACGTTACGGAAACAGGCGGCGATGCTGCCGACGAAAACGTTCAGCAAACTGCGGTCGAGCGTCTCCAGAACCTGCCCGGAATCCAGGAAGATGGCTGCTTCCTGGTGCGGCGACGCGTTCAAGTAGAGGACGGCGTAGTCGCCGCCGAAGACGTGCTGGCGGCGTGTCATGCTGGTCAGGATGGCGGAAACGATACGCTGCTCCGGCAAGGCTTCCAGCGGCCGCGCGATGAAACCAGCGTGACGACCGGCGGCACCGACGACATAACAGTGTTCACCGTCGCCACCCAGTGGGGAACCCTTCTGCGTGCACACGATGCCGTCCACCGGTAGTTTGAGCAGCGCCGCGAGTTGGGTGAGAACTCCCTCAGCCAGATTGGCGATGGCGTGCTCCTCCATCAAGTCGGCCGCCGCCCGAACGATCAGTTCGAGGCCACGCCGATGCTCGGCAATGGCGTGTAGCTGCTGATACGAGCGCAACGCCGAACTGACCGTCGTGATCAGGCGAGTGTGGGTCAACTCACCCTTGGTACGATAATCGTTGATGTCGTATTCCTGGATAACGGTCAACTCGGGCGCATAACCCGGCTCGCCAGTGCGCAGAATCAGTCGGCACTCCGCTAGACCCAGTTCGTCGCGAATATAGCCGACCAAGTCGAGACCGGCCTGCGCGGTCTCCATGACGACATCGAGCAACGCCACGGCAACATCTGGATGGACGTCCAGTTGCCGCCGCGCCTCACCACCACTGTGAGCATGTAGTAGGTGCAGCGGGCGACCAAAGACACGCAGATCGCTAAGAACGAAACGCGTCACACTGTGCACCTCGGGGTCGTCGTCCACCACCAGCACCTTCCAAGGCAAAGGACCCGTTGAGGGCAGCGTGTCGGGTGGCTCGGTGTCGTCCGTCCAGCGGAGCAGTTCGTCGTTCATACGAGGTCTTCCAAGGCAGGGCGATCGTACTCCACGGCAGGATCAGGGAAAAGGCAGACCCGCGTCAAGGACGAAAGAAAAAAGCCAACCCTAAAGGGTTGGCTTCTGTCTGCATTTCAGTGGTCGGGGCGCCGGGATTCGAACTCGGGACCCCTTGCACCCCATGCAAGTGCGCTACCAGGCTGCGCCACGCCCCGACGAGTTATCAATTATAGCCGAAACGTAGGCAGAGGTGGCTCTGCTTGTTAGGAGGAAAAACCTGCTTTGACAAGCGCGGAGTCTTGTCCGTAGGGCGATGGGGAGACAGCGCGCAGGATTGCGCTCGAGGGAATCGAAGCGGGGACTCTGCCTCTCGGTGCACGCTCCATGTTGACTGGCCGCCACGACAGACGTACTGGAGAGGGGGTAGACGCGACGCGCTTTCCCCCCGGTCCGCTACGACACCGTGAACAAGCGCCTCAATGCGTGATCACCACCTGTGCGCTAGCGCCCTCGGCGGCAGTCACCGCGGGTCCCGCGAGCGAATCGGTCGGACAAGGCTCCGGCCTGCGCTCAAGCGCCAGCTCGAGAACCCGATCAATCCACCGGACCGGAACAATTTCCAGTTTGTTCTTGATATTGTCAGGAATCTCGGCCAAGTCACGGACGTTCTCCTCCGGTATCAACACCCTGGCCAAGCCACCACGGACCGCCGCCAGGAGCTTTTCCTTGAGCCCGCCAATCGGCAAGACCTCTCCGCGCAGAGTTATCTCGCCGGTCATGGCGACATCGCAGCACACCGGAATGCCAGTCAGCACCGAAACCAGAGCGGTGCAAATACCGACTCCAGCCGAAGGTCCGTCCTTCGGGATAGCGCCTTCCGGAAGGTGAATATGAATGTCACTCTTCTGATAGAAATCGTGGTCTATGCCCAGCGACTGAGCACGCTTACGCACCACCGACAGCGCCGCCTGGACCGACTCCTGCATCACCTCGCCGAGTTTGCCCGTTGTCGTCGTTTTGCCCTTGCCAGGCAACACCACCGCCTCGATGGTCAGCAGTTCGCCGCCGACTTCTGTCCACGCCAGACCCGTCACCTGTCCGACCTGGTTCTCGCGCTCGGCGACGCCGAAGCTGTACCGTCGAACACCGAGGAACTTGTCGAGATTGCGCGCGCTGACCGCCATTTTCGTCTGACTCTTCTTGAGCAACAGCGTCTTCACTACTTTGCGGCAGATCTTGGAGATGTCGCGTTCGAGCGATCGTACCCCCGCCTCACGCGTGTAGTAGCGGACGATGTCGCGCAGCGCGCTTTCGGCCACCGTCAGTTCCGTTGTCTTCAGCCCATTGTTCTTCATCTGCTTGGGCAGGAGGTAGCGCTGGGCGATATTGACCTTTTCGTCCTCCGTGTATCCCGAAAGCCGAATCACTTCCATGCGATCGAGCAGCGGCGCGGGGATGTTCAGGGTATTCGCCGTGGCCACGAACATGATCTCGGACAAGTCGTATTCGACTTCCACGTAGTGGTCGACAAAGGTTGAGTTTTGTTCCGGGTCAAGCACTTCGAGTAAGGCCGAACTCGGATCGCCACGGAAATCCTGCCCCATCTTATCGACTTCGTCGAGCAGGAACAGTGGATTCTTGACGCCAATCTTGCTCATGTTCTGCAAAATCTTGCCTGGCATCGAGCCGATGTAAGTTCGGCGATGGCCGCGAATTTCGGCCTCGTCACGCACCCCGCCCAGGCTCATGCGGACGAACTTGCGGCCCGTGGCGCGTGCTATCGACTGTCCAAGCGAGGTCTTGCCCACTCCAGGCGGACCCACCAGACAAAGAATCGGCGCCTTCAGCCGATCGACCCGCTGCTGTACGGCGAGGTACTCGATGATGCGCTCCTTGACTTTTTCTAGTCCCCAGTGGTCGGCGTCGAGAATTTTTCCGGCCGCCGCCAAGTCCTTGCTGGTTCGTGTACGCTTCCGCCAAGGTAGGCCGCTCAGCGTTTCGATGAAATTGCGCACGACCGTCGCCTCGGCCGACATCGGCGACATCAAGCGGAGCTTCCTGAGTTCCGACTCGGCTTTGGCGAGGCCTTCCTTGCTCATGCCTGCCGCCTTGACCTTTTTCTCGAGTTCATCGAGATCGGCCCCCTCCTCGCCTTCTCCAAGTTCCTTCTGAATTGCCTTGACCTGCTCGTTCAGGTAGTACTCGCGCTGGCTCTTCTCCATTTGCCGCTTCACGCGACCGCGGATTCGTTTTTCCACCTGCAGGATATCGATCTCGGCTTCGAGTTGGGTCAGCAGACGTTCGATGCGCGCACGGATATCGAACATCTCGAGAATTTCCTGCTTCTGCTCAAGCTTCAGCGGCAAGTGCGCGGCGATCGTATCGGCCAGACGACCCGCCTCCTCGATGCCAGCGATCGAGGTCAGGATCTCCGGTGGAATCTTCTTGTTGAGCTTGACGTATTGATCGAACTGAGCGATGACCGCACGGCGCAGGGCTTCAACTTCATGGTTGACGCCATCCTCCGCAGCAATCGGACGAGCACGTGCAAAAAACATCTCGTCGCGCGCCTCAATTGCCTCGAGACGCGCTCGCTGCGCACCTTCGACGAGCACCTTGACCGTCCCATCGGGCAGTTTCAGCATCTGCAGGATGTTCGCCACACAGCCAACGACGTACAGGTCGTCTCCTTCGGGATCATCCTTGACAGCCGATTTCTGCGCGACAAGCAATATGCTCTTGCCGACTTCCATGGCGACTTCGAGGGCTTTGATCGATTTCGGCCGCCCGACAAACAATGGAATCACCATGTGCGGGAAGACCACTACGTCGCGCAACGGCAACAGCGGCAGTTCGACTGGCTCAGTAGCCAGCTTGGGGGTTGCAGACATCGATTGTGCCCTTTAGGTAATAGTCGATAGCCACAGATGGTGGCATGGACCAGTATTTCAAGCCGCGCGGCGCGGCTAGCACATCAGTTGCCGCCAGAAACCTTCGGCTGACCAGAGTAAATCAGAAGGGGTTGAGCATCACCCACGATTACGTTCTCGTCGACTATCACTTCTGAGACATTCTCCATTCCTGGAAGTTCGTACATCGTGTCGAGCAACACGGACTCGATGATCGAACGTAGGCCACGCGCGCCGGTCTTCCGCTCGAGAGCTTTCCGGGCAATCGCCATCATTGCCGCCTGACGTATTTCGAGCGCCACTCCCTCCATCCCGAACAGTTTCTGATACTGTTTGACTAGCGCATTCTTTGGCTCGACGAGGATCTGCACCAATGCCGCCGCCGACAGTTCCTCGAGCGTGGCAATCACCGGCAGCCGACCGATGAGTTCCGGAATCAATCCGAACTTGATGAGGTCTTCCGGCTCGACGCTACGTAGCACGTCACCGATCGCTTTTCGGTTGTCTTTGCTCTTGACTTCGGCGCCAAAGCCGATACCTCCACGATCCGAGCGATTGCGAATGACCTTCTCGAGACCGTCGAACGCGCCACCGCAAATGAACAGAATGTTCGTCGTGTCTACTTGTACGAAGTCCTGATTCGGGTGCTTTCGCCCGCCTTGTGGTGGTACCGACGCGACCGTCCCTTCGATCAGCTTGAGCAGCGCCTGTTGCACGCCTTCGCCCGAGACGTCACGGGTGATCGAGGGATTGTCGGACTTGCGCGAGATCTTGTCGATTTCGTCGATATAGACGATCCCGCGCTGCGCTTTCTCGGTATCGTAATCCGCTTTCTGAAGCAACTTCTGAATGATGTTCTCGACGTCCTCACCGACGTAACCCGCTTCGGTCAGAGTCGTTGCGTCAGCCATCACAAAAGGCACGTCGAGCATTCGGGCCAGCGTCTGCGCGAGCAGAGTCTTACCCGATCCAGTGGGCCCAATGAGCAGGATGTTGCTCTTGGCCAGCTCGACCTCTTCACTGCTACGGCCGTAGTGACGCAGCCTCTTGTAGTGGTTATACACCGCCACCGACAGAATCCGCTTCGCTTGGTCCTGGCCGATCACGTACTGGTCAAGCAACGCCGAGATCTCTCTCGGCGTCGGCAGATCCGTTTTCGCGCCTTTGCCCTGGTCGCCGGCGATCTCGTCGCGAACAATATCGTTGCAGAGCTCGATGCACTCGTCGCAGATGAAGACCGACGGCCCAGCGATCAGTTTCTTCACCTCATGCTGACTCTTGCCACAGAACGAGCAGTAGAGCAGTTTCTCACTGCCACCCTTCTTTTCCGTCATGCCAACACCTACCTTCTTCTCAAGCCGAATGGAAGCCCGCCGGAAGCAAAATCAAATCGCCTCTCGATTGGCCAGCACCTTGTCGATTAGACCGTATTCTGCCGCTTCCTGCGCCGAAAGGAAATTGTCGCGATCCGTGTCACGTTCAATACGTTCGATCGCCTGCCCGGTATGGTGAGCCATCAATTCGTTGAGCTTGGCGCGCAAGGAAAGGATTTCCTTGGCGTGAATCGCGATGTCCGAAGCCTGGCCCTGAAATCCCCCCATCGGCTGATGAATCATCACCCGCGAGTTGGGTAGCGCAAAACGCTTGCCGCGCGTACCCGCTGCCAGCAGGAAAGCGCCCATCGAGCAGGCCTGGCCCATGCATAGCGTCGACACGTCGGGTTTGATGAACTGCATCGTGTCATAAATCGAGAGGCCGGCCGATACCGCGCCGCCCGGCGAGTTGATGTAGAAGTGAATGTCCTTGTCCGGGTTTTCCGCCTCCAGAAAGAGGAACTGCGCCACCACGAGATTGGCCGTCACGTCATTGACCGGTCCGATCAGGAAAACGACTCTTTCCTTTAGCAGTCGCGAGTAGATGTCGTACGCGCGCTCGCCGCGGCCGCTCTGCTCGACGACCATCGGGACCAAGCCCAGTGCCTGTGGATTCCAACTTCTGCTACGCTCGCCACCCATATTGCGTCCCTCTTTCCGAAAATACCGTCTGTTCAGGATGCTTGTCCCATCAATTCCGCAAAGGGGACAGTCCTTTCCGTCCCCTGTACCCGCGTCAGCACCCACTCGACCACGTTGGCCTCAACCGCCGCTCCTTCGAACTCGGCCAGGCGCTCCGCCTGCGCATAGTACCAGCGCACGACCTCGTCGGGATGCTCGTAGCTTTGCGCCGCTTCCTCGACCAACTCCCGCACTTGTTGCGGTTTGGCCTGCAGTTGATGAAGTCGGACGATCTCGGCCAGAATCAGGCCCAGACTGACGCGTCGCCGCGCCTGGTCGGCAAACCACTCAGGTTGCATCGGCAAGTCCTTGACCTTCATGCCACGCTGCTCCATATCGTGGCGCGCGACTTCCATCAGTCGCTCGACCTCTCGTTCAACCAGCGTCACCGGGACCTCAATCGGATTGTTCTCCAGCAGGATGTCCATCACCTGGCCAGTCATCTTGGCCTGTAGACGCCGCTTCACTTCGCGCCGGAGATTGGCCTCGATCTCGGCACGCATCTTGTCCACATTACCGTCCTCAACTCCCAGGGCCTTGGCGAAGTCGGCATCGACATCCGGCAAGACGGCTTCGCAGACCTCCTTGACCGAGACCTCGAAGGTTACTGACTGACCCGCCAACTCTTTGGCAAAATACTCGGTCGGAAACGTCATCTCGAAAGACTTGGATTCGCCGGCAGAGGTGCCGACTACCGCGTTCTCGAAGTCCGAAAGCATCTTTCCGTCGCCGAGCACGAAACGATAGTCCTTGCCCTGGCCTCCGGAAAACGGTTCTCCATCTTTCTTGCCGAAAAAGTCGATGGTCACGCGATCGGACGTTGTGGCGGCCCGATCGACCGGCTCATAGCGCACGCGCTGCTTGCGCAGAATCTCGACCGTCGCGTCGATTTCGGCTTCGCCGACCTCGAGTAACGGGCGCTCAATCTTGACACCTGACAAGTCGCTCAAGGTGATTTCCGGATAGACCTCGAACACGGCCGAGAACTCGATATGCGTAGTGCTGTCCGAACTCTTGGTTTCGATCCTCGGCGCACCGGCGACTCGCAATTGCTGCGCCGTGACAACTTCGTGAAACACGCGCCCAAGAGCTTCGCTCAGGGCTTCATGGCGCACCTGCTCGCCATGTTGTTGCCTGATTATGTTAGCTGGTACCTTGCCCGGCCGAAATCCCGGCATCTTGATATTCTTACCGAGGCGTCTCAGGCGCTGGTCAACATCCTTGTCGAGTTGGGCACGGTCTACCGACAGATCGAGTCGGCGCTCAAGGGCCTTCATTGCTGGTGCGTCAGAATTAGCGGCGTTAGTTTCCATTATGAATCCTTGTGATACGGGCTGACAGGTGACTGGACCCCGGCTTGGTCAATGAAGCCCGCACCTCCATGGCGAGCTGCACCGGCAGCAAGATAGAAGTACGGAGATCGTTCTCCGCCTCGAACTGTCGCCCGAAACCCGGAGAAACCATACGGCAACTGGTCTTCAGAAGCATTCGCGACGAGCCCCAAGACCTGCGGTGGGCGCCGGAATAAGGTCGCTCGCCACGGCTTGGCGCCCGCGTCCGCACGACGGCTCCACCTAGGCGAACGAAAAGCGTCCGATTCTACCGCAATCTTTCCGCGCTCGGAACCCATCGCCTTCGCCTTGTAGCCTTCGCCATCGCCGAGGGAATCTGCCCTTCTGGTCAATAGCCGAAGAATCCGTTGGTTAAGGGCTGTCTATGAACATCGGGTAACGATGACCCAGGGCTTGGCTCGCATCCGTACTCGGTACGCGGCCAGGGCCTCGCCACGCAGGCTAGGCGGTAAGCGCCGGTAAACCCGCCGACGAGCGGGAACAACCTTCATCTCGCGCCTTCAAAGCTGATACTCGGAGTCTGGCCGAACGCCACCCATCGCCATGTCCACCGCCTTTTTGGTCAGGTGCGAGGCGAAGAGCTCGATGAAATCGTATTCGTATCGCCGGACGTGGGTGCCGCGTCGCAGACCGATGCGCGTCGTGTTCGAGCCGAACAGGTGCTCGGCGGGAATCGCGTGCAGACCGATGTCGCGCAATGGATCGTAGGCCATGCGTGCGATGATCCCGAGGCCGAGACCGAGGCTGACGTAGGTCTTGATCACGTCGGCGTCGATGGCTGTCAACACGACATTGGTCGTCAGCTGCGCCAGTTCGAACGCCTTGTTGATCCGCGAGCGACCGGCGAAGGCCGAGTCGTAGGTAATCAGCGGCCAACGCGCCAGGACCGCCAACGACAAGGTCTTTTCACCCAGAATCGGATGCCCGTCGGGAGCGATCACGCAGTGCGCCCACTGGTAGCACGGCAGCATCACCAGTTGCGGATACTGATCGAGCGCTTCGGTGGCGATCGCGATGTCGGCCTCGCCTTTCAGTGTCCATTCGGCGATCTGCGTCGGATGCCCCTGATGCAACGACAGCCGGACCAGCGGATGCCGATCGACGAACTTCTTGACGACCGCCGGCAACGCGTAGCGCGCTTGTGTATGCGTGGTGGCGATGACCAGGCTACCGGAGTCGCCACTGGAGAACTCCTCGCCGACACGCCGAATGTTCTCCGCGTCGCGCAACATGCGCTCGGCGATTTCCAGAACCAGCTTGCCCGGCTCGGTAATCGCCGTCAGGCGCTTGCCACTACGTTCGAAGACCATCACCCCGAGTTCGTCCTCGAGCAGTTTGATCTGCTTGGAGATCCCGGGCTGTGACGTGAATAGCGTCGTCGCCGCTTCCGACACGTTGAGCTTTTGTCGGGCGACCTCGACCAGATAGCGAAGTTGCTGGAGTTTCATCCGCCACTCAAAATAACTTCTAATTATAATAATCTAACTGAACATTCTTTTTCTAACAAGCGGCTCGCTGCTACGATGCACCTCTTTTTTCTTGTGGCGCAGCGCGATGGACTGGATGTACACTTTGTCGGGCTTTGTCGTCGGCGCCATCGTCGGGCTTACCGGTGTTGGCGGCGGCTCCTTGATGACGCCGTTGCTGGTGCTCCTTTTCGGTATCCATCCGGCAACGGCGGTCGGCACCGACCTGCTTTACGCGGCACTCACCAAAGCTGGCGGAACCGTTGTGCACGCCCGCAAGCGGCACGTTGACTGGCGCGTCACCCGCCTGCTGGCGACCGGAAGCATCCCCGCCGCAGCGCTCACCATCTGGGCGCTGTCGCTGCTGCCCAAACAAAGCCCGACCGTCTCACACGTCATTTCGTTCGCCTTGGGCGTGGCCTTGCTGCTCACCGCCGCGGCGATCATTTTCCGCCAGAAGCTGCAGCAGCAGGCGCTGGCCCATGCCGACGACGCCGCACACACCCAGTTGCGGGCGCCGATCACGATCGCCGTCGGCACCCTGCTCGGAGTTCTGGTGACCGTTTCCTCGGTTGGTGCTGGTGCACTCGGCGCAGCCGTTTTGTTCTACCTTTACCCCAGGTTGCCGGCGATCCGCATCGTCGGCACCGACGTTGCGCACGCGGTGCCGCTGACCCTGGTCGCGGGTCTCGGCCACTGGCTGATCGGCAGCGTTGACTGGTCACTGCTCGGGAGCCTGCTGCTCGGCTCACTGCCCGGGATCTGGCTCGGCAGCCACGCCTCGGCAAGAGTTCCAGACCGCTTCCTACGCCCCATCCTGGCCGGCATGCTGGTCCTCATCGGGGGCAAGCTGATTGCCCTCTAGCGACGTGAGCGCCACCTGACACCGGCCGGCTTTTCACTCTTCGAAGGAGCGAGCGATGTATCGCTACGACAGTACTGACCAACGGATCATCGACGAGCGCGTCGCCCAGTACCGCGACCAAATCGCGCGCCACCTGGCCGGCGAACTCTCGGCCGACGAGCTGCGCCCGCTACGCTTGCAGAATGGGCTCTACATCCAGCGGCACGGCCCGATGTTGCGCATCGCCATCCCCTACGGCATGCTCGCCGCCAGACAGTTGCGCAAGCTGGCCGAAATCTCGCGCCGCTACGACCGTGGTGTCGGCCACTTCACGACGCGGCAAAACATGCAGCTCAACTGGCCTCAGCTCGAACAGACCCCCGAAATCCTGGGCGAACTGGCGGGCGTCGAAATGCACGCCGTACAGACTTCGGGCAACTGCATCCGCAACATCACGACCGACCACTTCGCCGGCTGCGCGCCGGACGAACTCGTCGACCCACGCCCGTACTGCGAACTGCTACGCCAGTGGTCGACCTTCCATCCAGAATTCGCTTTCCTGCCGCGCAAGTTCAAGATTGCGGTCAACGCCGCGGCTAGCGATCGCGCCGTGATCCGGGCGCACGACATCGGCCTCGACCTGATGATCGACGAAGCTGGTGAAATCGGCTTTCGCGTTTTCGTCGGCGGCGGCCTCGGGCGCACGCCGATCCTCGGCAAACCGATTCGAGACTTCCTGCCGCGCCGCCACCTGCTGTCCTACCTCGAAGCGATCCTGCGCGTTTACAACCGTTACGGTCGACGAGACAACATGTACAAGGCGCGCATCAAAATTCTCCTGCAGGCGCTTGGCGTCGAGGAGTTTGCCCGGCAAGTGGATGACGAATGGTCGTATCTGTGCGATGGTCCGACGACCGTACCTGACACCGAGTTCGCTCGCCTGGCAGGGCATTTCGCGCCTCCGCCCTGGGAAACGCTGCCCGCCGAAGACCTCGCCCACAGCAGGCGGCTGCACAGCGAAAAAGCCTTTGCCAACTGGGTCAAGCGCTGCGTGCATGACCACCGCACACCGGGTTATGCCGCCGTCACGCTGTCGCTGAAGGCGCCTGGCGCCGCCCCCGGCGACATCACCGACGAACAGATGCTGGTCGTCGCCGATCTCGCCGAGCGCTTCAGCTTCGGCGAGTTGCGGGTCACCCACGAGCAGAACATCGTGCTCGCCGATGTCCGGCAGTGCGATCTCTACGAGGTCTGGCAGATCGCCCGTCGCCACCGGCTGGCGACGGCCAACGTCGGTCTGCTGACCGACATGATCTGTTGTCCGGGCGGTGACCTCTGCGCCTTGGCCAACGCGCGCTCGGTTCCGATCGCCGATGCCGTACAGCAAAAGTTCGACGACCTCGACTATCTCTACGATATTGGCGACATTTCGCTCAACATTTCGGGCTGCATGAACTCCTGTGGTCATCATCACGTAGCCAACATCGGCATCCTCGGCGTCGACAAGAACAACGAAGAGTGGTACCAGATCACCATCGGCGGTCAGCAAGGGAACGCCGCGGCGATCGGCAAGGTCATTGGTCCCTCGTTCTACGCCCAGGAAGTACCGCTGGTCATCGAAGCCCTGATCGACGTCTATCGCGAAAACCGGAGCGCCAGCGAGCGCTTCATCGACACACTGCAGCGCATAGGCAGCGAGCCCTTCAAGGCCCGCGCCTACGCCGGTCGCGACCGCCGGCGAGTGGCGCAGGTCGACAGCAAGGAAAAGGAACTGGTTGATGCCTAGGATCATCAAGAACGAGAACATCGTCGAAGACGAGTGGCGGCTTATCACTCTGGCAGCCGGCGAAACGCCGACCGACGTTGCACTGCCAAACGCTTGGCTGCTGGTGCCGCTCGCCGTCTGGCTGGCGCGACGCGAAGAACTGGTCGCCCGCCAGACGCCGCTCGGCGTCTGGCTGGATAGCCACGAAGGGCCGGAAGCTCTAGCCAGCGACCTCGATCGCCTCAGCGTCGTGGGCGTTCATTTCCCAAAATTTACCGACGGGCGGGCTTACTCGAGCGCCCGCCTGCTGCGAGAACGCTACCACTACCGGGGCGAGATACGGGCCCTTGGCGACGTCCTACAGGATCAGCTCTTCTATATGCGCCGTTGCGGCATCGATGCCTACGTGCTGCGCGCCGACAAGGACATCGAGAAGGCACTAGCCGGCCTGCGGGTGTTCAGCGACTCCTACCAGGCAGCCGTTGACCAACCACAACCGCTATTTCGGCGCCGCAGCGCTGCGGAGGCCGCATGAACGCCCGACAGAAGCTCGACGACCCGGCGCTGCTCGACACCCTGGCGACACGCGTCGACGCGGCACGCCGTCTTCTACGCGAGATTGCCGATGACTTCTCGCCCGCGGCTTTCGCCAACAGCCTCGGGGCCGAGGACATGGTGCTGACCGATCTGATCGCGCGTGACCGGCTGACGATCGACATCTTCTCGCTCGACACCGGACGCCTGCCGCCCGAGACCTACGACCTCATCGCCGAAGTCAAGAAGCGCTATGAGCTCGTGCTCCGGCTCTACTATCCGCGCCACGACCTGCTCGAAGCCTGGACACTGGAGAACGGCATCAACGCCTTTTACGAGTCGGTCGAGCTGCGCCAGGGCTGCTGCTTGGTGCGCAAGGTCGAACCGCTGCGGCGCGCGCTGGCCGGCCGCAAGGCGTGGATCACCGGCCAGCGGGCGAGCCAGGCCGCAACTCGCGAAGGCTTGCCGCTGCGCAGTGTAGACACGGCCAACGGCGGGCTGACCAAGTTCAACCCGCTCGCCGAATGGAGCGAGCGCGAGGTGTGGGCTTACCTCGCGCAGAACCACGTTCCGTACAACGCGCTGCACGACAGGTTCTACCCGAGCATCGGCTGCGCACCCTGTACGCGGCCGACAACGCCCGGCGAAGATGTCCGCGCCGGCCGCTGGTGGTGGGAGAATCCGCAATCCAAGGAATGCGGCCTGCACGTCAAGCGCAGCTGACGTCCCGCAATTCAGAGACAGGTCAACCATGAGTACAGCCACACTCTCGCGAGTCACCCTTTCGCACCTCGACTGGCTCGAATCCGAAGCCATCCACATCATGCGCGAGGTTGCCGGCCAATGCAGTAATCCGGTCCTCCTCTTCTCCGGCGGCAAGGACTCGATTTGCCTGCTGCGCATCGCGGAGAAAGCCTTTCGCCCCGGTCGCTTCCCTTTTCCGTTGATGCACATCGACACGGGCCACAATTACCGCGCCGTGACCGACTTTCGCGACCGAAGGGCGGCAGAACTCGGCGAGCGGCTGATCGTCCGCTCGGTCGAGGATTCGATGGCGCGCGGCACCGTGGTCCTGAAGTCGCCCGACGAACCGCGCAACAAGCACCAGTCGGTGACTCTGCTCGAGGCGATCGAGGAATTCGGCTTCGATGCCTGCATCGGCGGTGCGCGGCGCGACGAGGAGAAGGCGCGCGCCAAGGAGCGCATCTTTTCGTTCCGCGACGAGTTCGGGCAGTGGGACCCGAAGAACCAGCGACCGGAACTGTGGGATCTCTACAACGCGCGCAGCTTCAAAGGCGAGAACATGCGCGTCTTCCCGATCTCGAACTGGACCGAGATCGACGTCTGGCAATACATTGAACGCGAAAATCTGGCGCTACCGTCGATCTACTTCGCCCACCGCCGACCGATCGTCCGTCGCGCCGGGGGATTGCTGCCGGTCACCGAAGTCACGCCGGCGCGACCCGGCGATACGATTGAGCACCTGATGGTCCGTTTTCGCACCGTCGGCGACATCACCTGCACCGCACCGGTCGAATCCGAGGCCGACAGCGTCGCCGCGATCATTGCCGAAACGGCGGTCACGACGATCACCGAACGCGGTGCCACCCGCCTCGACGACCAGACATCGGAGGCGTCGATGGAACAACGCAAGAAAGAAGGCTATTTCTGATGTCGGCGATCGAAAGACTCCCCAACGAACCTATCCCGGACAACGGCCTGCTGCGCTTTCTGACCTGCGGCAGCGTGGATGACGGCAAGAGCACCCTGATTGGCCGTCTGCTTTTCGACAGCAAGACGATTCTCGCCGACACCTTACACGCCATCCAGCGTACCTCGGCCAAACGCGGCCTCGATGTCGTGGACCTGTCGCTATTGACCGACGGGCTGCAGGCCGAGCGCGAGCAGGGAATCACGATCGACGTCGCCTATCGCTACTTTACGACCGGCACGCGCAAGTACATTATTGCCGACGCACCGGGCCATGAGCAGTACACGCGCAACATGGTCACTGCGGCATCGACCGCCGATCTGGCAATCATCCTGATCGATGCCCGCAAGGGCGTTCTGACGCAGACCCGCCGCCATTCCTACCTGGCGCATCTGGTCGGCATCCCGCACGTCGTCGTCGCCGTGAACAAGATGGACCTGGTCGACTACTCCCCGGCCACCTTCGCCCGGATCAAGGCCGACTACCTCGAGTTCGCCACCGCGCTCGGCATCGCCGACGTACGCTTCCTCCCGATGTCGGCGCTCAATGGCGACATGATCGTCGAGCGTGGCGAGCGTCTCGACTGGTACGATGGGCCGACCTTGCTCGAAATCCTCGAAACCGTTACCGCAATCCATGCTGAACACGCCGAGAAATTCCGCTTCCCCGTACAGTACGTGTGCCGCCCGCAAGACTCGGCCAACCCGGAACTGCACGATTATCGTGGCTTCATGGGACGTGTCGAGTCCGGCGAGCTGGCGATAGGCGACGCCGTGACGGTGCTGCCGGCAGGCCGCGAAACCCGCGTCAAGGACATCCGTATCCTCGATCGCTCGCTGCCCAGCGCGGTCGCCGAGCAATCGGTGACCATCCTGCTCGACGACGAGATCGACGTCTCGCGTGGCGACATGATCGTCAAGACCGGTGAGTTGCCGAACATCGCCAAGCAGATCGACGCGATGTTGTGCTGGTTGTCCGAGTCTCCGCTCGATCCGCGCCGTAAGTACCTGTTGCGCCACACGACACGCGACAGCAAGGCGATGCTGGCCGGCATCGAGTTCCGCGTCGACATCAATACTCTGCAGCAACAGCCGGCCGAACGACTGGTGATGAACGACATCGCCCGAGTCCGCTTCAAGCTGGCGCAGCCGATCTTTGCCGACCTCTATGCCGAGAGCCGCGGCACCGGCGCCTTCATCGTCATCGACGAGTCGTCGAACAACACGGTCGCTGCCGGCATGATCGTCTGAGCACAACCCGATGGACATCCACGGCAAACCGATCGAGGAACGCATCGACTGGCTGTTCGGTCTGGCCGACCGCCACGGTACGATCTTCCGCAGCCCGGAAGCCTGGCTGGCGCGCGAACGCTACCTTGCCGAGCATCCGACGGCAATTGCCGTCCTCAAGTGCATGGACGGCCGGATCAACATCCCGGTCGCGACCAACACGCCGGTGGGCATCCTGATGCCATTCCGCAATCTCGGCGGCATCTTCGATCTTGGCTGGCCGCACCTCGGCGAAGTGCTGGCCCATCACGTGCAGCGCGTCGTCAGCGCCGGCCGGCATGTGGTCTTCCTGGTCACCTATCACTATTCGCAAGGCGACCCGCGTCGCGGCTGCGCCGGTTTCCAGTGCGACACGGCAGCGGCAATTGCCCACACCTACGAAATTCGCCGCCAGGTCGAACATATTTTCGGTACCGACCACAGCACCGTCTATCCTCTGGTCTGCGGTTTCGAGACCGACGAGGATGCGCTGGTAATCCACGGCACGGCTGGCGACAAGCTCGACCTGGCGACGCTCACGTCCACCGACCGCGCCACGCTCGAACTCCGCCTGGCCGCCCTGCTGCCCGACATGCCGGCACGCATGCGGGCCGACCTGCTACCTCTGCTGTACGGCAATCTCGAACACATCGAGAACGTGCGAGCACAGATTCGCCGCAACGAGCGCCTGCTCGACATCGAGCATCGCGAATGGATGATCTGCCTCGGACGCGGCTTCGACTTCCTGCACACGCCCAACATCGCGCTGATCATCGGGCCCTATAGTCCCAACCTCGACGTTCCGATCCGCCGCGCGGCCGGCATCATCGAAGCCAACATGCAGGCCGGCCGCATCCCAAGCGACGGCTTCCTGCTCCTGGCCTCGGTGCCCTACGACGAGATCGGCATCGACCGCGCGCGGGCCGAACTCAAGTCACGCTTTCTCTCGACTTTCGCGGCCGACGTCATACGTACCGAGTTTCCCCGCCTGGGGGAGCAAATGGCGATCCGCACCGCGGTTCTCGACTGGCGCTCGCGCACCCTCCAGACGATCGCCGCCGGCACCTAAGGCGGCGCGCCGGATCGCCGCCGCGCCACCCTGGGCAAGATCGCGACGGAAAATTTGTTCTCGCACTGGAGTCAGAGGCTGTGAATTTTTCACTTCTTCAGCACAATTGGCGCGACCGGACAGCTGGCGCCAGCCTAGGTTGAATTATGCGTAATTCGTGTTCTGGTTAGCCGTTCGGCCTGGATCTGGTTCGTTTTCGCGCTTTTCTCCCGGTCGGCCTGCCTTGCGGTACGACGGACGTGCCTGTTCCTAGGCCGACGAGTTGGGGTGCGAGGGTAACCGCGCGCATGAGGTTGTGGAGTTGACCCTTTTCGGTGGACACCTGATGCTTACGCAACAAGGAGTCCAAGGTGCCGAAAAGCAGACCACCGTACCCGGCGGAATTTCGCCAACAGATCGTCGAACTGGCGCAGGCTGGCCGAAGCCCGCAAGAGTTGTCTCGGGAGTTCGGGCCGACCAGCCAGACCATTGTCAACTGGCTGGCGCAAGCAGCCCGCGACGCCAGCAAGCCCTTGCCTGGCAAAGAGGGCTTGAGCAGTACCGAGCGGGCTGTGTGACCTGAAGGCGCGCGGCCTGGCACGGGGGCCCCCAGTTGGCAGTCGGCGACGGGGCACTTGGCTTCTGGGCGGCGCTCGATCAGATCTATCCCGAGACCCGTGCTCAGCGCTGCTGGGTACACAAGAGCGCCAACGTGCTCAATGAACTCCCCAAGAGCCTGCAGGGCAAGGCCAAGGCGGCGCTGCACGAGATCTGGATGGCGCCGAGCGCAGGCGATCGTCGCCTTCGATGCCTTCCTGAAGAGCTACCAAGCGAAGTACCCGGAGGCCACCGATAAGCTCGTCAAGGACCGCGAAGCCTTGCTCGCCTTCTACGACTTTCCGGCCGAGCACTGGATGCGCCTGCGCACCACCAACCCCGTCGAGTCGACCTTCGCCACCGTCCGCCAGCGCACCACGCGCACCAAGAACTGCGTGTCGCGCGCCACCTTCCTGGGGCTCGCGTTCAAGCTGGTCCAGGAGGCCCAGAAGAGCTGGCGGCGCATTCGGGGCACCGAACGCATCGCCGATCTGCTCGCCGGCATGGTCTTCAAGGACGGCGTTCCGGCGCCCGACAATCCCCCGGAACGCCAGCCGATGGCCGCCTGATCGCTCAATGCCCATGGAATGCCATACACCAGAATGCCATACACCAGACTTGACAATAGTTCCAGAATATGACGAGATCCAGACCGCTGTGAACACCCCCCCGCTATGCCAGTGACGGCAAACGACATATTGAGCAAGAGTTGAATTTGGCATGTCGGCAATTCTGCAATTGATAACAGGCCCCGAGATTCTGGGTGTAGTGTCGGATCTCCTATCCTATTGAGGTGAACTTCATGGACAACCCTTATAAGTTCGTCGGGGAAGGTATCCCCTACCAAAGAGTGAGTTTTTGTCTGCCACGTTGGGGTGACTTTTACGTCCGTAACGAAAAGCGTGCCGGACGCACGCTACCACTGCAGCGGGCGGACTGCCCATTCTGCGACATGGCGACGGGTGTCACAATACCGCCTGGCTCGATCAGACGCGTGCAATTCGGCAACGAGGATTACGTCGTTGTATCCAACAACAATCCTATCGTCCAAGGCCAGTGGATGCTTATCCCGGCTCCGACCGACATCGCGCATCCAGCCCACAGGCTTGACCTAAACTCCAACGATGTCCGCCTCGCGCTGTGCCTCGCACAAGGTAAGGCGCCACATGTCGAAAAAGTCCCTACGGTTTGCTATGTCAATACGCTTCCCGGCTCTGGCCGTTCGGTCGCTCACTTGCACATCAACTGCGTGCCAGCGTGCAACGTCCCGAGATTGCCGCCGGTAGTCGTTCCCTGGCAGATCTGCACGGCCGGGGCCTGCACTATTTCACGCTTGGCCGGTGCCCCCTTCTACGCTATCGTGGTGCAGGGCAATGACGACGAGGCGCTCGCGGAACTTGTCGCCGACCTGCATCAAAGGATGAACGAGTGGCAGCAGCCGTACAATCTGCTCGTCTACAGTGATGACCTAACGTCGGCTTCCGTACGCGTCGCACTTGTGCCGCGTGATGCAGAGTATTGCGAAGCGGCCGACCAGCGCATCGGCGGACTGGAATTCCTGACCGGAGTCCTGATACCCGGTTCGGCGCGCATTGGAATGATGGACACGATCCTCCGTGATCGCGCACTTTCTCAGGCGACGCTCAAGGCAGATGCGCAGCTGCACCTTGAACGCAGACTGCGTGGTGCTTACGATCTTCCGCCAGCCGGCTCGGTTGTACGCGCAAGGTCAGACGGTGGAAATCGGTACAAGGGGCTAATTGAGCAGAACACTATTCTTAGTCAGAGCATCGGTCGCCCACCGCCGAAAAGGAGCGGCAAAGGCCCGGTCTTTGGCGTGATCGACCGCGAATGCTGGTCTTACAAGTCGGTCTATCCACAACGTAGTTTTCACGACAATCGCGTCAACGCGAACGTGTTGGTGAGGATCACCCGAGCGAGCATCTGCCAGTCCGACCGCCGGGTCTTGGCAAACGAGAAGTCGGCGGAGGTGCGGGAACTTGCTCTGGGACACGAGGGTGGCGGCTACGTGGTTGATCCCGGGCCGTGGGAAAAGGAACTGGCGGCGGGGGAGAAAGTCGTCGTGCTGCCGCACCTTAGTTGCGGCAATTGTGAGCAATGTCATGGCTATATGTCGAATCTCTGTCCACAGATGGAACATCTTGGCTTCCACCTTCACGGGAATCTCGCCACACTGATGGCCTTCCCGTATCAATGCGTGCTACCGGTGGGCGCTGATTTCCCAGACGATGCCTTGCCACTAGTCGAGCCCTTGGCCTGCGTATTGCGCGCGCTCTTCCGCCTCCGTCTCGGCTTGCGCTTGCTGCCCCCGGGGGACAGGACAATGACCATCTTTGGTGGAGGACCGATGGGTTACCTCACCGCACTGGCGGTCAAACGCAACTGGCCGACGGTGGGCCTAACGATCGTCGAGCCAAGCGCGTCTCGGCGTAGCGTCATCGACAATTTGCAAGACGGATTCGATGTCGTCGAGAAAATGCCGCGGGGACGAAGGAGCTCAATTACCTTTGTTGCCGCCAGTGCTTATTCGGCGACAGTCGCTGCGCTAGACGCAACCGACTTCGGCGGTACAGCGCTCCTCTTCTCTGGGATCAACACTGGTGACCGTGTCAGAGAACGATGTGGGAGTTTTTCGGCCGATGAATTAGAGCATTACCATCGCTCCGAAGTTGTGCTGCAGCATGAGGCAGACGCGAATCACAGAATTAATCTCATTGGCTCCAGTGGATACATCCTTGATGACGTTACGCGATCGCTCAGCGAACTTCGCCAACACTACGAACATCAATACAAGAAGTTGCAGACAGAGCAAATCGACGGCTTGTCTCCCCGAGTCGAGGCTCTCTTGTCAAGCCGGGGCGTGGACGATCCCGCCGTAGCTGAAACGCTCAAGGTACTGATTCGCATCTAGCAGAGACCATATGGAACCAAGACGCGTTGCGTTGATCGGTGCAGGTTCTATCGCTGCCTGTCACGCCTATGCCATGAGAGCGTTGCCTTTTTACTATCCAGGTGCACCGCGCGTCGAGTTGGCTTACGTTACCTCGGCGACTGTCGCGACGCGCGACGCGTTTGCCGAGCGTTACGGTGTTCGTGAAGCGCTCTCTCTAGAAGCTCTTGCGCGGCGATCAGATTTCGATAGCGTCTACATCCTCAGCCCAAACGCCCAACACTTCTCACATTTTCGCTTTGCAGCAGAATGTGACAATGTGGCACGTATCTACTTAGAGAAGCCTGTCTGCACAACCATAGACGACGAGCGTGCGCTTGCAGCGTACTCAGGCGTAGCTAGAGTTCAAACCGGCTTCCAATTCCTCCAAAATAGTGCTGTACGACTTGCGTTACGGCTCTGCCGCGAACGCCGGTTTGGTGTACCTGTCCATTTTCAAGTGCGTTACCTTCACAGCGGCTATCTCGATCACGAATATCGCTCACGGCGCGCTGAGAGGATGATGCCCGCCCCAGAAGGCGGGGCTCTGATCGATCTGGGCTCACATGCGTTCAGCCTAGCGGTCGCCTTCCTCGGTGACGGCTTGCGCGTTGTCGATGCGTCCGCGAGTAGCGCGTTCCCAGATGTACCATCGGACCTGTGTACGATGGCGCTGTGCCGTGATGTTGACACTGGAGCAGTAGGGATGGTTATGGCCAGCCGTGTTTCCGCTGGCGCCGGTGAGTTGCTCGAAGTAGAGTTGCGCGGCACTATGGGGGGATTTCGTCTGTCGACCGAAAATGCGGAATTCCTCGAGTTGTTTTCGCTCTCCTCAGACAAGAGCCAGATATTGCGAACGTCGAGCGGTTACACTCCCTTGAGCACGTTCCCTAACCGTGTGGTGTTAGGCGGATGGCTGCGCTCACTCGTTCACGCTAACTACTTGTTTCTTAACGACCAGGAAGACGACCCCTTCGCCGACCTGCGCCACGGTCTGACTGTTCAGCGCCTGCTTAGAGACGCGGCGCGGCACCTCAATTAAGGAAAACAGACTATGTATGACGAAAAACTCATGGAATTGGAGCTTCAGAAAGCGGCAGCCTTCTATTGCGAAGGATTGACCATACAAGAGATCTCTGAAATCGTCTCCCAACCTTTGAGCGAAGTGCAGAGAATGATCCAACACGCTGAGCAAAGCGGCTACTTCGAGTATCGTCCGCAGCTGTTCCCTAACCGCATTCTCCCCGAGGTTGGCGCCTACATCAAAGACGAGGTGCTCACGGCTGCACTGCGCCGCGTACTGAACGAGAGCCTTGAGCTGAGGCTTATTACGCTGCACATCGCGCGCTCACCAGCTAGCATGTTCCGTCTTTATGAGATCGAGGCCGACGAATCGAGCGTTGCCCACAAGAAGTACCGAGAGGCTGAGCTCGTTTCCCTCAAGCTATGCGGCTCAAAAGCCGCAGATCATCTTTGTAGCAAACTCTTCGACGACCGAGATCACACAATTGGCGTAAACTGGGGCAACGCTGTCAAGTTGACCATTGATCAAATCCGCCCGATGCCGAGCACACTGCGGGACGGGCTACTGTCTGTGATCAGTCTTTTCGGGGATCTCGATTTTCACCCTCAACAGCCGTTGACCGGTCAAAAAACGTTCAATCACGTCAATTGTAACCGGCACGTTCAGCAGCTGGCAATGCGGTTGGGAAGTCGGTCCGAGGCTGTCTCGCTCAGCGTACCTGGATTCATTCCGTCCCATTTTGCTGAAGATGGTGCTACATTGGAAGCGATTCGTAGTTTTCTGGGCAGCCATGCTTCCTACCAGCGGATTTTTGGGGATCTGCCAGGCAACGATCCCGTCAGACCACGCGCCTACAACGGCATCATCGACGTCGATAGTGACGCCCACATTACGAAGATGGACACAATAATCACGGGTTTCGGCTCGGCGGACACTTACACCGACGCGTTCCACTACCTTAGTTTCTGGCTTAGCGAGGAAGAGAGCCAGATACTACGGAGCCACTGCCGCGAAGGCAGGGTTGTCGGGGACATCGCTGGGCATCTGGTGCCGTCGATCAAAGGCGAGAAGGACGACGTTTTGATGCGCTTCCTCAGACGTATCAACAGCCGCATCCTCGCCGCGCAGCCTAGTGACTTCGTCGACGTGGCATGTCGCCACCGCAAAAACGGCCTTGGTGCAGGCGTGGTCGGGGTCACCGTCGGCGCACGCAAGGCGAAAATTCTGGCCAGACTGCTTTCGAAGTCGCCTGCGCCGGTCTCCGCGCTATTTATCGATACTCACTTAGCATTATCTCTGCTCGCCGATCTTAGCCCGACCGAGTTTGGAACATACCTTAGAGGAGCAGAGGGGCGGCTTCTGGTTGAGGACGCCAAGGAGTGGTCTGCAGGTACGCAAACTCTCATTCCCGCACTGTCCCACATCTGAATCGGATCATGACCTGTTCAAACGGTACTTTGAAGCCGTCAGGCCGGGAAATCGACCGGGAAGAACCACGCGACGCGCCTAGCTGTTAGAATCGCCGCCTCTCCCGCCCTTGGCCAGCGCCATGTCCACGCCCTCTCGCCTGATTTTCGGCTTTCATTCGACACTCGCCAAGCTGCGCCACGACCCGGAAGCGGTGCGTGAGATCTACGTCGATGCCGGCCGCAAGGATTCCCGTCTGCGTGATCTGGTACGGCAGGCGGAGTTCGCCGGCGTACGCGTCCTGCCGGTCGCGGGCTCGCGCCTGGAAAGCATGGCACCCGGCGCCCGGCATCAGGGAGTCATCGCCACCGTTGACGCGACACAGCGCCATGTGACGCTCGACGACATTCTCGAGACGCTCGAAGAACCAGCGTTGCTGCTGATCCTCGATGGGATTCAGGATCCGCACAATCTCGGCGCCTGTCTGCGCGTCGCCGACGCCGTCGGCGCGCACGCCGTGATTGCCCCCAAGGATCGCGCTGTCGGCCTGACGCAAACCGCTGTCAAGGTGGCGAGCGGAGCCGCCGAGACGGTACCTTACATCACGGTCACCAATCTCGCGCGCACGCTGCGTGAAATCAAGGAGCACGAGATCTGCGTCATCGGCACCGACGCGTCGGCCGGCAAGGATCTCTACGCCGCCGGCTGGCCAGCGGCCAGCGCCTGGGTACTCGGCGCCGAAGGCGACGGCCTGCGGCGCTTGACCCGCGAGGCTTGCGATCAACTGGTCAGCATTCCGATGCTCGGATCGGTCGCCAGCCTAAACGTTTCGGTGGCCGCCGGGGTCTGCCTCTTCGAGGCGCGCCGACGGCTCGCCAGCCCATCGCTTGCCGGCTAGACCGCCGCGGCGCGCCAACGGCTACGTCTTGTACGAGTAACGGTAGACGTAGCCCTTGTAGCCGTAGCGGTAGCGCTGGCGACTGACGTTGAGGTCGTTGAAGACAAAGCCCCTGACCTGCACGCCCGCCTGATTGAGGCGCTTGACCGCCTGCTCCAGCTCACGAATCGGGTGTTTGCCGGCGCGGGCGACCATCAGCGTCGCGCCGACATGGCGACCAATGATCGCCGCGTCGGATACCGCGAGCACCGGCGGCGCATCGACGATGACCGTATCGAAGTTCGCCGCGAGTTCGCCGAGCAGTTCCTCGAAGCGTCGATGCATCAGCAGTTCGGATGGATTTGGCGGAATCTGGCCGGTAGTCACCACCCACATGTTGGGCACCGCACAGGGCTTCAGGACCGCGTCGAGGGCGGCCTGTCCGGCAACATACTCGGATACGCCGAGCGCGCGTTCGAGGCCGAACTCCTTGTGGATGTGCCCACGACGCAAGTCGGCGTCAACGATGACGACGCGCTTGCCAACCTGCGCCAGAACCGCGCCCAGATTCTTGGAAATGAAACTCTTGCCCAGACTCGGGCTCGATCCGGTGATCAGCAGCGAATTGCGCTGGGCGTCCAGGAGAGCAAAGTGAAGCGTCGTGCGCAGACCGCGCAGACTCTCGACCGCATCTTCCTCGGGATAGGCTACCGCCAACAGTTCGGTGGCGCCACCGCTGCGCGCCCGACGATGCAACTCAAGCTCCGTCTTGCAGTGCGGCACCGTCGCATAGACCGGCAGGCCGAGTTGCGATTCGATGACATCGGGGTCTTCGACGACCACCCGCAGCGAGCGCAGCAGCCAGATCGCCACCATGCTTACCAGCAAGCCGAGCAGAAGAGCAACCCCCAGGATGGCCGCCGGTTTCAGGCTGACGGGTTCACGCGCCACCGCGGCGACATCGATGATACGTACGTCGCCGACCGTCCCCGCCTTCGCTACCCGAAGTTGCTGGGCGGTGTTGAGCAACTCGGTATAGAGACGTGTCGACACCTCGACATCCCGCGCCAGACGCAGCACCGTCTGCTGGGTATCGGGCAGGCGCGCGACATCGCCTTCGAACTGCTTGCGTCTTTCGTTGAGGCGCGCCAGCTTATTGTCGACTGCCTGGATTCGCGGGTGCTCGGGGGTAAAGTTCTGGCGCAGTTCGTCGCGCTCCTGCTTGAGCAGGACCGCGGCGTTCTCCACATCGACCAGTGATTTCAATATGCCCTGGGTTTCCAGGCTCAGGTCCAGCGAGCCACGACTCTGGCGATAGTTGTTATAGGCGGCCTCGGCGCTATCCACTTGCGTTTTTAGCGCGGGCAACTGGGTGTCTAGAAACTTAAGTGTCTTCTCGGCTTCGGCAGAACGTCGCTCGACGTTCTGCCGAACATAGGTGTTCAGGATATCGTCGAGCACCAGGCCGATTTCTGCGGGATCGAGACCGGTCAGCGTCAGTTCGAGAATGCCGGATTTCTTGCCCCGCTCCTTGACCGAATACCTCTTACGCAATTCGTCAACCGCGGACTCCGCGGAGCGCTTCATCAGCCGGAAGTGCGTCCCTGGGCGCGCCTTCAATAGCGGCACGAAGATGGAATAGCCCTGGCCGCTTGCCCGAATTCCCGTCCGACCGCTGAGAACCAGTTGGTCGTCCATGTCGAAGACTTCGTAGGCACCAGCTTCGCCAGCGACCAGGCTGAGTTTTTCGTCCAGCGCCCGCTCCGGAACATCCAGCGCATCGACCTGGATCTTTTCTCCACCCCACGCGAAGCTGGAGAATGCCAGCCACGGCGAATTCGGCTCGCTCCCCTCGTAGCGCCGCGCGACAGCGTCGCCGATCAGCGGCAGGGTCCGGGGTCGGGCGACGATATCGAGCTTGAGCTTGGCGATGACGCGCCCAAGAACCATTCGCGAGCCGAGGATTTCGAGTTCCGCCGAGACTGTCGTGTCATCGCCCAGCAAGGGTTGTAAAGCTTTCAGAGAACCGACGCCCGGGCTCTTCTCCTCGACCTGAAGCAAGCCGTCTGCCCGGTAGACGGGCTTGGCGACGAACACCCAGGCCAGACCGAGAAGCAGCGCCAAGAGGCTGATCGCGGCAATCAACCAGCGGTAGTCGATAAGTACCGCGATGATCTCTCCGAGCGCCAGACCTTCCTCCTCATCTTCGGGAGCGACTTGCTGCAGCGACGGCGTCGGCAGCCCGCTACCCCCGGGGGCTGCGGGCACGTTGAACGAGGGCTTGAGCTGGTCGTTTTCCATGGTTTATCCGAAATTACGTTCGCCGGACAAGAGGCCGGGCGTCTAAACGTAGCAAGCGGGCCTACCCCGTCCGGCTGGCGCTGTCGCCTCGACGGAATCGCCAGGTGGGGCGGCCGACTCAGGGATCAGAAAGGGGGCTGACGCGCGCCGAAGAGCGGGAATTGTGTCTGGCTGGTCAGGTTGAGCATCGTCGCTGTCGGCAGGATGTTGGCAATCACCCGTTGCCAGCGAACCACCGCCGCCGCATCGACGTACACGATGTCGCGCGGCCGCAGCGGAAAGCGGTCGGCGAGCAGCATGGCGTCCGGCAGACGGGAATCGAGATGAAAGACCTCGGGCGTGTCGGTGTTGCCGCGCATGACGTAGATCCAGCGCGGGTCGGCCGTATTCTGGTTGATATAACCGGCGTCGCTGAGCGCTTCGGCGAGCGTCGACCGCTTCTTGTTCATCACCAGCGAACCCGGCTTGGCCACCTCGCCAAGGACGAAAATCTTGTTGTAACTGCGGTCCGAGACGTTGACGATGTCGCCTTGCTCGAGCAGCGCATTCTGCTCCGTCGCACCGTAGTCGTACATGGCCTGGATATCGACCAGATAGGTCGTACCGCGACGCGTCAGCAACACACGGCTGTGATCGGCTTCGGGAGTGAAGCCGCCGGCGCGGTTGACCGCCTCGAGAACCGTCATCGGAACGTCGGTCACCTGCTGGATTCCCGGTTTGGCCACTTCGCCGACGACATAGACCTGCTGGCTACGGAAAGCGACCATGCGAACGTCGAGTTGGACCTTTTCGATATACTTGGCCAGCTTGGCCGACAACAAGGTGCGTACCTCGCTGGTCGTCTTGCCCTGAACCTTCAGAACTCCGGCGTAAGGGAAGAAAATCGTCCCGTCGTCGGCGACGACGGTACCCGCCTGCTCGGCGGTACGAAAACTGCCGGCCGGAATGGTCAGCTCGGGATGGTCCCAGACAATGATGGAGATGATGTCCCCCGGACCCAGTCGATACTCCGGGGCCGGCTTCAGCTTGTCCTCGCCAGGGCGCAGATTGGTCTTCGTCGCCGACGTAGCACCACTCGTCCCGTCACCGGACGGCGGACGCACAGCTTTGAACAAGTCGATGATCAGTTCAGCCGTGATCGGCTTGATCCGCACATTGGCCGGAACCAGGGCGTCGCCTTGCTGAACCGGCAGCCTGACGTCCGATTCGTCCCGGCTGCTATAGCTCAGATTTCCCGGAACGATGCTGCAACCGACCAACGCGCTGACGCCGAAAAGCACCACAATCTGGCGAATCATGCCAGACCAAGCAGGCGACGCCCTCATGCTGAACTCCTCATTTCTTCTCCTCTTTTCCTTCGCTGGCGCGCTCTTGCCAAGCGCGGAGTCTACTATCTACTACACCGGCCGGGAATCCCAAGCCAGGCGATCAAGCCGCGTCGCCCGCGACGGACCACAGGATGCGCCATCGAGCGACGCGGCGTGGCGAGTTCCCAGCGCGCTCACCACCGGCGACCCAGCCCGAGAACGCGCTCGCCAACCAACTCAGCCGACGGGGAAGCGCTCCACCCGACCGCTCCGACTCGGTACCGACCAGGGGTGCGCCGCGCGCCCCGGGAAAATGCGACCCTGGTCGGCGCCTACGGTCATCGCGACCCCGGCCTCTAGCTGAGAAAACCCCGACCCTGTGGTCGCTGACCCTTGCGCCCGTCACCCAGTTCTTCCCGCCAGTGGACACGCCAGCCCTTACGAGTCGACGGGGCGACCATCATGTCACTCAGGCGCAGAGTTTGCTGACCCAGGGGTCCACGGCAGCCTCAATCAACTCGAGCGCTTCGGCGTGCGCCGCGTCGCCGCGCCGATACGGGTCGGGAATCTCGGTCCTCGTCCAGTGTCCGAGCAGAAAGGTCTTGCCACGCGCCGTCGGATCCATCGCTAGAACGGCGTCGCGATGGTGCTTTTCCATGACCAGCACGAGGTCGGCCCAGCGCAGGCGTTCCGGAGTCAATTGACTCGCCCGGTGCAGGCTCAGGTCCACGCCACGCGCCTGCATCAGCGCGCGAGTGGTTTCCTCCGCCGGATGATCGACCAGCGCGCCGATACCGGCAGAGCATGCTTCGACCGGCCGTCCCGCCCTCTCGATGCGCTGACGAAGCAGAAACTGTGCGGCCGGGCTACGGCAAATGTTGCCCGTACAGACGGTGAGGACCTTCTTGAACACTTCAGATCGCTTTCATGCTGGAGGAACGCTAATTTCGAACCCGATGCCGCTGTCGCTGATCGCCTCGCCACGTTCCAGGGAGTAGATCAGGGTACTCCGCATATGACGGCGATCGACATACTGGCCGCCTCCCCTGATGCCAAGAGAAGACGCGTAGATGGATCGCAGGTCGTGCTGATTGTGGCGGCACAGAAACAACCGAACCTCGACGCCTGGCTGCCGGGCGAGACGTCTTCTGACACGCAAGGTATCGCGGTGGACGGTGCCAATCATCTGTTCATCGCCGTTGATCGGTATGTGCACCACGCAGTAGGTGTTGCGCCCATCGGGAGAAGATCGGTCGGTCTGGTACACGCTGATCTGGTAGTCATAGCCACTGCGAAGCCCGTTCGAAATGATGCCAAGCAGGTCGCGAAATTGGTCGCGACGAACAAAACCGACAAAAATCCCACGCACCTGGACCGACGGCAACCCAAGGCTACGGTTGATCTGGCGCAACCAGGGTACGAGCCGCCAGGGGCGGGCGATGATCAGCGTGTAGACTGCGAAAACCACGAGGAACAACCAGAACATCAGGTACTCGGGAACGCCTAGCAGGAAGCCGCCGATGCCGAACAGAGCGAAGGCTGCCTGCACCATGACGGCGATAGCGACGATGTCGCCAACCCGGAAACCCGCCCGCACGAAGAGGTGGTGGAGATGATGGCGATCGGCCCGGAAAGGCGACTTGCCCAACCAGACACGCCGGATCATCACGCCAACGGTGTCCATCAGCGGCAAGGCGAATAGCCAGAGAGCCGTGGTCGGCGTCATCGCTGCCTCACTTCCCTGCGACAGGGCGATGAACAACCACGCGAAGACGAAACCGAGAAGCATGCTGCCGTTGTCGCCGAGGAAAACCCGGGCCCGGCTGTTACCCGGGTAACGCAAATTGTAAAAGAGGAAACCGACGACCGCGCCCATCATGGCAACGATGAAAAAGACGTCGGCAAGATGATTGCTGCGATGCGCGACCAGGGCAACGAGCGCCAGGCTTACCAGGCTCACCGACCCCGACAGACCGTCGATCCCGTCGATCATGTTGACCGCGTTGATCAGCCCCATAGTGGCGAAGATCGTCACCGGGATAGCCAGCCAGCCAAGCTCGACGGTAATTCCGGGGAGGAGTTCGCCAAGCGAGCGCAGTTCCACGCCGCCGAGTACGACCATCGACAAAGCAACGACGGCTTGAACGACGAAACGCGGTTTGAAACCCAGGTGCCAGATGTCGTCGGCCAGACCGGCAACGAAAATCGCCAGCGCGCCAAAGAGGATGGCGCTGAGCGGCATCAGCGTGGCGCCGCGAAACCACCAATCGACAAACGGAAACGCGGTGAGGATGACCGCCATGATACCGATTCCACCCACGAATGGTGTGCCGGTGTCGTGCTGTTTATGGCCGCCGGGGCGGTCTACGACTCCCAGGCGACTGGCCACTGCTACACCCAGTCGGATGGCCACCCCGGATATCAACAGGCAGACGCCAAACAAAACGGCCAGTTCCACGGCCACCTCCAGAATGTCGACTTGGACTTGCTACTTGCCGCCAGGATACCAGCCCTGATCCAGCCGCGCTACGCGCGCCTACACTTTTAGGGGCCGCCGCCAGACAAACAGAGCCCTCACGGGCTCTGTCTTCGCACTGTCAAAGACCGACGCGCTAGCCGCCCGCCGGTTTCTGGTCAGACCGTTGCCTCACACACGACGACGGCGACCGAGGAACAGACCCACAAGACCGATGCCGAACAGAGCCAGCGACTCCGGCTCCGGAATCGCGATGTCGAAGTTGGCGTTATAGGAGCCATCGCTGGTCGCGACACCCGACGGCGTGCCCCAGAAGCCATAGCCATAGCCCGTGCTGCCGCCGAACGAATACTTCACCACCTCGCTCACCTGCAAGCCGTCTTTCAGATCGACTTTGAAAACCGCTTCCAGGAAGGGGGTTGCGTTCAGCAGGCCAGCCAATCCGACGTGTACCTTGGTAGCGAAGATGTCGACGTACGAGATGTTGGGATCGCTCACCAACTGCCACGGCGCCATACCACCGAGTGCCGCATTGCCGGCGAAGAACTGGTCGAGCGCGTCATCCATTTTGTCGCTGCTCAACACGCCCAGTCCGGCCCGATGGGCAGCGCCCTGGATGTACTGCCTGGCCAGCGCCCGGTCACTACCTGCCCAATCCGCCAACTGCAGGCTGCTCAGGGTGATGCCATGCCCGCTCCCGTCGCTGCCGCTCAAGATGGTAACCGGCCCGAAACCGGGAAAAACATTTCCGCCAAACTTATTCAGTTCGACGTTGCCCCCCGGGGCAGCAGCGCTCCCAGCCAGAGCCGAGGCGATGTTCGCCGGGCTCGGCACCGCGAGGGTCAGCAACGGGCCACCAGTATAGACGTTGATACCGCCCGTGATAGCCACACCGGTAATTGGAACGGCCGCCGCACCGGCGGATGCGACCAGACCCAGTACAGCCAAAGCGATTTTGGTCTTGCTACCCAATGCATTCATGGACAACTCCTTTGGTTTCAAGCACCAGTCCTTTTCGGAAACCGGTCGATGAGGGTTTAAATAGGTTTCACAAGTCTTGGTTTTCGGGCACCCAAGCGAAAAAACTCGTGTTCCCCTCAACAAAAACCTGACTCAGCAACTTCATAGCAAGATTCATACCAAAAAACTTTTATACTTATAAATCAATATAATATATGAAATCTGCCGAATCAAAGGGAGGGTAGTGTAAAGAAAGTCGACACATCTTCCAGCGAAAAGTCATTGTAGTACCTTGTCCCGCCGGTGGCGTCCATCAAACTCTCACGCCAACCGTAGGGTGGCGCCAACGACCCACGTTTGGCCGCAATGCGCACCATAACACCAGACTGGCTTAAGAAAAAGCTGGCATCAACCTATCCTGATACGAAAGGCCTGGATCGAGCCTGGATGCTGCCTATGGGGCGGCAATGCCTCCTGGCCGAGGTGTCGAGTGCGACGATCCATGCTCAGCGAAAAGTATCGCTTGCCGACGAAAGGGAGCTATGGAACCACGGATCAATGCACCTCAGCATGCGCCAAAGCCGCTCCAAGTCGGAAAGCGGAGCACCAGCGCTCGGGTGTCGCGCGGTTCCGGCCGATTTCTCCGGGATTCAAACCCTCGTTCTGGGCTTCCCCGCCTCTTCTCGGGGCCCCTTCGGCTGCGTATTTCGCGCCATCGTGACCGGTGATTTCGCCGAAGCGTGACCGTCGTTTCACGAAAGCGTGACCGCGATTTCGCGCTGAACGTGACCGATGAGGAAGATGTTGCATGAATAGTTCAAGGTAGCCTCGCCGCTTTTTGAAAGCGGTCGGGATGCCACAGGAAAGACTATCCATGCGTAAGATCAGAGATGTACTGCGATACCGGCACAGCGCCGGCCTGAGCCTTGAGGCGATTGCCCGGGCGCTCAAGATTTCCAAAGGTGTAGTCGCCAAATACCTGCGGCTGGCAATGGCTGCCGGGCTGTCGTGGCCGATTCCCGACACGCTGGATGATGCGGCGCTGGAGAAACTGCTCTACCAGCAAGGCGCCGCTCGCGAGCCGACCTTTGCCGAACCCGACTACGCCTTGGTGCATCAGGAACTAAAGAAGAAAGGCGTGACGCTGACGCTGCTCTGGGAAGAGTATCGGCAAGCCGTCGGTGAGCGCGGCTATCAGTACACCGCCTTCTGTACCCGCTACCGGGACTGGGCCGGCAAGCTCAAGCGCTCGATGCGCCAGATTCATCGGGCCGGCGAGAAACTGTTTGCGGACTATGCCGGCCCCACCGTGCCGATTGTTGATGCCATGACTGGAGAAATCCAGCCGGCCAGTATCTTCGTCGCCGTGCTCGGCGCGTCGAGCTATACCTTCGCCTGCGCCACACCAGGACAAACCCAAGCCGACTGGCTGACCGGCATGGGCCGCGCCTTGGCATTCATCGGCGGCGTGCCGGCCCTGATCGTCCCCGACAACCCGCGCGCTCTGGTCTCCGGCGCCGACCGCTACGAACCCGAGCTCAATCGGGCCACTGCCGAATTCGCCCACCCCTACGATACCGTGATCCTGCCGGCCCGACCCCGCAAACCGCAGGACAAGGCCAAGGTTGAATCCGGCGTGCAGGTGGTGGAGCGCTGGATTCTCGCTCGCCTGCGCCATCGGCGTTTCTTCTCGGTCGCCGAACTTGATGCCGCCATTCTTGAACTGCTGCCCGCACTGAACACCCGCCCCTTCAAGAAATTGCGGGGCTGTCGGCAGAATGCCTTTGCCCAAGTGGATGCCCCGTACCTGCGCCCCCTCCCAGTGTCTGCCTTCGTCATTGCCGAGTGGAAGAAAGCTACGGTCAACATCGATTACCACGTCGAATTTGAGCGCAATTACTACAGCGTGCCGCATGCCCTGATCCATCAGGCCGTCGAGTTGCGCATTACGCGTCACATGGTCGAAGTGCTGGCCAAAGGCAAGCGCGTCGCCAGCCATCCCCGCAGCCGTCGGAAGGGGCATTACGCCACGCTGGCCGAGCATATGCCGGCCGCTCATCGGGCACATGCCGAGTGGTCGCCGGGCAAGCTGCAGACCTGGGCGGCATCGGTCGGCCCCTCGACGGCAGAGCTGGTCAAGCGCCTGCTACTGGAGAAGAAACACCCGGAACAGGGCTATCGGGCCTGTCTGGGCCTGATGCGTCTGGCACGCAACCATGGTCAGGCGCGGATGGAGGCAGCGTGCGAACGCGCACTGGCCGTCGGCGCCCATGGCTACCGCTCGGTCGCCTCAATTCTTGAGAACGGGCTAGACCGTCAGCCTGTTCTCCCCCAACAAGCCGAACTGGCTTTGCCGGATCACGCCAATGTGCGCGGTCCGGATTACTACCACTGACCCAGAAAGGAAATCTGATGTTGATGGAACAGACCCTACGCACCCTGAAGGCCTTGCGCCTGCCAGGCATGGCCGCCGCCTTCGAGGAACAGCAGCACCAGGCCGCCATGGCCGAGCTGTCATTCGATGAGCGTTTCGGCCTGCTCGTTGAGCGCGAGCATGCCTGGCGGGAGAACCGCCGGCTAACCCGCCTGCTCCGTGAGGCCAAGCTGAAATCTTCGCAAGCCTGTGTCGAAGACATCCGCTATGGCAACGGTCGCAAGCTCGACAAGTCGCTGATGGCGCAATTATCAACTTGCCAGTGGATACACCAACACCAGAACCTGGTGCTGACCGGCGCCACCGGCTGCGGCAAGACCTGGTTGGCCTGTGCCTTCGGCAATGCCGCCTGCCGGCAGGGACTATCCGTCGTCTATGTACGCACGCCGCGCCTCTTCGAAGAGCTGCGCATCGCCCATGGCGACGGGAGCTTCGGCAAGCGCCTCAGCACGCTGGCCAAGACAGATTTGCTGATCCTCGACGATTGGGGGCTGGCACCGCTCAATCAGGCTGAGCGCAACGATTTACTGGAGGTGCTCGATGACCGCGTCGGCACGCGCTCCACCCTGATCACCAGTCAGTTGCCACCGGCGCATTGGCATGCCTATCTCAATGATCCGACGCTAGCCGACGCCATCCTGGATCGGGTGCTGCATGCCGCACACAAGGTGGAATTGACTGGCGAGTCCTTGCGTAAAACCGAAAAGGCGCCAGCATGATCCGCCTCGCCTCAAACCCGGCTTACCCACCGCGCCGGTCGCCTTCGGTAGAGAGGAGCCTCCGTCGCCCGGTGCCGTGGATAAGCCTCTCCTGGGTCTCATTTCACACCATCGTGACCACCGCTTCGCCAGAGCGTGACCGCGATTTCACAAAAAGCGTGACCGTTTAAGGTAAACTCAATCCGTACCCATGCAGCATCAACCCATCGGTCACGATGCCGTGAAATCACCGGTCACGTTCCGCGAAATGCGCATTCGGCTTACTCAGGGCGCGACTTGACTGTGAACGGCGAGGAGCTGCCGCTTGGCAATGACCAGGTTGGCCAAGCCGAACAGGGCATGGAGCTGTGCCGTGTTCTTGGCCAAGCCCTTGTAACGCACTTTCCTGTAGTGAAACAGGTTCTTGACAATGTGGAAGGGGTGTTCGACCTTCGACCGAATGCTCGCCTTTACCTATTCCAGACGATGCAACCGTTTCCCCAGTTGGCTCTCCTGCAAAACGGCCTTGAGCTTGCCGCGCTTCATCGCGACCTGCCGGTCAACGTCCCGCGCCTTCCGTTCTTCGCGTTTCTCGACGCCGGTATTGCCTGCGTCGAGAAACACGCTCTTCTTTTCCCCGTGCCATACCGGCGCGGTCTAGGTCACGTCCGCCACGTTCGCCGCCCTCCCCACCACGCTGTGCACCAACCCGCTCTCGGCATCGACACCAAGGTGCACCTTCATGCCGAAGCACCACTGCTTCCCCTTCTTCGTCTGGTGCATCTCCGGGTCGCGAGCCTTGGCCTCATTCTTGACTGACGGCGCCGCCGCGATGATCGTCGCGTCCGCGATCGCCCCTTCCCGCATCATCCGGCCCGCGGCAGACAAGCGGCCGTTGATCGCTTCGAACAGCGGCTTCGTCAGACCATGCTTCTCCAGAAGGTGCCGGAACGGCAACAGCGTCGTCGCATCCGGTGCCGATTCCCGCGACAGGTCAATCCCGACAAACCCCAGCAACGGCTGGCTGTCGGTGATCGCTTCTTCCACACCCTCATCCGACAGGCTGTACCACTGCGGCACCCGATACACCCTCAACATCTGCTTCAGACCTACCGGCGGACGACCCTGCCGGCCTTTCGGCTAGCACGCTTCGATCACCCCCAGCAGTTCGGCCCACGGCATCACTTGCTCCATCTCAGCAAGGAACAACTCCCGTCGCCTCGTCTGCTTCTTGCTCTCAAACCCCACTTGGGAAAAACCGATCCGCTTCATCTCGCTATTCAAAATGCGTTGAAATTCTCAGACTATCCCATGCGGATATGTGGAAGTTAAATCAGCGCTTCCCTTACTTGTTCCCTACACAGGACAAGGCTCATGCTTGTCAGCAGACAGTGAATCGGCGATAATCGCAGGCTTATTCTGAAGTGTTTCTCGCGGTCTCAGTGCCGAGATGGCGGAATCGGTAGACGCAGCGGACTCAAAATCCGCCGATGGAGACATCGTGGGGGTTCGATTCCCCCTCTCGGCACCAGACAATCGATCAGTTCAAGGTAGTTTCTAGCAGCCAGTCTGCCGGACTTGACGCCGGCCGGGCCTCCGACGCTCTGCACGATGCGGGACAGAAAATCCGGATGCGATTGGGTTTTTGCAGGGTTTTCGCCTCATTTCCCTTGCTGCGGACGCAATGCGGCCAGGCGCTTCACCTATCCACGCGAGGCAATCTTGTCGTCGGGAGCTGGCACCACGCCGGTCGCTCGGCGATGAAGTACGTGCCGGAGCCGTTGTTTTCGGGGACAGCGAGGAACCGTGAACGGCTTGATCCGACGCGGCGACGTCGCTCGTGACGAGATCGCCGAAGGACTGCGGATCGACCTAGAAGAGTGCCGCGCGAACGTTTTTGGCTTCGTTCGGGTATTCGTCGATGTTGTTCTTGCCATCGGCCACGACGGGCGTCGCCGCGGCAGCGGATGGGTACGTCCAGCATCGCGCTTTCGTTGGCATAGGACTCGCCCGGCGCGAGAGCGGCAGTGTTCTGGAACTGGCCAACGAAACGATCGTCGCTGGAAATGCAGGTCCTCAGCCGCCCGACTTGCGCCGCTCGGCCTCGGCCCACAATACCTTGGCAAAGGACTTCCAGGCCGGACCGCCGTGGCTTTCGATTCCCAGGTCGGCGCTTTCCTGCATCGTCTTCAACATGATCGCGGCCAGGCCGAAGAGGTCCAGTTTGGCCATGAACGTCGGGTCCGGAGACTCGGAAGCCTTAAGCCTGACTTCGGAGGCCGAATGGTCGAGCGCCTCCCGTGCGAGTTCGCGCACCTGCAGCTTATCCGCCCAGTCGATTCCGAGGACGATGCCTTTGCGCTCGATTTCGAGTTCGATCTCCCTAGTATCCGCCGCGTAATCCTCAAAACCTGCCATCGTTCTCTCCTATGGTCGCCGACCCTTGCGAGGCACAAGCCATTATCCCTTACAACAAGGCACCGGTTGTCTGGCGTGGCCTCTCGGCACCAGCGCACGGCGGGCTACCGTGTGGCCGTGACGACAGGCGGCAGGGCAAGCGCTGCCTGACATCGGGCGCACCGGCGGTAGCGAACGCCCGCCTCAGCGGCTACCCTCCGGGATACGCCGCCTGATTTCGCCGTCGCAACTGTTGGTCACGCGAGCGTACTCCTCGGCGGTGTCGATCAGCGCCTGCGCGCCATCGGCGCGCGCGAGCTCACGCTGCATATAGGGCAGCCAACGGTCGTCGAGTTCCTGCTGCAGGCGGGCCTGCGCCTGACCGACCGGGCCGCGCCAGGGTGCTCCACTGGCGAAGCGACGGCCGAGAGTCTCGGCGACGTCTTTCTCGATCGCCGCGAGTTGCGCCTGATACGTCTCGACATGGCGCAACTCATGCCGATAGATCGCGTCATAAGCGCAGCCGCCGGCGGGAAATTCTTTCGCCAAATAGACGGTGATCGGCCTGAACCCGAGGCTCACAGTGACCTGCGGACTGGCGCATTCCCAACGGCCGAGGGGGTCGACGTAAACCGCGGTCGTGATCGCGACCTGGGCGATCGCCTTGCCTCGCGTCAGCCCGAGCACATGCTTTCCGGCTGGCGCCAAAGCAGACCCCAGATGGGTCAATTCCCGGTAGCCGTACTGCGTGCTGACGGTCACACGCTCGTCGATGCGTTTCAAGGTCACCGACGGCCGCGGCAACTGGTCGCAGGGGTCGGCCCAGGGCGGCCTGGACCAGACAAGCAACAGCAGAAAACCCGGCCAGATCGTCACGAGAAGCTCCGAGTCGACACGCCACCACCAACCACCGGCGTAGCGCCAAAGCAAATGCCGGCGCAGCTTCTTGCCTCCTCCGGCACGCCGGCCGGAACGCGCTATCATGGCGGAAGCGCCCTCGCCGGCCAGTCGGTAGCATAGCGCGTTCCGGCGGCTTCGCCGATGAGGCGCGGCCAGGGAAACCGTCTTCTTGCCACCGGAATACAACGCTGCCCCCTTCGACCAGCCACCGAGGAACACCGAACATGAATACAGGCAGCGACCCGACAGCCAGGGTGACGGAACGGACTCTCGCCCGCGCCCACCAACTCGCCACCGCCTTTCTGACTTCGCTGCCGGAACGCCCGGTGAGTCTCGTCGCATCGCCAGAAGACATGCGTGCGGCGCTCGACGAAGCACTTCCGGAAACCGGCAGCGACCCCACGGCCGTTATCGAGGAATGGTTCGCACGCGCCGAGCGCGGCATCACCGCCTCGCCCGGTCCGCGCTTTTTCGGCTTCGTGACCGGGGGCGTAACTCCAGCAGCACTGGCCGGCGATTGGCTCGCCTCGGCCATCGATCAGAACGCCGGCATGTGGGCGAGCAGCCCGGCGGCGGTGCAGACCGAACTGGTCGTCCTGCGCTGGCTGAAAGATCTGTTCGGTTTGCCGGCGGAGTGGGCCGGTGCGCTGACCAGTGGCGCCACCATGGCCAACCTCGTCGGCCTCGGCGCGGCGCGCCAGTGGGCCGGACGGCGGCTCGGCTTCGACGCGGCGCGCGATGGCTTGGCGGGTCAGCCGCCCATCACCGTCGTATCGAGCAGCGAAATCCACCTCAGTGCCAGCAAGTGCCTGGGAACGCTCGGCCTCGGCCGCCAGCGGCTACGCCAGGTGGCGGCGGCAGGCGGCTCGGTGGATGTCGCGGCGATGAGGAGCCTGCTGCGTACGATCGACGGGCCGGTGATCATCGTCGGCAACGCCGGCGAGGTGAATAGCGGCCACTTCGACGACCTCGGCGCGCTGGCCGATCTGCGCGATTCGCATCCTGCCGGCGCGTGGCTGCACATCGACGGGGCGTTCGGCCTCTTCGCTGCCGTGTCGCCCGGCCTCGCGCACCTGTGCCGCGGCGTCGAGCGTGCCGACTCGCTGGCCTCGGACGCTCACAAGTGGCTCAACGTGCCCTACGACAGCGGCTTCGCCTTCGTCCGCGACGCCGCCATCCTGCGCGAGTCCTTCGCCGCAAGCGGTGCCTATGTCGTGGGCGGCGCGGGCTGGGATCCCTTGACGCATGTCCCGGAAATGTCGCGCCGTTTCCGCGCGCTGGCTGCGTGGTGCGCTCTCAAGGCGTTTGGCCGGGCGGGATATCGCGCGGTGGTCGAGCGCTGTGTGGACAACGCCGCCGCCTTCGCCCGCTGGGTCGACGCGACACCCGGCGTCGAGCTGATGAACCCGGTGCCGCTCAACATCGTCTGCTTTCGCCTCGTCGGCCGCGAGGACGGCGAGCTAGCGACCGACGAACTGAATCGCCGGGCGGTAAAGGAAATTCAGGCGGACGGCCGGGCCTTCGTGACCGGAACAGTCTGGAACGGGCGCGCCGCCATCCGCGCCGCGTTCGACAACTGGCGAACGACGCGGCAAGACGTCGAACGACTGCAGGCGGCCGTGGAGGACGTGGCCATAGCGCTCATGCGTTAAGCGGCCCGCCCTGCGCCGGCTTTCCGAACACCCGGAAGGCGAACCTGGTCGACCCCGCGATTCCGGTGCCGCGGCGCGCGACAAACCGTTTCCTCACTCGCGGCGCCTATCCTGGCCAGAACAGCGCGCCGACCAGAAGGGCCGCGAGCAGTCCGGCCAGCACGTCGAGCGTCCAGTGCGCGCGCAACACGATTACGACGATCATCTGCAGCACGGCGAGCAGCACGCCGACGACGGTCAGTGCGGGAAACCCGAGAGTCGCCAACTGGATCGCTCCATACACGGCCAGTGCGGTGTGTCCGGAAAAGAAGAAGTCGTTGCCCACCGCGTAGGTGACGAACAGCGAAGGAAATCCGGGATGGCGCCAGATGATCCCCGGTGGTGCCGGTAGCGCGACAACCGCCTGGCTCAACTGGCGAAGAACGAATAGACACAGCAGCCCCCAGAACGGGCCGAAGCTCGGACCGATGATGGCGTAGCCGAGGACGAAAAGAGTCACCGCATCGACCCCCAGCGAGCTGCCGATCAGCAGCCCGTCGGCCGCGCGCCGATGGGCGTGCAGCCAGGCGTTGGCGCCAGCGCTGAGGCTGTGCAGGTGGTCGTAGATCCCGCCATCCGCCAGACGGCGCTCGCCGATCAGACG
This sequence comes from Accumulibacter sp., assembly GCF_029255285.1. GTDB lineage: Bacteria > Pseudomonadota > Gammaproteobacteria > Burkholderiales > Rhodocyclaceae > Accumulibacter. The sequence goes on from NZ_JAPUVI010000022.1 coordinate 230,022, forward strand.
TTGCGTGACGAACCAGGCCACCAGACCAGCGACTATACCGAGTAGCCGCAGGCCCAGGGTTTCCAGTGACGGCAGATCCGGCATCGCTCAAGCCGCGCCGCCGTCGGCCGAACGCCCCGCGGCTCCTTCCATTTCGATCCGCTGGGCGGGAATCCCGGCCCAGGTTTCACCGGCCGGGATACGAGTGTTCGGCAGGACGAAGGAGCCCGCCAGCACCTTGGCCTTTGCGCCGACCTCGACGCCGCCCATGATGATCGCCCGCAGTCCGATGGTCGCACCAGCGCCAAGTCTGACCGGCGCCACGACCAGATAGCCGCTCTGCGCGTAGTGCGCCATGACGCTCGCACTGCCGCCGATGGTCACACCATCGGCCATTTCGATCAGCGAGGGATCGGCGATGGCTGTCGAATTGATGGTCACGTTGCGTCCGATCTTCATCCCCATCAACCGATAGTAGATCTGAGCGAAGGGAGAGGGAGTCACGAACTCGAGAAAAGAGTAACGAACCACCAGGGTGAGCGTGCAATGGACGTACCAGCGCAGCGCCATCAGCGATACCGCCGAGCCCCGATAGGGCTGCAGCCGCCCGCCGAGAACGAGGTTCAGCACCGGAGCGACCAGCAACAGTGTCAGGCCATACGCAAAGTAGCTGCCGGCCAGTGCCAGTCCGGTCAACGGGTAGCGCCAAGCGCTGGTCAGGGTTGCCAGTTGCGGGGTAAAGACCCCGGTGAACAGCCAGACCGCCGCACCCAGCGCCAGACCGGCGGCGACGATGGCAAGAGCGATGAAGGGCAGTGGACCGACGAGAGACAGAAGTCTTTGCATACGAGTGGGTGGAGTAAGTTGGTGGCAAACGGCGCGCGCCGCGCCAGCAGGAGTCCTGCAGAGCGGATTGTAAGCGACGATTGGCGGACGTCAGCCCGAGGACTGGCGAGAAAATCTCGGGCAGGCGCCCGCGAAAGCTACTTTCGCGGGCTGGATCGGCTGTCACACGGCTGGATGGTGTATAGTCCGCGTGGCGGGAGCGGCCGGCCAGACGTTCGCTGGCTCAACCCTCCCGGGCCCGACAGCTCGATGGGCTCTGCCCGGCGATGTTCTGAAACCGACACCCTCCATCAACTGTGATCAGCGGAGCGCAACGTGGAAAGGCAATGGTTCCTGGAGTCGATCGCGGCCAATGGCTCGCATCTCACCTACCAGATCACGCAATTGCCGTTTCGTATCGGTCGCGATCCCGATAACGACCTCGTTCTCACTTCGCGCGGCCTGAGCCGACATCACGCGCTGCTCACGCCCGACATCAGCGGCCGCATCCGGCTGACCGATCTGAACAGTACCAACGGCAGCTTCGTCGGCCGCCAGCGCGTCGAAGGATCCTGCCTGCTCGACGACAAGGACATCGTGCACTTCGGCACCGCCGAATTCCGCCTGCGCCTGCGCGTCGAGGAAACAAGCGGCGGCGACCAGTTACGCACCATGCTGGTGCCGAGCGGTTTGCGCTTGTCGGAAATGTTCGTCGCCCACGAGCGGGAGTTCCTCGACCTGCTCGACGGCTACGGCATGTCGGGTGCCGCGCAACCGATCGTCGAAGCACAGAGCCGAAGAGTCGTGGCCTACGAATTGCTCGGTCGCGCCAACCACCCGCTCTTGCCGACCTCGCCGATGCGCCTCTTCTCGCTGGCCAGCGCGCTCGATCGCGAGGTCGAGTTGAGCGTCGCCTTCCGCCGCTTCGGCATCGCGATGATTGCACCGCGTCTGCAAGGCTTCGCGTTGTTTGCCAACACCCATCCCAAGGAAACGTTCAGCGAGGAATTCTTCGCCTCGCTGGTCAGCCTGCGCGAGCAAAACCCGGGGCTCGACCTGGTGATCGAAATCCATGAAACCGCCGTCACCGACAGCCGGCGCCTGATCGAGCTTGCCGCGCGCTTCCGCGATATCGGCATACGCTTCGCCTACGACGATTTCGGCGCCGGTCAGGCGCGGCTCAGCGAACTCGGCGAGGCTCCGGCCCATTTCGTGAAGTTCGACATGGGGCTGCTGCACGACATCCACCTGGCCAGCGAGCGCAAACGACACGTCGTCAGCGACCTCGTCAAACTCGTTCTTGACCTCGGTTCGGTGCCGCTGGCCGAGGGGATCGAGCTGGAAGCCGAAGCGGAGGTATGCCGGGAGATGGGCTTTCAGCTCATACAGGGCTTTCTCACCGGTAAACCGATTCCGGTCGACCAGTTGCAAGGCCCCCGTCAGATCGCCGGCTAGGGTAGCAGCGTGATGTAGCGCTTGGCCACGAAGCCCGTGCTAGCCGGCTGCTCGATGGCATACCAGGTGCCGAATTCACCGATCACCCGTACCGACGTTCCGGTCGGCAGGCGGCCGCTGGCGCTGCTCGCCGTCGTCGGACGACTGCGTACCATCAGATCGTCGCGTACCGTCGCCACCACGCCGTTGCGGCGCAGGGGTGTCACCGCGAAATCGTTCTGGTCGGGGACGTCAGCGCGGCCAAGGTTGATATTGGCGTTGGGCGGGCGCGTCGGATCGCGGGATCCGGCGAGCGGCCGGCCGATGGCGGCAAGAATTTCGTCTTCCGATCCCAGTGGACCGAGCGCCGCGTCGATGCCGGCCGCCGCCGGGAAGGTCGGCCCGGCGCCGAGCAAGCCACGCAAGTAGACGACGTGGGCCGGCAGCGGCGACGGAGGCGGTGAGGCCAGCGGTGCATGGCGTGCCGCCAGCAAGGCAATCTTGAGCTGGGCGGCAACCGGTGGCAGCAGCAGGAGATCGGCCAGTTGCGGCATGACGAAGTTCATGTCGACGTGCGGCGCGGCCAGTGCGCAACTGCCGAAGCGCGCCAGTTCGGTCATGAACCGGCCACGACGCGCCGGGTTGTACTGCATCCATACCTGCTCGAGAGTGATCGCCACGCGCATGTTTCCGGTACTCGTCGGGTCGGCGGTCACGCGGCTGAACAGTTGATTGACCTGCGCAACGTTGCCGGCGATCACCGCCAGGGCGCTGTCGATCTGGGCGGCCGACGAGTGGTTCTCCATGTACAGGACGAACACCCGGTCGGCCAGTTCGCCGAGTTGGCGGATGGCCTCGCCACTGCCCCAGTAGTGATTGGCCGCCAGATCGTAGAGCGGCTGAATGACGGCTTCGCGCCAGGTATCGGTAGCCACCGCGCCCAGATGCGTCGATCGCCCGGCGCCGATGCGGCGCAACATCGCATCGCGGCAGGCATGCGTCCCGGCCACCTGGTCGCGTGCCCAGCACTCGAGTACGGCCCGCAGGCAACCGGTCGGTTCGGTCCCGAATTCGACGTACACCAGCTTGTCGGCCACCAGATCGGGGTCGCCGGGGACGCTCAGACCGATGTCGGTCGACCCGGGGCGAAGGAAAGTCGTTTGCGACGGCGCGAACGACGCATCGGCGCCGAGCACCGTGGCCCCCGGGCCGGCCATCTTCGCCACCACGTCACGCAGGCTGGGGTCGGCGGCCAACGCCGCGTTGACGTCGGCGGCGGCGTCGGCCGGCAAGGCGCGCAAGGCCGAGCCAACGGCATGCGAGTTGGTCAGGCAGGCATCAAGAACGATTCGGCGCTGCGTCGGATCGCCGCTCATCAGGCCGGTCAGGGCGCTCATCAGGGCCGTCGTGTTGGCACCCGCGGTGCCACTCGTGCCCAGGGCGTCGACGGTCATCGCCGCACCCGCGCTACCGGCCAGATTGAGCACCGTCGCGTTGCCGTGGCCGCCGATCAGCGCCTGGTAAATCCGGCCATTGATCCCGTAGCGTGCCGCCACCGGAGCCAGTTGCGACTGATAGCCACCCACCGTCGCGTGCCCTTCGATGACGATGGTCAGGATGTCGGTACTGCTCACCATGTCCTGCAGGCCGAGATTGCGATGGAAGGCCCCGTTGTCGTCGACCGCCGGGTAGAGCACGACCGTCAGGGGTCGCCGCAAGGGCGACCAGGGCGACTGGGCCAGTTGCGGGTAGGCTTCGTTGCCGACCAGACCGTCCAGCGTCCCCTTGGTGAAATGGTGGAAAGTTCGCGCATAGGTGATCCGGCCGTGATAGGTATGCGGCAGGGCGCCTTCGCGACGCAGGGCGAGGAAGGATTCGACTTCGCTGCCGTCATTGGCCGACAGGACCGGCGTGCAGGTCGTCAGATAGCTGATGAAGTTGCCCAGTTCGGGCATCGCCGGATCGACGAGCTTTTCGAACGGCCCCTTGCTCGCCGCCGGATTCGGCGGCGCACGCATGACCAGCGACAGGTTGGCCGCCGGCCAGGCGGCTTCCAAAGTCGTCAGGTCGCGCCCCCAGCTCTCGGCCTCGTTGATGTTGCTCGTCGAACGCAACCAAGCGGTGTGGTCGGTCGCCGCGCCTTCGGCGTATTTCTCGAGCGGCGCGTAGATCGCCGGAATGCCTTTGCCGATGATGTCGCCGACCCTGAGATCGCCAGCCCCGGCCACGACGTTCGGGCGCTCGGCAAAACGATCGAGCTCGCGGAACGCCGCCAGTGCCGCCGCGTCGGCCTGCAAGGCCGGGCTCGTCGCCCAGTCGAGCTGACTGTCGGTGAGCATCGAGAAGCCGGACAGCGTCATCGCCCGGATACTCGCCGGCGTCTCCGAGGTCTGCGCCGGCGTGCGCGTCACCGCCGGCCAGCGCAGGACGATCGGGTCGCCAGCGCTCTGCTGCTGAGCGACGTGCGCCAGTTCGTGAGCGATCAGATCCTGGCCTTCGGGCGTGTCCGGCCGGTACTTGCCCTGCGCAAAAGCGATGTGATCCCCCACCGTGAAGGCGTCGGCCGCCAGCCGATCCGCCTCACGGGCGGCCGCCAGACCGCTGTGGATGCGCACACGCGACAGATCGGCCCGCATGCGCTGCTCAAAGTAGCCGCGCGTCGGTAGGTCAAGCTCGATGCCAGCGCCCAGACGGTCGACCACGCTCTCGTCAACCGCAGTCGGCAGGGCTGGCGCAGCCTCCGCGGCGCGGCGCGGCATCACCGACTGCTTGGGCGCCACGGACATCATCGGCGGCGCTTGTGACGAGGAACTCGCCGCGACCGGCATGGAACACATCAAGGCCTTTTCGTCGCTGACCACCTGATTGTTCTTGTCCAGCGTCTCGATCGACGGCGGCGCCGAGTCGCCCGTCACCACACCTTTCATGGCGTCGCCATCGAGCTTGGGCTGCTCGACCTTGATCGCGTCGGCAGGCTTCTCGGGCCGGATCTTGCCGCTCTTCGAGTTGTAGCCCAGACTGCCCGACGCCTTGATGCCAATCGGCAACTTGTAGTTGGCTTCAGCCAGCGTCCAGTCCTTCTTCCACACCGTAACGGTGTCGACCAAAAGGTTGAGGCGGGCCGACACTTCGCCGAACAGACGGAACTTCAGTTCCGGCGAAATGTCGAGATCCAGCGTGTTGGTGATGTCCAGCCCCTTGGCTCGACTGTAGGTGAATTCGGACTTCGCCGAAAGCACGGGTTTGTCGGCCGGGATGCCGGCCGTCGCTTCGGCGCCGACACTGCCGACCAGTTCGGCCACCGCCGCACCGAAGATCAGATTGATCTTGGCATCGGCGCCGAAGCCGGCATCGGCATAGACCGCGAAAGTCCCGCCGCCGCCGATTTCGAGCGTCTGGAAATCCGCCTTGGCCGGATCGAATTCCTTGATTTCGATGGTGATTCCGGTCAGCTTTGCGGGCCCGACGCTGGCATGCGCCTTGGCCGAGATCGAGGCCGAGAAGGTGATGCCGACGCTCACCGAACCGACCGCAAAACCGAGCCCCGGCAGCGGCACCGGCGGCGTCGAAAAGGTCTTGTTGAAAAACTCGCCGCCGTCCTTGGGATACTTGCCGAAGACCTCGAAGTCCTTGGTCTTCAGATTACCGCCGACGCGCACCGAGCCGTCCGGCAACAAGCGCAGCTTCAGCGTGCCGTCCAGCTTGTCCTTGATGAACTCGGCCTTGATGTCGGCCGCGCCGAACACTTTGAAGTCCTTGCCCGCGCCCTTGTCGCCGCGCACACCGGTTTTCTCGTCGACCGTGGCGTTGGTGACGCCCGCCGTGACCTTGCCGTCGAGCGGACCTTTCTTGACGCTGAATTCGCCTTCGACGAGCACCGAACCGTCATCATAGCTGAACTTCAGCTTGGCGCCGCTGAGCCCCGGCAACTTGGGCGTGACATCGCCACTGGCGGCGACTTTCCAGCCCTTGTCGCCCTGCGTGACGCTGACCGTGATGTCGGCCTTCTCGACTCCCGGCACCTTCTCGTCGATGCCGAGCTTGCCGGTGATCTGCAGCGTGTCCTTGCCGTAGCCGACGGTCAGCGATGCGCTCTTGAGGCCGGGAATGTCCGGCTCCACACTGCCGGTCGCGGTAAACAAGGACTCGGCGTAGGCCGCCTTGAGCGTCGCCGACTTGATCCCCTTGACCTTGTCCGGATTGGTGATACCCAGCGTGCCGCCGCCGAAGAAGCCCTTGCTGCTAGAGTAGCCGAGGTCGACGGTGGCCAGATCGAACAGCTTGCGGTCGGCGGTCAGCGTCCCCTTGGCGACGAGTTCGGGCCCCTTCGGCCCGGCCTTGACGGTCACCGAGAGGATGCCGGCGCCCAGACCGGCGATCGTGAAGCTGATCGAGCCGTCGGCACCCAAGCCTTGCGTCGCGAAGAAGAGCGTCAGACTGACATCGTCTATGGTCAGACCGGGAACCGGCAGCTTGCCTTTCAACTGCTCGATGGAGAAGGTATGTTCGAAGGCGAAATCGTCGCCGCGCCAGCGCACCGGAATCGGCACGCCGGAGATCAAGGGGTGAGTCGTGGTCAGGGTTCCGTCGACGCTGAGTTTGCCGCGCACGAAAGCGAGCTCGCCGAAGCTGACCGGGCTGGCGCCTTCGACTTCGACTTGCGGCGGCGACAGGCTCGACAGTGCGCCGGCGTATTTTTTGCCTGAAACGCTGTTCAGGGTGCTCTGGAACGTGGTTCCCTTGTTCGCCTTGACGCCCTTCGGCAAATCCCAGGAGCCCTTCAGCTCGCCGACACTGCCGGTATGGTCCTTGTCGAGGTCGGCCGTCAGCGTGATCGACTTGAGTTCGATCCCGGCCAGGCGACCGCTGTCGATCAAGGTGACCGTCTTCTTGTTGCGCGGAAAGGCGTCGATGAAGCCCTGGCCGGTGTAGGAGTAGAGCGCGAAACGCGTCTTGTCGTTGCCGTCGTCCTTCGCCGGGCGCTTCTCGTCCTGCAGCCAGATCAGGTGCTTGCCCTCGCTAATCTGCTGGCGGCTCCAGAACTGCGCCGTCTTCTCGGGGTTCTTGCCCTCGCCGCCGCCTTCCACGGTCTTGAAGTCGACGTCGTTCTCGTCGAGATACTTCTTTACCAGCGCGTCGCCGGTATTCTTGTCCACGGCACCGAGGTACACCTTCACGTTGGCGTAGATCACGGCGCGCAACTGCGAACCGACGTTCGTGTTGTGCGCTCCGGTCAACAACTCGTAGTTGTCGAAGGCATCGGCGCCGCCGAGTTGCACTTCAACGATGTGGTCGACCTGCAGGGGCGACTTCAGCCAGCTCCCGTCCGGCGTCCATGTCGGAACCTTGAGTTGCTCGATGAGCTCGCCCTCGGTGCCCGAGAGGCTCTTCTCCTGCGCTCCGTAGAAGGTCAGCGTCTGGCGACCGCCACCGACCTGGAAGCCGATCGCCGCGTAGTAGGCGGCGAGATCGAGTTTTTCTTTCCACTTCTTGACCTGCTCGGTCTGGAAAGGCGGCGTCTTGCGGTCGTAGCCCTTGGGGCGACGCAACGACTTACCGGCCAGCTTTTTGTAGAGATCGGCATGCCGCGCCTTGATCGCGGGCAGCTTCAGCGTTTCCAGCGCCGGCCGCGCCGCCTTGTCCTTCGCCGGATCGATGGCATCGCTGGCAATGTCGTTGGCGTCCTTGTACTTCGGATTGTCGGGCTTGCGGCGCACGACGTTGCTCACCGCCATGGAATCGTTCTGCAGCACGTGCGCCAGTTCGTGCGCCAGCAACGTCCGGCCCGACGACGTTGCCGGCTGGTACTCGCCGGCCGCGAAAGCGACGTGGTTGCCCCAGGTAAAGGCACGCGCGCGCAACAGACGGGCCGCTTCGCCGGCGCTGTCGTCGGCATGGATGCGCACCTCGCTCAGATCCCGGCCCAGACGCTGCTCGAAGAAGGCGCGCGTGTCGGCGTCGAGCGGCACGCCGGCACCAAGGCGCGACAACAGTTCGGCCGCCGTCGCGGGAACGTTGCCGGCGGCTGGCCGATCGCGCGCCGCGGCGCTGGCTGCCGCCTGGCGCTTGACCAAGCCTTCGTCCGGCACCGCCGACGCCGCCGTCGCCGTCGGCGGGGGATTGGGCACCTGACCCGCACGCTTGCCGTCGGTAGCGGCCGCCGCATTCGCTGTTGGCACCGGTTTGGCCACCGGCACAGGCGTCGCCGGCGCCGTTGGCGAAACCTTGCCACCTCCCCCGCCCGACGCCGCACGCGGCTCCTGACGCTTGATCTGTTCGCCCGGCGAACGACCGGGAGCTACGCCGGCGCCAGACGCAACGGCCGGCTCGGGCTGGCGCATCACGCGCTGGGCGATAGCGTCGGCCTCGCGCTCGACCGCGTCGCCCGGCTCGCTGACCGCGAGTTTGGCGCGTACGGCCAAACGGTCGAAGCGTTGCTGGCTACTGCCGGACGGTGCCGCCGAAGCGCCCTGGCTTGTGGCTGGCGAGCCCGCCCGGATTTGCGACGCCTGCCGGCCGACGACCGCCCCCGGCTCGACCGGACGCGCTTCAGGCGGTCTGGCGTCCGGCGCTTTCTGCCCACGTTCCGCCTGGCCGGTTTTGGCCGGTGGCGTGGCCGGTTTCTTGAAGTCCGCGGCGGGTGGAGCGGCGGCAGGCATCGTTCCCGGCCCCCGTCAACCGGCGTTGAGTTCGAAGAAGATCACCTCGTCGTAATCGTTCGCGACGAGGCCGATCTCGGTGAGCTGCCCGCGGTCGTGCGCGTTGATTTCCTGGACCACCTGGCGCGCCGCGGCCGGCGCAGGCCTGCCGGCCGCCACCAGTGCCTCGACAACCGCCTTCAGCCGCTCCGGAGCGCCGGCATCCGGCGCGGCCTTGGTCGTCGCCAAGGTGACGCCGCGCACCGGCTGGTCGACGTTCAGCGAGGCGATGAAGTTGGCCAGCGCCGCCCCCTGCGGCGTGTTGTCGGCGAACTCCAGGGGACTGCGCGGCGCTTCCTTGTTCAGGTAATGATTCGGGGCATCCCAGTTGCCGTAGATGAGCAGCGCATTGCGCGTTTCGCCGGCCGCGGCGCTGACCACCAGCAAGCCACCGTCGAGAGCACCGTCGGCCAGCGGTGGCGGCGGTTGTGGAATCGCCGCCAGAGCACCCTCGCCCGCCGCCGGCGGCCGGGTCAGACTGGCGATCTGCTGCAACATGTTGCGCAGGCGGAAGTGATTCTGCCAACCCTGCCCGGTCGCCGGCGCGCTTTCCCATACGCGTCCGAGAACCACTTGCGGCGCCGGTGCCGCCAGGCGCCACATCGCCAGCACGCGTTCGGCCGATTCTTCGGCAAAGCTGCTCTCGTCACGGAAGCGCAGGATCCCCACGCGCTGGAACTTGAACCGTGCAAGGTTCTCGGGGTCGCCCTTGTCGAGCGCCGCCTTGAGAAGTTCGAAATCCTTGAGCGTTTCCAGCCGCAGATGCCAGACCTGGAAAGCCTCGACCGCCGGAACGACGAGCGGCGCGCAGACCGGTCCGCACAGGTGCGTGCGCGCCCGGCGGAACATCACCCAGTCCTGCACGGCGCGTACCTGCTGCGCCGCCGGCAGGTCGAGCGTCGGGAACAGCCGGCGCCGCGCACGGGCCAGGAAAGCGGCGTCGTCGCTCACTTCGGCGATCGCCAGCAGCGTATTCATCACCGCTACGCCGAGTGCATCCGTCGCAGCGGGCATGCCGGCCAGCGCGCTCATGACGAGCAAAGGCTGGCGAGCTGCCAGCGTGGCGTCTCCGGACAAGCCGACGCCGCTGCTCGCCAGCGCCCGCACGACGTTCTGCAGCACCGCCTTCTTGGCCTCCGTCGAGTTGCTCACCGAGAGCACGGCGCGGCGCGGCGATTCCTGCCAATCGATGAACACCGGCGAATTCGACGGGTCATGCCGCTGATCGTCGAGAATGAAGCTGCCGGCATCACCGTCGCCCCGGCGCAGCAGCGTCAGGCGCAAGGTGCTGCGCCTGGCGTCGGGTTTCCGCGTTTCCGTTCCACCGACCATCGTACTGCTGGCGATCATGTCCATCTGCACCAGCAGTTCGACGTAGTCCTCGACGAACTTGCGCGACAGAACCGTCAGCTCGCCGGTCAGCGTCGCGACGGTGCCCCGACGACCGGCAATCACCCGCAGTTCCGCCTTGACGTCGAGCGCCCCGCCAAGCCCCAGGTCGAAGGGGTCGCCGCCCACGTCGCCGGCCAGGTAGACACTGTAGCGACCGATTTCGAGCGCCAGCTTCTGCTCGCGCTTGAACTCGAGACCGGAGACCTCCTGCGGCTCGGCGGAGGTAGTCAGCGTCAGGCCGTAGCTGCCGTCGTCGCGCGTCTCGCTGCGCGCCATTCCGGAAAGAGTCAACGCCAGCAGCGGGTTGTCCACCCGATCGTAGGCCTTCTCCGCCACCTCCGCCGGCGCACCACCGTAAGCGTTCTCGTCGGGCGCCGCCGCGGCCGCCGGAGCAGCCGGAGCCGGAGCCGGGGCCGCGTCGACCGCCGCGGCGGCTTCCGTCTTGCTCTCAAGCGAACCGAAGTCGAATACGGTCAGCGCGGCCGCCCGCATGTCGACCTGCCACCAGGTGCCGGCCGCCTGCCTCTGCAGGTCCACCACCTGACCGTCCGGAACGAAGATCTCGACCTCTTCGAACTCGCCGGGATGATCGATGCCGCGCGTCAGCGACAGGCGCTGCAGATGCTGCGCTTCGCTCAGCAGGTGGGCAATCTCGTCGGCCCGCACGGCATGGTAGTGCAGGCGGACGCCCTCGCCGAACATGCGCGCCAGTTGTTCCTCGAGCGCCGTCTTGCCGGGCGAGACCGGCAGGTAACCGGCCGGCGGAAGTTCGACGAAGCCGGCGTTGATCAGCATGCGTTGTGCCGGCAGGGCACCCTTGCCGAGTTCCGCCTCGGCGAGCTGGCTGCTCAGATCGTAGAGCTCAGCGTAGGCCAGCTTCACTTCATTGGCCGCCTCCAGAGCGCCTTTCTTGCTCGGCTTGTCGCCGAAGGACTGGACGATCTTCTCGGCGCTGTCGCGATACCTTTTGTGCAGCGCCTCGAGTTCCTGGCGCGTCCTGTCGAGCAACAGGCGCAGTTCCGCGCAATCTTCGGCCGGCGTGACGACCGCGCTGCCGGCATCGAAAAGGCTGCTGAGCTGGCACTGAAACTGGAGGATCTGCGCCACGAAGACGTTCCACGGGCGCATCGCCAGGCGCCCCTGCCAATAGCCGCGCGCCTGTGTATCCATGCGCTCGCGCCGCCCGCTCCAGGCATCGAGAACGCGATTGACGCCGGCTTCACGCACCAGCAGTCCGATCACCACTTCATCGCGCCCATACAGGCCGGCCGGCTCGCACCAGATCCCGCTGGCCAGCCCCGCCGCGCTGAGCGCGTTCGCCGCCAGCCACGGCTCGGCGGCAAAGTAGGCCGATGCCACACGGTTGCGCAGATGCACATGCGAGGTCGCAACCGCGCTGCTCGCCGGCAACAGCAGCTTGATGGGACGCAGACGCAGAACGACGCCTTCGCGCCACCAGGGATGCCGCGCGTCGCTGGCGCAGGCGCTCTCGCACAATTTGCCGAAAACCGGCTCATTGCCACACTGCCCTTCGACCGGGCCGACGGTAATCTCGTAGATCGCCAGCGCGGAGCTCTCCTTGACGCCACCCTTGTCGGTGGCCAGACAATCGGCGAGTTCGGCGTTGCCACTCGCCGGCGCTGGCGTCGCACCGGCCAACAGATCGGCGATCGCCGTCTGCATTTCGGCGGTCGCGAGAACGAAATTGCCCGCCGCCGTAACCGCCAGCCCGGCGCCGACCCGCAGATCCGCCCCGCTGACGGCAATCCCCATCCCGTGTACGACACCCCAGCCGCCAGCCAGATTGGCCAGCCGGGTGCGCGTGCGGTGGTAATCCTGTTCGAGCGCAAAAGCATCGGCGCGCAGGAACTGCCCATCGAAGTAATGCAGGCGGGTCAGTGGGCTCGCCTGCTCGATGAAGGCGACGCCGTCTTTGACGCTAATCTCGACGGTCTCGCCGGTGATTTCGTTTTTGCCCATGACTAGCCCCTGAAGATGGTGGTGGTTAGGGTGCGGCCGTCGCTATCCGGAAGCAGCGCACCGGCGGGAATCAGATTGGCGCCGAGCAGTGGCGTGCTGCCCGTGCCGACGACGCTGACGCGCAGCCGCGAGCCGACCGGTGCGCGATCGAGCGTCAGCGTGACGCTTGGCTGCGCCGGATCGCTCTCGTCGTAGGTCGGCGCGGCGAGGACGAAAGTCTTCCAGCCTTCGTCGTCGAGGTACTCGCTGACGCCGAAGGCCACCGCCTGGACGCTGGCGACCGCCAGTCGCTGACTGAAAACGAGCGTCAGGTCGCTGCCGGCCAGCGTCGCGCCGCCGCCGACGACGACCGCGCCGGCCGCCGCCGCGGGCGGCGGCTCGGTCAGCAGCAAGGCCTGCAGCAGGTAGCCGGGCAGCAGGCTGTCGCGCCCGCCGAGTTCGACGCTGCCGATCGTCGCCTGCCAGCCGCTGGCGTCCTGCCAGACATGCACGTCGCGCAAGCGGGCGATCGGCAGGCGGAGTTCATCGTCGTCGGCCGCGTCCATCAGCTCGTCGGCCACCAAGGGCGACATTTCGGCCACCGCGCGCGCGCTGACTTCGCGCAGCAGTGCGGCGCGAGCCGCTGCCTGGTCGGCGGCCGGCAAGGTCGGCAAGACGGCCAGGCGGTCGGTCAGCCACTGCTCGGCCGGCAGCGGCTGGCCGGCGCTGTCGGTCGCCATGGGAAGCCGCCCGAAGTAGCGTTGCAACAGGTGATAGGGCGTCGGCGAAGCCGCCGCCGGCGCCTCGACGTGCCGCACCAGCGCCAGTTGCGGGCGCTCGCAGAGACGCGCGTAGGCGATGTCGGCGGCACTGCCGGCGCAGGGCTCGGCGATCGCCGGCACCGGTTGGGCGAGGCAAGTGCCGTAGCCGACGATCACGTCGAGGTCGAAGCGGGCATCCTTGACCGCTTCGATATCGTCGAATTCCTCATCGCCGGCGTGCTTTTCCCACCACTTGGGCAGGCTGACGCATTGCTCGACGTCGAGCAGGAGATCGCGGCCGAGTGCGTCGATGGCATAGCCGGGACCGACGTGCAGTTCGAAATCGTCGGTATCGAAGCGCACCGGATAGCCGGCGACGACGCCGCTGCCGTGCAGCAGGCGCTGATGGCGGCGCAGACGGCCGACGTGGAAGCCCTGCTCGGCGCGCAGATCGGCAACACCGAGCAACATGCCGAAGTGGTAATTCGGCGCGCACTGCGGGTTGTCGGGCAGGCTCGCCGCACAGCGGTCGATCACCGGTACGCCGCTGCAGGCAAGTCCGGGGGTGTCGTTCGCTTTCATGGCCGTCTCCGTGCTCAGTAAAGCGACGCGCTGCGCGCGACCGCCGTCGCACGCTGGCGCTGCGTCTCGCTCTCAGCCAACCGATCGGCGCTGGCGCGCCAGTGCGCGGCACTCGCCGCGGCCACCTTGCGCTGCGCCAGCCGGGCCGCGCTCAGGGCACCCGCCAGCGCCGCCTCGGCGCTGTCCAGCTCCGCCAGCAGCGCGGCCGACGTCGGTGGTCCCTGCAACAGCGTCAATCGCGCCAGCGCGCCGTCGAGGCTGTCGAGTGCCTCCCAGAGGGTGTCGGGAACGGCCGCCAGCCAGGACTGCAGGATCGACCGCTCGCCGGCGTCGAGCGCGGCGCGCGCGCTGGCCAGGTCGGCTGCCTTGCCGTCGAGCGCGGCGCGCGCCGCACTCAGCGTCGTCGCTTCGAGTTGCACCAGGGTCGCATCGGGATCCGCCTTCAGCGCCGCATAGAGCGCCTGATCATAGCTCGCCTGCGCGGCTCGCCGCGCGAGCTGCGCGTCGTCGACCGCCTTCAGCTTGACGAGCGCCGATTCGCGCGCCGACTGGCGGCCCGCGTCGTGCAGGCGGGCCTGCTGCCAGGGCGTCAGAATCGGGAAGCGGGTCGGCGGAAGCGCCACCGGCAGCGCCGCCAGACGCTCCAGTGTCGCCGTGTCGGCGGCGAGCGCCGACGCCGCCTGAAAGCGCGCCGCCAGCGCCCGGCGCGCCGCATCGAAGGCCCGCTGCGCCTGCCCCACAGCGTCGTGGCTGGCCGTGAAGGCAGCCGCCTCGACCGCCGCCGCGCTGCTCACTGACGCCTCGACGATCGCTCGCCGCGCCCGTACACGCTTGAGAAAATCCTTTTCCGCCGTGCCGCTGGCGGGAAATTCGCCTTCGACACGAGCGCGCGCGTCGGCGCCAAAACTGCCGAGCGCCGCCGCGGCGTCGGCCGCCAGACCGGCGAGGCTGCCGCTAATCAAAGCGTCGGCCATCGAAGCCCGCTCCGCGGCATCCTGGCTGGCTTGCACCAGAGCGCGCCGCGCTGCGTCCAGTTCGCCGGTCAGCTCGGCGGCCCGCTCCTGGTGCGCCGACAGGCCGGCGCGCCGTCGCTGTACCGCGAGTTCGCCATCGGCCAGTCGGTCATTGGCGGTCGCCAGCCCGATCAGAGCCTCTTCCATGCGCCGCAGCAACGGGTCGCCGTCGGCCGGCATGGGGATGGCGGCCAGTTCACGGCGCGCTGCCGCGAGGTCGTCGGCGGCCTGCCGCGCCGCGTCGGCCGACGACCGCTGCGCCGCCTGCGCTGCCGCCAGGGCATTGCCGAGCGTCACCACCGCCGCCTGCTCGGCACGCAGAGCGGTGTCGAGGCGAGAGACCTCGTCGGTCCAGTATTGGGTCAGGGTGGCCATGGAAATTCCTCCTGTCAGCATGCTTGCGGGGTAATCGGTGCGAGGTCGTCGGCGTATTCTTCGGCCGGCCAGACGGTGTGCGGCGGAAAGCCCGGGTGGGCGCGCCCGGCCTTGTCGAATTCATTCTCGACGGCGAGCAGGAAATGGCGCTGATGAATCCGGCCGGCCGCTGCCGCGGCGAGAAAAGCCGCCGCCAGCGCGGCGCTCTTGATCTGCGCGCCGGACAGCGCGTACCAGGCAGCCAGTTCGGGCAGGCTGACGTCGTCGGCTAGCGGCGCGCCGGCCGGCAGATGCAGGCGCCACAACGCTTCACGCGCCGCCGCGTCGGGTTCAGGAAACTCGACGATGAATTCGAAACGGCGGGCGAAAGCGCTGTCCAGATTCGAACGCAGGTTGGTCGTCAGAACCGCGACGCCCTCGTAACGCTCCAAGCGCTGCAGGAGATACGCGGTTTCCAGATTGGCGTAACGATCGTGGGCGTCCTGCGTTTCGGTGCGTCTGGCGAACAGCGCGTCGGCCTCGTCGAAGAGCAGCAGGGCGCGCGAGCGCTCGGCGATGTCGAACACCGCGGCCAGGTTCTTCTCGGTCTCGCCGATCCACTTCGACACCAGACTGGCCAGGTCCACCACCAGCAGGTCGACGCCGAGCGCCCGCGCGACGACCTCGGCCGCCAGCGTCTTGCCAGTCCCCGGCGTACCGAAGAACAGCATGCGCACGCCGCGCCGTTCGCCGCGCCCCTGCGCGAAGCCCCAGTCGTCGAGCACGGTGATCTGCTGAAGCACGCGCCGCACGGCGCGCTGCAATTGGCGGCGCGCCGCTTCCGGCAGCAGCAGCGCCTGCCAGTCGGCGCGCGGCTGGAAGCGCTGGATTCCCGGGCGACTGCTCCAGGTGGTGCGGGCGCGAATGCACTCGCCGACCTGCTCGAGCGCCAGCGGCTGCGACGACAGACTCTGCCGCAATCCCAGATCGCGCACGACGTCGCGCGCGTCGTCCGGGTCGATCGGATAACGCGCCGCGAGGACGCTGGCCTGCTCTCCGATCTGCGGCAGCAGCCATTGCCACAGGCGGCGCCGGGCCAGCGCGGCGAGCGCCTGCACCGGCAGGCGGATGAGCGGCAGACCGAGCATCGGCGCGTGGCGCTCGGAATGCCCGCTGGTGATCAGCGGCAATTCGGGAAGGTGAGGCAGTGCCGCCGCCAGGCCGGCGCTCAGCCGTTCCAGTGCGGCGTCGCTCGCCGGCTCGTCGCTGCGCGCCTCCAGCCACAGACAGGCCTGATGCATGAACGCCGCCGTGTAGCCGTCGACGCACTGGCCATCCCGCGCTTCGGCCTCGACACCGTCGATACGCGTCCGCACGGCAACCACCGTCGCCGCGCCGAGCAGCGCACGCACGCGCGTCACACGCATCGCGGCGTCGCCACCGACGAGCATGATCTGGCAAGGCAAACCACGGCGCAGCGCGAGAACGGCCTGGCTGACTGCCGGCAGCGCCAGCCAGTCGTCCAGCCCCGGCACCTGGGCGTAGCCGCCGACGAGTTCGCCATTGTCCAGACGTGGCGGCCGCGCCATCAAGGCTTCCCAGACCCCCGGACCGGCCTGCAGACTGCGCCCTTGCCACGGCCCGCTGCCCACCAGGCGAAGCAGGCGCAGGGTCGCCAACGGTGAGTCGTGGAGCAGATCCTCGATCGCGTCGCGCTGCGCGAAGGCCGCCGTCGGCCACTGGCCGGCGCCCTCGGACTCGAGCCAGAACAGAGCCAGCGTGGCGGTCGGCATCGGCAATCCGGCGGGGTGCAACAGGCGGCAAAGCGTCGCGAAGCCTTCATGAGCTTCCGGCAGGCAGGCGAGCAGCAGCAAATCCCTGAGCAGCGCCGACGACTGGCGCAAGCGCGACAAGCCCTCGAGGCGCAACAGCGGGTGCGCGGCCGGTGGCGGCTGCACGGCCGGCGGCACGTCGTGCGCAAAGCGTTCGGCAAAGGCCAGCGCGGGCAGCAGGGCGTCGCGCGACGGGTCGCCGAGACCGCTCGCCAACGCCTCGCCGGCGCCGACGAAATGCGCCAGGCGGCGCGCCAGACGCTGGCCGACCTGCGCCAGTTCGCGGCGCGTATGCTCGCGGATCTCGCCGACCAGTGCCTGGTGCGAGGCCTCGCGCAAGGTCGTCTGCTCACTCATAGCGAATCCTCAGAACGCAGGCCAGCCACGGCAACCAGCCGGGATCCAGATCGAGGCCGAGACGGCGCGTGCTGACGTCCACCGAATCGAGCGGCAGAACGAGTTCGATCCAGCCGGGCTCGCAACGGAGCCGGCCACGGCGCCGGCAAACCGTTGCCAGGCGAGGCGCCGCCATTTCAGGTGCTGCCTCGGCCAGCCACGCCGCCCAGCCGTCGACCAACCCCGCGGCGTACTCGGCAAGCCGCGCCGGCAAGTCGCCGGCCGGCACTTCGCCACCGCAGAACGCCGCGCGCGCGGCATCGCCGGCCGGCACGCCTAGCGCATCGGCAAGCCCGCGCAGCAACATCGCCAAGCCATCGGGCGCCACTTCGGGCTGCGCCGCCAGCCAGTCCAGCGCACCGCTGGCCGGCAGGCGGCCGAGCCAGAACAGCAGGCCGCCCCAGTCGGTGGTTTCCCAGCGACCGGCTTCGGGCAGTTCGGGCAGATCCGGCAAGCGATGCGCTTGCTGCGGCTCGTACGCCTCCTCGAGTCCGTCGCGCGCCATGCCGGCCGTTGCCGTCGGCAACGGCACGACGGATGGTGCCTCGGCCGGCCGGCTTGCACTCACCCATCGGCGCGCTCCGGCTTCTCCGACCGCGGCCGCGAGCTCGGCCCGCACCGTCGCCAGCCGCGCCCGCAGGACGGCCGGCGGCATTCCCTCCGCGGGCCATTTGAGCGCGGCCAGCAGGACGCTCAGGAGGTCGACATGGCGCGCCGCGAACGGCGCTCGCGCCGCCGCCCAGTGCAGCCACTGCCGTGTCTGCGGGTCGTCCGCCAGCGACCACGCCGCATCGTCATCGCCGGCCACTCGCCGGCCGGGCGTCGGCAAGACGCGGCGACCGGCGTCGACGTAGGCCGCAGTGCGTGGACTGGCCGCCAGCAGGCTATCCCACGCCGCCGCCGGCAGCGCGCGCAGCAGGGCGCTGAACGCCGCCGTGTCGGGCTCGGCGAACATCAACCGGTGGATGACCGGCCACACCAGAGACGGCTCGCCGACCAGCAGGGCCGTCCCGGCGGCGAGTACCGCTTCGGCTTCCTGGCCGGCGCGCGCGATGAGCCCCATGCGCTGCCACGCCCACTGCCGGTGGCACTCGCCCAGCGCACTGCGGTACAGGAGATCGGTCAGCGCCGCGCGCCGGCTGGCATAGCGCAGGGTTGACGACTCACCTCCACCGCTCATCGTCCGCGCGATGGCGCGGCGCAGTTCGCCCTGCCACTGCGCGCCGACGTCCTCGGCGCCGGCGTCGATCGACCAGCGCAGGGCGAGCGGCAGGCGGCCGATGAACAGCCACTCGTCGTCACCCACCAGACCGGCGCTGAGCGCCTCGCCGTCGGCCGCCGCGCAAGCGCGCAGCCAAGCGTCGCGACGCTCGTCCGGCAAGGGCAGCGGACTGCGGAAGCGGGCGCGCAGACGTTCGATGGCGAGGCTCATGACTGCTCCCGATCGAGTTCCGGCCGCCCGAGCAGATAGCCCGCACCGAGCACGGCGTCGCCCATAAGACCCGGCTGAAATCCCGCCGACTGGCCGATCACCGACGAGATGCCGAGGTGCGCCCCGAGGCCGGCGCGAATTCCGCTGTCGGCAGTGCACAGCGTGAAATCGGTGTGCGCGGGCTTGTGCAGTTCGAGCAGGCGGCGTACGCAGCCAAGTTGCCGCGCATCGAGCGTGGCGACGACGCTGACCGTGAAACGGTGCGCGAAGTCGTCGAAATTCTCGAAATCGTCGCCGGATGGCGGCTGGTCGCTGGCCAGCGCCTGCCGTCGCGGGTCGCCGATGGCACCGCCGACCCGGTAACCGACGCCGAGTACGGCCTGCGAAGCATTGACCTGCGTGTTGCCGACGACGCCCCCGCCGCGCAAGCGGAAATGCTCGACGATCACCACTTCGGCGCCGGTGAGGATCTCGACCATGCGCCGCAGGCTGGCGAGCGTGCCGCGGGTCCGGAAGAGGTTCGCGGCTTCGGCGATCATCCGCCGCTGCACCTCGGCCGGCCAGCAGGGATCGAGCACCAGGCCGAGGAAGGAGGCCAGCCACGGCAAGGCTTGCGCGGGCGCGATCCGGGAATCGAGCAGACGGTGGCGGTCGCCGGACACCGACTGCCATTCGTCGAGCATGGCGGCCGGCGGCATCAGGTAGCGGAAGAGGAAATCGCGCGCCGCGGCTTCGCGCCACAGCGTGCGTGGCAGCTTCTTCAGCAGATCGTGGCCCGGGTACTCGGCGCGTGCGCCACGCAGGCGCGGGCTCTTGCTGCGCGTGCCGGAGAACTCGAAAACCAGCCACAGGTAGCGGCCGGGCGGCACGATCAGCGGCGCCTCGTAGAGCGCGAAGCCGTCTGCCGCGACCGGCGTCAGCGGCCGCGCCGACGGGTCACGGAAGAGCGCCTGCGTTTCCCGCCCGTCGTTTTCCCAGGTGTGCTGCGAGAGCACCGGCACCTCGCCGGCCAGGCCCTGGCCGTCGATCGGGTCGCCGAACTCCAGGTCGTCACGCGTGAACGCGCGAAAACGGATGCCGGTGCCGGCCGGGAGGCACGCTTCGACGATCAGGCGACCCCACGACATCTGATCGTGCTCGGCATCGAGCGCGAACGAAAAGAGCCGGCCGCTCTGGCGATATTGCGCCCGCGCCGGCGCGGCATGCCGCAGGCCCTGCGCCGTCCAGTAGGCGACCCGTCCATCGGGCGCGAGAACGATGCCGCGCCCGTCGTAATGCGGCGCCACCAGCGGCGGCAGCAGCGTCGGCTGATTGCCGAGCAGGCGCAGGCGAACGAACTGGTCGCCGGGCAGTTGCGCCACGACGATCAGCGCGCCGAACTCCGGGTGCTCCGCCTGGCTGGCGACGTCGGTACAGAACGGCAGGGTGATCGACTGCCCGAGGTGCAGCGCATGCAGCGCGGCGTCGAACTGGCCGGCGCGCTCGAGCACCCAGGCGAGATAGCCGCCACGCGCGGCGGCCGAGATGGCGAGCCGCTCGCCCCCGGCGACCGCCGGCCAGGCCGTACGCCGTGCTTCGTCGCAGGGCGCCAGTTGCCAGGTCGTCCCGTCGGCGAGCAACACGAAGACGTCGCTCCCGCAAGCGGCGAGGTCGACCGGCGGCTGCGCGAAGTCGATCCGTCGCGCCACTTCCTGCTGCCAGGTGTCAACCAGCCAGACCGCTTTGGCGTCGGGATCGGCGAGGTAAAGATAGTCGGTGTCGTCGGTCGCCAGCGCCAGCGGGCGCCTGGGCAGGTCACCGATGGTCGCGCCATCGACTTCGGTCGCCGCGGGAGTGATAGCGAACGCTTGCGGTTTGCCGTCGTGAACGCCCAGCGAAGTCGTCCGGCCCCAGAGAACGCTGTCCACTTTCCCGTCTTCCGGCCGCGGGTGGAAAAACCGGCAGCGCCGGTCGAAAGCCATCCCGGCGTAGCCGCCGGTGAACGGGCCCGTGGCCGGCGCCCCGTCTTCGGCCGGCGTGGCCGCCGGTGCCAGCATCACCAGGTCGTCGACGCGCGCCGTATCGTGCAGCGCGCACAACTGCCAATGGGCCATACCGCGCAGCACACGGACGCCGGAATCGGGGATCAGGCGCATGGCATCGGCTCAGCAAACGTCGCGCAGGGCCGGTACGGGCACCGGCGGCCGCGCCAACGGCGGCGCCAGCCCGACCCCCGGCGCGGGTAGCGTGGTCGCCTCGTCGACCACGACGATACCGGCCACCTCCGGCACTTCCCAGTCGTCGATCGGCAGGCTCTCGGTCGCCGTCCAGACCACATTGCCGTCCGCATCGCTGCGTGCTGCGTCGAGACGCAGCGCGGCGAGGTATTCGACTCCCTCGACCTGCATGGCCACCCCTTCGAGCTCGCGCGCCAGCAGCCGCCGGCCGAGTGGCCAGCCCTGCCCGTCCGGCCCGTAGGGCGGCAGCGGCGCCAGGTATTGGCGCAGCAGGATGTCCAGCCAGTCGCGCACGGCGTCCAGGCCGTAGCCATCGCGCACCTTGACCGACACGGCCAGGGCGATCCGCCGATAGGTCGGAGGAATGACGTACAACTCGGTGGTCACCAGTCGCCAGCGATCGAGCCAGCCGCAAACCTGCGTCAGCTCCCAGGCGTCGGGCAGCGGCGCGTTCGGATGCTGCGCGTCGCGCGCCGGCCAGACGACGACGCTCCCCGTACCCGGTTTGCGACGGCGGCTCGGGGCATGGAAGAGCGGCAGACATTCGGCGCGACCGAGAACGACGGCCGGTGTTTGCATCGCCAGTTCGGCGAAATCGTCGCGCGCCACCGCCCGGTGGTTGCGCCGCAATTCGCTCGGGATGCGGCGCAAGGCGGCCTCCAGGCTCTCGCTGTCGGCACCGCCGCTGGCCGGCAGCGGATTGCGGCATTTCAAGGCCACCTGCCCCGGCCGGCGCAGCGGTTCGGGCGGTAGAGGCCCGGCGAGCGTCGTGCCGATCTTGTCGATCGCCGCCGACGGGACATTGCCCGCGGCGCCGCCGCCCCAGCGATATCCGGCGACGCGCAAGCGCTCGCCGAGTTGCGGCACGCGCTCGCCAAAACGCAGCGTGCCGGCTTCGGCGTCGAGCGCGAAATGCCGGTCGTTGTCGGTCGACGCGTCCAGCGTCTCGACCTGAGTCCAGTCGGTCCAGGCACCGCTTTCCTCGACCTGCAGACGCACCGGATAGCGCGCGTCGCGCAGCACGGGCGCATTGGCGAGCTGGAAGACCTGGCCGGGCTGGCCGTTACCGCTGCCCAGCAGCTCGCCGGCGGCGGCGACGCTCTGTTCGGCGGTGACGGCATTCAGCGTCAGCAACTGCACCTCGCCGATGCGGCTGCCGTCGCCACGCCAGACACGCAGCCAGAACCACAGTTGATCGGCCCGGTCGTCGTCGAGTTCGGGCGGAAAGTCACCGGTGCCTTCAAGACCGAGTGGTGCCACGGGCACGCCGAGCGGCTTCAGGTCGGCCGGCAGTTCGAGACGGACGACGCCCTGGCGAGTGAACCCGGCGGTGGTGTCGCCGGCGACGCGCAGCGGCAGGTAGTCCGGGCTGTCGTCCTTGCGCCGCGCCGCCAGCGACGCCTGCCAGACAAGCGACGGTCCGTCGCCAGCGCCGCAGGCGGCCACCTGGTCGATGTCGGGATACCAGGCCGCGGGCGAGAAGCCGAGCGACAGCGCCAACGGCCGACCGGCAACTCGTTTGAGGTCCACGAGGGGATCGTCGATCACGCCGGCGTTCTTCAGAATGCCGATCCAGACGCAACCGTCGACCGTGGCCGAGAAGTCGACCGGCGGCGAAAGGCCGTCGGAACCCAGCGTCAGCACGTCGTAGGGCGCCACCTGGCGGTCCTCGCCCTGCGCCAGCCGTACCGCGTCGACGCTGCCCTGGACGGCGGCACCCAGTTCGGCGTCGAGAGCGTCGATGAAGCCGCGCACTTTCGCTGTGTCGCCGAGATCCTCCTCGCTGAGCAGGCTGCGGCGCGCCACGGTGACGCAATCGAGCGGCCAGACGGTCGCGTCCTGGGTCAGGGTAAACAACGTCTTGCCGGCCTTGACCTGATCGCCGCCATAGAGCACGACGCCGTTGGCGACCTTGCTCTCGAAACGGACCAGCGCCTGCGCCGGACGTGCCGGCTGCATGGGCAGATCGAGCAGGCGGAGGAAGGCGATCTGCGTCGCTTCGGGAATCTGATTGAAGCGGAACTGCAAGCCCTCGCCGAGATAGGCGAAGAGCTGCAGCAGGGTGATTCCCGGGTCGCTGTCGAGATGATCGGTCCACGCCGGGTTGTAGACCGGAATGCGGTTGCGCAACTCGGCGAACAGGTCCTCGAAGCGGCGGTCGTCCAGGATGGGGGCGATCAGTGGCATGGTTCGTCTCCGGCCGGCAAGGCGGCGCTGGGGCAAGCGGCGCGATTCATCCAGCCTGCTCCAGATAGAAGGGGTACACAAGGACGTCCTGGCGACCGTCCAGCACATGCGCGTAGTGGATTTCGATCAGTACCGTCGCGCGCTCGTCGGTCGGCGACACGCGCACGCCGATCACCTGCACGCGCGGCTCCCAGCGCGCCAGCGACTGGGCGATCTCGCGCTCGATGCCGGCCCGTGTCGCCGGGTTGTTCGGCGCCATCAGGTAGCGGCGCAGGCCGCAACCGAAATCGGCGCGCATCACGCGCTCGCCGGGCTCGGTGTCGAGGATCGTCAGGATCGCCTGACGGACCTTCTCCGGGCCGGCGACCAGCGGCAGGCGACCGCCCTCGTCGGGAAAGATCGGCTGGCCGAGGCCCTGACCGAGACGTTCGTAACGCTTGAGTTGACTGCTCGTCGGGCTGCTCATCGGGTGGCTCCGGCAGGTGGCCAGACCGGGACGACCGGCTCCTCGTAGATCAGCGGCGTCCCGACCGGCGGCAGCGGCGGCAGCGTACCGTCGCTCGCCGGCAAGCGCGCGGCGTTGTCCTGCAGCGTCTGGTCGATCGGCCCCAGGCTATTGTTGTTAAGGTCGTCGATTGCCGGGTCGTCGTCGACCCCGACATCGCTCTTGATGCGAGTCTTCATCGAATCGCCGCCGATCGTCAGGGCATCGTGCAGGTCGTCCGGATCGACCAGCGTATCGAGACCCTCGATCCTGACGCTGAACTCGGCGTCGAGGTCGACCTTCGGCGGCGTCACCGCCAGGGCCGCGTCCAGTCCGGCGGCGACCTTGATCTGCGGCGGGATGCAGAAGCGGAAGACGAGCAGGAACCAGAGGTTGAAGATGAAGACGACGATCGGCAGAAAGAGGCTGAGGACGAAAAGCGCGATGATCGTGATCAACGGAATCGAGAAGCTGCAGATGGCCTCGCCGCCCATTTCGCCGCCATCCGCCGCGTTGTCCTTGACTTTCGGCGACAGGTGCTGCGGCTGCACGAAGCGTATCGGCGACAGCTTGCCGCGCGGCCTCGTCGCCGCCTGCGCGGCGAGTTCGCGCAGGTCGGGCATCTTGATCGTGATCGGCCGGTTGGCGGCACCCAGCACGTCGAATGGTGCGGCGACGCGAAAAGCGTCGCTCGGCAGGCTCCAGACGAGCGGGCCGTGACAGTCGGGGGTCTTGCCGACGCGCGACGGGCAGGAGTGATGTTGGCGCACGAAACAGCGGATCTCGTAGGTCATCAGGTCGTCGAAACGCGCCGCGCCGGTGGCGTCGTGCTGCAGTCCGCCAGTCGGTATCGTGCCGTAGTAAAGGCTGCAGCCGGCGGCGTCGTGCTGCGCTTCGCGCGGGTCGGGGATGACGGGAAACAGCGGATACCACTGCTCGCCGCCGGTGACATCGGCGACCAGTTTCTCGGCGCTGTCGAGATGACGCCATTCGCCATAGACGCGGCTCGTCCGGCCGTCCTGCTGGGTCGGAAACCAGGCGTCGATGTCTACCGTGACGCCGTGTTCGTCGTACCAGCGCTGCAGGCGTTTGCGTTCCGCTTCCAGCTTGTCGCGTTTGTCGGCCAACAGGGCCGACCAGTCGGTCTGCTTCTCGTGCGCCGCGTGCCGCGCCTGTTGCCGTTGGGCATTGGCGCGCAGCCCGGCGCTGGCCTGCGGGTCGCTCGCCGCGGCATCGAGCGTCAGCAGCTCGTGCAGTTCGGCGGCCATCGCCTGCGCGGCCTTCGCCTGTTCGGTGACGGTTTCTGCGCTCAGCCCCGGCGGCAGGATGCTGCGTCGGCGGCGCACGACGAATCCCGCCTGGCAGACCTGTTGACGAGCGACGCGCGGGAAACCAGGTGCGTCGCAATGGAGCTGACAGGTGACCAGGTAGTGACGGTCGTGCGCCGGCTGGTAAAGTTTGCGCAGGCTGGTCGGCGCCAGGCGGGCGCGATAGACCGTCGCCTTGGCCGGCGTCGTGCCGTCGGCTTCGTACTTCGGTGCCGGCTTGCCGGCGGCGGTCAGCGGCAGCAGGCAAAGGACTTTCGCGGCAAACGATCCGGCTTCGACGAGCTGATAGGCATTGACCACGTCGATCTGATCATCGTACTTCAGCGAACGCTGCGGATGGGCGAGAAAGTCCTTGATGAAATCGTCACCGGCGAACTTCTGGATCGCCGGCCGGCTGACCCGGCCGTCAGCCGGCAGCCCGGGCCGCGGCCAGCGGTACCACGGGCCGACCAGACGCCAGTCGGGTAGCGGATGTTTCGCCTGGCGTGTGATCACCATACGTTCCCCGCACCCGGCGTGTAGCTCGGCGAAACGACGCCGCTCGAAGCGATCAGCGTCGTGCACTGCACGATGCCATCGCAACTGACCATCGGCGCATGCACGTTGACCGCCGAGGCATTGATTTCGACCGTCGCGTTGGCGGTGATCGTCACCTGACCGGCGATGTTGATGTTGATCTTGCAGCCGTTGCTGTGCTCGATAGTGAGCTCCTGCGCGCCGTCGTCGAGCACGATGCGGTGGCCGCTTTCCATCGACACGGTGACCTTGGCCGCGCCGTCGCTGTCGTCGAACTGCAGGAGGCTCCCCGAACGCGTCTTCAGCGTGCGCAGATTGTTCGCCGCCGCGGCCGACTCGGGCAGCGCACGGCTGCCGTTCCAGCAGGCACCGACGATGTAGGGCCGCGCCGGATCGCCGGCCTCGAAAGCCAGCACCACCTGCGAATCGACCTCGGGCAGGATCTCAAGGCCCTGATCCTGGTCGGCATAGGGCGTAAGCAGCGTCGCCCAGGTAAAGACGGCTTCGCCGGCCGTGCCGAAAGCGGGAATCCTCACCTTGATGCGCCCCTTGCCGTCCGGGTCGACGAGGTCGCTGACCGCCGCCGGGTAGAGCCCGAACCAGCGCGGCCCTTCGCCGTCGCGCGGAAAACGCGGGTCGCCGTTCATGTCGCCCTCCCCAGCCAGGCGCGTTCGGCGTCGAAGTGCGTCCGGTAGCCGCTCGTCTGGTCGTACTGGTGGCGGACGCGCGTCACGTAATAGCCATCGCCCTCGAACAGCGGGCTGACGCGTTCGAGACGCAGCAGGCTGCCGACGCCGATCGCGGTGCTGCCGTCGGCGACGCCGGTGACGCCGACGAAGCGTCGCGCCCGCCCGAGCAGCGAGGCGCGCGCCATGGCGCCCGCCTCGCTGTCGGCCAACGGCACGTCGCGCACGCGGTAGCTGACCCGCTCGCCGAACGCCCGTTCGAGCACCTGCGCGCCATGCGTGTTGCCTTGCGCTTCGGCGGCGATCGCACTGGACTCGGCAGCCTCGTCGATGGCGTCCTGATCGCCGTCGTCGAAGCCTCCGACGACGACCTTGCTGCGCTGCGCGGCGAGATCGGCGCGCAGGCGGACCTGCCGCAGATTACTGCCCTGGATCAGCGTCACGGCGTTGCCGCCGCGCCGGTCGCGCGTCGCCATGTGCAGCGCGTCGCCGTCCACCCAGACCTCGGCCGCCAACCGCCGCGCGCGCTCGCGCAGGAAGGCCAGGTCGCTCTGATTCCATTGCTGCGCCAGCGGCCAGGTCGGGCCGGCGACGTCGGCTACCGCGCTCAGGCCGTGCTCGGCGGCAATCTGCTGCAGGAGGTCGGCTTCGCTGACGTTTTCATAGGTCTTGAAGCGCCGCGTCAAACGCAGGTCCATCAGCCGATCCTCGGCCAGGCAGACGACTTCCGGCGTGCGTCCCTGCTCCATCGACAGTTCGAGCGCGCTGAGCTTGCCGGCGAACATTTCGCGGCGCGCGTCGGTCGGGCCCAGCGCGACACGCAATTCCTTGCCGAAATCGAGCACCGCGCCGTCCAGCCAGTTGAGCCGCTCGTTCGGCTCACCCGAACGCGGCCCGACGGCGACGAAAGTCGCCAGCAGGCGGCGCAGGCCGTGGACGTCCTCGTCGATCTGCAGCAGGCAGACGTCGCGTGCCAGTTCGGCATTCGCCCGCCCGTCGACCTTGATCTCGGGGATCGTCGAGGCCTGCAGCGGACTCGGGATCAGCGGCATCGTCGCGTCCTCATGCTGTCACTCAATCGTCGAAACCCCAGGCCTGCGTGCGCGCCGCCAGTTGTGCGTCGCGCCGCGCCAGTTGCTGCCAGCGCTGCAAGGCCTCGGCCGACGCCTCGCTGCGCGGCGGCTCGCCGCCGCTGGCGCCGGCGCCCGGCGCATCGACTTCGACTTCGGCGTCAACTTCGCCAATTTCGATCGGCATCGCTCTTCCTCGTCACGGGTTGCGGCGCGCGCGCCTGCCGCGGCAGCCGCAGTCGTCAGAGCGGCGGGGCGGCAGGCCCGGCGGTGGCGCCACCTTCGGGCCGCCGCCAGCAGACGGGGCGGACGCCAGCCAGCCCGGCTGCGTGGGATCGCGCCGTGCCATCGGCCGCGCGCTACCGAAGCGCGGGCGCAGCGGTACGCCGGCACCCCACGGGCGATCGGCGGCGTCCGCAACTTCGCCGCTCGCCAGACCGAAGGCTGCCAGGCTGCCGCTCGCACCCTGTTCGTGGGCCGCGCCGCGGACCTGCGCGATGGCGCCGCCGAGGCCGCCTTGACTGGTCAGCGCCTGCCCCTGGTGCACCGGGTCGATGGCGGCCGCCCGACCCGGCGACGGCGTCGCACGCGGCGAGTCGCCGCCGCCAGCGAGCGCGGCCGCGCTGACCAGCGGCAAATCGGCGGCGACCTGCGCCGCGTCGCTGCCCTGCCCGCCGAAGCCGCGGGCCACGCCGCGGCCGGCGCCGGCCGGCAAGGGGACTTCCTGACCGAGTGTCAGCTGCAGCGGATTGCCCAGGCCTTCGGCCAGCGCCCGCCAGGCCGCCGGATCGAAACCGTTGCGCGCCGCAAGTTGGGCCAGGCTCTCGCCGGGCATGGCCTGCGCGATACGTTCGGGCGACTGGCTGTTGCCCTGCGTGCCGGGCGAGCCCGCCGCCAGCGCGCTGCCGGCGCCCGGCCGCGCCGGCTGACCGGCCGCGGCGCCGCCGTTCGCGGCGGCGGCGTTGGCCGGCGCCGGCGTGTAGGTCCAGCGCGGGTCCTGACCCTTGATGCTGACCGACACCTTGGCGCGCAGCGGCACGCCGTCGGCGTCGAACAGGTCGAGGTCGATATTGGCGCTCTCCATCGTTCCCTGCACCAGGAAGCTGCCCCATTCGAAAAGCACGCGCGGCGGCGCTTCCTGGCCGGGGCGCGGGCCGCGCGGGCGGACGAAGCGCTCCACCGCCGCCGTCCGTTCGAGGACGCTCACGCCGGCCTCGGTGGTCCCTTCGTCGGCCGTATCGAACACCAGATCGAAGCTCACCTGCATCTCGCCGGTCCCCGGGCGCTGGCGTGCCTGGGCGCCGGCCTGCGCGCCGCCGGCGGTGCGATTCGAGATCTGCACGCGCAGCGTCGTCGGATTGAACTGCACGTCCACCGACGTGTTGGGCGTCTCGGTCGGCCGCTCGCCGGAGCCGATCTCGGCCAGCCGGGCCTTGCGCAGCGCGCTCATGCCGGCACCTCGGCAGGCAGCAGGCGCAGCCCTTCGTGCGCGATCGACAATTCCTCGATGGCGATCTCGCCGGTCTTGGCGTTCAGTTCGGGGCCGCGAATCTTCGCCGGCAGGCCGCGATCGAACATCCAGGTGGCGCGTACCGTCCGGTCGGCGCTCATCACGTAGACGATGCCGTCGTAGCGCGCCACCGGACGTTCGCCGTTGACGATGCGCTGCAGCCAGTGCCAGAGGTCGGCATTCGCCTGGCCATCGCCGCCCGACGGGTAGAACATGCCGCGCTTGAGCAGCAGCGGCTGGTACTTGGCGCGCCCGACGCGCCGTATCGTGCCGTTGTTGCGGCCACCCTCCTGATACTCCTGAACGTCCATCTCGATCTCGAGCCCGCTGCATTCCTGAAAAGCACCGCTGCCGAGCAGGGCCGCTCCCTGCGCCGGGCTGTAGCCGTCACCGGCGCCGGGCAGACGCTGGCGACCGGCGATGATGTCGGGCGAGCGCAGCAGCTTCACTTCGAAGCGGAAGGCGGGCAGGATCAGGAACTCGGGCATGGCCGCCTCACTCCTCGAGATTGAGCGTGCCGTCGCCGTCGCGGCGCAGGCGGACGAGTAGGAATTCGAGCGGCTCGGCCGGCGCGACGCCGATGTCGATCAGCAGTTCGCCACGCTCGAGGCGCGGCGTCTCCGTATGCACACGCACGAAGAAGGATTCCGACTCGCTGCGCCCGACGAAGGCGCCGCGGCGGAACAGACCGCGCAACAGGCTTTCGATGGCGTGCTGCAGGTCGCGCCAGAGATCCGGGCCGTTGGGTTCGAAGACCGCCCACTGCATTTCCGCCAGCAGCGTCCGGCGCAGCATCAGGATCAGGCGGCGCACCGACAATTGGCGCCAGTCGCGCTCGCGCGACAGCGTGCGCGCGGCGAGCAGCGCAATTCCGTCAGGCCCGCGCGCGAAGCAGTTGATTCCCTGCCCATGCAGCGCATCGGCCCGCCCCTCCGGTTGCGCCTCGGCGAGATGGATGATCTGGCGGGCGATCTCGTTCGCCGGGCCGTACTGGATGCCATAGGCGAACTCGCGCCGGGCGATGATGCCGGCCGCCACGGCCGACGGCGGCAATTGATCGCGCCGGGCCGGCACCGGATCGACGGCATCGGCCGTCCGGCGGGCCGGCACCAGCCACGGGTGATAGGCCGCCGCCCAACCGCTGTCGAATTGCGCCCGCCACTGCTCGATGCGGGCCTGCGACAGGCCAGGTGGCACGTCGAACAGCGCGATCACCGCCTGCGTGCTCTCGCAGAAGTCGAGCACGCGCTGCTGCAGACCAACGATGGTCGCCAGCCCGGCCTGCGTGCGCGGATCGACGATCAATCCGCAGAGCGCGCTCGGCGGCACCCGGCTGGCCG
The DNA here is from genome assembly GCF_029255285.1 of Accumulibacter sp. Taxonomy (GTDB): domain Bacteria; phylum Pseudomonadota; class Gammaproteobacteria; order Burkholderiales; family Rhodocyclaceae; genus Accumulibacter. The sequence continues at coordinate 260,016 of NZ_JAPUVI010000022.1, forward strand.
TCGTGCTCGTCGTGACCTCGAGGCAGGCGGCGAATTCCGCGCCGGCACTGCTCGACACGCGCTCTTCGACGACCTCCGGGCCGGCCCACTGCGCCGCCACGTAGAGATCAGGAACGACCAGCTGGCTGACCGTCTCGCTGTGCGCCAGTGCGCTGATCCCGGCGCCTGGCCGGTCGTCGGCGACCGACCAGCGGCTGTCGAAAAAGTCGTCGGCGATGATCGTCGACCAGTCGTCGCGCCCGCCGGCAAAGGCGGTGCTCGAGCCGCGCAGCGTTTCGAGCCGCGCCGCGAGCGGCACGAGGCGCGTCGCCGCCCAGTCGGGGTGCGGCCAGAGCAGCGTCGAACGATCGCACAGCACGCTCGCCAGACTCTCCGGATGATCGGGCGACAGCGCCAGATTCTCGAAGCGCTCGCGGCGACCGGCCCCGTCGGTGATCGACACGCTGGCGCTGACCAGTTCGGCGCGTAGCGGTGGCGACGCCGGCGCGCCGTCGAGCGCCAGCCGCCAGCGCTCGCGCGCCCGCTCGCGGTCGCGCACGCGCTGCAAGCCGGTGCAAAAGGCCAGTGTGGCGACACCGAGGGCGTCGGTCAGCCGCAGGCAGCAGCCGACGGCGAGCGCGCTGCGCGGGTCGACCAGCAGGCGGCCCAGCGGATCGAGCGAGAAGGCCAGCGCGCTGGTCGAAAACTCTACCGCCACGCCGAGCCGGTTGCCCCACGTACCTTCGTTGCGCGCCACGAAGTCGAGATCGGCCGTAAAGGCGCCGCGCAGCTTGCCGATCGCACAGGCATCGGCGAGCGCCGCGTCGCGCGCGTGGACGATGCGCACGATCCACGCCAGCCGGCCACCCTGCTCGAAGTAGCTGGCGACGGCATGCGGCAAGAGCCCCGGCCCCTCGAAACCGCCGAAGTGATGAACATATTCGTCGAAACTGCGCACCGCCACCGCCTGACTGCGCCGCCGCGGCCGCGCGACATCGCTCACCATGCGGTAGCCCGACGGCCAGTTCTCATCGACCAGCGGAACGTTGGCCGGGCCGCGCGGCGCCACGCCGACGAAGGCGCAGACGTCCATGCGCTGCGGATTGAACGCCGGCAATCGCGCGTCGGGCAGCGCAAAGACGCCGGGGGCGCCGAGCGGCGAACGGACGGGGGTCAGCATGGCTGGACGATCAGCGGCGGTTGGGCCGGGACGTCGGCGGCACCGGACCTAGAGGTACTCGACGCCTTCATGGACCAGATGGAGTTCTTCCATCGCCACCTCGCCGCCGCCTTTGGCGGCCAGCGTCGGGCCAACCCACTTCTTGGGCTGCGCATTGGTCAGCTTGAAGGCGGCGACCGGATTGCGCGCCTCGTCGAGCACGGTGATGGTCACCGTGCGCCGGCCGTCGCCGCCTTCACGGACGTCCTTGACCCACTGGAAGAGGTCGGTCGAGCCGATCAGGCCGCGTTTCAGCGTCACGTCCTCCTGCTTGAAGGTATTGGCGACCTTGCGCACCGTGTTGACCATGTCGTTGCCGTTGCGGTACTCGGAATAGTTGATCTCGGTCCCGAGACCCGAGGCATCGGAAAAACCTGCGATGACGCTGGTCTCGCTGCCGTTGCCGAGCGAGACCAGGAAATTGAAGGCGCCGTAGGGATTGTTGCGTTGCGTGGCCATCTGCTTGTCTCCTCAATCAGCTCTTGCTGTCGGCAGTCCATTGCCCGACGCGGAAGATCACGAACTCGGCCGGGCGGCTCGGCGCCATGCCGACCAGGCAGATCAGGCGGCCGTTGTCGAGGTCGTTCTGGGTCATCGTCGTGCGATCGCAGCGCACGAAATAGGCCTCCTCGGGCTTCGCGCCGAGCAGCGCACCATCGCGCCAGAGGACATAGAGAAAGTCTTCGACCATGCTGCGGATGTTCGTCCATAGCCGCTCGTTGTTGGGCTCGAAGACCGCCCATTGGGTCGCCTTCTCGATCGAGTGCTCGACGTAGATGAACAGCCGACGCACGTTGACGTACTTCCACTCGGGGTCGGAACTCATCGTGCGCGCGCCCCACACGCGGTTGCCACGGCCGTCGAAGAAGCGCAGGCAGTTCACACCCTCGGGGTTGAGGACATCCTGGCGCGCCTTGTTGATGTTGATCTCGAACTTCGTCAGGCCGCGCACGACCTCGTTGGCCGGCGCCTTGTGCACGCCGCGCTCGATGTCGTTGCGCGCGTAGATGCCGCACACGAAGCCGGACGGCGGCAGCATCAGCTTGCGCGGTGGCGAGCCGGGAACGGTCGGGAACAAGGGATCGAGAATTTCGATCCACGGGTGGTAAAGCGCCGCGTACTTGCTGTCGAACTTGCCGCGGAATTCGCGGATCTCGGAGATCGAACTGTTCGCCTTGGCATCGACGACGGCGATGCGGTAGCGGTACTTCTCGGCATGCGCGATCAGTTGATCGGCCGCCACCTGGATCGAATCGTCGTCGAGCAGTGCGCCGCCGTCGGGCAGCGCGACGATGGCGATGTCGTCGAGTTCGCCGAGCGCTTCGAGGCCGGTGGCGCGCTCGCTGACGATGTCGGGGTTGGCTTCCTCGCCGCGCAGGTCGTCCGGACTCGGCAGCGTGCCGTCGCCGCCGCCGCTGAGCCGCTTGTCCGCCGCCTGCAGGCCGACCATCAGCGCCGCCGGAGCGAAGGCGTTGGCCCCCGGCAGCCAGTCGAGATAGACCATCGCGTTCTCGTCTTCGGGGTCGTCGAGTTCGAGCACCTTGGCGATGTCGCGCCGCTGATCGCGCTGCGCGCCGAGCTGGTCATAGACGTCGATGCGGCCGTCGGGACCATAGACCGTGACGCGCAGTTCGACGAGCGAGATCTGCGACCCGGCGGCCACCGGAACGGCCAGTCCGGTGTTGTCGATGAAGGTCTGGCGGCCGTCGCTGTCGACGCTGACGACACGCAGGTTGCCGGCCACGAGCGCCGCGTTGCCGGTCGGCGCGACGGCCGGCAGCGGCGGGCTGACTTCGACGACGGCGCCGGCGCGAACGCTCTTCACCTGCACGCCCCAGGTGTGTCTGGCGAGAATGTCGCCGACCACCAGCGGGTATTCGAAGGCCAGGTTCTTGCTGCGCTGGACCTGCGTGTCGACCAGGACGTTGCCGTCCTGGCCCGGCCAGCGGGCGCGCCAGGCCGCCGCGCCGAGCGTCGTCGGAACGGTCAGGCGGGCGATGTAGTTGGCCACCGGCTGCCCGGCCGCCGGCGCGAAGACGCGCGACACGTAGAGACGGCGACCGCCGTTGTTGAAAAAGGCGCGCGCCGCGTGCGCCAGATAGGCAGTGCGTTCGCCGGTCGCCAGGTCGAGCGGCGCCAGACCGCCATAGACGCGTTCGAATTCGGTGTAGGAAGTGATCAGGCGCGGCTTGGTCGTCGACGCGCCGGCCGAGTACTGCACGGGCCCGTAGCGGGTCACGCCGGCAAAACCGGTGGTACTGGTCGGCACGCCTTCGATCGACTTGGAGCGGAAGCTCACCTCCTCGACATAGACGCCAGGTGCTAGATACTCGGGCATGGTGTTCCCCTCTGTTCTACGGTGTGGTCATGAGACGGAAAAGGCGGCGCGGCGCGGCCGCAACGCCTGCTTCTGCCGGCGATTCTGCCGACTAGGCGAAGAGCAGGTCGGCATCGTTTACTCCTGACAGCACGCCCGGCGGCAGCGTGAGGTCGACAAAATCGGGCTGCCTGACGTAAGTGGCGGGCATGGCGGTTCCTCTGAGAACGTCGTTCAGCGCGTCGCTGCCGGCGACTTCGAGCGGCAGGCCGGCCAACGGGTCGGCCGGTTCCGGAGCGCCGGCCGGCGGCAGGAATACCCACAGGCGAAGGGCCAGCGTCGCCGGCAGGACGACGCCGCCGGGAACGGCCAGCGTACCGAGAACGACGAGAAACTCGCCACGATCGTCGCCGTGCGCCCAGGCGAGTGGCGTTTCGCCGTCGAAGTCGGCCGGCCCGGCCCCCGGACGGGTGACCACGACGCGCGCCCAGGCGACCGGCCGGGCGCTGGCCAGCGAAGCGCCACGCCGGATACGGCCGCGTATGGCCGAAGCGTTGGCAGCCAGCGGATAGGCCGCACCGGGCCACAGCCAGGCGGTCCGGATGTTGGCCGTCGACGGCGGCGGCACGCCGCCGTTCTGTACCGGTGTGAGCGACAGGCGGCGCGGCACGTACTGCCGCGGGTCGTTGTCGGAGCGATAGGTGGCATGCCGCGGGTCGCGCCGCGCGAAGGCGCGCACGACGAAGTTCGTCGGATCGTCGGCCACCTCGAGCGGTGGCGTCGCCAGCTTGTCGGCCGCCGCCAGGCGCAGCCGCTTGGCCAGTCCGCCGGCATCGCGCAGCGCCTGACGGGCCTGCGAATGGCGCTCGAAACGCAGGCCGGCGGGACGCGGGCCGACCGCTTCGAGGTCGTTGATCCAATCGCCAGCGACCGGCATTCCGGTCAGGGCGTCCAGCCATTGAATCCCGAGCGCCAGGCGATGGCCCACCCGGCTGACTTCGACCGTATCGTCGATCGTCAGCGGCCGGGTGACGGCGACGGCGCTCATGCGCCGACCCGCAGGCGGATGTCGGCGTCGGTCACCGGCGGGGTGACCAGCGCCGCGGCGGTATCGATGCGCACCACGCGCGCCAGATAGGGTACCGACAGCCGGTAGTCGCTGGGTAGCGAGTCGAAAGTGCGCATCAAGGCTTCGGTCGAGATTTCCTCGAGCAGGAGTTGCACGGCGTCGGTCGGCGCGGCTTGCGGCTCGCCGGCGTATTCGGCGGTCACCGGCAGGCTGGGCGCGTAGAGCAGCGGCCCCGAGAGAACCGGCGCCTGTTCCAGGACCTGCATCGTGCGGCCGAGGATCATGTGCTGATATTCGGCGTTTTCGGCCCACGGCGTGAGCAGGTAATGCAGGTCGAGCGCCAGGTGCGCGCGGCCGTCGGCGTTGCCCACCGCCGACCAGGCGGCGCGCATGGTGTTGTTGAAATCCACCCGGTAGAGCAGGATCGATAGGGCGTTGTCGCCGATCTTGTCCTTCGCCAGGCTGTCGGCCAGGTCTTCGCTGCGAATCAGCACCGCTTTCGTCTTCTTGCCGGGGACCGGCTCGCGTTCGAGGAAGGCGCGCGCGAGTACCCGCTCGATGCTCTTCCCGACCGCGGCGATGCCCGTGAACCCTGCCATGCGTCTTCCTCTCCTGGCGACATGCGGCCGCCTCGCCGCGTGCCGGCGGGTTTCACGCCTCATCCCCGGCCCACCGGCCAGACGAAGAGCGGAACGCCGGAAAACCGCGCGCGAAGCGAACGCCATCCGTTTCAGCAAGCCCCGTGCCAGCTTCAAGCCACCCAATAAGCCCCTGTATCGCGACACCTTTCGGCAAGCGATGACGATCGCCGACGGTCATCCGGGTCGAATTCGACCCGCCCCGCTGCGGTCACACGCAAGCGCGGCGCCGCGGCCGGCGCCGGCCGCGTGCCCTGCTCCACCGGCCGCTTCCGGTTTTGGCCGGCATGGCGCGGCGAGCGAACGAGGGTGGGTGAATGGTGACCCGGGTGGGTCGGGATTGACCCACCGGCCGGCGCCGAACCGGGTCACTGGTCCGAAAAACCTTGCGCGTCGCCTCCGCCGCGCGAGTAAACCACGTGCCGGTCGGCGTTTTCCCGCCGCCGAACGAGTCCCTGCGCCTGCAGACGCGCCAGCGCGGCCTCGACAAGGTGGCCGTCGACCGACCAGTGGCTGGGCAGCCACCACTCGCAGACGCCATCTACGGTGTCGGCTGCCTCGGGGTGGCGGTGGAGATAGCGCAGGATGGCGTCCACCACCTGGCTGAGGCTTGGCTGCGGGTCCATTTCCCCCTCTCCTGAGGCAACAGGAATCCGCAAGCAATCATCGTGCTATGCCGGAACGGCGGCGCGGGGGCATAACCGCCGGCGCGACTTCAGGGACGGCGAAAGTGCTCCGGTTCGATGCCGTGCTTCTTCAACAGCTTGCCGAGCGCCCGTCGCTCCTTGCCGGCCAGACGGGCGGCGCTGGAGACGTTGCCCGCCGTCTCGGACATCAGACGCAAAAGTTGGCCGCGCTCGAAGTCGTGCAGCACCTGTTGCTTGGCCTCGTTGAAGTTGAGCGTCGTCGGACAGGCAAGACGACCGTCTACCGGCGGGTGGCGTTCGCCGTCGGAAATGGCGTCGCGCACCAGGACGTCGGGCCCGTCGCAGAGCAGGAACTCGCGCTGAATCCGGTTCTGCAGTTCGCGCACGTTGCCAGGCCACGCCTGGGCAAGCAGCCAGCCGACGGTATCCGGGTGCAGTTCCTTGACCGCGAGCTGGTACTGGCTGGCGGCTTCGGCAATGAAGTGGCGCGCCAGCAGGACGATGTCGTCGCCACGCAGGCGCAGCGGCGGCATGTGCAGATCCATGGCGGTCAGGCGGTAGTAGAGGTCGGAGCGGAATTCCTCGCGCGCCACGCGCTGCCGCAGATCGCTGTTGCAGGCCGCGACGATGCGCACGTCGGCCGTCTCCGTGCGGCTGCTGCCGAGCCGGCGGTACTGGCCATCCTGCAGGAAGCGCAGCAGGCTGACCTGCGCTTTCGGGGTCAGCGCGTCGACTTCGTCGAGAAACAGCGTGCCACCCTCGGCCTGCGCGATGAGGCCGCTCTGGCTGTCGCGCGCGTCGGTATAGGCCCCCCTGGCGTGGCCGAAGAGTTCGTTCTCGACCAGATGATCGGGCAGCGCGCCGCAATTCACCGGAATGAAAGGCCGCTCCCGACGGCGTCCCTGATAGTGGATGGCACGCGCCGCCATCTCCTTGCCACTCCCCGTCTCGCCGGTGATCAGCACGCTGGTGTCGTAGCACGCGATGCGGGCGAGCAGCCCCAGCATCGCCCGAAACGGGCCGGATTCGCCGATGAAACCATTTACCACAGGCCACTCGCTCATCGTCTCCTCCACTGCCGACGCGGTCGCCAGCGCCGGATTCGTTGAATTCCGATTGGTAAATCTAGCAGACCATCCCGGACAGCGTCCAATCAACTGTCTGAATGAGCGTCTCGAGGAGGCCCGTCGGCCGCACGGCGCGGGCGCCGGGCACGCCGGCCACTTGCGCAACGCGTCGAAACGGTCATCGACGCCCCCGCTGTCCGCCCGACGCCTCGCGGAAGGTCAACGAGCGCTTACGATCTTGCGCGAGGCGTCAGGAGGCTTTCCAGACCCATCAGGAGGCTTCCTTGACGAAGAAGCTTGGATCGTGCGAGCGAAGCGAAGCCACAACCTGAACCGCTTGTGGATCTGGCCCGGAGAGAGCCGACCGGGCCGCAAGAAATCAGGCGCTTGCCCTTGGGATGTGAAAAGCCGAAGGCGCGCGCCCGCCGAAAGCTTGTCGGCCGCACATACGGCGGGACGTGCCATAGACGATCCGCGCCGCACACGGTCCGCCATTCCATCCTCGCCGTCCTGGCGTTGCGATGGCGCAAGCCAACGGGTCGTCACGGCAGGCGACGACGTCGCTCTCCCGAACGACGCCGCACGACAAGTGGCACCCGAGGAAAACCGTGGCCAAGGGTATTGTGGTTGAACAACTCGCCGCCCCTGACTTGGCCATGTCGTATTGTTCGCCATCGCTGACGCCGGGCAGCGAGAACGACAAGGCGGACGCCCGGGTGATCCTCGAGTCGGCGCTTCGTCGTAAGCCGCGCCGCGCTGGCGCCAGACCTGCCTCGCCGTTGTCGGCCCGTTCTGGAAAAAGGTTCGCAGATGTCTGAGACAGGCCTCGACTTCGTCAGCGTCCACATCTTCACGGATGGCGTTTATGATGGAGAAGCGTGAGTCGCGTTGACCATTGGACATGCCGGGCTTAGGTTCGGATACCATAGTGCTTCCGCCGTATGCGGCGGCGAAGCTGGTCGGGCAGCTTGGCTGGCGAAGGTGTATTTTGCGTCTCGTCAGGCGCGTTCGTCGTTAGCACCTTTCGAGAAATCAAGAGGCTACAGAAAATGAGACGTAGTATACACCTTGTGCTGTTTTTTTATACACCACTTTTGGTGTCTACTTCACGTTAGGGCTAGTGCAAATGTCGCTTGAGCGCTTCCAAACTTGGTTTCGATTCGGGCACTGGCTTGATACCCCACAGGGCACCGCTTTGTTATTGAGCATTCCAGCATGTTGGTCAGTAGTAGTGCTTCGTTTTGCGGTACCCGATGTGGCTGAGGTTCGTGCTTTCGCTTCGCCAAGTTGGCTCTACTTGATTTCCCCGTTTCTTGGGTTTCTGGTTTTCGTCCGTAATAGCCTCCCAACCTTTGGCTCTTCATGGCTGGCAACTTTTTCTGTGTGTGTGGCGTCGGGGTTTCCGTTCTATGTCTTATACATCAAGCCCTAACCCGGCGCTCGACCTCGCTCCCTTCGGTCGCTGGACGCTGCGCGATAAAGCCGCGCAGCGCCGGTCAGCTCTACGTTAGGTTCATTCGTGCCTCTCGAGACACCATCACTTGAAGTCGTGTACTACTCCGGCCCGATCCCATCCGGACCGGCGGCCCTTACCCTGATGGGGCTCGTGTTTGACAAGATTCACTTCCCAAACGTCTATTTGCCAACTGAAGGCTATGACATTGCAGAGGTAAAGAAGGAGGCCGAGCGAATTGCTGGTCTTGGTATACGAGACTACAACACGGCGGTGCTGGTGGGCGCGCTGCGGTTCTTGCCGCTCGCGAGGGAACTTAAGGAATTCTGTTACTTTTCGGGGCAAGATGGACAGGTTTTTGGTAACGTTGGCAAGGGGGCAGACGAGCTTGTCAAAGCCTTAGATGAACAAATCTTTGGCCCGCCTCAACCAAACTTCCATCCGATATACGAAACGGGCCATAACAAAGGACTTCCGGGCGGGGAACAATACATCGACTATCCGGGCAGCCTTCACTATCCCGCGAATGCCATCGTCTACGCCTCTGCAAATGGAATCCCGCTAGTCAATGACAACCCTGGTTTGCCGGTTCCAGCTCTTGGCGGCACCGCCGCGAAAGACAATGTAAAACTTCTCACCACAATCCTTGCTTTGGAATGTGCAAACCTTGTGCTGCCGAAGATCCGCGTGCTCCGGCCCCAAGAAATCTTGGAAATGCGGGACGATCTATCAAAGTACCTTCGCCCGTTCCGACTGAGCTTGCTCAGGTTGGCGGGAGAACTTAACAAGGCGATTTCCAACACCTCCACGAACGACGAAATTCTTAGTGCCGCGCGTTTCCTAGTTGAGACAGAGGTACAACCATCTCTCATTGAACTTAAGGCCGCTATAGAGGCACCGAGCAAGCGTTGGTACAACCGCGCATTTGACGTCGCCAAACAGGTTCCCGAACTCGCCACGTCTTTCGCAACCTTGCCAACGAATATTGCAATCGCAAAGGTTCTAGCCGCGCTCGGTGCTATTTTGGTCGATATGCAGTCAGAAGAGGCAGAGAAGCACGCCAGCCGATCAGGCATGTACTACTTGCTTAAGCTACGTGATGTGGGCGGTGACTGAACCTAACAACCGCTTCGAGGGGACCGCCGAGAAGCTGCGCTTCTCGGTTCCCCGTCGGCTTCGCCGCCGGGCGGCCCCTCAAGCTAAACGTTAGAACGCTCGCCGTATGGACGCTGATGGCCTCGCCCAAGTATTTGTGCTTCTGCTTCACTGGCGTGTCACGGTATCCCTCATTGCTTCGTCTGCGCTCGCAATCGCACTGGTGCAGATGCTTCCCTGGCTCACTGGGCTACAGGGCATCGCCATTGCACTGGCTGGCTTCTTTCCAGGCGCTATCTGGGAGTCCACAGCCACCAATGCGCCTTCCACACGATCTGGCGGTCCCGTTAACGAAACGTCCATCTTGGTTTCTGCCCTGGCGTCGGTGATCGTTGGTTCAATCTGGGGCATCTTCAGTTCAACTTCTCTCCACGCTTTCTTGGCGGGGGCCATCCTTTTCTCAGTGTTCGCTCTGCTTTGGGCGTGGTATGTTGTACGCATCAAGAAATGGGTGAATACTGCTCGCGCCAAGGTCTGCTGCTTTGTCGCTGCAGTTGCATATCTGGCGACCTATGTCATCGCACGTTAAGCGTTCTAACAAGTCGGTCGAGGCGCGGCTTCGCCGCTGGGACGCCAGCCGGCATGCCGGCCGGCGCCCCTCACCTTCACGTTGGGCGCCCGATTCTGAGGCCCCTACCCCACACGATTGCGGATTCATATCCTTCGCGGAAACATACATCACTCTGCGACCACTTCTCACAGGAGAGTAAACTATGAGACTCAGCTACT